>CAYFUH010000007.1:0-58940 GCA_964346355.1 uncultured Christensenella sp. | reverse complement strand
ATGGTGCGGTCGACGAGACTTGAACTCGTACGGTTTTCACCACACGCCCCTCAAACGTGCGCGTATGCCAGTTCCGCCACGACCGCATGGCAGCAAACGTGATTATAGCCCAGCAGGCAGCGGCTGTCAAGAAAAACCAAACAGCGCGCTTACTGCGTGTATTACGAAGGTTCCCCCTCGTTATTGGCCGATTTAGCCCCTGATGCTGTCTCCTCGGGCTCGGGCAGGCGCACCAGCTGGTCAAAGGCGCGCACCACCAGGTAGGAATAGGGCGCATGATCAGCCAGCACCATATCCGGCCCGACCAGGGAGTGGGTCAAAAACAGGGTTTTGAGGATCATCCGCGCCAGAGCCACCGTACCGAAGCGCTCAATGAGGGCATGCACCTTCTCCCCCATCTTTTTGATGTCCTCCGGGTTGGCTTCCTGGCCTGCCGCATCCTGATAGTAATGCTGGAAGCCCATGATGGTAAACCGCAGCAGCCTGCGCGTCCATTCCTCTGTTAAGGCAGGCAGGTCATACACGGTGTGGTCCACAAACACGGCCAGGGCTGCGGCAACTGCCTTGGCCGGCTGCGCGCGCAGGGAATCCAAAAAGGCCAGCGCGAACAGCAGGCCCTGCTGGGTATCCTGCAGGCTATTCAGCAAAGCCAAGGTTTCAATAAACAGGGGGTTGTCGCGGTATTCGCCGTAGCAGACCTCCTGAAACACTGCATCGCCTCGCAACAGGTAGCTGACGCCCAGGTGATCGCGCAGCCCCACCCTGGGGATCAGATCATCCGCGACTAAATAATGTGTCAGCGGGCAGAGGAGCTCATCCTGGGGCAGATCGATCGCGACAGAGGGCGAGGCGAAGCCAAAGCCCAGCAGGTGCTGTTTTTGCACACCGGCTTTGAGCTTTTGGTGCGTCCATATCTGCAGTACCGCCGCGCCCTGGCTGTGTCCCGCAGCAAGGACCCGAAAGGGACTGTCCGGCTGCTTGCAAGCTTCCAGCACATCCTTCAGCGTCAAATCCTCCAGACCCAGCGCTTGCGCGGCGCTTGGAAAGCGGATCTCCGCCTCCTTGCTTTCAAACTGGGCGGCAAGGTCAAAAAACCCTTCGTGGAAGTGCCCTTCCCGCTGCAGGCGCATGTTGCTAGCCCAGTCCTGCGGCCTTCTGCCGGTGCCCATAAAGCCAATGGCGATGGTGAAGCGCAAGGGCGCATGCTCCCTGATCATCACCACCGCCTTGCCGGTGTGCAGCTGGATGTCCGGCTGCAGGTAACTTTTTATATCCGCGATGGGGTTGGTAAGATTGGTCAGCCCGCGGGCCAATTTGGGCAGGATGGCGTTGAAAATGCCCTGCCGCCACGCGCCCACGTCCTCCCGCAGGCGCACGCCGGAGATCAACCGGCTGTCCACCTGGATGACCATGTCCGTCCAGCCGGCCGACAGCCAGGGCCCTGCCTCAAAGTCGTAGGACAGCTGGGCCAACTCCAGTCCAAAGCGCGCGGCTTCGCGGTGCAGCTGCCCCTGGTTGACCTGATCATACCAGCTGATATCCCGTAAATCAGTCTTGGTGTAGTTTCCAAAATGCGGCATAATCCCTCCTCTTCGCAGTGTATCACCGCTTTGGTGATTGAGCAATCGTATGACAAAAGCCGCAGTCTACCTCCGATAAAGCGAGCTAACGCCAAGGCGCAAAAGGGCCGGCCCATCAAGGCTTGAACCAGTAAGTTCGGTATCTTTACAAAGATGCTTGCATTCGTGCAAACGCCGCCGTATAATGACCATGGTTGAGCCACGGTCTGTGGTTGAAAGCCGATGCCAGTCGCAGGCAAAACGGCCCACGTAAGCCGGCGAAACGCCGGTGAGCATGGTGCGATCTAGATGTCAGTCCGGCCGGGCGCAAGCCCGAGAGAGCAGCGTAGGGCGCAAACGCGCTGAGCAAAACTCCAGCCGGCGGGTGTGGGGGCAAAGACCAGGTCAGCGGGGTTCAACCTATTTTTTGAGGGGGTTTCCAATTCATGTATCAGGACAAAACCATGGTGTGCCGTGATTGCGGCAGCGAATTTCAGTTTACCGCTGGCGAGCAGGAGTTTTACGCGGAAAAGGGTTTCCAGAACGAGCCCACCCGCTGCCAGGAGTGCCGCAGGACCCGCAAGGCCAACCGCAACAATGGCCCGCGCGAAATGCACGACGCCATCTGCGCCCAGTGCGGCGCGGACACGCAGGTGCCTTTCCTGCCCCGGGATGACCGTCCCGTCTACTGCAGCGACTGCTTCGCCCAGATGCGCGGATAAATATTTCTACGCACAAAGCCGCCTCACACGGGGCGGTTTTTCTATACGGTTTGACAGGAACATCATCCTGCAATAAGATGAAAAAATGAAAACACGATTGACGACGCTGTTGGCGTCAGCTTTGATGATTGGGCTCATCCTGACCACTCTGCCAGCGATAAGCGCAGCAGATACTGGTTTCACAGTCAGCCTGCCCGCGCAGATACGGCCTTATCGGAATGAAGCCATCGCCCTTGATCTGCCCGAAAATGGCATCTTGACCATTCACGCCCAGGTACAGGGCAAACGGCTGTTGATTGTCAAAGAACAGCCTGTGCAAAAGGGCAGCTTAACCCTTCCGTTTGCCGGCCTGTCCATCAATGACGAAGCGCTGCTGCGGGGCGAAGCGCAGCTGCAGGCGCAGCTTGTTACTGGGAATGAAAAACTGGAAGCGACAGCCGCTTTCCGTGTGATGCAGCCAGCCGCGGGCATCAGCTATGTGGTCCTGTCCCGCGACAGCATGTCCATTCACGATGAGGAAAGCCTGTACGCTGATCATCAGCTAAGCAGGGCTGGCACCCTGATTGTAAGCCTGTACCGGGAGGGTGAGGATGACAAACCCCTCTTTCGCAGATCATTTATACGCAAGGACGCCCTGCCCCATGCCTACCGTTGGGATAAAACCATCGCCGGCAAGCCCGCGCCCGCCGGGAAGTACTATTTCCTGTTTGAAGCGCAGGGTTCCCAGCAGGAACCAATCAAGCGGCCCTTCGTTTTGACGGAGGAACCCGCCAACCCGCCGGGCATTGAGGTGACCAAAAAAGGCCATTTTTTGCCCGAGAGCATGGATGACGCCAGCGTCTGGGCAGCCATGATGGCACCGATTACGATCATTGACATCGGCGCTTCCCAGCACCAGCGCGTGTACGCCGAGCCCAGCACAAAATCCCAGGTGGTCGGCATGATGCACGGGCAGTCCGCCGGGGTGGAGATTTTGGAGACAGGCCCTGACGGCTTCCTCAAAATCCGCGCCGCGCGGCATGGTGACGGCAAATGGATGACCGGCTACATCCCCGACAACCGCTTAAAAACCATCACCCCCTATGACCGCTATGGCCTGCTGATTGACAAGAACGCGCAGACCATCAGCGTGTATGAGCGGGGCAAAAAACTGGGCACCTTGAAGATCAGCACAGGCATTTATGTGCCCCCGGGCGTCAACTCCTTTGATACGGTGCCCGGCGCCTTCCTGACCAAAAGCCGCGTGGCGGAGTTCCCCAGCGAGGGCATCCGCTATGAGTACGCCATGCGCATTGACGGCGGCAACCTGCTGCATGGCTCTGGCTACCGCATCAAAAACGGCCAGCGCGATTACAGCTTCCAGACGGAGCGTTTGGGGCAGTTCGCGTCCCATGGCTGTGTGCGCGTGCAGCATGACCTAAACGAACAGGATTTGAACGCCTGGTGGCTGTACGCCAACCTACCGCGCAATACCAAGCTGCTGGTGCTGCCGTCTGAAGACAACCTGCGCCCGGAAGGCGAGCAGGCGCAGAAGACAGCAGAGGACGCGCTGATGGAGGACGCCCTCACTGATATAACTGAAGATGAGCCGGAAATGGATACAGAACCCGAAAGCACAAGTGAGCCTGCCGCCAATGAGCAGGCTCCTTCCTTCCAGGTGGTGGCTGCGGCGGACCTTTCTGCACCCCTGCCCGAGGGCAGCACCCTGATCGCCATGACCTTTGGCGGGGATTGTGTGCTGGGCAGTGAGGAGCACAGCAAAAACAAGCCCGAATCCTTCCACAGCGTCATTGAACAGCACGGCATGGCCTGGCCCTTCTCCGGGCTTTCTGACATCCTGCAAGCGGATGACATCAGCATGGTCAACCTGGAAAACGTGCTGCAGGATACCCGCAAGGGCTTTAACCAGCGGCTGCACAATTTCCGCGGGCCCAGCGAGTTTGCCAACATCTTGAAACTGGGCGGCATAGACCTGGTGAACATCGCCAACAACCACTTTGTGGACTACGGGCAAGACGGCAAGAACAGCACCCGCAACGCGCTGCGCGCGGCCGGTGTCCCCTTTGCCGGCTACAGCGCGCTGTATGTCCACGAGAAGGACGGCATCAAGATTGGCTTTGGCGGCATCCGGGAAACCGTCTTCCACCAAAACCACAAGCGCGTAGCGGATGAAATTGAAGAGCTCAAGCGCATGGGCGCGGATTATATCGTCTACACCTGCCACTTTGGCATTGAGTATGAAACCAGTCACAACGAGATCCAAACGATGATCGCCCGCGCGGCGATTGACGCCGGCGCCAACCTGGTCATCGGCCACCACACCCATGTGGTACAGGGGATTGAACAATACAAGGGCGGCTTGATCTTTTACTCCCTGGGCAACCTGGTGTTTGGCGGCAACCTGGAGCTGTCCACCTTTGACGGGCTGATGGCACAGATTCAATTGGTGTATGAAGGCAAACAGCTGAAGGAAACCCGTGTGCAGTTAATCCCCGTCATCACCTCCGGCATCCGCCCACACAACGATTTCCGCCCCGTGGCAGCCGTTGGGGAGGACAAGGCGCGCATCCTGGCCGCCATCAACGCGGACAGCGAGCAGGACTACCCAGACCGGTTTATCATCCCCGCACAATAACTTCGCACATAAAAAGACACCGCCTGATGAACTGCAGACGGTGTCTTTTATTGTAGAAAACTAGCCCCGGTAACCTGATAGCAAGGTGTCCAGCTTGCCTAAGAAGCTATCCTCCCCGAAGCGGTTGATTTTGAAGAACATCGCCTGGGAGCCGCCGGAGGTGATGGCTGACAAAAACAGGTTGTTGCCGTTGCCCACCAGGGTAACGGACATGCTGACCCTGTTGCTGCCAACCCAGCTGTAGCGCTCATATACGCGTACCGCGACACGGGTGCTGCCATCCTGCCAATCGCTGCCGTCCTCATAGGAGGCGGAGATGGAGCCGCCGATGACACCCTCGTGGATGTAGCCCAGCAGGTGTAAAAAATCGCCCTGAAAATGCCGTTCAAGCCGTGCCATGTTTGCTCCTTCTTCGCTTAAATCGCGAGGTCTTTTCTGGAATAATAGAGGATGCCCAGGATAAGAATCAATCCGGGCACGATAAAGCCCAGGCCGATGGCCTCCCACATCGGGCCGCCGTTTGAGGTAATGCGGCCGATATCTGTGTAGTAATAGGGCGTAAAATACTTGAAGGTTGCCACCTCGCGGTTGATGTTGATGAAGAGGTTGACAAAGTAAAACGCCAGCACCAGACCCAGGCCCGGCACCACGCTGTCGCGTTTTCTGAAGCAGGAGATGCCAAAGCAGAGCACCGCCACCTGCAGGTTCATCATGAGCAGGGACAGATGGAAATCTGTAAAGCGCTTTTGCGGGAAGTGCATGCCGATGAGCCCCGCGCCGATATGCCCGGCTATGATAAAGATGGCGTTGAGCACCAGAATCTGCAGCAGCATGGTGATGAATTTCTGCACAAGAACGGTGGTGCGGTTGATGGGGTGGGGAAACAAAAACTCCGCCGTGTGGCGGCTTTCCTCCCGCGCGACGATGTTCATCGCGGTGATCGCCGCGAACATACCGCCGCCCAAGCCCAGGAAGTTGCCATTTTCCAGGCCGTAGTAGTTCATGAACTCAAACATGTCCATGTTTTGCAGGTTAAACATCTGCCCCAGGATGCCCATGCGCTCCACCATGGCGTTAAACATGCCGGAGTAGTTGGCCACCTGCGGGTAAAGCGTCAAGGCCAGGATGGCAAAAAAGGACAGGGAAAACGACCAGATGAGCGTACCCTTCCAGTGAAAACGGATCTCGTTGCGCAACACGGTCATTTCTGCTCACCGTCCTTCTCGTAAAAATGCAGGAAGATCTCTTCCATGTCCGGCTCTGTGATGCTTAGATCCGAAAACTCAACCGCCTGTAAATCACGCATCAGCTTTTTATAATCCCCCTGGAAGAGAAAGCTGGTGTTGTGATTGATGTTGGTGATGTTGAGCGCGCCCGGGAAATCCGCCGGCAGGTCGTCGCAGCCGCGCAGGGTGACACGCTTGGCAGCGGAGCGGGAGAGCGCCTCCACGCTGTCCTCCACCACCAGCTTGCCCTCGCGGATGATGGCAGCGCGGGTGCAGTGCTGCTGGACTTCCGACAGGACGTGGCTGGACAAAAAGATGGTGGCGCCCGCGCGGTGACGGTCCATCATCAAATCCCAGAAGGCCTTTTGTACCAGCGGATCCAGGCCGCTGGTTGCCTCATCCAAAATAAGCAGCGAGGGTTTGTGCTGCAGCGCCAGCGCGATGGCCAGCTTCTTTTTGTTGCCAAAGGACAGCTCGTCAATTTTGCGGTTCATGTCAAGGGAGAGCGCACCGCAGACACGCCGGGCTTCCAGCGCGCAGTCACGGCGCCGAAACTGGCCGGCCATCTTGAGGGCATCCCACACCCGCATGCCGGGGTAGTAGGAAGCTTCAGAGGGGATATAGCCGATGTCGGACAAGATCTCCCGTTTATGGCGGCGCACATCAAGGCCAAAGACCTCCGCGCGCCCGGCGTTGGCGTAAATCAGCCCCAGCAGCACACGGATGGTGGTGGACTTGCCCGCGCCATTGGAGCCGATGAAGCCGTAGATATCCCCTTTGTTGACGGTGATGTCCAGATCGGTGATGCCGCGCGCGCGGCGGTACCGCTTGGTGAGTTGATGGGTCTTGATGACCGCTTCCATGCCAGCCCTCCTGAGTGATTTGCCCATATTGTAACATCATTTTAACAAATAGAATAGACCCATGGATTTACAATCAAAGGGTCCTGGGGTAGTATGTCAGCAGGAGGATTGCGATGTACACACAACATGATTTGGATGCCATCAACAAACAACTCAAGCGGCGCGTGCTTTTCTGGCTGATTCCGGAAATCCTGCTGCTGGGGCTTGTGGTATATAGTTTTATCCTGCGCATTGAGTGGCTTACCAGCCTGATGTTCGCGCTGCTGTGCGCGGTGGTTTTGTTTTCCCTGGTGATGCTGATTTTGCCGGTGCGGCGCTACCGGCAGTTTTTGATGAACGCCCTGTACGGCCGCAGCCGTGATGATGTGGCTGCTTTTGATATCATTGAGAATTTGCAGACTGTCACCCGCGAGGGCGTGAAATTTTACCCGGTTACCATGCGCGCGGACACCGTGAAAGAAGAGCTGGACGAGCGCAGCTACTATTGGGACGCCAACCTGCCCCTGCCGGACTGGCAAAAGGGCGAGTACATCAAGATAACCTCGCACGAACGGATGATCATCAACTGGGCGCGGGCAGAAAAACCCGTCCCAGCAGACTGAGATCACAGCAGCTCGAGGATGTCCTCCTCAATGCTCTCCGGGGTTGTCTGCGGCGCGTAGCGTTTAACAGGGACACCGTCCTTGCCGATTAAAAACTTGGTAAAGTTCCACTTGATGGCATCCCCCATGATGCCGGGCAGGCTTTCCTTGAGGTAGACAAACAGCGGGCTGGCGTCGTTACCGTTGACGTCCACCTTTTCAAACTGCGGAAAGGTGAGGGCAAAGCGCGCGATGCAAAACTGCTGGATCTCCTCATTGCTGCCGGGCGCCTGCTTGCCAAACTGATTGCTGGGGAAGTCCAGCACCACAAAACCCTTGTCCCTGTGGCGCTCATACAATTCCTGCAGCGCTGTATACTGCGGGGTAAAGCCGCAGTGGGTAGCGGTGTTGACAATCAACAGCACTTTGCCGCGGTACTCATCCAGGGAGACCTCCCTCCCACGGATGTCGCGGACGGTAAAATCATAAACGCTCATGGGCATCCTCCTTGTTGTAAATTGGTTGTATACAATGAAAGTATACCCTGACAGATGACGGCAGGATGCCTTACAATATAAACGATGTCTGACAGCATAAACACAAACAAACCGGAGGGATAGCATGTCACAGCACCTGATGCATGTCTACACAGGCGATGGGAAGGGTAAAACCACCACCGCCATGGGCCTGGCCCTGCGCATGCTGGGCCACAAGCAGCCTGTCTTTATCGCGCAGTTCATGAAGGACGGCAGATCAGCGGAGCTGACCGCCCTGCGCCGGTTTGAGGACGCGTACATCTTTGACAGCGCCAAGCTGCGCGGCTTCTTTGGCCGACTTACGCCCGATCAGCAGGAAGAAACCAGGCAGGAACACCTGGCGTCTGTGGAGCGGATGAAGGTGAAGATAGAAGAAATGAAGCCCGCGCTGACGGTGCTGGACGAGTTAAACGTCGCGCTGACCATGCAGCTGGTGACGCTGGACGCGGCCATCTCGCTCATTGATTGCGCGCTGCAGTATGGGGATGTCGCGGTAACCGGGCGCTACGCGCCCCAGGCGCTGATTGACAAGGCGGATTATGTCAGCAAGATTGAGGCGGTGAAGCATCCCTTCAATGAGGGCATCAGCGCTCGCAAAGGCATCGAGTTTTAGGATACGAAGCACGCGAAGGTACGCGAACCGGCTCATGGCAGCGTTTTTGCGTGCGTTTCATATAGCTGAACCCAGTCGCTGAAGGTTTCATATTTCTGCCCGCCTGCGTAGGCTGCAGCCTGCAGGCGGTATTTGCCCACTGGCGCTTGCGCGCCAGCGCTTGTTTTGCCATCCCAGAACAGCGTGCTGCCCTCCTCCTTTAAGTGCAGCGGCCGGCTCATCTGGTTAAGCTGCAGATAAGCAACTGTCTGGCCCTCCTCATTGAGGATGCGGGCGGTGTATTCCACAGCGCCGGTGTGGCGCAGGACGAAGGCAGCTTCCTCCCCCATGCCGGGCGTGAAGGAAGGCGCGCTGTCCACCCGCAGCAGCGGGTCATTTTGCTGCGTCTGCACGCTGGTGAGCACACAGGCCAGGGGGCGGGAACGGTCCTCAAACACGGTGATCAGCATCAGCAGCAAATAGCCGGACAAATCCTGCATGCCCTCCGCGATCTCAAAGGAGATTTCCTTGCGCCCGGCCAGCACAATGCCGTCCCCGCGGCCCATGTCCGCGATGCTTTGCGGGGTTTGAAACTGCCATTCTCCCTGATCCATATATACCAATTGGTAGGCCAGGCGGGCGTCCCGGTTTAAAGTGTAGGAAAATTGAATCGGTTCGCCTGCCTCCCTTATAATGGCGGACTCTGGCAATAGCCGCGTCACCAGCCGTGAGCGCGGCACCGTATAGGGTGTACGGTAGGCGAAGATCACAAAATCATCCTGCTGCGGGTAAACCTGCGGCGTGGAAGCGCCGTAAGCCAGCAGCTGATGGGCGTACAGCTCCTGCAGGGTGATCAGCCCGTCCTGGTTGCTGTCCGCGGCATAGCGGCCCTCCGCGCTGATGCCCTCTGTGAGCGCGTGGGAGAAGAAACTGCCGCCCTGCACGGTGCCCGCGCCGTCCGTCCACAGGAAGCTGGGCTCCTGCGCGCCGGCGCTGGTGAGCACCTTGAAATCCGGCCCTGTAAAGATGGAACGCACCAGCGGGATATCCATCCCCTTGTTGATGGCAGCACCGCTGAAGCAGGCATCCAGGATGATTACCTTGACGCCGGGGATGTTTTTCAGGCTTTCATATATATCGTGGATATGGAGATGGCTTTCTTTCTCGCCATCGCTCATTAAGGCGATGAAATCCGTCCTGTCCTCTGACTGCAAACCGTGGGTGCTTAAATAAAACAGGCTGATGTCCAAATCCCCCGCGCCTGAAAACGTACTGGCCGCCAACTGCGCAAAGCTTTCTTTATCAAGCGCCTCATTGAGACTGACGCGGATGCGGCTGTAGCCGCGCGTGTCATACAACAGCGCCCTGCGCAGGGCAATGACATTGTTGTAGGAGGAAGGTGCGGTATCCGGCTGCGTGATAAAATCATCACAGGCCACCAGCAGCGCGCGCAGGGTGGGCGTTTGCTGCTCGCCCGCCTTTATGGGATATACGGAAAAAAGGATGACAGCCGCCATCAGGATGGCAAGAGTACGCCGCAAGACGGCCTCACCCCCTTTGAATCAATCTGAAATCACTTTAACAAAGGCTGAAAACAGCGTCAAGTGCGCCAATTGACAGTCCGCTTTGGCGCGCATACACTATAGGTAACAAAAGGAGGATTGAGCGCATGAAAACGCTGCAGCAAACGGGCCGGCGCATGGTGTTTTGGGGCGCCTTGCTGCTGCTTGGCTGGGCAGTGTATGAATTGTCCATCCGCTATGAGGAAATGGTCACCTGGACCATGCCGGTACACAGCCTGGTGCAGGACGGAAAAATCACCTGGCTGGATTATCTGGGCAGGTTGCCCTGGCAAAGGCTGCAAACCCACGCCTTCCTGGTCATCTGCGCGCTGTTTTCCCTCTACGCGCTCATCGCCCGGCGCGGGCTGATTGCCGGCATCATCAGCATTCCCATCGCGATTTTGCTGATTATCTTCTCCCTTGGCAGCACCAATTTGTTAAGCGCCAACCTGTGGCAGAAATTGAAGATGCTGCCCCTGGTGCTCATCGGCGTGGGCAACCTGCTAAAGGTGATTGCCAGTGAGAAGAAGCCCAAGGCCGAGCCGGTTTTGCCCGGGCAGCCGCATCAAACTGTGCCCTATGACCCCTTCCGGATGAACCGCCCAAGACCATAATTTGTATCACTTCATCACGCCATGCCGTGCGCATGGCGTTTTTTGGTGGATAGCGCCATTTTCCGTACATTTAATTAAATTTACAAATTAATGTTCGTCTTTTTCTTGACTTTTGCGGGGTTTTTGCACCATAATAGGGATGCCGCTGGACGTTTTAGGGAATCTGCCGACGCGGCGCTTTGTATTTACAGCTTGCGTACTGGATTTCCCTTGATGGCGGGAATGGAGGAACAAATGAAGAAAATTGCGATACTCATGGGCAGCGCCAGCGACCTCCCCATCGCGGAGGATGCGGCCAAGACCCTGGAACAGTTGGATATCCCCTTTGTTGTGAAGGTCTGCTCGGCCCACCGGACACCGGATACGCTGCAGGCCTTCGCGCATTCTGCGCGGCAGGAGGGCTTTGGCGCCTTGATCTGCATCGCCGGGCTGGCCGCGCACCTGGCGGGCGCCGCCGCGGCGCAGACGACCCTGCCGGTGGTGGGCGTGCCCGCACTGTCCGGGCACCTGGGCGGCATGGACGCCCTGCTGTCCACCGTGCAGATGCCCCCTGGCATCCCTGTTGCCACCGTGGCCATCAACGCGGGCCGCAACGCAGCCCTTTTGTGCGCGCAGATGCTGGCAATCACAGACAGCGCGCTGGCGGATAAACTGATGGCCCAGCGCGCGCAGATGGCCGAGGGCGTCACCCAGACAAACGAGGAAATCAATCGCCGCTTTGATGTGCAAGATCAGGAGAAAAAATGATGAACCAATACCCGCTGCTATACAAGGGCAAAACCAAGGACGTCTACCAGATGCCGGATAACCAGGTGCTGCTGCGTTTTAAGGATGATGTGACGGGCACAGACGGTGTGTTTGACCCGGGCGCCAATACGGTGGGACTGTCCATTTCTGGCATGGGCTTGGCCAACCTGAAAATGTCCCTGCATTTCTTCCGCTTGCTGGAAGAAGCGGGCATTAAAACGCATTTCGCATCCGCCGATATCAATCAGGGCACCATGGTTGTGAAGGCTGCCCAGCCCTTTGGCAAGGGGCTGGAGGTGATTTGCCGCCGCCGCGCGGTGGGCAGTTTCATCCGCCGCTATGGCGCGTATATCGATTCGGGCACACCGCTTGATGACTATGTGGAGATGACGATCAAGGATGATGAGCGCGGCGACCCTTTAATCACCAAAGAAGGCCTGGCCGCCCTTGGCATCCTGGACGAAGCGCGCTATGAGGAGCTGGTGCGCTTGACACAGCGTATCACAGCTGTGATCGCCAAGGAATTAGACCGGCTAAAGTTGGAATTGATCGACATCAAGTACGAGTTTGGCTTAGCAGGCGGGGAACTGGTGCTGATGGACGAGATCTCCGCCGGCAACATGCGCGTGTGGGACGAGGGCGCATCGATTGAGGCGCTGGATCTTGCCCGGCGCGTTTTGGCAGAGGACATAAAGGATGCCTGAATTGCGCGAGGAATGCGGGGTGCTGGGCATCTACCGCAACCAAAAAGGGCCCATGGCCATGGACTGCTACCTGGGCCTGTGCGCCCTGCAGCACCGCGGCCAGGAAAGCTGCGGCATCGCGGTGAACGAGGACGGCCTGTTCCGCTTCCATTTAGACGCGGGGCTGGTGAGCGAGGTGATGACCCCGCGCATCCTGGCGGACCTGGGATGTGGACAGATTGCGGTAGGCCACGTGCGCTACGGCACGGATGACACCCGCGGGCGCATCAACATGCAGCCGCTGGTCATCAACCACCGCAAAGGCCGCCTGGCGCTGGCCAACAACGGGGCTTTGACCAATTACTCCAGCCTGCGCGAAGAGTTTGAGAAGCAGGGCATGATCTTCCACACCACAGGCGACGCGGAGGTCATCTCCTGCGCGATTACGCGGGAGCGCCTAAGCGCAGCCACCACGGAAGAAGCGCTACAGCGCGCGATGGACAGCTTGGACGGCAGCTATACCCTGGTGATGATGACACCGCGCAAATTGATCGCGGCACGCGGCCCGCGCGCCTTCCGTCCCCTGTGCTATGGCAAACTGCCCGAGGGCGGCTTTGTGGTGGCGTCTGAATCCTGCGCCCTGCCCGTTTTGGGCGCGGAGTTTGTGCGCGACATCCGCCCCGGTGAGATCGTGGTCTTCAACGACACAGGGGCGCGCAGCATCACCACCCATTGCGGGTCAAAGCCGCGCTCGGCCTGCATGTTTGAGTATATCTACTTCGCCAGGCCGGATTCTGTGCTGGATGGCGTCAGCGTACACGAAGCCCGCGCCCGCGCGGGTGAAATCCTGGCGCGGGAGCACCCGGTGCAGGCTGATATCGTGGTGGGCGTACCTGACAGCGGCATTGACGGCGCGGTGGGTTATGCCCGTGCTTCCGGCATTCCCTATGGGCCCGGCTTTATCAAAAACCGCTACATCGCGCGCACCTTCATCAACCCCGAGAACAAGGACCGCGGCACCATGGTGAAGATTAAGCTGAACCCCGTGTCCGCCGTTGTGTCCGGCAAGCGCGTGGTCTTGGTGGATGATTCCATCGTGCGCGGCACCACCAGCAAAAACATCGTGCGCCTGCTGCGGGAAGCCGGCGCCCGGGAGGTCCATATGCGCATCACCTCCCCGCCCTTTTTGTATCCCTGCTATTATGGGACGGACATCAAGTCCACGGACAAACTGATTGCCAGGCAGCACAGCATCAAGGAGATTCAGGGGATCATCGGCGCAGACAGCCTGCATTACCTAAGCCATAAGGCAGTGCGCGCGATCGCCGCGCCCATCCCCCCGGAAGATTTGTGCATCGCCTGTTTTTCCGGCCAGTACCCCTCCGACATACCAGATGACGCGCTGCGTGACCGCTATGCCAAACGACTGATCAGGGTAGGAGAATTGCAATGAAATCCGACAGCCAACATTACAAAGACGCGGGTGTAGACATCAACGCGGGCTACCGCGCGGTGCAATTGATGAAATCCAGCGTGGAGCGCACCCGTATTCCGGGTGTCCTCTCCGGCCTGGGCGGCTTTGGCGGGTTGTTTATGCCCGACCTGTCCGGCATGAAAAAGCCCGTGCTGGTCAGCGGCACGGACGGCGTGGGCACCAAGCTGAAGCTGGCCTTTTTGATGGACCGCTACGATACCATCGGCATTGACTGCGTGGCCATGTGCGTCAACGACATCATCTGCTGCGGCGCCAAGCCCCTGTTTTTCCTGGATTACCTGGCGCTGGGCAAGAACGTGCCCGAGCGCGTGGCCGATATTGTTGCCGGCGTGGCCGAGGGCTGCGTGCAGGCGGGCTGTGCCTTAATTGGCGGCGAGACGGCGGAGATGCCCGGCTTTTACCCGGTGGATGAGTTTGACATCGCCGGCTTTGCCGTGGGCATTGTGGATGAGGAGAACATCCTGCAAAAGGAATCCATCAGGGAAGGTGATGTGCTCATCGCGCTGCCCTCCTCCGGGCTGCACTCCAACGGCTACTCCCTGGCGCGCAAGGTCTTTTTGGTGGAGCACCAGAACTTACACATGCCGCTGGAGGAATTAAACGGCATAAGCTTGGGCGATGCCCTGCTTGAGCCCACCCGCATCTATGTAAAACCTGTGCTGGATGTGTTGAAAAATGCCCGCGTACACGGCATCGCGCACATCACCGGCGGCGGCTTTTATGAGAACCTGCCCCGCTTTTTGCCGGAAGGCTACTGCGCCAATGTGCGCCGGGAGAGCATCCTGACGCCTCCTCTTTTTGACCTGCTGGCAAAACGCGGGGGCATCAGCGAAAAGGAGATGTTCTCCACCTTCAACATGGGCGTGGGCATGGTGCTGGCCGTGCAACAAGAGGACGCGGACAAGGCCATGAAGGTGCTGACAAGCCATGGTGAGGCGCCCTTTATTCTGGGCGATATCATCAAACAGGATGAGAGCCTGCGGTTTTTTTGATGGAGAAAACAAGGATTGCGGTGCTTGTTTCAGGCGGCGGCACCAATTTGCAGGCGCTGATTGACGCGCAGAAAGAGGGCCTCATCAAACACGGCGCCATCGCGCTGGTCATCAGCGACAAGGAGGGCGCCTATGCCCTGGCGCGCGCGGAGCAGGCGGGCATCACGGCGCTGGCTTTTCCCAAGAAGAGCAAAGACGCAAAGGACTGGGAGAAGGAGTTGCTGCGCGTGCTGGCAGAACACCAGATTGAACTGATTGTGCTGGCCGGGTTTTTGACCATCCTGAGCCCTCTGTTCATCAAGGCCTATGAAAACAGCATTGTGAACGTCCACCCCTCCCTGCTGCCCGCCTTTGGCGGCAAGGGATTTTACGGTTTGAAGGTGCATGAGGCCGCACTTGCGCGCGGCGTCAAATTAACCGGCGCGACTGTGCACCTGGTGAACGAGGAAGCCGATGGCGGCCCCATCCTGCTGCAAAAAGCCGTGAAGGTGAAGAAAAATGACACGCCGGTCACCCTGCAAAAACGGGTGATGAAAGAGGCCGAGTGGATCCTGCTGCCCAAAGCGGTAGAACTTCTGTGTAAAAGAAAGGGAAACAAATGAGTATGAAACTGCTGGACCTGCCGGCGCTGCTGAAAAACAATGCCTACCCCGGCCGCGGCATCGTGATGGGGATGAGCCCGGATGGACAGCAGGCGCTGTTTGCCTACTTCATCATGGGCCGAAGCGATAACTCCCGCAACCGCGTCTTTGTGCAAGAGGGGGATGAGCTAACAATCCGCCTGCACGATGAGGCCAAACTGCGCGATGCCAGCCTGATTTTATACCGTCCGACCGCCACCGTGGGCCATTCCCTGATTGTGACCAACGGCGACCAGACGGATACCATTGTGTCATCACTCAAGGAAGGCGGCAGCTTTGAATCCGCCCTCAACACGCGGGCCTTTGAGCCGGACGCGCCCAATTTTACCCCGCGCATCAGCGGCATGATGAGTTTTGAAGGCGGGAGTGTCTGCATCCAGATGGGCCTGCTGCGCGCCTCGGATGCGCAGGGCAGCGCCTGTGACCGGCATTACTATACCTATCCTGCCCTGGCTGGCACCGGTCGCTTCATCCACACCTATCTTCAAGATGGTAACCCTCTCCCCTCCTTTTGCGGGGAGCCGCGGCCCATCGCCATCCCTAATGACGCGGAAGCCTTCGCGCACGCGGTCTGGGACAGCTTGCATAAGGACAATAAGGTGGCGCTGTGCGTGCGAACTTATGATATTGCGGCGCATACGTCCAGGTTTTTGCTGTTTAACCGCCACGCAGTATAAGGAGGACACCATGGATCAGATTCTGTTGAAATACGGCTGCAACCCCAACCAGCTGCCCGCCAGCCTGTCGATGAAAGAGGGCGGCAAACTGCCCCTCACGGTCTTAAACGGCAAGCCCGGCTACATCAACTTTATGGATGCCCTCAACGCCTGGCAGCTGGTGAAGGCACTAAGGGCGGCCACCGGCATCCCAGCCGCCGCGTCCTTTAAGCATGTGAGCCCGGCGGGCGCGGCCCTTGGCCTGCCGCTTTCCGCTGCGTCACAAATGGCCTTTTTTGTTGAAGATATTGAAGGACTAAACGACAGCCCCATCGCCTGCGCCTACGCGCGTGCCAGGGGTGCGGACCGCCTGTCCTCCTTTGGGGACTTCATCGCGCTGAGCGATCCGTGTGACGCCGTCTGCGCGCGCATCATTGCGCGGGAGGTGTCCGACGGCATCATCGCGCCGGGCTTTGCGCCGGAGGCGCTTGACATCCTGCGCCAAAAGCGCAAGGGTGCCTTCAGCATCATCCAGATTGACCCCTCCTATACCCCACAGAAGATGGAAACGCGAGAGATCTTTGGCATCACCTTCACCCAGCGCTTTAACGACGCCGTGATTGATGAAGGCCTGCTCAAAAACATTGTGACAAAAAACAAAGCCCTGCGGGAGGACGCCGCGCGTGATCTTTTGGTTGCCCTGATTACCCTCAAATACACACAAAGCAACTCCGTATGCCTTGCCAGAGACGGGCAGGCCATTGGCATTGGCGCCGGGCAGCAATCCCGCGTCCACTGCGTGCGCCTGGCCGCGAATAAAGCGGACATGTGGCATCTGCGTCACCACGAGAAGACGCTGGCCCTGCCCTTCCTGGCAGACATTGGCCGCGCGGCGCGCGACAACGCGATCGAGGCCTTCTTGCTGGAGGGCGCAGCCGCCTTTGGTGAGGGCAGGTGGCAAGCGCTGTTTGAGCGGGAACCGGATTATCTGCTGCCAGAGGAAAAGAAGGAGTATCTTGCCGGTCTGTCCGGTGTTTCCCTGGGCAGCGACGCCTTCTTCCCCTTCCCCGACAGCATCCTGCGCGCAGCGGACAGCGGCGTGACCTATGTGGCCCAGCCGGGCGGCTCGGTGCGGGATTGTGAGGTCATCGCCTGCTGTGACGAACGCAGGATGGTGATGGCGATGACGGGCCTGCGGCTCTTCCATCATTGAGGTAGTGCAAATGAAGATATTGGTGATTGGATCTGGCGGGCGGGAGCACGCGGTGATCAAGGCCGTCAAAAAAAGCGCCCTGTGCGACACAGTGTACGCCCTGCCCGGCAACCCCGGCATGACAGAAGCCATCCTGCTGCCCGGAAACCCCTTGGATATTAAAGAAACAGTGCGTACGGCGCGGGAGTACCACATTGATTTTTGTATCGTCACGCCCGAGGACCCGCTGGCCGCAGGCCTTGTGGACGCGCTGACAGAGGCGGGTATCCCCAGCTTTGGCCCAAACCGGCTGGCCGCACGGATTGAGTCCAGCAAGGTGTTCTCCAAAAATTTAATGCAAAAATACGGCATCCCCACCGCGGATTTCAGGGTGTTTGATGAACTGGCGTCCGCTTTGGACTATGCCAAAACCCAGCCCTACCCCCTGGTGATCAAGGCGGATGGCCTGGCGCGCGGCAAGGGCGTGGTGATTGCGCAGGATGTTGAGGAAGCGGAGCAAGCCCTCACCGGCATGCTGTCCGGCGCGGACTTCGGCGAAAGCGGCAAACAGGTCATCATTGAAGAGACGCTGAGGGGGCCGGAGGTGTCCCTGCTGTGCCTGGCGGACGGGCAGACCATCCTGCCCTTGGTATCCGCCATGGACCACAAGCGCGCAAAGGACGGAGATGTGGGCCCAAACACCGGCGGGATGGGCGCCATCGCCCCATCCCCCCTGTTTACTGCCGACTTGGCGGATGACACAAGAAAGCAAATTCTGGAGCCCACCATTGCCGCCATGCGGGCGGAAGGCTGCCCGTTTTCGGGCTGCCTGTTTGTGGGCCTGATGCTGACAGAAAACGGCCCCAAGGTGCTGGAATACAACGCCCGCATGGGCGATCCGGAGACCCAGGCGGTGCTGCCGCTTCTGACAAGCGATTTGCTTGCCCACCTGATTGCCTGTTCCAATGGCAGCCTGCAACAAGAGCAGCCCCAGTTTTTGGACGAAGCCGCCTGCTGCCTGGTGCTGACCTCCAAGGGGTATCCGGAACAGTTTGAAACCGGCTTTCCCATCACGGCAAACGAAACGGACGCGCAGGTGTGCTTTGCGGGTGTAAAGGAGCAGGATGGGCAGCTTTTGACCGCTGGCGGCCGGGTGCTGAGCGTCACGGCGGTCAAACCCAGTTTAAAAGAAGCGATTGCGGCAGCCTATGCCGCGGCTGTACACATTGATTTTAAGGACAAAACCTACCGGACAGATATTGGGCAAAAAGCCTTGAAGGGATTGCAACAAGATGATTAAACGGCTGTATGTGGAAAAACGGGACGGCTTGGCGCATGAAGCGCGCGCGCTGCTGAGGGATTTGCAAACCGGCCTTGGACTAAACCATTTGACCGGGCTGCGCGTCATCAACCGCTATGATGTGGAAGGCTTGAGTGAGGCGGAGTTTGAGCAGGCCATTCACACGGTGTTTTCTGAGCCGCCGGTGGACACGGTAAGCGAAGCGCTGCAGGTTTTGGAAGAAGAAACCGTCTTCGCCGTGGCGTTTTTGCCCGGGCAGTTTGACCAGCGGGCGGACTCCGCCATGCAGTGCATCCAGATGCAGACGCAAAAGGACCGGCCTGTGGTCAAAAGTGCCAAGGTCTATGCCATAACCGGCGCCTTAAGTGAGCAGGACATCGCCGCCATCAAAGGTTACCTGATCAACCCGGTGGAGATGCGGGAAGCATCGCTTGAATTGCCCGCTACGCTAAAAACCACCGCGCACACCCCGCCCCCACCCCCGGTGCTGACGGGCTTTCGCAAGATGCAGCCGGAGCAGATGGCCTCCTTTTTGAAGGAATACAGCCTGTCCATGGACAGGGATGACCTGAGGGTGTGCATGGACTACTTCATCAAAGAGGACCGCGACCCGACCTTAACGGAGATGATGGTGCTGGACACCTACTGGTCCGACCACTGCCGGCATACCACCTTTTTAACCCACATCACCGATATCACCTGCGAGGACCCGGTGATTGAGGAAACTTTGCGGGATTATTTGAAGACGCGTGAGGCGATTGGCACGAAAAAGCCTGTGACCTTAATGGATGTCGCCACCATCGCAGCCAAGGCCCTGGGCAAGCAGGGATTGCTGATGGAGGTGGAAGAGAGCGAGGAAGTCAACGCCTGCACCATCCGCATCAACCTTGATACGCAAAACGGGCCGGAGGACTGGCTGCTGCTGTTTAAAAACGAGACGCACAACCACCCGACGGAAATTGAGCCCTTTGGCGGGGCTGCCACCTGCATCGGCGGCGCCATCCGCGACCCGCTCTCCGCCCGGAGCTATGTGTATGCCGGCATGCGCGTCACAGGCGCCGGGGACCCCACCCAGCCCATCGCACAGACCCTCCCCGGCAAGCTGCCGCAGCGGCAGATCTGCACAAATGCCGCTGCCGGTTTTTCCAGCTACGGCAACCAGATTGGTGTACCCACCGGCTGCGTGAAGGAGATCTATCACCCCGGCTTTACCGCCAAGCGCATGGAATGCGGCGCGGTGCTGGGCGCAGCCAAGGCTGATGATGTGCGCAAGGAGCGCCCAGTACCAGGTGACGTGGTGATCTTAGTGGGCGGCCGCACCGGCCGGGACGGCTGCGGCGGCGCGTCCGGCTCCTCTGTGGCGCACACCACCGAATCCGTCAGCGAAGCGGCAGCCCAGGTACAAAAGGGCAACGCGCCGGAGGAGCGCAAGCTGCAGCGCCTGTTTTTAAACCCTGAAGCTACCCTCTTGATTAAGCGCTGCAACGACTTTGGCGCGGGCGGTGTGTCCGTCGCGATTGGCGAGTTGGCGGACGGCCTTCACATCAACCTGGACAAGGTGCCCGTGAAGTATGAAGGCCTTAGCGGCACGGAGCTGGCCATCAGCGAATCCCAGGAGCGCATGGCCGTGGTTTGTGAGGCGAAGGACGCAGCGCGGTTTTTAGAACTGGCGGCGCAGGAGAACCTGGAAGCGGCGGTGGTGGCCGAGGTAACCGAAAGCCCGCGCCTGGTGATGCGCCATGAGGGGCGCGTTATTGTGGACTTGGCGCGCAGTTTCCTGGACGAAAACGGCGCGCGCAAGCAAACCGCCATCCATATCCAACAAGGCGCGTATGAGCAAAGCACGCCAAGCGGCAGTTTTTCTGAACTGATGCTGGCGCAGGCGGAGGACCTCAACGGCTGCTCCCAAAAGGGCCTGGTAGAGCTGTTTGACAGCACCATTGGCGCAGGCACCGTCCTGTTCCCCTTGGGCGGCAAGCACAAGCGGACTGTGCCTTGTGCGATGGTGCATCAACTGCCTGTGCCCGGCGGCACCAACACCGCCTCTTTTATGAGCTTTGGGTACAACCCCTTCATCAGCGCGCAAAGCCCTTACCACGGCGGCTACCTGGCGGTGGTGGAGGCGGTGTCCAAGCTGATCGCGGCCGGCGCGCCCTATGAGATGATCTACCTGACCCATCAGGAATACTTTCCTCGCCTTATGAATGACCCCACCCGCTGGGGGCTGCCGCTGGCTGCCCTGCTGGGCGCCTATCGCGCGCAGATGGGCCTGTCCTGCGCGGCCATCGGCGGCAAGGACTCCATGAGCGGCAGCTTTGAGGACCTGGACGTGCCGCCCACGCTGATCTCCTTCGCGGTGACAGCAGCGGACAGGCGCCGCGCGGTCTCCCCCGAGTTCAAGGCTAAAGGCCACGCTGTGCGGCTGATACAGCCCGAAATTGGCGCGGATGGTCTGCCCACAGAGGGCTCTTTGCAAGCAGTGTACCGCCAGGTGGCGCAGCTGCTGGCGCAGAAGAAGGCTGTCGCCTGCGCGGCGCCTGCCTGGGGCGGCATCGCCTACGCTGTAACCCAAATGGCAATCGGCAATCACATCGGCATCAAGATAGACGAGCGCATCACAAAGGACGAACTGTTCGCGGATGCCTACGGCGCCTTCATTCTGGAGATGGCGCAGGACGTGGAGCTTGGCACCCTGCTGGGCTATACACAGGAGACACCAGCGATCAGCTGGCGGGATGAACAGGTGCTGCTTGATGAATGGCTGAAAAGGTATGACAGCAAGCTGGAGGGCGTGTACCCTGTTGACAAAGCGTGCGAGGATACGATAGCGCCCATCGCCCGGCCCCAAAAGCGGACAGCCAGGGGCATACGCGTCGCCAAGCCTAGGGTCATCATCCCCGCTTTCCCGGGCACCAACAGCGAATTGGACAGCGCGCGCGCCTTCCAGAAAGCAGGCGCTGATGCCCATGTCTTCCTCATCCGAAACCTAACGGGTGAAGCAGTTGCGCAAAGCATCCGCGACCTGGCAGACGCCATCCACTCCGCGCAGATTCTTTTTATCCCCGGCGGCTTCTCCGGCGGGGACGAGCCGGACGGCTCCGGCAAGTTCATCACCGCCCTGCTGAAGAGCGCGCCGGTGATGGACGCCATCAACGAGTTGCATGATAGCCGGGAAGGATTAATCGGCGGCATCTGCAACGGCTTCCAGGCGCTGGTGAAAACAGGGCTTCTGCCCGCGGGCAAGTTTGCCGTCATGAACGCGGACAGCCCCACGCTGACGCAAAACCTCATCGGCCGCCATCAGTCGCAGGTGGTGACGGTGCGTGTGGCCTCCACCCTCTCCCCCTGGTTTAGCCGCTATGAGGTGGGCAGCACCTACATGGTGCCCATCTCCAACGGGGAAGGCCGCTTCCTGTGCTCCAGCGCGCAGTTTGACGCCTTCTGTGAAGCCGGCCAGGTGGCGGCGCAGTACGCGGCCCCTGACGGACAGCCCAGCATGGACATCCGCTATAATCCCTCCGGCTCCGCCTTTGCCATTGAGGCCCTCACCTCGCCTGATGGCCGGATCATGGGCCGCATGGGCCACTCCGAGCGCATGCTGGCGGGTCTGTACAACAACCTGCCCACCTCCGGGGAGGACCCCCTCTTCTTAGGCGCGGTGGATTACTTCAAATAATACTGACCAAAACACAGGCGGCCTTTCCGGATCCTCCGGGAGGGCCGCTTTATTGTGGTACAAAGATCATTTTGTGTGCTCGCCGTCATTTGTGCAATTTGAGCATGGTTTTTGGCGTATATCGGCGATTTTTCCGGTGGTTTGGTAGGTTAAAGCATGTTGAAATCCGTCAATTATCCGCCTGAATATTGAAGTTATTAAAATTATGGTCGATTTTCGCAATTTTTCCACTAAAAAGGTGTTGACATCATCCTACAATCTCGTTATGCTATAGACATCACAGTAACCGCAGCGGTTACATAATAATCAGGAGGTAGACCCATGAAGAAACTTCTTTCCCTCGCCCTGGTTTTGGCCATGGTGCTGTCCGTTGGCGCTTTCGCCGCGGCAGAGGAAGTCCCCACCGCCGAAATCACCTGGTGGGCTTTCCCGACCTTTGGCCAGAAGGATGCCAACGATCCCGCCGGCACCTATGAGAAGACCCTGGTGGAGGCCTTCCAGGCCAAGTACCCCAGCATCAAGGTCAATTTGGAGACCATCGACTTCACCTCCGGCCCCGAGAAGCTGGTTTCCGCCATTGAAGGCGGCACCGCTCCGGACGTGCTGTTTGACGCCCCCGGCCGCATCGTGGAATACGGCATGAACGGCAAGCTGGTTCCCCTCAACGACCTGTTCACCGATGAGTTCAAGGCCGACATCAACAACGAAGGCCTGGTTGCTGCCTGCGGCGACGGCACCAACTACTGGATGTATCCCCTCAGCTCCTCCCCCTTCTTCATGGCCATCAACAAGGAAGCCTTTGAAGAAGCTGACGCCCTGCAGTATGTGAACCTGGAAGGCGACCGCACCTGGACCACCGAAAACTATGTGAAGGCCCTTGAAGCCCTTCATGCCGCCGGCAAGCTCACCAGCTCTGTCTACTGCATGAACCAGGGCGGCGACCAGGGCACCCGCGCCTTGATCAACAACCTGTTTAGCGGCAAAATGGCCAATGCTGAGCTGACCAAGTACGAAGTGGACACCCCCGAAAACCGCAAGGCGCTGGAACTGGTGAAGAAGCTGGTTGATGACAAAGTGCTGGAGTTTGGCCCGGACATCAATGCCGGCGGTGAAATCGAGCTGTTTGTCAACAAGACCCTGGCCATGACCATCTGCTGGGGCACCTCTGCTGCCAAGAACAACACCCCCAACATGGACTTCACCCAAGTCTGGCTTCCCTTCCCCTCTGATGACGGCACCCCCGTGCTGGAGTACCTGATCAACGGCTTTGGCATCTTTGACAACAAGGACGAAGCCCGCGCCAAGGCCGCCAAGCTGTTTGTGCAGTTCCTGTGCGACAGCGAGGAAGTGGGCAAGGCCAACGTGCTCGCCACCGGCGCCTTCCCCGTGCGCACCAGCTTTGGCAACCTCTATGAGGGCAACGCGGACTACGAGCTCCTCACCGCCTTCACCAAGTACTACGGCCCCTACTACAACACCATGAAGGGCTTTGCCAACATGCGCCTCCAGTGGTGGACCATGCTGCAGGCCTACTTGAGCGGCGCCTCCACCCTGGACGATGCCCTCAACACCTTCCAGACCGAATCCAACAAGGGCCTGTAAATCCAGGCTGACCTTCAAGGTAGGGGGCGGTGCGCCGCCCCCTACCAATTTGCCGGCATGACAGGGCAGGACAAGCCCGAAGCATGTTTCCCCCGATCCCCAACCTGTTCAAGAAGGAGGCTATCGCCTTGAGCACCCTTGCAGATCAGAAAAAGCTATTTGCCCGTTCCCGCGCCATCCAGCGCCAGCAGACCAGGGTGTCCTACCTCTTCCTGCTGCCCGCCCTGGTGTTCTTCTTCAGCTTTGTCGTGTTCCCCATGGTGATGGGGATTTATACCTCCTTCTTCAACTACACGATGAAGGATTTTGATTTTATCGGCATCAGGAACTATGTGGAGTTGTTCAGCGACGCCACCTTTGGCCGCTCCGTGGTGAACACCATGGTGATCGCCCTGTCCTCTGTGCCCCTGGTGATGCTGTTTTCCCTGTGGGTGGCGACGGTCATCTACCAGATGCCGGTGTTCAACCGGTCCTTTTTCCGGGGCGTGTTTTACCTGCCGGTGGTGATGGGCTCCGTTCCTGTCGTGGTGGTGTGGAAATGGGTGTTCCACCGCTATCACGGCATTTTGAACTGGACCTTGAACTCCCTGGGCATCATCAACAGCAACATCAACTGGCTGGGGGACGCCCGCTATGCCATCTGGTGCATCCTGGCGATTTTATTTACCACCTCCATCGGCCAGCCCATCGTGCTGTACGTTGCCTCCCTGGGCAATGTGGACCAAAGCCAGATTGAAGCGTCTGAGGTGGACGGCTGCAGCAAATGGCAAACCTTCCTGCATGTGAAATGGCCCTCCTTGATGCCCACCACCCTGTATGTGGCCGTGATCACCACCATCAACTCCTTCCAGTGCTTTGCCTTGATTCAGCTGCTGACCTCCGGCGGCCCCAACGGCAGCACAAGCACGGTGATGTACTACCTGTATGACACCGCCTTCCGCATCTATCGCTATGGCTATGCCAACGCCATGGGTGTCATCCTGGCCATCATCATCGCTGCCTTTTCCGCCTTCCAGTTCCGCATCATGCGGACGGACTCCTAAGGAGGACAAGACATGAGCAATCTATCTGCGAGCAATAAGGAAGAGCGCTACTTCAACACCATCACCAAGGAACAGCGCAACATGCGCTCCCCCTATATGATCCTCATGACCATCATCCTGGTGCTGGTGGCCCTGCTGTTTATCTTCCCCTTTTACTGGATTATCACCGGCTCCTTCAAGAGCGCAGCGGAAATCAACCTGATTCCGCCGCATTTCTTCCCCCTGGACCCCACCACCACCCATTACCAGCGGTTGTTCATGGAGCCCGCCTGGCAGTGGCTGTTCAACTCGGCCTTCATGTCCTTGTGCGCCATGGTGCTGGTGTGCATCGTGTCCTCCATGGCCGGCTATGTGCTGGCGAAGAAGCGCTTCCCTGGCCGGGTAGCCCTCTTCTCCCTGCTGGTAGCCGCCATGGCCCTGCCCCGCCAGGCCATCTTAATTCCTCTGGTGCGCATGATGAACACCCTGAGGCTGTCTGACACCCTCTGGGCTGTGATTCTGCCCAGCGTGGGCTGGCCTTTCGGCATCTTCATGATGAAGCAGTTTTCCGAGGGCATCCCCGGGGAAATGATGGAGGCAGCCCGCATCGACGGCGCAGGTGAAGTAAACACCTTTTTGCGCATCGTTGTGCCCATGTTAAAGCCTGCCTTTGGCGCACTGGCCATCTTCACCTTTATCATCGTATGGAATGACTACATGATGCAGCTGGTGATGCTCACCTCCAGGCGCAACCTGTCCATCGCCCTGGGCATCGCCACCCTGCAGGCAGAGTTTGGCATCAACTACGGCCTCATCATGGCGGGCGCCACCCTGGGCTCTGTGCCCATCGTGCTGATTTTTGCAGTCTTCCAGAAATACTTCACCCAGGGCATTGCGCTGGGCGCCGTCAAAGGATGAGAAAGGAACAGAACATGGCAAACAAACTTGACAAATACCACGGCATTATTCCCGCCTTTTACGCCTGCTATGACGACCTGGGCGAGATCAGCGCGACGCGCACCCAGGCCTTGGCCCGGCATTTCCTGGCCCAGGGCGTCCAAGGACTGTATGTCAACGGCTCCTCCGGTGAGTGCATCTACTTAAGCGTCAAGGAGCGCAAACTGGTACTGGAGCAGGTGATGGAGGCGGTGGGCGGCAAGATGGTTATCATCGCGCATGTCGCAGCCAATTCCACCCGAGACTCCATGGAGCTGGCGCGCCACGCAGAGTCACTGGGCGTGGACGCCATCGCGTCCATCCCGCCGATTTACTTCCGCCTGCCCGAGCATGCCATCGCGAAATACTGGAATGATATTTCCGCAGCCGCGCCCAATACAGACTTCATCATCTACAACATCCCGCAGTTAGCCGGCACCGCGCTGACGCTGCCGCTGCTTCGTGAAATGATGAAAAACCCGCGCGTGGTGGGGGTGAAAAACTCCTCCATGCCGGTGCAGGACATCCAGATGTTTGTGGATGAAGGCGCAGGCCAGCTGTGCGTGTTCAACGGGCCGGATGAGCAGTTTATCGCCGGGCGCATGATGGGCGCCTGCGGCGGCATCGGCGGCACCTATGGGGTGATGCCGGGGCTTTTCCTCAAAGCCAATCAGCTTTTCATCGATGGCAAACTGGACGAAGCCAGGGAGCTGCAGTATCACATCTGCCGCATCATCTATGCCATGTGCGCCTGCCACGGCAGCATGTACGCGGTCATCAAGGAGCTGCTGCGCAGAAAGGGCGTCAACTGCGGATCCGTCCGCCCGCCCTTCCCCGCCCTGATCCCTGAGGACATGAAGCAGATTGACGTGTGCGAGAAGATGCTGCGCGACACTGAAAAGAAATACCTGGGCATCTAACCAGAAAGGCCATTTATCATGAAGAAGAAACACATCCTGTGCTACGGCGACTCCAACACCTGGGGGTATAACGCTGCAACCGGCGGCCGCTATGATGACGATGTGCGCTGGACGCAGCGCCTGGGCGTGATGCTGGGCGAGGACTACCTGATTGGTGAAGCCGGCTTAAACGGCCGCACCACTGTGTTTGAAGACCCGCTCAATGAGGGCTTAAACGGCCTTACCCACCTGCTGCCCGCCATGTCCGCCCACTGCCCGCTGGATTTGCTGGTCATCATGCTGGGCACCAACGACACCAAGGAGCGTTTTGCCGCCACCGGCCGCAACATCACCGACGGCCTGCGCCGCCTGGTGAACAAAGCCAAGGGGCTGGAACTGTGGAACGGGCAGCCGCGCATCCTGGTTGTCGCACCCATCATCATTGATGAACGCCTGTACGATGTGGATACCGTGGCGCCTGGGATGGGTGCTGGCTGTGTGGAAAAAAGCCGTGAGCTGCCCGGCCTGTTTGAAGCGCTGGCAGCGGAATTGGGCTGTGAGTACATGGACGCCAACCCCCATGTCACCCCCGCCTTTGGCGACTTCATGCATTTTGACCTGGCCAGCAACGAGCGCTTTGCGAAAGCCTTGACAGCCAAGGTAAAGGAAATCCTGGGCTAAACTGTGCACACTAATGAAAAAGACTTGAACGATCTGATGTGTTCAAGTCTTTTTTCGTGCTCCGATTTGCTATTTCTTCTCTTGGCCGTAATAGGCATTTGCACCATGCTTGCGGTAGAAATGCTTGTCGCGCAGCGCCTCTGCGGCGGGTCTGACCTGCGGGTTGATCTGCCGGGTCAGCCGCGCCATCCTGGCCACCTCCTCCAGCACGCCTGCGTTTTGCACCGCGTCCATCGCGTCTTTGCCCCAGGCGAAGCAGCCGTGGGAGGCGCACAGCATGGCCGGGATGTGCATGACATCGATGCCGCGGGTTTTGATGGTTTCAATCATCACCAGGCCGGTGTTTTTCTCATACTCGCCATGGATTTCCTCAGCCGTCAAGGGGCGCGCGCAGGGGATGGCATCGGCAAAATGGTCCGCGTGCGTGGTGCCGTACAGGGGAATGTCCATCCCCGCCTGCGCCCAGGCGGTGGCTTCCGGCGAATGCGTGTGCACAATGCCGCCAATCTGCGCAAAAGCGCGGTAGAGCGCCAGATGGGTCGGCGCGTCAGAGGAGGGGCGCAGACTGCCCTGCACCACCTGCCCGTCCATGTCCAGCACCACCATGTCGTCTTCGGTCATGTCCTCATAGGGCACGCCGCTGGGCTTGATCACCACTAATCCGGTTTTGGGATCCTTCGCGCTGACATTGCCCCACGTATACTTCACCAGACCCTGCGCCGGCAGCGCCAGGTTGGCCAGCAAGACCTGTTTTTTCAGTTCTTTTAACATAAGGTCGTCCTCACAGATGGTCCACAGCGCAGCGCTCCACCAAAAGCAGCGCCTTGAAGCGGTTCATGTAGTTTTCAAAGCCGCGCACGTCCGCATCCTCCGGCGCGATTTCCTTCATTTTCATCTGATGAAACACGCGGGCATCCAGGTAATCCCCAAGCGACTCACCCGGCTTTTTCTGCGCCATATAAGCCGCCAGCAGGGCGATGCCCCAGGCGCCGCCTTCATTGGCCGTTTCCATGACGCAGACGGGCGTCATAAGGGCTGCCGCTGTCAGGCGCTGGCCTGCGGTGTTGTCCTTGTACAGACCGCCGTGGCCCAGGATGCGCGTGATCTGTACCTGCTCCTCCTCCAGCGCTTCCATGCCGATTTTGAGGGTAGCCAGGTTGGTCATCAGGATGCTGCGCGCCAGGTTGGCAAAGGACAGCTTGCTGTCCGGCAATTGGACAAGCATCGGCCGGCCTTCCTCAAAGCCTGTGATGTGCTCCCCGGAGTAATAGCCGCAGGTAAGCACGCCGCCCGCGTCCGCATCTCCTTTGAGCGCCGCGTCAAAGAAGGCCTGATAGAGCGTTCCCCGCGCGGGCGTTTGCCCGATTGCCTGCTGGAAATCCGCCAACAGCGCAATCCAGGTGTTTAAGTCCGTGGTGCCGTTGTTGCAGTGCACCATCGCCACCGGGCTGCCGTCAGGCGTGCAGACGATGTCAATCTCCGGGTGCAGTTTTTTGAGGCTGTGCGGCAGCACGATCATGGCAAAGATGGAAGTGCCCGCGGACACATTGCCGGTGCCCGGCACAACCGCGTTGGTGGCCACCATGCCGGTGCCGGCGTCGCCCTCCGGCGGGCACAGGGGCGCGCCGGGCAAAAGGCTGCCGGATGGATCCAGCAGGCGGGCGCCTGCTTCGGTCAGTCTGCCCGCTTCCTCGCCCGCGGTTTTGTGTTGGGGCAGCAGGTCGGACAGTGCCCAGGGGTAGCCCTTGTCCTTGATTAAGGCATCAAATTGTTCGATGCGCGCCTTGTCGTAGGTGCCCTCATCGTCCAGCGGGAAGACGCCGGAAGCGTCCCCCAGGCCCAGCACCTTCTCGCCCGAGAGCAGGAAGTGGACATAGCCCGCCAGCGTGGTCATGTGGCGGATGTCCTTCACGTGCGCTTCATCGTTTAAAATGGCTTGATACAGGTGCGCGATGCACCAGCGCTGCGGGATGGAGAACTGAAACAGCCCGCTCAGGTACTCCGCCGCCTGCGCGGTCATGGTGTTGCGCCAGGTGCGAAAGGGTGTGAGCAGTTTGTCCTGCGCGTCAAACACCAAATAGCCGTGCATCATGGCGGAGACGCCGATGCCGGCAAGCTTGCGGATGGGCAGGCTATATGCATCCTTGACCTGCTTTGACACATCCTGGTAGGCCGCCTGCACCCCCGCGCGCACAGCTTGCAGATCATAGGTCCACACGCCGTTTTCAAACTGGTTTTCCCAATTATGGGCGCCGGAGGCGATCAGTTGATGGTCCGGGCCAATCAGCACCGCCTTGATGCGGGTGCTGCCCAGCTCAATCCCCAGGTACAGCTGGCCTTGTTCTATGTATTCCTTATGGCTCATGGAAGGTTCCTTTCCCCCATCTTAGCGGTAAACCGCGTTGCCCAGCAAAATCTCCTGCTTGAAGGTGCGCAGGGTAGTGTGCTGATCAATCACCAGGGCTTCAATGCCCATGTGCTCGGCCCAGTCCACCATCTGCTCAACAGTCAGGTCATAGCTAAAGGCGGTATGGTGCGCGCCGCCGGCCAAAATCCAGGCTTCAACACCAGTGGTGAAATCCGGCTGCGGCTTCCAAAACACGGTGGCCACCGGCAGTTTGGGCATAGGTTTTTCGTTGGCCAGACAATCCACACCCGCCACAATCAGGCGGAAGCGCGTGCCCAGGTCAATCAGGGACACGGCGACGCCGGGGCCAGTCTTTGAGGTGAAGACCAGGCGTGCCGGGTCTTCCTTGTTGCCCATGGTGAGCGGTTGGCAGCGGATGGCCGGCTTGCCATCAGCCAGGCTGGGGCAGATTTCCAGCATATGCGCCTGCAAGATTCCCTCCTGCCCGGGCACCAGGTGGTAGGTGTAGTCCTCCAGCATGGAGGTGCCCTTGGCGTTTTTGATGTCCGCCGTCATCAGTTTCATCAGGCGCACCATGGCAGCGGTTTTCCAGTCACCTTCCGCGCCAAAGCCGTAGCCCTTGCTCATCAAGCGCTGAATGGCCAGCCCCGGCAGCTGCTGCAGCGTGCCCAGGTCATCAAAATGGGTGACAATGGCGTGGTAGTCCTTCTCCTTCAAGAAGCGCTCAAAGCCCAGCTCAATCTGCGCCTGGACTGCCACATGGCGGCGGAACTCGTCCTTATCCCGGCCGTCTAAGATGATGTCATAGGTGTCATAATACTCATCCACCAGGGCATTGGTATCACTGGCGGAGACAGCGGCCACCGCGTGCGCCAGCTCCGTTACCGGCCAGGCATCCACCTCCCAGCCAAACTTGAGCTGCGCTTCCACCTTGTCACCCTCGGTGACGGCCACATTGCGCATGTTGTCCGCCACACGCATCACGCGCAAGCGGCTGCTTTCCACAATGCCCACCGCGGTGCGCATCCAGGAGGCGATGCGCCGGCGCACGCCCTCATTGCGCCAGTGCCCCGCGATCACCTTGCGTGCCAAACCCATGCGGGTGACGATGTGCCCGTACTCGCGCCCGCCGTGGGCGGACTGGTTTTCGTTCATGAAGTCCATGTCGATTTCGTCATAGGGAATCGCCTCATTAAACTGGGTGTGCAGGTGCATCAGCGGCTTGGTGTTGGCTAAAAGCCCCTTGATCCAGGACTTGGCGGGCGAGAAGGTGTGCATCCAGGTGATCACGCCGGCACAGGTGTCGTCCTCTCCCGCTTCCTTGAAGGTGCGGTGGATCATCTCCGCCGTAATCAGGACGGGCTTATACACCAGGGGGAAGGGCAGGTCACCGGAATCGTTGATTTCCTTGACCATCACCTGGGCGTGCTCTGCCACATTGCGCAGGCATTCCTCGCCGTACAGGTCCTGGGAGCCTACACAAAACCAAAATTGATACTGTTTGCTGTTCATGGTGTGTCCTTTCTGTTCAATGCATTTTATTTGTCCAATTCAACTATCCAAGTTGCTTAACAACCGCTTCTTTTTCCGTGTCTTCTTCCGCTGTTAAGATACCATTCCGCTCGCGTTCCAGCAAGTGCTTGACGCGCTTTGATAATTCGGGGCTAAGGGCAAAGCGCCGGGCGATTGACCAGGCTGTTCCCATGAAGAGGACAAATGCCATGAGGATAATAAGCCTGATGGTAAGCAGGATGGTGTCCGGCTGGATGGGTTTGGCGATTTCCAATGTGGGTTTAACGAATCCCGAGAGGCTCAGCAGCACGCCGATGAGGAAAATGGCAATGGCAGAGCTGGCTTTTCGCACAAAGGTCATCGCGCCGCTGAAGGAACCCGTGTTGCGCTGTTTGAGCGATAATTCGCCAATGTCCACCACATCCGGGAACATGATCCAGCTCATGGTCTGCGCGCCCGCGAAACCAAGCGCAGTAAGCCCGGTGATGACATACAGCAAAAGGGGTGAGCCCTCCCTTGGGAAGAGGGCGATACCCAGCGCGCCCAGCATGGACAGCGGCAGGCCAAAGCGGTAGATGGTGGGCTTGGGCACCCGGTCCACCAGGCGCATCAAAAAGGGGAACAGCACCAGCTGCATGCCCAAAAAGGTGCCCAAAAAGACGGTGGAGCTGATGCCCGGCACCACGTACAAGCCGTAGTAGATGACCACCGCGGACACGATGTCCAGGGTGATGCTCTGGCACAAATACAGCGCCAGCAGCTTGCGGAAGGCGCGCACCTTCAGCGGTTCCCACATAACGCGCAAGGAAAAACTGCGCTTGGTCTGCTCATAGGGCACGCGCTCTTTGGCAACAAGGCCTGCCAGGATATTGGGCAGGGCAAACAGCAGGCCAAACCCAAAGGCGATGAGCAGGTAGAAAGTGTTCAGCGGCAGGCTGCCCTTGTCCAGCTGGTTGAATAGCATGGTCGGCACCACGGTGCAGATGGCTGTCGCAAAAAGAGAGAACACCAGGCGCATCATGTTGACGCGGTTTCTGGCAGAAAAATCCGTGGTGATCTCTGTGCTCAGCGAGCTGTAGGGCACCGAGATGACCGTGGACACCGTGGAATAGAGCAAATAGGTAAAGGTGACATAGACAATCTGCAAAATAGCAGTCTCAAAGCGCACCGGCAGCCACAATAGGCCCATGGACACAATCAGCAGCGCGCCGCCCATGACCAGGTAGGGCTTGCGCCGGCCAAAGCGGCTGCGGGTGTTATCCGAGATAAGGCCCATCAAAGGGTCGGAGAGGGCATCCCAGGCCTTGGCCACCATGATGACCGCGCCCGCCCAGGCCGGCGAGATGCCCAGGATGTTGGTTAAAAAGACCAGGTAGATGACAGACAGGATGGTTTACCCGCCGCCGCCAAACATATCCGCACTGGCAAACAACAAGAGCTCCGGCAGTTTGAGGGGCTTGTTTTCCTTCTGGTGGGTCATGATAACCTCCTTTTTCGCGTCAGTCCACAATGTGTACGCCAAGGTCCTCCATATTGTGCAATACCACTTTAAACGGCTTGGTGGAATCGCTTGTCACGCGCAGGGTATCCCCCGAGCGAGCCAGTTTGAACACCGCGGCGGTCTTGCCGGAAAGGTCGGGGATGCGCACGGTGACCGATTTGCCGTCCTCAATGGAGAAGGCGTGCAGGGTGAGACCGTCCAGATAGTCGTAATCCGGCCGGCTGTCCACAGCGCCTAAGGGGATCACCGCATTGGGGCGGACCAAGAGCGGCAGGGACAAAAAGCCATGCTGCTCCTTGTGCCAGCTGGCGCCAGTTACCACCCGATCATCCAGCAAATTGACCCACGCGCCCCCGGGCAGGTAGTACGCCACCTCCCCGGACTTTGTAAACACGGGCGCAACCAACAGGTTTTCGCCCAGCATGTACTGGCGGTCCAGCATCTGGGCGGTAAGGTCCTCCGGAAACTCCATCATCATGGGCCGCAGCATGGGGATGCCCTGCTCGTGCGCCTCCACCGCGGCCGCGAACAAATAGGGCATCAGCCGGCACTTCAGCCGGGTGAAATGCCGCAGCACGTCAACTGATTCCTCATCAAACAGCCAGGGCACCCGGTAGCTGGAAGAGCCGTGCAGCCGGCTATGGCTGGACAGCAAGCCGAAGGCGGACCAGCGCTTGTAGACATCCGCCGGCGCGGTCTGCTCAAAGCCCGAGATGTCATGGCTCCAAAAACCAAAGCCGCAGTGGGCAAGCGACAAGCCGCCGCGCAGCGTTTCCGCCATGGAGACATAGGTGGCGCTGCAATCCCCGCCCCAGTGCGCCGGGAAGCGCTGTCCGCCTGCCGTCGCGCTGCGCGCGAAGAGGACAGCCTCGCCATCGCCGCGCACCTCCTTGATGGTGTCAAACACCAGCTTGTTGTACAGATAGGAATAATAATTGTGCATGCGCAAAGGGTCGCTGCCGTCATGATATTGGATATCCCGTACCGGAATCCGTTCACCAAAGTCGGTCTTAAAGCAATCCACACCCTGGTTGAGCAAGCGCTTCAGGTGTCCCTTATACCAGGCGCAGGCGTCCGGGTTGGTGAAATCCACAATGGCCATGCCCGCCTGCCACAGGTCGGACTGCCAGACGCTGCCATCCGTCTTTTTAATGAAGTAGCCCTTCTTGAGCCCTTCATCAAACAGGTCCCCTGCCTGGGCGATGTAGGGGTTAATCCACACGCAGATTTTGATGCCCTTGTCGTGATAGCGCGCAAGCATGCCTTCCGGATCCGGGAAGGTGGCAGGGTCCCACACAAAATCCGTCCAGTGCAAACCGCGCATCCAGTGACAGTCAAAGTGGAAGACGGAAAGCGGGATGTCCCGCGCCGCCATGCCGTTGATGAAGTGGTTGACCGTCTGCTCGTCATATTCGGTGGTGAAGCTGGTGGACAGCCACAAGCCAAAGGACCAGGCCGGCGGCAGCGCGGGGCGGCCTGTGAGCGCGGTATAGCGCGCCAGCACCTGCTTGGGGTGCGGCCCATAAATGAGGTAATAGCGCAGCGTCTCGCCGGGGACGGAGAACTGCACCCGCTCCACCTTCTCACTGCCAATTTCAAAGGAAACGTCAGCCGTATCATCCACCAGCACGCCGTAGCCGCGGTTGGTCATATAAAAGGGCACGGTTTTGTAGGCTTGCTCGCTGGCCGTGCCGCCATCCGCGTTCCAGATGTCCACTGTCTGGCCGTTTTTTAGATAGGGCGTAAAATACTCGCCCAGGCCATAGACCCACTCGCCCACATCCAGCATCAGGGAATCGGACAGGTAGGTCTTGCCCGTTTCCTTGTTGAGGGCATGCGCCATGCCATGATAGCCGCTGGCGGTGAGCGGCTTGCCATGTGCCGTAAAATCAACCTGCCAGCCCGCGCCTGTATCAATTTGCGCAGCCAGTGCGCCGCTTTTAATGCGCCAGGTATCACCGTCCTGTCTGATGTCTGCCGGGATCTGCGCACGGTTCATCTCAAACACCGGCCGGTTGGGCAAGGCGCCCTTAAAGTGCGTCACCTGCACGCACAGGACGCCTTCCATGGGGGTGGATAGCTCCACCTCCAGGGTGGGCATGTTCAAGGCGGCGCCCTTGTTGCCGCGCACATGCCGGGTAGCCGCCAGGATGGTCAGGCACCTGTCATCCGCCTTGACCTGGTAGACCTCCGCAGCGTAGTTCATGTCAAACTCGGGCCGAGTCATCCAGTATCCATCTGTAAATTTCATGATTATTCCTCTGTTTCAAAGATTGTTGTCTGTTGCTGCCAGTGCGCTGCTACTGCGCCGCCAATGCCCATCACAGGGTCGGTATCCGGCAGGCGCACTGCTTTGGCGGCTGCCCTCAGGCGCTCATAATCCCGCGTGTCCCCGCGTTGTAAATCCGGTGACTGCCCTTTGGGATAGGCGCCGACGACCTGGAAATCCCCTGACGCTTTGATGAGCTGATGGCCTACGCCCGCGGGCAGGAGCACTGCGTCCCCCTTCTTGATGCTTACTTCCACACCTTCCGGGCCGCCCAATTTAAGGCGCGCCCAGCCGGAAATACAGCCCAGCGCCTCGTGCGCTGTGGCATGGTAGTGATGGAAGCTGTATACGCCGTTGACCCACAGCCCCGTCCAGCCATTTTGCCCAAACAAGTTTTCAAAAGGGGCATCTTGTCCTTCATACACCTGTACATATACCAAAACCGGCAACGCGGAATTGGGAAACGGCGGTAATTCTTGAATATACAAGGTGCTTGCCTGCTTCATGGGCGCCTCCTATCCATTTGTATAAATCAAGTATAACGCATTTTACAATAATATGGAAGGTATGGCAGATTTGATACCATCTAAAAACAACGCGCCGGTTGTGCGCGTTGCGGTGGTATCAAATGTTCTTACAAAATTGCCGGCAGTTGGACGATGTGCGCGTCCATCAGTTCAGCTTCTTGCGGGTCGTGAGTTACCAGCACCACGGTTTTGCCTTGGCTATAGCGCCTGATGACCTCCGCCGTCTTAGCGCGGGTATCCGCGTCCAGGCCTTTGAAGGGCTCATCCAAAAGCAGCAGCTCATATTCCGCCGCGAGGGCACGGGCAATGGCGACCCTGCGCCGCATGCCGCCGCTGTAATCGCGCACCGGCTTGTGCCCTTCCCCCGATAAGCCCAATTCCCCCAGCAAACGCAGCAAGCTGGCGTCCTGTCCCTTGCCTTTGATGAGGCGCAGGTTGCCAAGCCCCGTGAGGGCGGGCAGCAGCCTGTCCTCCTGGAAGACCACGCTTTGGGGGTAAAGGGTTTGCACGCTGCCGCTGTCGGGCAGAACCAGCCCCATTAGCAGGTTGAGCAGGGTGGTTTTGCCGCTGCCGGAGGGCCCCATCAAACAGGACACCTGCCCAACAGGCAAATCCAGGCTGAAATCTGACAGCACTGCCTGCGCGCCAAAGCGCTTGGTGACGTGGTGGAAGCGCAGCGTCTTACTCATAAGCGCTCCAGTCTGCGAAAGCCCATATCCAGCAGCCGCTTTACCAGCGCGCTCATAAGCAGGCTAAGCGCCACGATGATGATGGTCCAGGCAAACAAATCCGCCGTGTAATAATTGACCTTCACACGGTAGAGCGCTTCACCGATGGTGCCGTTTGGAATGCCGATGACTTCCGCCGCGATGCCGCTTTTAAAGCACAGCCCCAATGCCGTGACCGCGCCCGCGCGCAGGTAGGGCATCATCTGGGGCAGGTTGATGTAAAACAGCCGCCGGAAAAAGGGCACTCGGAACACCGTCGCCATCTGCCCCAGTTTGGGATCGCGGTTTTTGATGCCCTCCAGCAAGTTGAGGTAAATGACCGGGAACCCGATCACAAAGGCGATGAGGGTGGACAGCCAGCGCGTAGATACCAGGATAATGGCCAGGATGACGAAGCTGGCCACCGGCACCGAGCGGGCGGCGGACACCAGCGGAGCGGCCAACTCCTTCACCAGCACGGATTTGTGCGCGCCGGCAGCTAAAAGCAGTGCCGCAACCAGGCTGGCCAAAAAGCCCAGCAGGATGCGGAGGGTGGATGTGAGGGCCGCCTGATAGGTCTGTCCCTTGAGCAATAACCTGGCCAAGCTGTTCAAAACGTGAAGCGGTGAGGCGAGTAAAAACTCATGCCCCACCGCGATGGCGGCAAACTGCCACACGACCAGCCAAAACAGGATGGCCAGCAGGCGGTATGCCCGGTTTTTCATTTTAGGGGAGGTAATAGAAGTCATCATCAGGCAGGCTGCCGCCTGTCGTCTGGGGGTTTTGATCAAACAGCATCTGGTAAAACGGGGTCAGCATGGCTTTCATCTCTTCCCCCTTTACAAAGGAGATGCCGCAGTGCGGCAGGGCTTTTTCCGCCATGGGCGCCGCGAAAATGTCAAACTCACCAATCAAGGCTGCGGCCTCTTTCACATTGGCGTTGACATAATCTACCGAAGCTTCATAGTCGCGCAGGAAGTCATGAAGGGCATCGCCCTGTTGCGCGATGACGTCCTGGCGGGCGACGGTGACGCCGGTGATCAGCGATCCCTTGCCCAGGGCTTCCCATTCCTGGTTCAAATCCAGCGCGACCTGAATATCCTGGCTTTTGCTTTGCGCGATGGTGACAAAGGGCTGGGGCAGCAGCGCAACGCCTGTTTCATCGGCCATGAGCGCGGCTAACACCTCGGCGTGCTCAGCCTTCCATTCCACAGTGATGTCATCGATTCCGGCGGAGGTGAGCAGGTGGTTTAAGACATATTCCGGCGTGGACGCCTTGCCGCTGGCATAGAGGGTGCGTCCCTTCAAATCTGCCAGGGTCTTCACGCTCTCGCCCCGCTCCACGATGTACAGCACGCCCAGGGTGTTCACATTCACCACCCGGATGGCGCCTTTGCTGTTGGCATACAGGATGGCCGCCAGGTTAACAGGTACGCAGGCCAGGTCCAGTTCGCCCTTCATCAGGGAGGGCACGAGGGCATCCGGGCTGCCAAAGAGGGTGAAGGCATAGTTGGCCTTGCCCTCGTTGTCCTTCATCATTTTGACCAGACCCATTGCTGTAGGCCCTTTAAGCGCCCCAACGCGCAGGGGCTCCTGCGCCTCTGCGAAGGCCAGGCTAAGGCCCAGCATCAACACCAGGGCAAGCAGCAAACTTAAGCATTTTTTCATGATTTTTCTCTCTTTTATGCGGTCGTCGTCTCTTCTGCAGGGTGTTTGTATTTGGGCTTGGGCGAGTAGTGGGTGTGCAGCAGGTAATGGGCCCGCTTGCTGCCCTGCTCGCCCAGGAACTCCTTGTACAGGCGCTGGATGCCCGGGTTTTCGTGGCTTTTGCGCTTCTTCATGCCGACATCGGCCTTGTAGAGGGCCTTGGCGCGCTCCACCCTGGGGTCGGTGCGCAGGCGGTCAATGGCCGATACCACAGGCTGGCCGCCGCCATTGACGCAGCCGCCGGGGCAGCCCATGACCTCGATGAAGTGGAAGGTTTTCTCGCCGTTTTTGATCTGATCCAGCAGCGTCTTGGCATTGGCGGTGCCGTGGACGGCCGCCACATGCAGGGTGAGGTCCCCGATTTTGATGTCGGCTTCCTTCACGCCCTTCAGCCCGCGTACCGCATGGAAATCCAGGTCCTCCAGGGTTTCACCGCTGATGGTCTCATAGGCGGTGCGCAGGGCGGCTTCCATGACGCCGCCGGTCGCGCCAAAGATGGTGCCGGCGCCGGTGCTGTCGCCCAAGAGGGAGTCAAACTCCTCATCCGGCAGGCTTAAAAAATCAATGCCGTTGGATTTGATCATCCGGGCCAATTCGCGTGTGGTGATGACGGCGTCCACATCCGGCGTGCCCATGGCGGACAGCTCCTCACGCCCGGCCTCAATCTTCTTGGCGGTGCAGGGCATCACCGATACAACGGCGATGTTGCGGGAGGGGATGCCGGCTTTTTCGGCGTAATAGCTCTTGATAATGGCGCCCATCATCTCATGCGGGGATTTGCAGGAGGACAGGTTGGGGATGAACTCGGGGTAGAAGGTCTCGCAGAAGTTGATCCAGCCGGGCGAGCAGGAGGTGATCATGGGTAAAACACCCTTGTTCTGGATGCGCTCAATGAGCTCGTTGGCCTCCTCCATAATCGTGAGGTCGGCGGTGAAGTCGGTGTCAAACACCTGGTCAAAGCCCAACCTGCGCAGGGCGGACACCATTTTGCCGGTCACATTGGTGCCCATGGGCAGGCCAAACTCCTCACCCAAAGCGGCGCGCACGGCTGGCGCGGTCTGCACCACCACGTGCTTGGTGGGGTCATGCAGCATTTTCCATACAGTGGGGGATTCCTCCTTCTCCCGCAGCGCGCCCACCGGGCAGGCGGCGATGCACTGCCCGCAGCCGATGCAGGCGGTGTCACTGAGGTGGGATTTGAAGGCGGACTGAATGCTGGTATCAAAGCCGCGGCCAACCGGGCCAATCACACCCACCGCCTGGGTTTTGTAGCAGGTGGCCACGCAGCGGCGGCACACGATGCACTTGTCGTTGTCGCGCACGACAGCGGGTGACATGTCATCAATGGGGTGCTCCGTCCGCTTGCCAACAAAGGCGTCCGCGTCGGTGACTTCCAATTCCTTGGACAGGCGCTGCAGTTCGCAGTTCTGGCTGCGCACGCAGGACAAGCACTTCTTGTCATGGTTGGAGAGGATCAATTCCAACACGGTCTTGCGGGCGTGGCGCACGCGGCGGGTATTGGTTTTGACGTCCATCCCCTCCGTCGCCGGCAGCACGCAGGCGGCCTGCAGGGTGCGGGCGCCGGTTTCCACCACGCACATGCGGCAGGCGCCGATCTCGTTGATCTCTTCCAGGAAGCACAGGGTGGGGATGCGGATATGGGCCTTGCGGGCGGCGTCCAGCACCGTCGCGCCCTGCTCCACCTCCACCTTGATGCCATCGATGGTCAGCGTAATCATCTTGCTCATCTTAACCTCCATTACACCTTGATGATGGCATCAAAGTGACATTTCTCGATGCAGGAATTGCATTTAATGCACTTGTCCACGTCAATCACGTGCTGCTCACGCGCAGTGCCTGTGATGGCGCCCACCGGACACACACGGGAGCAGGCGGTGCAGCCGCGGCATTTGTCGGTGATTTCCAGGTGCAGCAGCTCACGGCAGTGGTGCGCCGGGCAGCGTTTTTCCTTGATGTGGGCCTCATACTCCTCGCGGAAGTATTTGATGGTGGACAAAACGGGGTTGGGCGCGGTCTGCCCCAGGCCGCACAATGCCGTGTCGCTGATGGATTCGGCCAGCGCTTCCAGGCGCTCCAGGTCGCCCTCCTCCCCTTTGCCTTCCACGATGCGCTCCAAAATCTCAAGCATCCGCTTGGTACCCACGCGGCAGGGGGTGCACTTGCCGCAGGACTCATCCACGGTGAAATCCAGGAAGAAGCGGGCGATGTCCACCATGCAGTTGTCCTCGTCCATGACGATCATGCCGCCGGAGCCCATCATGGAGCCGATCTCCACCAGGGAGTCGTACTCAATGGGCACATCAATCAAACTCTCCGGGATGCAGCCGCCGGAGGGCCCACCCGTCTGCACCGCCTTGAACTGCTTGCCGCCAGGGATGCCGCCGCCGATGTCATAAATTACCTGACGCAGCGGGGTGCCCATGGAAACCTCCACCAGGCCCGTGTTGTTGATCTTGCCGCCCAGGGCAAACACCTTGGTGCCCGGGGAGCGCTTCGTACCCATACTGCGGAACCAATCCGCGCCGTGAAGCAAGATCTGCGGGATGTTGGCGTAGGTTTCCACGTTGTTGATGTTGGTGGGCAAGTTAAACAAGCCCTGGGTGGCCGGGAAGGGCGGCTTGGGCTTGGGCTCGCCGCGGTTGCCCTCAATGGAGGTCATCAGGGCCATTTCCTCGCCGCACACAAAGGCGCCGGCGCCCAGGCGGATATGCACATCAAAACTGAAATCCGTGCCCAGGATGTTTTTGCCAATGAGGCCGTACTCCCGCGCCTGGTGGATGGCAATCTTCAAGCGGTTGACCGCGATGGGGTACTCCGCGCGCACATAGATATAGCCTTCATCCGCGCCAATCGCATAGCCGCAGATGGCCATGGCTTCCAGCACAGCGTGCGGGTCGCCCTCCAGCACGGAGCGGTCCATGAACGCGCCGGGGTCGCCCTCGTCCGCGTTGCAGATAACATATTTTTTCTGACTGGGCACATCCTTGCAAAACTGCCATTTCAGCCCCGTGGGGAAGCCGCCGCCGCCCCGGCCCCGCAAGCCTGAGGCCTTGATGACATCCACCACTTCCTGGGGGCTCATCTTGGTGAGCGCGTCACCCAGGGCTTTATAGCCGTCAAAGGCGATGTACTCATCGATCTTTTCCGGGTCAATCACGCCGCAGTTGCGCAGGGCGATGCGATCCTGGTGCTTGTAAAACTCGATGTCATTGAGGGACTGGCCTTCCTCTACCGCATCATCGGTGTGGTGGTAGACCAAATGACGCACGATGCGGCCCTTGCGCATATGCTCGGCCACGATCTCGTCCACGTCCTCCGCGCGCACGCGGGAGTAGAAGGTGCCCTCCGGGTACACGATGACCACGGGCCCGGCTTCACACAGGCCGAAACAGCCGGTCTTGACCAGGCTGACTTCCTTGTCCAGCTTGTGCAGTTTGAGCTGCTGCTCAAAGCGCTCCATCAGCGTTTCGGAGCCCGATGAGGTACAGCCGGTGCCGCCGCAGACCAAAATATGTGAGCGATAGATTATCATTTTGCGTCTCCCTTCTCTGCGTCAAGGCCCTGGCTGGTGATGGTGAACTCCCGCACCGGGTTGCCGTTGACAATATGCTCAGATACGATGCGCGCCGCCTTTTTCTCGTCCAGGTTCACATAGGTGACCTTCTCCTGCCCGGGGACGAAGACGTCGGCCATGGGCTCAAAGCGGCAGGTGCCCACGCAGCCGGTTTGGGAGATGGTGACATGGTTCAGCTTGCGCTTGCTGGCCTCTGTCATAAATGCCATCATCACATTGCGCGCGCCTGCCGCGATGCCGCAGGTGGCCATGCCAACCACAACGCGCACCTCGCTGCCCTTGTCCTCCCGCCGCAGGTTGATGCGCTGCAGGGTCTCCTGGCGGATCTGCTCCAGTTCCTGTAAGGATTTCATGATGTGATTCCTCCCAACGTATTTTGAGTCATGTCTCTTAGGCAGGCTGTCAGCCATAAGGCGACATCAGGGGTGGTGATGGGCACAGGGCCCAGGGTCTGCTTGATTTGCCGGGTATCCAGCACCTCATCAGCGTCTTTGTTTGACAGGCAGATCTCAAACTCGGGCTGGTTTGGATTAGCCAGGATGAGCGATGTCAGCGTGTCCTCCAGTTTGCCAAGGGGCGGGCAGTCGATGTGCCGGGTGTCAAAGCTGGCGGTAACTGTGGTGCCGCCGCCCGGTTCGCTGCGAAGGCTGAAGCTGCCGCCGGTTGAAAGCGCGCTCTCCCTGGTAAGCGGGATGCCCAGGCCCACCTTGCGGGTGGTACGGCTGGTGCCAAAGGGGCTTTGCGCCAGGCGGGCCGTTTCTTCATCCATCCCGCAGCCGTCATCAATTAAGGTGAGGGTGAGCAGCAGCTGCGCGCTGAGGTCGATTAAAATCCGCACCGTTTTCGCGCCTGCCTGAATGCTGTTTTGCACCAGGTCCAGCAGGTGCAGCGCGATTTCAGGCATCAGTCCTCATACAGGGACAGGATGGCGGGGACCTCGTCCGGCGTTACGCGGCCGTGCACCGCCTCACCCACGGTTAACACAGGGGCCAGGCCGCAGGCGCCCAGGCAGCGGGTAGCCAGCAGCGTGAACTTGCCGTCCTTGGTGGTGCCGCCCGGCTGGATGCCCAGGGAATCGGACAGCTTGTCCAGCACCGCCTGCGCCCCCTTGACATAGCAGGCTGTGCCCATGCACACGCTGATGACGTGCTCGCCCTTGGGCTCCAGAGAGAAATGCGAATAGAAGGTGGCCACACCGTACACTTCACTCAGCGTGATGCCCAAGCCCTCCGCGATCTGGATCTGAACGTCCTGGGGCAGGTAACCGAAGATTTCCTGCGCGGCGTGCATGACGGGCATCAAGGGGCCGGGCTTGTCCTTGTGCTCGGCAATCACCTTGCGCAGTTGCTCCATTTTCTCCTTCTTGTCAACCATGATGTGCTCCCTTCCTTGTTGTTGATGTATGGTGTGCCCTGCCGATTATTCCTTGCCAAGGATTTTAAGTAAGGCCGTGATGTCCCCCGGGACGGGCAGGGCGTGGTCGCGTTCTGAAATCATGCCCAGCTGGTGGGCGTCTGAGGAGTAAACCGGCAGGTGGCCTTGTGGGACTGGCTGGCCGGGTGATACCTCCACCGCGTGGAAACGGGGGCTTGCGGGCATAAAGCCCAGCACCTGGATGAGGCCGTAGCCCCTGTGGATGTGCGCCGGGACGGTGACACCGCCAAAGTGTTGAACCATTCCCGCAAGTGCTGTAATATCCGCCGCCAGCGCGCCGATGAGCAGGGCGTCCTCCTCCCCCATCACCTGGTCCTGGCTGTTGATGAGTACCTGGCGGCCAAAGGTATCGGGTCGGTTCTTCTCTGCCGGGTAGAGGGGCCGGATGGCGGCATCCATCTTCATGGCGCTGCCCACATCCGGGAAATAGGCCAGAAGGTGGACTTCCTCGCTGGCGCACAACTCCATGCCGGGGAGGAAGAGCAGGCCTTCGCGCCTGGCGGCTTCTGCGCAGGCGGCCAGGTTGCCGCCCGTGTTGTGATCCGTCAGCGCGAACACATCCAGGCCCTTGAGCCGCGCCATCGCGCAGATGTTAGCCGGCGTCATGTCCTCCTGCGCGCAGGGGGACAGGCAGCTGTGGATGTGCAGGTCGTAATACAGCAAGGCTTAATCCGGTTGCGGCGCGAGCCCCTTTGCCATCAGCCGCCCGCAGATTTCGTAGGCGGACAGAGGCGAGGTGTAGACCGCGATGCCTTCTTCCAGCGCCTTACTACGCACCGCCTCCTCCATCTTGATGTCATCCGGCAGGATGACGCAGGCCATCTCGTGCAGGCTGGCCACCGCGATGACGTTCAGGTGCGTTTGCACCGTCACCCAGGCCATGCCCGGCTGGCCCCTGGCCATCACCCAGCTGAGCAGGTCACACACATAGCCGCAGGTGGCCTCACGCGGCATATCCGGCTGCGCAAGCGGCCTGGCATCAATGAGAGCTGAGAGTTCCGTCAGTGTCATCCTTCCTCCTTACTCGCGCCGGGTCTTCGCGATGTCGACCATCTTTTGCGCCATGACCTTGAGGGTGTCCTTGAGCACATAGATGCAGTCGGACTCATCAAACTGCCCGCGCACAATGTCCTCGGCAAAGGACCTGCAAGTGGGCGAACCGCAGGAGCCGCAGTCATAGCCGGGCAGGGTGGCCAGGATGCGGTTCATCTCCTCCATGCGCTCAATGGCGCCGGCGATGCTCTCGTGCAGCTTCATGCTGTCCACCTCTGGAATAGCCCGGTCAAAATGCAGGTACTGCGGGGGCAGGGGCGCCTCGCGCCCTGGCTGGTTGAGGCCTTCCTCCATCGCTTTCCTTACATTGTCCAGGGTGTTGCGCGCCAGGTAGTTGTTTTCATAAATCAGCGGGCCGCCGATGCAGCCGCCCAGGCAGGCCAGGCCTTCCAGGTAGTCCAGGTCGTCGATCATGTGGTTTTCGACCTCTTCCAGCACGCGGATGACGTTGTCAATGCCGTCCACCGAGATGCTGTTGCGCGGTTCCACCGCGGCGATCTCCCCGCCGGCCGCCGCCCAACACATGCCCCTGGTGGTAAAAGGCGCTGCCTCGGGCTTGACCTTGGTGTGCATCAAAAAGGGCTGCAGGCTGCCATAGATCTCCATCATGGAGATGGCGCCGTCTGCCTGAGAACTTTCATGCCCGATGGGGCTGTTGATGGCCGTCATCTTAGCCGGGCAGGGCGTGACAAAGAAGATGCCCACGTCCGCCGGGCTGATGCCCTCTTCTTTCACCGCTTCACGGCGCGCCATGGCTGCGGCCACCTCCATCGGCTGGCGCAGAGAGATGATATTGGGAATTAAAGAGGGAAAGCGTGCCTGAATCAAGCGGGTGACCGCCGGGCAGGCGGAGGAAATGAGCGGGCGGGGACGGTTTTTATCTTTTAACTTACGCTGCACAGCGCGCGCGACGACATCCGCGCCGCGGGCCACATCAAACACCCTTTTAAAGCCAAGGGAGAGCAAGCCTTCCCGGATGGCCGCGGTATTGGTGTTGTGGCGGAACTGGCCGTATAAAGAGGGCGCAAGCAGGGCGATGGGATAGGCGAAGCGCTTGATGTCACTCAGCGGGTTGGTGTGCGCCACCTTGGCGTGGTACTCGCACACGCGGATGCACTCGCCGCAGTCGATGCAACGCTCATCAATGATGTGCGCCTTGTTGTCATATACGCGGATGGCTTCCACCGGACACCGCTTCAAACAAGCCGTGCAGCCGCGGCATTTGTCCTCGTCCAGACGTACTGAGTGAAACAGGGTACTCATCGCGCTCCTTACACCAACTTGAATTTCATGATCATCAGGGTGCCCACACCGACCTGGCTTGCGATTAAAAAGTCATCGGTATTGCGCATCATGTTGGGCAAGCCCATGCCCGCGCCAAAGCCCAGGCTGCGGGCGTCCTCCCCAGCGGTGGAAAAGCCTTCCTTTTTTGCCAGCTCCACATCCGGGATGCCGGGGCCGCGGTCGTGAATCTGCAGGGTAATCCAGCCATCCTCAATGGACAGTTCCATCGCGCCGCCCAGGCTGTGGATGATGAGGTTCATCTCCGCCTCATAGCAGGCGACGGCAACGCGCCTGATGATTTTGCTGTCTACGCCCAGTTGCTTCAGCTGCCGCTTGATGTCCGCGGAGGTCTGGCCGGCGCTGTCATAGCCGGCTTGCGCGATGGGGTAGACAGAGTGAATCATTGCGCCTGCCCTGTGCCTTCCCGGGAGGCCCATTTCATGGGCGAGCCGCGCAAGCCCGCCTGGTACAACAAGCCGGCGCTGACAAACATGGTTTTGTTGACCGACATTAAGACCACGCCCAGCTCCCGTGCCAACTCAATGACGTCCTGCGGCGGCTGTTTTCCGCGCACAAAGACGATGCACTTTAAGTCCAGCATCTCTGCCGTGCGGATGACATGCGCATTAGCCAGGCCCGTTAAGATGATGGCTTTTTCGTGCACGAAGGCCAGCACATCGCTCATGAGGTCAGAGCAGCAGGCGCTTTGCACGACAATGTCCAGGTGGTCCTCGCCTGTGAGCACCGCAGCCTCCAGCGCCTGGGCCACCTGGCGCAAACGCAGGCCCTGGGTTTGCTCAACCGCTTGGCTTGGCTGCGCATGTTGGGACGCGCTGGTCATCGGGTCCTCCTGGATGTCGCGGGGATCGGTCTTGACTGTCATGTACGGGCTGTGCCTCCTGACTCATTGTAGGATGATTGTTTTGGCTTATCATGGCCGAAACAGGGGGACAGGATCATTATATCAAAGGGATGGCTATAAAAAAATAAGTCCCACGAAGTTTGCGGGACGTTTCTCGTCCCGCGTGGCGGTGTTTCTGTCCCGTCCAAGCGGGCGGATAAGGCCCCGGTTTCTGGCATGATCCTACCAAATATTGACAGTTTTGTCCATATGCGCCCGCTTGTAAAAGCACGCGTGTATGCTATAATTTTCCTTGTTTGACACACAAACCGGACGGAAAGTGAGGCACATATGCTACGAATTGAGCACCTGAGCAAATCCTTCGGCAACAAAAAGGCGGTGGATGACCTGTCCCTGCACATCAACCCGGGCGAAATCTATGGTTTTATCGGGCACAACGGCGCCGGTAAAACCACCACCATCAAGGCCTGCTGCGGCATTTTGCGCTTTGATGAGGGCCAGATCGCAATTGACGGCCTGGATGTGCGAAAGCATCCCATTGAAGCCAAGAGGCGCACCGCCTATCTGCCGGACAACCCGGATTTGTACGAGTTTTTAAACGGCATCAAGTACCTTAACTTCATCGCCGACATCTTCGGCATCCCCAAATCTGACCGCGAGGCGCGCATCCTGTCCTTGGCTGATGAGTTTGAGTTGACCGAGGATTTGGCCTCCCCCATCTCCACCTACTCCCACGGCATGAAGCAGAAGCTGGCCGTCATCGCTGCCCTGATGCATGAGCCAAAGCTGCTGGTGATGGACGAACCTTTTACCGGCCTGGATCCCAAGGCCACCTTCCTGCTTAAACAAAAGATGCGCGCCATCTGTGACGATGGCGGCGCCGTCTTCTTCTCCACCCATGTGCTTGATGTGGCGGAGAAACTGTGTGACAAGGTGGCCATCATCCGCCACGGCAAGCTGGTGGTGGAGGGCACGATGGAGGAAGTCAAAGGCCAGGAATCCCTGGAGGAAGTCTTCCTGGAGCTGGAGGGGCAGCATGCTTAAAGCCCTCATCGCGGTACAGCTGCGTGCATCCTTTTCGATGCTGTTTCAAATCGGCTCGCGCGGCAAAAAATCCACGCCGGTAAAGAAAATCCTCATTGGCCTGTTAATCGTCTACATCGTTGGCGCGCTGGGTATCTCCACCGGCTTTTTCTTCAAGACCATACTGGATGCCTTCACAGCCGCGCAGCTTCATTGGCTGTATTTCGCCATCGCGGGCATCACCGCCTTTGTGCTTGGCTTTATCGGCAGCGTGTACATGGCGCAGACCGCCCTGTTTTTGGCCAAGGACAACGAACTGCTGCTGTCCATGCCCATTAAGCCGCGCTTGATTCTGATCTCCCGCACCTGCACACTGTATTTGCTGACGCTGATTTTTCAGGCCATCATCCTGCTGCCTGCCCTGGTGGTGTGGCTGATGAACCAGCCCTTCTCCCTTGGCCTGGTGATCACGTTTACCCTGTGCGCCCTATTGCTGCCCTTCCTGATATTGGTACTCTCCTTCCTGCTGGGCTGGCTGCTGGCGCAGATTTCCCAGCGCATTCGTTTTAAGAACCTGCTGATCATCCTCTTCTCCCTGGTGTTCATGGGGGTTTATTTCTACTTCTATACCAAGCTCATGAGCCAGATGAGTGAACTGCTTCATCGGGGCTATGAGATCGCTGCGGCTGTGCGGCGCGTCTTTGTCCCCGCCTACCATATGGGCATCGCCATCACCCAGCAAAGCGCCATCAGCCTGCTTGTCTTTGCGGCGTTTTGCCTCATCCCCTTTGCGCTGGTGATGCTGGTGGTTGCCAGCAACTACAACAAGGTATTGACCACCGTGCGCGGCGGCCCCAGAGTATTGTATACCGGCGGCGGCATCGGGCAGGGCAGTTTGATGGGGGCACTGACCAAAAAGGAACTGCGCGGGTTTTTCTCCAGCGCTGGCTATATGCTCAACGCGGCGTTCGGCCTTGCGATGATGGTGGGGGGCGCTATTTACCTGCTGTTTAACAGCAAGGCCATTACAGCACTCCTCACGCAGATGGAGATACCCAGCGAGTTGATTGGCCTGGTGATTTCTTTTGTGATCGCCCTGATGTGCGCGACGGTGTTCATCTCCGCCTGCTCCATCTCCCTGGAGGGCAAACAGTTCTGGATCATCCAGTCCCTGCCTGTCAGCGCGCTTCAGTCCCTGCTTGCCAAAGCAGCCGCCCATGTGATTGTCTGCCTGCCGCCCATCCTGATCACAGCGGTGATCACAGGCATCCTGTTTAAATTGAGCGCCTTCTATATCGTCATGAGCATCCTGCTGCCGCTGTCAACCGTGCTATTGAGCGCCATGGCGGGCTTGCTGCTGAACCTGCATTTGCCCAAGATGTCCTGGCAATCCGAAACCGAGGCGGTCAAGCAGAGCATGAGCACCTTTTTGGCCATGTTCACCGGGACGCTGCTTGTGGCGGGGCTGGGTATGCTGTACATCATAAAACTGACCAACCTCCTTGCGCCGGAGCCCTTCCTGCTGATGGTGACCGGCTTTTTCCTGCTGCTAACCGGCTTGATTTACCTGTACTTCAGGAAAAAAGCGGAGGGGATGTACCTGAGTTTGAGTGAAGGCAAATAATCCTGAACGCATGTAAAAACCGGGGCTGTCCAGTTGGATGGCCCCGGTTTTCATGTGTGGATGATCGATTACACCTTGGGGATGTAAACCTCCACCTCACGCCCTTTTTCCGCGGAGTCCGCAATGGCGTTGATGATGGCCTGGTTGTACAAAATCTGGGTGGAGGGTACGGGCGGGGGCAGTTTGAAGATGATGGCATCCAGGAAGGAACGGATCTTCTTGTCAAACAAGCCGGATTCGTCCTCTTCCAGAATGGGGATGATGGTCTCCACCTGCTCGCCGGCCAGGTCGTGGTACAGTTTCATCGGGCCGCCGACAGAACCGTTCCAGCATTCGGTGGAGGGGATGCGCAATGCCCCCTTGGTGCCCAGGATGACGGTGTCACCGGGCGTGTCCAGGTGCATCGCCCAGGAGATGCGGAAGTCCAGAATCAACTCGCCCTCCAGGCGGATGAAAGCCGCAGCAAAATCGTCCACGTCAAAGCGGGCGGCGTCCTCCGGCTTCTGATAGTCCGTGGAGGTGCCAAAGAAGTTGGAGGTATAGCCAGAGGCAGTCAGGGGCTTGGGATAGCCCACAGCGTTTAGAACCATGTCCAGGGAATAGCAGCCGATGTCGCCCAAAGCGCCGATGCCGGCCGTCTTCTTCTCGATGAAGGTGCTGTTGGGAATGCCGCGCCGGCGGCCGCCGCCGGTCTGGATGTAGTAAATCTTACCCAGGGCGCCGGACTCCACGATCTTTTTGATCTGCTGCATGTTGGCGTCCATGCGCGGCTGAAAACCGATGGAGAGCAGCTTGCCGCTCTTCTTCTCGGCCTTGATAATCTCTGCCGCCTCCTCAACCGTCGCGGTCATGGGCTTTTCAAGCAGCACGTGCACGCCGCGGTTGAGTGCCTCAATGGTGCAGGAGGCGTGCTCGGTGTTGTAGGTGCAGACGCTGACAGCGTCCAGCTTCTCGCGCTCCAGCATGCTTTTGTGGTCCGGATAGAAATTGACGCCGGTCATGCCGTAGTATTCGGCAAACTTCTCGGCCTTGCCGGGGATGAGATCGGCCATGGCGACGATCTCTACATCCGGCTGCTTGAGGTAGCTTTCCACATGCGCCTCGGCGATCCAGCCGGTGCCGATGATGCCGATCCGCAGTTTTTCCTTGGCGTATTCGCGGTCCTCGCGCACGGTTTGGGTGAAATTGGACAATACGCGATCTGTGTCAGTCATGGTGTCTCCTTTCATGTTCCAGTCATATTGACGCTATTTTTAGGCATGGTTTGCCCATGTAATACGGTGCTATCCATATCTTATCACGGGAAAAGGTTTTCGTAAACCGTTTTTGGCCTGTTTGTTTTGATTCATCAGGAAGTTTTGAAGCGGATTTGTTGTAAATCCTGTCCGGAGCGGGTAAATTGACCTTAGCCATTTGGCACAATGTACAAGGAGACAGGCGAATGAAACATTTTGACGTCGCTGTTCTGGGCGCCGGCAGCGGTTTGATAATCATGGAAGGCGCGCTGGCGGCAGGCAAATCCGTCGCCGTGATTGAAAAAGGCGCCTTTGGCGGCACCTGCTTAAACCGGGGCTGCATCCCCTCCAAGATGCTGGTTTACCCGGCGGATTTAATCCGGGACGCGGAGCGCGGCGGGCGCGTGGGCATTACCTTTGACAAACCCAGCATCGACTGGGCTAAGGTGTCCAGGCGCATGTGGCGGCAAATTGACGTCAATTTAGACCTGGAGCGGGACATCAGCCAGATGGAGGGCGTGACCGTCTTTCGCGGAGCGGGCAGCTTTGTTGACAAAAACACCCTGAACATCACCATGAATGACGGCAGTATGGAGCGCATCACCGCGGACAGAATCATCATTGCCACCGGCAGCAAAAGCCGGATCCCGGACATGGAAGGCCTGGGCGACGCCGGCTATTTAACCAGCGAATCCTTCTTTGGCGATCAGTTTCCCGAGAAACCCTATGACAGCCTGCTGATCATCGGCGGCGGGTTCACGGCGCTGGAGTTCGCGCATGTGTTTTCCGCCTTTGGCACCAAGGTGACCGTGGCTGTGCGCAGCGAGACCATCCTGCGCGGGCTGGATGAGGAGATTCCGCCCTTTGTGCGCAAGCAGTTGGAGGATGTTGGCGTCTCCTTCCTGTATGAGGCGGTGCCGCAGCGCATCCGGGTTTCGGGCGATCAAAAAATCATGACCTTCCGCGACCGCAAAACAGGCGAGGAATATGAGAAAAGCGCGCAGGAGGTGCTGCTGGCGCCCGGCATCGTGCCCAATACAAGCAGTTTGAACCTGGACGCAATTGGTGTAGAAACGGATAAAAACGGCTATGTTATCACCGATGAAAAGCTGCGCACCAATGTGGCGGGCATTTATGCCATCGGCGATGTGAACGGCAAGTTCCCCCTGCGCCACAAAGCCAACTATGAGGCGGAGGTGCTGAGCAACATCCTCTTTGGCGACAACACCCGCGCCGCCAGCTATGAGGCCGTTCCCTCCGCCGTTTTCACGCACCCGCAGGTGGGCAGCGTGGGCATGAGCGAACAAGAAGCCCGCGCGCAGTACGGCGACAAGGTGCGCGTGAACCGCTACCATTATTCCGATATCATCGCCGGCATTTCCATGGGCTACTCAAAAAACAGGCCGGACGACGGGTTTGCCAAGGTGATTACGCTTGATGACCAGCGCATCCTGGGCGTGCATGTGGTGGGGCCGCAGGCCGGCACCATTGTGCAGCCCTGGGCCTACCTGATGAACGCGGGCGGTCCGAAACAGGCCGACAAGCCCGGCACCTGGCTGCCGGTGGAGCACGGGATGACCATCCACCCCACCTTCTCCGAGCTAACCGCCTGGCCACTCATCTATCCCCTGGACTGAATAAACACACAGCAAAAAGCACCTGCGCACACGCCCGCAGGTGCCTGTTTTTATATCTTTATTCGCTGTCCGTTAAATGGGCGAAACGGGGCACGCGCTTGCCTTCTACCTCCACCTGTTCCAGGAAATGGGTCAGCGGGCGCACCCAGTAACCGCCTTCGCCATAAAGCGCTTGGTAGACGACCATCATCTCCAGGGTTTCAGAGTGCCGGGCGACAAACAGCACCTCATACAGCCCGCCCTTGAAATGGCGGTAGCGGCCGGGTTTGATGTTTTGCCTTACCATTTGACGGGCCTTTGCAGATTGGTGCCCTTGTGCTTGCCGGTCATGGCGTACTCCACCCACTCGGCGATGTTGACCGCGTGGTCCGCGCTGCGCTCCAGGTATTTGGCGATCATCAGCATATCCAGCAGCTGCTGGCCGTCCACCAGCACACCGTTGCGGCATGACTGATCCAAAAGGCCCAGGATGTCGGACTTGACCTTGTCAAACAGCTCATCAACCGCGTCATCCTCCTCAACCACCTTGCGCGCCAGCAAAAAGTCGCGCGTCACATAGGCTTCTACCGCCTCGTGCACCATGCGGCTGGCCGCTTTCGCCATTTGCTGTAAATGGGAGGGAAAGGGCAGGCGTTCACCCTGATGGGGCATGGTTAAAATTTCCGCGATGTCAGAAGCCTGGTCCGCGATGCGTTCCATATCGGTAATCATCTTCAGTGCAGCGGAAATAAAGCGCAGGTCCGTCGCGTCCGGCTGCATCAGCATCAGGCTCATGCACATGGCTTCAATCTCCCGCTCCTTGCGGTCGATCTCCTCATCCCCGGTTTTAAGGCGCTGCGCGGCTTCCATATCGCCCGTCTCCATCAGCTCACCGGCTGTTTCCACTGCGCGCTCAATCAAGCTGCCCATGAGCACCATCTCGTAGTTGAGTCGTTGCAATTGATCTTTAAACCGGCGGCGCATCCTGCATCCCTCCATGAAGGTTTTACGTGTATCAGCAAACGGTCTTTCGTTTCCTGTATTTTACCCGTTCATACAGCAGGTACGCAAGCCTTTGCAGCGGTGCTTTTTAATAGAGAACCTTGCTTAAAAACGCCTGGGTTCTGGGGTGTTGCGGGTGGTCAAACAGCTCCTTGGGGCTGCCCTGTTCGGCGATGATCCCCTCGTCCATGAAGAGGACGCGGGTGGACACCTCCCTGGCAAAGCCCATCTCATGGGTGACGATGATGAGGGTCATCCCGCCTTTCACCAGGTCCTTGATGACCGACAGCACCTCCCCCACCATCTCCGGGTCCAAGGCGCTGGTGGGCTCGTCAAACAGCATGACCTCCGGCTCCATCGCCAGGGCGCGCACGATGGCCAGGCGCTGCTTTTGCCCGCCGGACAGCTTTTTGGGGTGCTCCTTGGCCTTGTCGGTCATGCCCACGCGGGCAAGCAGCTCATCCGCCAGCGCGCCGGCCTCTGCCTTGGTTTTTTTCTTCAATAAAACCGGAGCCAGGGTGATGTTGTCCTTCACAGACAGGTGCGGGAAGACATTGAACTGCTGGAAGACCATGCCCATCTTCTGCCGGTGCAGGTTGATGTCCGTTCCTTTGTCCGTCAGGTTGACGCCGTCAAAGATGACCTGGCCGGAAGTGGGCACCTCCAGCAGGTTCAAACAGCGCAAAAAGGTGGATTTGCCCGAGCCGGAAGGCCCGATGATGGACACCACCTCGCCCTGCTGGATGGTTTCACTGATGTCATCCAGCACCTTCAGCTTGCCAAAGTACTTGGTCAAATGAACGGTCTCAATCACTGACTTTCAGCCTCCTTTCATACACGCCGATGATTTTGCTTAAGCTGAAGGTCAGCACGAAATAGATGGCGCCCACGATGATGAGGCTCTCCAAGGACAGGAAGGTCTTGCCCTTGACGGTCAGGTAGGAGGTCATCAGGTCGCCGATGAAGAAGGTGGAGGCCAGGGAGGTTTCCTTGATGATCATCACAAACTCGTTGCCAAGGGCTGGCAGGATGTTCTTGACCGCCTGGGGCAACACCACCAGCACCATGGCCTGGGCGGGGTTCAAGCCCAGGCTACGCGCGGCCTCATTCTGGGTCTTGTCCACGGCCTGGATGCCCGAGCGCACGATTTCCGACACATAGCAGGCGCTGTTGATGATGAGGGCGACGGCGATGCTGGCAAAGTCCGACATGCCCAGGAAGGGGAAGACCTGCGGCGCGACGAAGTAGCCGATGTACAGCTGCAGCAGGATGGGCGTGCCGCGGATCAGCTCCACAAAGAAGGCGACCGGCCAGCGCAGCATCTGGAAGCGCGACATCCTGGCAAAGGCCAGCAGGGATCCCAGGATGGCGCCAAAGAACACCGTGATGACAGACAGCAGCAGGGTGATGCTGACGCCCCGCAGCAGGAAGACCTGCCAGTAATCCCGCAGCAGTTTGATGATGTTTTCAGTGGTGGTGACCAGTGACACGCGGTAAACCTCCTGCGTTCATCAGGACATAAGGGAGCCGGCAGACCCGGTGCCTGCCGGCACAAAAGCGTCAGGTTGCTTTATTCAGCGGCGCCTTCGTCGTCGGTGAAGCTGACTTCGGAAGCCGTCTCAATCCCGGCCAGCTCCAGCGCCTGGGCGTACCAGACGGGGTACAGGCCCTGCTCATACGCCTTGGCCAGGGCGGCGTTGACGGCTGCCAGCAGTTCGTCATTGCCCTTTTGCATCATGATGACGTTGTCCTCGGCGCTCTTGTCCACTTCAAAGGCGAAGCCCGACCAGGCCACCGCATCGTTGTTGGCCATGATGGCGTCGCCGTTGCCCTTGGCCACCGCCACCGCGTCCACCTTGCCCGTCATCAGCGCCAGCACCGCGTCATCCACTACCTTGAACTCCTTCACCGTGCTGTTTGTCAATTGGGTGGTGACCAGGGAATACTGCAAGGAAGCGGTCTGCGCGCCGACGGTCTTGCCGTCAAAGCTTTCCACCGTGGCAAACTGCCCGGCCTGGTCGGCCTTGACGATGACGATTTGCTCGGTCTCGTTGTTGCCGGCGTAGTAGTAGTCGGACAGGTTGAAGTTCTCCGCGCGCTCGGGCGTCCAGGAGAAGCCGGAGATGGACATGTCCACCGCGCCCACCTGCACCGCGGTCTGGCAGGCGTCAAAGCTCATGGGCTTGATCTGCAGGGTCTTGCCCATTTCTTCCGCGATGAACTTTGCCAGGAAGACATCAAAGCCCACATACTGCTCATCCCCGGACTTGGAGGTGTCGATAAACTCCATGGGCGAGTAGTCCGGGGACATCGCCACCGTCAGCACCCCATTTTCAGACAGGGCGGTCAGGGAGAGGAGCATCATGGCGGCCAGCGCCAGCGCGAACAACTTTTTCATCGTTAATTCCTCCGGTTAATAATTATGCGGGCATCATACACCCTGAATCCCGCAATGTCAACACTTATTTGAATTTTTATTTATCTTTATTCTGTTTATCTGTTATTTTATTCAGTTTAACGCTGCGGAAAGGATTAAGAAACAGAAAAGAAAATCGTCAACAGCGCATATAGTTATGTTGCATTATGCAATATATATTTGTCATTTTAGAAAGTATGCCTTACAATGGCAGTAGAGAGGAGGGACACCGTGAAGAACAGGCGCATGAAGATTGCCCGGATGGAGAAGGACCTCAACCAGGAGGCGCTGGCCAAACTGGTGGGCGTCACCCGGCAGACCATCGGGCTGATTGAATCCGGCGGCTACAACCCCACATTGAACCTGTGCATCAGCATCTGCAAAGCCCTTGGCAAAACGCTGGACCAATTGTTCTGGGAGGAGGAACAAGCATGAGAAAAACACGCGCACCGGAGTATGACGAACGGCAGCTGCAAGTCCGCGGGCGGGCTTTCATGATCACCTTCATCATCTTTGTCTTTCTGACAGCCATCCTGGCTTTGATTGAAAAGGAATTCCATTGGATCACCTTCAACGCCTACCAGTTCCTCTCCATCCCTGTCTGGCTGAGCATCACCTTCCTCTATATCTACTGCATCCGCCATGACGCCTACGAAGGCTTGAGCCAGGACAGCACCAGCGGGTTTCTCGCCCTGGTGATGGGCGGCGTGGGCATTCTGGTGCTGGGCATCACCCTGTAGAAAATCCTGGGCCGGGGCATTCCCCTGGTTGAAAACAAGGAAGCGCGGGATCCCCTGGCGGGCGTGATCGCGGGGGTTTGCATGCTGGCCATCGGCATCGCTTACCTCATGAAAAAACGGAATGAGAAAAAACTGGGCGATGAAGAGGATGATGACTTGTAAACCTATCAAAAAAACCGCTTATGAGAAAACAGCCCCTGCCGACAGTGACAGGGGCTGAAGTGTTTGTGGGGGCTTATTCTTCGGGCTTCTCCGCCTTGGGCGCGGCCTTGCGCGCGCGGGGGGCCTTGGCGGGCTTGTCCTCCGCCTTGACGGCGCCGGCCTTGGCGCGGGCCTGCTTGGGCTTGTCTGCCATCACGGCCTTTTCTTCCGCCGGCGCGGCCTTGCGCGCGCGGGGGGCCTTGGCGGGCTTGTCCTCCGCCTTGACGGCGCCGGCCTTGGCGCGGGCCTGCTTGGGCTTGTCTGCCATCACGGCCTTTTCTTCCGCCGGCGCGGCCTTGGCGCGGGTGCGCTTGGGCTTGGGCGCTTCCTCAGCCACCGCCTCAGGCGCCTTCTCGGCCTTGGGTTTGGCGGCGGGCTTGCGCGCCTTGGGCGCGGGTTTTTCCGTGGTTTCAGCTTTCGGGGCATTCGCCGCGGGCTTGCCTTCGCCCAGGTGCAGGGGCAGCAGCTTCTTGTACAGGTCCAGGTAGATTCTGGAGGAATGCAGCCAGGAATAGTCCGCCGTCATGCCGCGGTGCTGCAACACCTTCCAGATGTCCTGGCGCTCCCTATAAAAGTGCAGGGCGCGCTGGAGGACGTGCAGCATGTCGTGGGCATTGTAGTTGAAGAAGCTGAAGCCGTTGCCCTCGCCGCTGTACTCGTTGTAGGACAGCACGGTGTCACGCAGGCCGCCGGTCTCCCGCACCACGGGCACGGTGCCGTAGCGCAGCGCGATCATCTGGGATAAGCCGCAGGGCTCAAAGGCGGAGGGCATCAAGAACAGATCGGCACCCGCGTAGATGCGGTGCGCCAGGCCATGGTCCATCACAAAGCTGGCGGCGACACGGCCGGGGTAGTTTTGCTCCGCCCAGCTAAAGAGGTTGACATAGCGGGACTCGCCCATGCCCAGGCAGACCAATTGCAGGTCCTCGCGCATGATGTCTGCGATGACATAGTCCACCAGATCCAGGCCTTTTTGGCTGTTGAGGCGGCCGATCATCGCGATGATGGGCACATCGGGGCGCACTTCCAGGCCCAGTTCTTCCTGCAGGGCGCGTTTGCAAGCGGCCTTGCCGGACATATCCTTCACACTGTAGTTCTGGGCGATGGCGGGATCCGTTGCCGGGTCGTATTCCCGCACATCAATGCCGTTTAGAATACCCGTTAGGTGGTTATGCCGCGCGCGCAGCAGGCCGTCCAGGCGCTCGCCGTAGTAGGCGGTCTGGATTTCCTCAGCGTAGCTGGGGCTGACGGTGGTGACCTCATCCGCATAGACGATACCGGCCTTTAAGAAGTTGACGTTGCCAAAGAACTCCAGCTTGTCATCGGTAAAGACATCATCTAAAAGGCCCAGCATGTCCTGCACGTCCTTGACGCCAAAGATGCCCTGGTATTGCAGGTTGTGGATGGTCATCACGGTGCGGATGCTGTCATACAGGGGCAAGCCAGCGTACTGGATGCGCAGCAGGGCCGGGACCATCCCGGTTTGCCAGTCGTGCGCGTGGATGACATCCGGCGCGAAGGGAATCAGCGGCAGGGCGTTTAAGACCCCGCGGCAGAAGAAGGCGTAGCGCTCATGCTCGTCCCCGCCCACACCGTAGATGTAGTTGCGGCCAAAGTAATAGCGGTTGTCCACAAAATAGTAGGTCACGCCGCCGCGCTCCAATTGTTCAATGCCGCAGTACTGGCGCCGCCAGCCCAGGCTGACTTCAAAATCAACCACATGGGTCATCTTGCGCTCGTATTCGTGCGGAATCATGCTGTACTTGGGCAAAATGACCCGTACATCATGTCCCTGCTCGGCCAGCGCCGGGGCCAGGGAGCCCACCACATCAGCCAAGCCGCCCGTTTTGACAAAGGGCACGCATTCGCTGGCTGTGAACAGAATTTTCATGGATTGTTCCTCCTTCTCGTCGGTCACCGACTGTATGAGGCTAACAAATGAGGTGTCAAATTGTCAAGTTTTTGGCGACCACCAGGGGGTAGGAGCGCGGCGCGATCAGCCGGACATCCTCCCGCAAAGTAGTCTGCTTGTCCAGGATGCAGTTTTCCACCTCCGCGTTGCGGGAGATGACCGCATCCTGCATGATGATGGAGTTGCGGATCACCGCGCCTGGCTTGACCACCACGCCGCGAAAGAGGATGCTGTTTTCAACCGTGCCTTCAATCAGGCAGCCATCCGCCACCAGGGTGTTGGTGACCAGGGAATCCCCCATGTAGCGGGCAGGCATCTCGTCCCGCAGCTTGGTCCACACGGGCTTGTCATCCCGAAAGGCCTGGGCGCGCAGTTTGTCATTTAAGAAGTCCATATTACACTGGTAGTAGCTTTCCACTGAGTCAATCATCCACACACGGCCGGGGCACTCAAAGGCGCCGATGCGGTAGATGCGCTCGTTGACGATCTGCGCAATCATCTCCCGGGAGAAATGATGCTGGCCGGAGGCCACCGCGCGGTCCACCAGGTCGATGAGCAACTCCCGCCTGATGATGAAGGCGCCCACATAGGTGTTTTCAAAATGCGGGATGGTGGGGTCAATCTCAAGCCTTGTGACCTGGTTGTTTTCCACCTGCAAATAGCGGCCGCGGGCGTTGCGCCTGACGTTTCTGTCCCTGGTGTACAAGAGGGTGATGTCCGCCTTGTTGTCCAGGTGGTGGTTCATCATATCCCTGAAATCCACCTGGTAGAGTACGTTGCTGTCGGTCACGACGATGTTGCGCTCCACGCTTCTGCGCATGAAGTTCATGTTGTTGTGCAGCGCGTCCAGCAGCCCGTCATACACGCCCACGTTTTCCCTGGACATAAAGGGCGGCAGGATGGTTAAACCCGAGCGCTTGCCGTGCAGGTTCCACTCCCG
>CAYFUH010000006.1:0-61207 GCA_964346355.1 uncultured Christensenella sp. | reverse complement strand
CCGCAAAGCCCTGTGACAGGCAGGCTGATCCATTCAGTTGTTGACCCAACCGGTGTTGATGGTATAATGAACCCGACAAGTGAATCAGACGCGTGTGTTTGCGTGAAAGCGCTGCATCCTGATGGGTGTAAGGGAAGACGGATGAGAATTCCGCGCTAACCCAGTAACCGTGAAGCTGACAAGCGGACAAAAAGCCACTGCCAAAGCGGGAAGGCGTCCGTGCGGATGAAGCGAAGCCGGGAGACCGAAACACAGGCTTGCGCTCCTGGGGTGGGATGTCTTTGATGAAGGCGGTTCCTGCTGTGGAGCTGCCTGATTCATTTGATCAACTGGAGGAGGCACCCCTATGAAATCATCCCGTTTCCTGGCTCTGGCACTCGCCCTGATGATGGCCCTGTCGCTTACCACATTTGCGGAGGGTGACGCGCAGATCATCAAGGACATGACCGGCAAAGAAGTCACCATCACCAAGGAAATCAAGCGCGTCGTCATCCTGCAGCCCGCGGATTGTGAGATCCTCTATGCTCTTGGCGCGGGGGACTTGCTGGTTGGCCGCGGCGAATACTGCAACTACCCGGAAGAAGTGCTGGAGGTTCCCTCCGTGCAATCCGGCTTTGAAACCAACTTTGAGCAGATTATTGCGCTCAACCCGGATCTCGTCATCCTGACGAAGATGGGCCAGACGGTGGATGACGTCAAAAAACTGGAGGAGGCCGGCATCATCGCCATCACCAGCGACGCGCAGTCCATCAGTGATGTGTACACCGCCATTGACATGATCGGTAAAATCGCGGGTAAAACGGACGAAGCGGATCAGCTGATGGCCTCTATGAAGCAGTCCTTTGAGGACATCGCTAAGAAGGTAGAAGGCAAAGCGGGCGGCAGCGTCTATTTTGAAGTCTCTCCCCTGGAGTACGGCCTGTGGGCGGCTGGCACCGGCACCTTCATGGATGAAATCGCGGTCATGCTTGGCTTGAAGAACGCTTTTTTTGACCTGGCCGGCTGGCAAAGCGTGTCGGAGGAGCAGGTGCTCGCGCGCGATCCTGACTATATCGTCACCACCGCCTTGTACTTTGGCGACGGCCAGACCCCGGTAGAGGAAGTGATGGGCCGCCCCAACTGGAGTGAGATCAAGGCTGTTAAAAACAACCAGGTGTTCAATGCAAACAGCGATGCTATCACGCGCCCGGGCCCCCGGCTGGTGGACGCGGCCGAAGCCTTCTACACCTTCTTGTATGAAAACCAGCAGGAAGCGGACAAGGCTGCCTGATTTCGTTTGTGTCAAAGACGTCAAAAACCATTGATAAAAGCCTGACCCCCAAAATGGATGCACAGGGCAGGTTTTCCGGCAATGCGCGCTTGATGCGCATTGCCGGCTTTCCTTTGCTGGTTCTTGTTTCTGTGTTGGTGTGCATTGCCCTGGGCAGTGTGCCCGTACCGCTTGGCAAAACGGCGGCCATCCTGTGGGGCGCCATCAAAGGGCAGGTATTTGCCGGAGATGTGGAAGCCACCATCATCCTCACGGTGCGCGTACCGCGCGTCTTTTGCGTCCTGCTGGCTGGCGCTGCTCTGTCACTGTGCGGCGCCGCGATGCAGGGCTTGCTGCGCAACCCCCTGGCGGATGGCGCGACGCTGGGCGTTTCATCCGGCGCGTCCCTGGGCGCGATGCTGGCTATTTTGCTGGGTGTCAGCTTGCCGGGCATCCCGCTGGCTGGCTCCGCGGCTTTCGCTGTGCTGTTTGCTTTTTTATCCCTGGTGATGGTGCTGTCTCTCGCCTTCGCGCTGGACCGCTCCCTGGCCACCAGCACCATCATCTTAATCGGTGTCATTTACACCATGTTCATCGGCTCCCTGATGAGTTTGCTGATTGCTTTTTCCGGCACCAAACTGCGCTCCATCACCTTCTGGACGCTGGGCTCCCTCAGTGGGACCAACTATACAGATGTTCTTTTCCTGCTGGTTACCCTCATCCTGTGCGGCGGGGTGCTGCTCAACCAATCCAGGGAGCTGGATGTCTTCGCGATCGGGGAGGAAAACGCGCACAATGTGGGTGTATCCGTGCGCCGGGTGAAGCTGACAGTCATGGTATTTGTGTCCATATTGATTGGCGTCACGGTTTCTGTGGGCGGCACCATCGCCTTTGTGGGCCTGGTCATTCCGCACATCGCGCGCTTTATTGTGGGGCCCTCCCACAAACGGCTGCTGCCCTCCAGCATGATATTGGGCGGCGTGTTTTTGCTGTATTGTGATCTGCTGGCGCGCACCATCCTAAGCCCCATTGAACTGCCCCTGGGCGTGGTGACCAGCCTGATTGGCGCAGCCTTCTTTATTGTCATCCTGGCGCGCAGCCGCAGAAAGGCAGCCTGATATGCTGCGTGTACAAAATTTGAGCGTTGCCTACAAAGACTATGAGGCAGTAAGGGATGTCAGCTTTGAGCTGCATCCCGGGGAGTGGCTCATGCTGGTCGGCCCCAATGGGGCGGGCAAGTCCACCATCATCAAGGCGGTGTCACAATCTCTCAAATATAATGGAGAGGTTACGCTTGATGGGCAGGACATCAGCAAACTGCATGCCCGCCAGTTGGCCAAACAAATGGCGGTGCTGCAGCAGTCACATACTGTGGGCTATGCCTTCACGGTGGAGCAGTTGGTGCGCTTTGGCCGCTATGCCTACACAAGCGCATTCTCCCGTGTGGATACGCAGGGAGAGCGCCTGGTAGAGGAGGCGATCGATGTCTGCGGTTTATCGCGCATCCGTCATCAAAATGTGCTCACCCTGTCTGGTGGGGAACTGCAGCGCGCCTTTTTAGCGCAGGCGTTCGCGCAGGATGCGCCGCTGCTGCTGCTGGATGAACCGGCCAGCCACCTGGACATGGCGTACCAGCAAACCTTGTTTGAACTGGTGGAAACCTGGCGCAAACATGACAAGCGCGCGGTGCTCTCCGTCGTGCATGATGTGCAGATGGCCAGGCGCTATGGCACCCATGCCCTGCTGCTAAAAGATGGCAGGGTGACAGCGTCCGGCATCGTGGATGATGTGTTTACGCGGGGAAACCTGCAAACGGTATACGCCATGGATGTGAACGCCTGGCTTTCCTGGCTGCACGCTCCCTGGCTGGATGGACAAACTGGCACTCATTCTGTATAATCAACGCGAATGGAAGGGGATGGTGTCAAATGAAATGTCAGTTTTGTCATTGTGAAGACAGCAAGGTAGTGGATTCCAGGCCCACGGATGACGGCGCCAGCATCAGGCGGCGGCGCGAGTGCATCAACTGCGGCAAGCGCTTCACCACCTACGAGAAGGTGGAAACCATCCAGCTGCTGGTCATCAAGAAGGACCAGACGCGGGAGGTGTTTGATTCGGACAAGATCCGCGATGGCATCATCCACGCCTGCCACAAGCGCCCGGTCACCGTGAAGGACATTGACGCCCTGGTCGCCCAGATTGAGCAGGTCTGCTACAACAGCCTGCAGCGGGAGATACCCACGCACAAAATCGGGGAAATGGTGATGGAAGCGCTGCGCACGCTGGATGAAGTGGCCTATGTCCGTTTCGCCTCTGTGTACCGCCAGTTTACAGACATCCCCACCTTCATGCATGAGCTAAGCCGGCTGATGAAAGAAAACCGCGCCAAGGAACAAGAAACAGGCGCAAAATAGATAAATAATGTTCAAGAAAACGGGGCATCACGCCCCTTTTTTTTGTATCTTGTTCGCTTTGTCAGATGAATCCGCCGTCCACACCCAGCACCTGGCCAGTGATAAAAGAGGCGTCCTCGCTCAGCAGGAAGGCCGCGGCCTTCGCCACCTCTTCTGCACGGCCAATCCGCCCCAGCATGGCGCGCTGTGCCAGGATGTCTTTCTCCTCGGTCGTATATTCTGCAATCATATCCGTTTCAATCACGCCTGGTGCCAGCGTATTGACCCGGATACCGGAAGGGCCAAGCTCCTGCGCCAGGGATTGCGAAAGCCCAATGAGTCCTGCCTTGCTGGCGGCGTAGGCAGCCTCGCAGGAGGCGCCGCGCTGCCCCCACATGGAGCTGATAAACAGCAGCTTCCCCTCTTGCCGGCTGACCATGTGGGGGATAATCTGCCTTAGCATGATAAAAGCACCGCGCAGGTTTGTATCCATTACCAAATCCCAGGCTGGTATGCTCATCTCACTCAACAAGCCGCTATAGCTGATGCCGGCATTGAACACCACCGCGTCAAGATGTTTCAGCTGCCGCAGCGCCTCTTGTATAAGCGTGGACGCTTGTTCTTCCTGGCTGATATCACCTGCAAGCGCGATAGCGCCCGTTTGCTTTTGAAGCGCCAGGGCCTGCTCTTTTGCGTGATGGTATGAAAAAGCCACCTGCCAGCCTTTAGCCGCAAGCGTTCGCACCATCGCGGCACCAATGCCGCGGGACCCGCCCGTGATGAAAACTGTTTTCACAAACGCCTCACTTTCTGGGCTTACTGTACGGGAGAACCTGGCCTTGTGTCAACCGGTTTGCTTTACAGCAAGCGGGATTATGGATATAATGTCGCTATTGCAGCGTAAGGAGGAAAGGCCGTGTTAAAACGACTGTTCTGGCTTGGTTTGTTTTGCCTTGCCTTCTTCTTGCTGCTGGGCTTGATGGTGCAGGACGGGGATTCCCCGCTGCTGCGCCGTGTGGAAGCGCAGTTATGCAGCCAGCAGGCGATCATACCAACGCGTCAACAAGAGGATGATCACGCGCAAACAGTGGCGCTTCATCATGCGATTCAAGTGGATCAGCCAGACAACCAGATTGTCACACGCGCTGCGCCCCTTGTGCTGCGGCCCTACTATCAGCAAAATTACCACGCTTTTCATTATCCGGACAAGGCCGGGTGACGCATCGCTTTGGCTTAACCCAATAATGAAAAAGGATGAGAAAAATGACAAAAAAACCAAAAAGTAAAAAAGTTACTGTGAATCGCAAAGCGATTGCTGCTGTGACGCTCATCATCGCGCTGGCGCTCACCGTGGTCTTTGTAACCCTGGGCGTCACCGGCAGAAAGATGGATGCCCAAGGCCTGTACAACCTGCTGCCCTGGCTGCCCACGCCGGGGGAGAGTTTCAACTGGCGCCAGGCACTGGTGCCGGGCGCGGGCCTGGATGAAGGCGTGCTCACCACGCTGAACCCTGTATCTGAGGAAGTTAAAGAGGATGAACTCCACACCGCGGCCAAGGTGCTGGTGAAGCGCCTGTCCGACTTCGGCTGGTCCGATACCGCTGTTGAGGTTAAGGACAACCAGCTGCTGGTCACCCTGCCCAAGAGCGCGGATGTAAACTACCTCAAAAACATCCTCACCGCCAAGGGCGAGTTCACCTTCACCACCCCAGAGGGCGAAGTCTTCATGACCGGGGAAAACATCACCCAAGCCGGCTTTGGCTATGCCGATCAATCCGGCACCAACGTCGCCCTCTCGCTGATGTTTGATGGGACAGGCAAAGAGGCCTTCGCGACCAAATCCACCGAACTATCCGGCCAGAGCATTTCGCTCAGGCGCGATGGCGTGGTCATCACCAGCCCCAGCATCGGCGAGCCCATCACCCAGGGCAGCGTGTCCATCCCTGGCTTTACCCTGGATGCCGCACGTGAAAATGCCGTGCTGCTGCGCTCCGGCGCCCTGCCTTTTGCCTTAACACAGGAAGGTGAGAGCGTGCCCACCAAAGCGCTGCTGTTGAACGATCAAAAAGACGTGCTCATTTACGCGCTGGCGGCAGTGCTCGCCCTCATTGCGGTCTACCTGCTGGTTCGCTTCCGTCTGGGCGGTTTTGTCGCTGTGTGGATGCTGCTGGTCCAGTTGGCGCTGTCCTATTTCTTCGCGGCGCTCATCGGCGCGGGCTACACTGTGCTGACCTTAAGCGCCATTTACGCGGCGCTTTTGGTCTCCTTCTTTGCGGTGGTCAACCTGTTCATCGGCATCCGCGATGACGCGCGCCAGGGCCGCTCTGTGCGCCAGGCGCTGAAGGACAGCTATGCCACCCGCGGCCACGCCTCGCTGGATGTGTACGCTGGCCTGCTGCTGCTGGCTGTGGTGTTCATCATGATGGACCAGGGCATCATCCGCATCTTTGCCGAGGTCTTCGCCCTGGGCCTGCTGTTGGGGCTGATCATCATGCACCTGCTGCTGCGGCTGCTGCTGAATGAAACAATCCACCTGTTTGGCGGGAAAACCGGTCTGTACGCCGCCAACGCGACACAAAAGAGGGAGGACTAAGCCATGCGTATGCAAAAGTCCGCTTTAAATACACTGATTCTTTCCATTCTGATCATCCTGGGGGCACTGGCTTTAACCCTGGTTGGTCAGGGCATGCGCTTTAGCTTTGGGGCTGAAGCCACCATGCAGTACATGCCCCTGTTTTGGGCGATCCTGGCCGCAGTCGGGGTGTCCTTTGTGTTTGGCTTTGTACGGTATAGCTTGGCCGGCGCGATCACCCTTGCCTCCGCTGTGCTGCACGACCAGTTGCTGTCCCTGGCCCTATGCGCCATCATCAGCCTGGCCTTTGGCCTGTCCTCCTACCTGCCGGCCCTCTTGATGGCAGGCCTGGTGGCGACCTATGTCTTCACCATTCCCCAGATCCGCACCGCGCGTGTTTTGGTGCGCGGCGGTTCCAACCGCGGCCTGGCACGGGATGAGGCGGCTGCCGAATCCCGCAACCAGCACCGTCCGCTTAAGATGGTGGTAGCGTTAGCGGCGCTTCTGATTCTGGCTGCCTTCATCATCAGCGGCAACAAGCACATGATTGGCGCCGTCCTGCCTTTGTTCACGGGGCTGCTCAGCGCAGTGGTATCCTCCTGCCTGATTACGCCCTTCATCTGGGCAGCGCTGGCTTCCCGGAAGATGAACAGGAAATAATTCAAAAGAGCGCCTTCTGGTCAAAAAAGAGGGCGCTTTTTTGATTTTCTTTATCAAAGAAAGGCACTTATGAGAAAATTAACCCCACGCGCGACCCCCTACACACTGCCAGGCTACCCGGATTATCTGGCGGCTTTGCTGTACGCGCGCGGGATATCCACCGTCAAGGACGCACAGGCTTACCTCAACCCCAGCATGGATCAGCTGCACGATCCCTTCTTGATGAACGGGATGGCGGAAGCCTGCGGGCTGATCAAGCAAGCGGGCGATCTTGGTCTGATTGTCGCCGTCTATGGGGATTATGACGCGGATGGTGTGTGCGCCAGCGCGATTATCTTAGAAGCGCTGGGCAAGATCGGGGTCAAGGCTTTTTCCTATATCCCAACCCGTCAAAGCGAAGGCTACGGGCTTCATCTGGACGCGGTGCAGGTGCTTTCTAAGCAGGCAGGGGTTTTGCTGAGCGTGGACTGCGGCATCACAGCGCTTGAAGAAGTCGCCCTGGCTAAAAGCTTAGGGATGCGGGTCATCATCACCGATCACCACACGGTACCGGAAACCCTGCCGGATGCCGATGCCATCATCCACCCGCAGCTGGGTGGCTATCCCGAACCCCATCTGTGCGGTGCGGGGGTTGCCTGGAAGTTCGCCTGCGCGCTTTTGGGGCTTACGGAAGCCCAAAACAGCCTGGATCTGGCTGCCCTGGCTACTGTGGCTGATATGGTACCCCTGCGGGGGGAGAACCGGGTCATCGTCAGCCTGGGCTTGCCCGCAATGCAGCACACCAAGCGCCTGGGTTTGCAGGCCTTGATGAAGATTTCGGGCATCCGTGCCGGAATCCCGCTCACGTCCGAGCACATTGCCTACCAATTGGCGCCCCGGCTGAATGCGACAGGGCGTCTGGCGGACGCGCAGGACGCGCTCAGCTTGCTGATGAGCAAGGACCAAGCCGAAGCCGACTGTCTGGCGGAGCAAATGGATTTGTTAAACCGTGAGCGCCGCGCCATTGAAAAGGAGACGCTCAAGGAAGCGTCTGAGCAGGTGAGCAAGATGGATCTGCGTGAAAAACGCAGCATCGTTGTGAAGGGGGATGACTGGAATCCCGGGGTCGTGGGCTTAACTGCCGGCAAACTGGCAGAGCGGTGGAACTACCCTGCCATCGCCCTGTGCAAAAACGGGGAGGAGTACGCTGGCTCCGGCCGCAGCGCGGGCGCGGTGGATCTGCATGCCGCGCTCAAAGAATGCGAATCCCTTCTGACCCGCTTTGGCGGCCATACAATGGCGGCAGGCCTGGCTTTGCGCCAGGACAAGCTGGACGCCTTCATCACGCGCTTTGATGAGGCGGTCCGGCAGCAATTGGGGGAGGGGGATTTAATTCCCGAAACCGAGTATGATACCACCCTGCCCTTGTCTAAGGTCAATTTAGAGACCATCGCGCTGCTGGATCAGTTAGCGCCCTTTGGGATGGGTAACCCGTCCCCGGTGTTTTTGATGGAGAACCTGCAAACGGTCACCGCGCGGGCGGTGGGTACAGACGGCGCGCACCTGAAACTGACCGTTGGTCAATCAGGCGCGGTAAGGGACGGCATCGCCTTTGGCTTTGGCGCCATGGGAAAAACCTTGGGACGGGATGTCACCCTGGTTGGCAGCGTGGAGCGCAACGAGTTTAACGGCAAGGTTTCAGCACAGCTGAAAATCAAGGCTTTGCTGCCTGGCGAGAATGCCTTTGAGCCGGACAGCCTGCTGCAGGCGCGCGCGGTCAAAAGCGCGCAGATTTCGGGCAATTCATCAGATGCGCCTATTAAACACGTGGCAGATATACCCATTATTCAGGGCAACCGCGGCACATTGGTGATTGCCTATACGCACCAGACCGCCAACGCGCTGCGCAAACGCTTCCCGGATTTTCAGGTCTGTGTCGGCCAGGCAAGTGATCCGCGCGCCTTCAACGCCATTTTGTACGCGCCGGATTTTAGCCTGCACCAGGCACACCACCATACCTTGATGTTTGCAGATGGCCTGCCCATTAACGCTGCGGCTTCTCAGGCTATAGTTAAAACCAAGGCGAAAGAGGTCTATGTGCTGCCAAAAAGTGAGGATTTGCAGACGCTTCTGGAGCAGCTGACGCCTACCCTTGATGAACTTCGATCCATCTATGTGCAGCTGCGAAACGGCACAATCTCGGGTTTTACACCAAACCCCGGAAAAGATTTTATCGCGCTTGTGATCTTTGAGCAGCTGGGTCTGGTACAATTAAGCGAAGAAGGCAGCTTCCTTCGTATGCTGCCCATGAAGCGCATCGACCCTGCGCAAAGCCCTCTGTACACCGCGCTGACCACCTAAGGAGAAAGATGGCCCACACAGCATTTGAACGCATGACCCTGGAGGAGATGACCGCCCGGCTGAGTAAATACAGCCCGGCAGAGTCACTTGCGCTGGTCAAAAAAGCGTATGATTTCGCGGTGGACGCGCATAAGGATCAAACCAGGCTCAGCGGAGAACCCTATGTGTCCCACCCCATCCATGTCGCCAGCATCCTGGCGGAATTGCAGTTGGACGCCAGCTCTGTCGCGGCAGGTTTGCTGCACGATACGGTGGAGGACGTGGAAGGTATCACCATTGAAACCATCGAGAAGCAGTTTGGCTCGGAAATCGCGGACTTGGTGGATGGTGTGACCAAGCTGGGCCAGCTGGACTTCATGGACCGGGAGGAGCAGCAGGCGGAGTCCTGGCGCAAGATGATCCTGGCGATGAGCCGGGACATCCGCGTCATCCTGATTAAACTGGCCGATCGCTTGCACAACATGCGCACGCTGACGCACCAAGCGCATGAGCGGCAGGTCAGCATCGCGCAGGAAACGCTGGACATCTACGCACCCCTGGCGCATCGCCTGGGTGTATACACCATTAAGGCCGAGATAGAGGATTTGGCCCTGCGCTACCTGGATCCGGACGGCTACAAGGACGTGGCCATCAAGGTAGGCCAGAAGCGCATCGAGCGGGAAGAGCAGATCAAGACCATCATCAACACCCTCAGTGAGAAAATTCATGAGATGGGCCTGCATCATTTTGAAATAGACGGCCGGCCCAAGCACCTGTACAGCATCTACCGCAAGATGGTCATCCAAAACCGCTCCTTTGACCAGATCTATGACTTGATCGCGGTGCGCGTGGTCGTGAATACCATTCCGGAGTGCTACACGGTGCTTGGCATTGCCCATACCCTGTGGACGCAGATGCCGGGCCGCTTTAAGGATTTTATCTCTACCCCCAAGCCCAATATGTACCAATCCCTGCACACCACCTTAATTGGCGGCCGCACGATTCCCTCGCCCTTTGAGGTGCAGATCCGCACACGGGAGATGCACCAGATCGCCGAATACGGCATCGCGGCGCATTGGAATTACAAAGAAGGCACCGCCAGCGGCGGGCTGGACAAAAAACTGTACTGGCTGCGGCAGATTCTGGACTGGCAATCAGAAACACGGGACAGCAAGGAGTTCATCGACGGCCTCAAGACCGACCTGTTTAGTGAGGACATTTTTGTCTTCACGCCCAAGGGTGACATCATCAACCTGCAGCGCGGCGCGACGCCGCTGGATTTTGCCTACCGCATCCACTCCCACGTGGGCAACTCCTGTGTCGGCGCCAAGGTGAACGGCAAGATCGTGCCCCTGCAGACAGAATTACAAACCGGTGACAGAGTGGAGGTAATGACCTCCTCCCACTCCAAGGGCCCCAGCCTGGACTGGCTCAGCGTCGTCAAGACCCAGCAGGCCAAGACCAAGATCCGCCAGTTTTTCAAGAAGGAGCTGCGGGGGGAGAACATCCAAAAAGGCCGCGACATGTTGGAGCACGAATCCAAGCGCCGCGGCGTCAAACTGGGGGAGCTCACCAAGCCCGAGTTTTATGATCCCATCCTCAAGCGCTATTCCTTCCCGGATCTGGAGGCCATGTACGGCGCGGTTGGCTATGGCGGGATTCCCTCTGTGTATGTCATCTCAAAACTGCTGGAGGAGCAAAAGCGCGCTACCGACCAGCAGCAGGAGAAAAAGGCGGCCACCCTTCCTGACCCCAAGCAGATCAAGCACCAGGGCAAGCCCACCCACGGCATTTATGTGGAGGGCGGCTCCGGCATGCTGGTGCGCTTTGGCCAGTGCTGTAACCCGGTGCCGGGGGATGATATCATCGGCTTTATCACCCGCGGACGCGGTGTCACCGTACACAAGGCCGATTGCGTCAACGCGGTCAACGCCCAGGAGGAGCGCTTGATCAACGTGAGCTGGGCGGATGAGGACACCGGCAATTTCAACGCCAGCATCCGCCTGACAGTGTATGACAGCCCCAACATATTGGGCGAGATGATGATGTACATTGCCAACGCCGGCACGCCGGTGGTGGCGGGCTCCCAGGAAGAGGTTAAAAAAGGCATCCGCCGGCTGCACCTGGTACTCCAGGTCACCAGCAAGGACCAGGTGCGTGCTGTAATCGCCCGAATGCAAAAACGCTCGGACGTTTTGGACGCTTACCGGAGCGCGCGCTAGGAGCAGGAGAGATATGAGAGCAGTTGTTCAACGGGTAAGCCAGGCTTCCGTTTCAGTAGAGGGTAAGATAACAGGCCAGATTGCGCAGGGCTTGATGGTCCTGCTGGGCGTGGAAGTGGGGGACACAGAGAAAGACGCGCAGTATCTGGGCGATAAAATCGCCAAGCTGCGCATTTTCGCAGATGATATGGGCAAGATGAACCGCAGCGTCAAGGATATTGACGGCGGGGTATTATTAATCAGCCAGTTCACCCTGCTGGGTGATGCCAGAGGGCAAAACCGTCCTGGTTTTACCCAGGCGGAGGCGCCGGAGCGCGCCAATGCCCTCTACATCGCCTGCTGTGAGCGGGTTGAAGGACATGGCATCCCAGTCGCGCGCGGCGTTTTTCGCGCACACATGGAAGTGTCCCTGGTCAATGACGGCCCGGTCACCCTGCTGCTGGATTCCAAGAAACAGTTTTAGGAGGCTGTATGCGCATCATTACGCTCCCTGTGGGCGGGCTAAAAACCAATTGCTATATCGTTTATCAGGAAGACCGCGATGACGCTGTCATCATCGACCCGGGTGCAGATGCGGAGAAGATCAAGCACGCGCTGAAGGGGCGCAAGGTTGCGGCGGTCCTCTTGACCCACGGGCATTTTGATCACACCGGCGCGCTATACGCCTTTGCGGACGCGCCCATTTATATTCATGAGCAGGACGCGCCCATGCTGACGGACAGCCATTTCAGCTTTGGCTTGTTTTCGGGCGACACCAAAAAGCGCCCGCCGGCAACAGATTTTCTTACAGAAGGGCAGGTAGTGGACCTGGGCGGCATCCAGTTTGACGTGATGAGCACACCAGGGCATACCCGCGGCAGCGTGTGCTTCAAGGTGGGCGAGGACATCTTCACCGGGGATACCATGTTCAAAGGTGATTACGGCAGGACAGACCTGCCCGGCGGCAGCATGGAAGCCATGCGCGCATCCCTCAGGCGGCTGTTTGCCCTGGTCGGCTGCCGGATTTATCCCGGGCACGGGCCTGGGGATATCATCAAGTGAAGGTCTATCTGTCCGCTCCGGTCAAAGGCTATTTACCGGAGTTGTTTGACGTGCTCAATCTCTTTTTCGGGTCAGTTGAAAAGACGGAGCAGGCAGATCAGGCTGACTTAACCGTATCCATCACAGAAGAAACCCGCGCGGACATCCGGCAGACAACCGTCAGATTGACGGGCGCGTATCACGCTCAGGTTTCAAGCAAGGAAGCGCTGTTAAGTGACCCCTTGGAAGAAAAACGCCTGCACAAGCGCCAGCAAAAGCTGGGGCTTTTTCATGCCCTGCTGCAGGCAACAGATATCAAGCCGCCCTGGGGCGCGCTGACTGGCATCCGGCCTACGCGCCTGGTGTTTGACGCGATGAAAGAAGGCATCTGCTTGCCGGACGCGGTGAAGCGGATTCAGGAGATCTTCTATGTATCAGACGAAAAAGCCAGCCTGCTGCTTGAAATTGTGGGGGTACAGAGCAATCTGCCCCGGATTAAACCGGATGAGATTGCTTGCTATATCGGCATCCCTTTTTGCAGGACGCGCTGCAGCTACTGCAGCTTCCTCAGCCGGGAGGTAGGGGATGGCCGCCTTTTGCCGGATTATGTGAACGCTCTGATACGCGAAATTGAAGGCACCATCCAGCTGATGAAGGACAGGGGGCTCACCGCGCGCTCGGTATATGTAGGCGGCGGAACGCCTACCGTGCTGCCAGAAGATTTATTGCGTAAGGTTTTGACCGCAGCCCACCCGCTGTTTAACCAGGCGGCAGAGGTCACAGTGGAGGCGGGGCGGCCGGATTCCATCACGCAGGGCAAACTGCAGGTCATTAGGTCAGCAGGTGTCCAGCGGATCTCCGTCAACCCACAAACCATGCACGACATCACGCTGTCTAAAATTGGCCGCCAGCACACCAGCGCGCAAACACTGGAGGCATTTATGCTTGCGCGGCAGTTGGGCTTTTCGGATATCAATATGGATTTAATCGCGGGCCTGCCGGGGGAGGATGTGGGCATGTTCGCAGCATCCCTCAACCAGGTGCTGTGCATGGATCCGGAAGCCATCACCGTGCATACCCTGTCCATCAAGCGTTCAAGCGCCCTGTACCGCGACGGCGTCAGGCAAGCGGAGGAAGGGCAGGTGGGGGAGATGGTAGGCCTGGCGCGTGAGAAAACCGCGCTCAAAGGCTATCAGCCTTACTATCTGTATCGGCAAAAGCACATGGCCGGCAACCAGGAAAACGTGGGCTATGCCAAGCCAGGCTTTGCCTGCCTGTACAATATCGACATGATGGAGGACCAGACCACCGTACTGGCCGTGGGTGCCGGCGCGGTATCCAAATGGGTGTCACCCGGCCGGGAACGTGTGCTGCGAAGCCCCAATGTTAAGGATATCCACCACTATTTAACCCGGGTGGAAGACATGATGAATGCTAAAAAAGCCCTCTTTGAGGGCATCGGCAAAGGCGTCAAAGCGCCGGTTAGTCCGGAAGAATAAGCCTTAAGGCTGCCTTGGTGTTAAGCGCACATCCTGGCCCATGAATTGCAGCACCAGGCTTTGGTTCTGGTCCAGCAGGCGGGAATAAATGCGCCGGGTGTAGCGCTCACGCAATTGTTCCAGCGGCAAATTGGTGCTGATAACCGTCTGCAGCCGGTTTTGAATCCGGTGCTCCAGCAGCGCGAACAATTGCTCCAGCGTGATGTTTTCCCACAAGGGCTCTGTGCCCAAATCATCAATCAGCAGCAAGGGAACAGAATAATACGGCTCATCCACTTCTTCATCCCGGGCAAAATAGGCCTGGCGGATGTGGTTGAGCAGCGCGTTGGCGTTGAGGGTAAGGGTGTGAATACCCCTCTCCCGCACACGCTTGGCGACGCATTTTAATAAGTACGTTTTGCCCAGGCCGCTGGGGCCGTACAGCAGCAGGTTCAGCCTGCCTTCCGGCACCGCATCCGCGAAGCGTTCGCAGTGCTGTTTTAAAACGCTCATCAGCATCCGCTGTGTGGTGCCCTGGTGGTCCAGCGCCACTTCCGGGAAGACCGTCAGGTCAAAGCGCTCAAAGCTGGGGGAGTGGGGCGTGTCCATCTCACCGCTCAACAGCTCGTGATAGCGTCTGGTGACGCAGGCGCACAGGGCTTTTTCAACCTCGCCCACATAGCCTGAGTCCTCGCAGATTTTGCATTGATAAACGGGCTCCAGGTAGTCTTCGGGCAAGTCCTGCTCTTTGAGCAAGGCTTTTATCTGCGCGTTGATCTGCCGGGTGCTCTCCTCAATGCCTTCGGGTTTGATGCCCTCTATCGCCTGTTGCAGACCGGTCAGGATATCCTCCCGGCGCTTGGTGTCCAGGATCTCAATTTGCGGTGCCAAGCTGATGGCATACGCCATCCGGCGGCGCTCCTCCGCCTGGTTGTCAAATTTGCGCTCGGCGCATTCCTCAATCGCCTGCAGCAGGTATTCATTTGCCATGCGCGTCCCTCGCCTCCTTCAGAAGATCAAGGCCGGCATAGGGGGGTTCCACGCTGCCCTGCTCCTGGTCATATTCCTGAAACGCCACTTTTTTACGCGGCTTCCCCTGCGGTGTAAGGCCAGCTTTTTCTATATCCGCCAGGGTTTTTACGCCCTGTCTTTTCCAATCGTTCAGAATCCTCTGGATATAACTCAACTTCTGACGCGCTTCGCGCGCCCGCTTCGCGGCTTCCAGGATGACCGCGTCTGTGTGCCCATCCTCCCGCCACTGTTTGTAGCGCGCCAGGTCCACCTCGCCAATGCGGCCTTCCATGCCGGAGGCTTCATACACTTCATGCATCTTAGGCATATACTGCTTTAGCGCTAACAGGTGTGCCACCACCTGCTTGTCCTCCGTCAGCCCTTGTTTCGCCCAGGCAATCAGCTGCGGCTCCACATCCTCAAACTTCCCATTGCGCGCGCGCACGGATTTTGCCGCCAAAACGATCATCTCAACCGGGTAATTTTCCCGCAGCAGCAAATAGGCAGGCAGGAGGGTATAGGGGCTGATCTGCTGCAAGCCCAGTTCCTTCAACACCTGCTTCACCTGCTCCACATCCTGGCCCTCTTCCGCGAAATGCTGCTTGATGGCGCGGGAGCCCTTTGTGGGCACCTTGGTTCTGATGCGGTCCAGTATGCCGTTGAGGTAGGAAAAGGAGGGGTTGTTGGCCGCCACGGTTTCCTGGCAGGCGACGATGATAGCCTTGTCATCAAAGCCCCATTGCTCGGTCCACTTGCGGTATAAGGCCAATTCAGGCTCTGTGGGCAGGCGCCTTAAGTTAAACTGGGACAGCACGGCCCGCGCGCCGGCATGCGTCCGCTTGGAGTGGCTGAAGAACTGCTCCGCCTCCTCCGTCGTGCTGATGCCGTCCTCTTTCATCATTACCGCGGTGGCCTGCGCGCTTTTGAAGGAGAAATGCGCGCCCCGGATATCCGCGAAATAGTTCAGCAGCATCAGCACAATCTCCTGCGGCAAGCCCAGCTCCTCCACCCATTCATAGGCCATGGAGATATCGCTCTCACGCAGCTTGCGCCGGCTGTCCAGCTGCTTGCGGACGGCTTCGGAAAACACAATATAACCCTCATCAGCGGAAATCTGATCCTGCCCGGTGATAAAGCGCTGCCCCAGATGATGAAAGATAAAGGTAGGGGGCTGGTCGCTGATGCGCTCCACCAGCCTGCGTCGTTCCCAATAGCGCAGCGCCGCGTGCACCTCGCCTTCCTCCATGCCAAGGGCAGCCGCCATTTCGGCGATGCCAAAACTTTCCACGCCAAACTGGCTGCGGTACAGGCCATATAAATACACTTTGACCTTGTCCCCGTCAGCGGCCGGCAAATATTCCGTGATAAAGATGTTTTCCACCGCGGTCACGCCAAACAGGCGCGCCTCATCATTACGCCGAAACATTGCCGGATTCCTTCTTGGGCAGGGGTTTGTTGGCAGGTTTTTTCACAGTCTGCTTTGGCGTTGCCGCAGGTTCTGGCAAGTTGACAGCTTCCACAGGCGGCGTAAGCGCGTCAGGATCCACAGGCGCAATCTCTACCACCGCTTCCTTTTTCTCGCGCCGCTTTTGATATACCTGATAGGCGATTGTGGCGATGACGGTCAGTGCGATGGTAACGCCAAAGACAATCAGCGCGTAGCGGTATTCAAGCTTGCCCAGCATGTTGCCGCCCATGGTGGACGTAATGATGGAGGGGATGCGCGCGATGCTGGTCAACAGCAGGTATTTGCCCAGATGAATGGGCACCAGGCCGGACAGATAGGTCAAAATATCCTTGGGTGTGCCAGGGATTAAAAACAGTAGGAAGATGGCGGCATCCCGTTTTTTGGGATCTTTAAAAAAGCGCAGGTTGTCTATCTGATTCTTTTCAACAAAGAGGGACACCACGCGCATACCGTATTTGCGCACCACCAAAATGATCAGCACGCTGCCAAGCGCCGTACCGAGCAGGCACAGCAAGAGGCCGCCCCAGGCGCCAAAGATATAGCCGGCGATAATCTCTATCGGCTCCCCCGGAATAAAGGCAATGATGACCTGCAGCGCCATGATGCCAACCATTAAGGGGTATTTCAAAAAGCCGCGCTCCTGCATCCAGGTTCGTAAACTGGCCCTGTCCCGGATGGCGGTGAGCAAGGGGTTTTTCAGCAGAATGGCCAGCACCAAAAACACAATGATGACAGCGACAATACTGGCAATACCAATGATTCGCTTTTTCTTCAGCAGTTTGGGATCATCCCATACCACATTGTGCTTATCCAAGGGTGAGGTCACCTGCCTTCCTGTATGTTTCAGTCAAAAGGGCATCCTGCACGCTTTGTTCAATCTGCTCGGACAAATCCGGCGCCTGCCCTTTTTGCCCAAAAAGGATGTGCAAGAAGAATTCAAGGGTCCCGGCATTGCCTGTGATGGGGCTGGCACACACGTTTTTGACCCGTGTGTCCGGCATGGCGTTGATGGTTGCGGTCAATTCATGCAGGAGGGGGGCGTAGGCTTCTTGCGCGATCTGCCCGGTTCGGCGTGCTTCCATGTCCCTGATTTCAAACAGCGGCTTGGCCAGGGCAATCAATTCGCCCTGATTTTGCAGAATATTCCGGTAAATCGGCACCGCTTCAACCAAGGACAGGTAGCTCAAATCGCAGGTCGCAAGCACCGGGCGCGGGTCTAAGGCAAGCAGCCTGTCATCGGACAGGTTGGTCCGCTCCAGATTGATCACGCGCGCATCCTGCCGTAGCCGGCCGGTGAGCTGCCCATAGCCCACGTCCACAGCATACACCGTTTTGGCCCCATGCTGCAGTAAATAATCTGTAAACCCACCAGTGGACGCGCCCGCGTCCAGACAAGTTTTACCCGGGAGGCTTATATCAAATTGCCGGAGCGCACCTTCCAGTTTCAACCCGCCTTTTGAGGCGTAGGGCAGGGCCTGGTCCTTCACGCGCACGGTGTCATCCGCTTTCACAATGCTGCCCGCGCGCGCGGGCACGTTGTTAATCAGCACTTTTCCGGTCATGAGAAGGGCTGTGGCGTTCTTTTTGTCTGCACACAGCCCGTTCTCAATTAACCAGTCTGCGATGGTCCGGCGTTTCATGTTGTCTGCATGACACCTTTGAGCGTGCGCAGGACGCGCCGCTCCATCCGGGAGACCTGCATCTGGGTCAGGTTCAGTTTTTTCGCGCTGGCCTGCTGGCTCAGCAAGTCCTGAAAGCGCAGCTTAATCAGCTTGCGCTCTTGCGCGGTTAAGGTCATCAAGGCCTTGCGCAAATCCTCGCGCATCTCAAAGTCTTCAAAGCCGCGCTCAGAGATGCCAAGGTGGTCAAACACCCGCATTCCGTTGTCGTCCTGCGCGTCCAGGCTGGCAACCTGAGATTTCTCGCGCGAGGCGTGGACAGAGATGACCTGTTCAACCGTCCAGCCCAAGTGTTCCGCCAATTCTGGCGCGGTGGGCTCCCGGTGCATTTTTTGGGTCATTTTCTCCAGCGCGCGGTCCATCTGCATGCCCTGCTCACGCAAGCCGCGGGGGGTGCGCACCAATTGGGCACGGTCACGGATATAATTGCGGACGGTGCCCGTGATCGTGGGTGTAACATAGGTTGTGAAGCGCAGCCCGCGGTCGGGGTCAAAACCGTTTAAGGCGTTGACCAAGGCCATGGCAGCCACCTGGCGCAAATCCTCCAGCTCGATGCCCCGGCCGGTAAACCGCGCCGCGATGGCATTGCACAGGGGCAGCGCCACGGCAACAGCGTCGTCCATGGCTTCCTTGGTGCGCTCTTTCGCATACCGCATTGCGGCGTTGTGGATATCATCTGCGTTGATCACTGCTTATGCTCCTGTTGGCAAGGACATTTTCACGGTATAAATGCCGCACTGATCCCCTTCCAGCTTCACCTCGGTCACCAGGGTGCCGATAATCAGCTGCGCGACATCCGGATCCATCATGTCACAGGCTTGTGCGTCCGGCGCGCGCTGCGCTTCAAGGATAATATGAATCAAACCGTCTTCGATCTTGCAGCTGAGGGTGACCTTTTCCACCAGGCGCTCCTGATGGGTTACCAGGTCAAAAGCCTCTTCCACCGCGCTGCGCAAATCATCAATGACGTCAAGGGAAAGATTGGCCATCACGCCAACTGCGCCCAGCGAAGTGCGGACCACCAGGCCCCATTCCTCGCTGGCGGGTACTGTTAAACTCATTCTGTTCATGTTGCTTTGTTCACCACCTTGATTTGTTCACTTGGCAGGATTGTCAGCAAGTCCGCGCGGGCGTCCAGCGCTTCCTTGACCCACCAGTCCCGGGGTGCCAGCAAGGTCATCTGTTCATCTTTCAGGTGAAAATACACCGGGATGTGACCAGGCTGCCGTTTGAGCAGTTTTTCACAGGCTGGCATCTGTTCACGGGCTGCCTGTAAGTATAACTTGATGGGTGCGTTTTTGGCAAGTAAAGTCTCGTTTTCCTCAGGTTCCTTTGCGGATGGTTTTTCCTGCGCCCGTAGCACGCGCGCGCTGTCTACAATCAGGCTGGTCGGCCTGTCCTCCTGCACTGACAGTTTGCCGGTCAAAAGGCAAGCCAGGTCCTCGCGGATCAGGTGCGCGAACCGCTCCCACACCCGGGGAAAGAACAGGCACTCCACCTGCCCGGTTAAGTCCTCCAGCGTCACAAAGGCCATGATGTCACCCTTGCGTGTTGCCTTCTGGTTTACACCTGCCACAAGCCCCCCAAGAGAGACCTGGCGTCCGTCCTCTGTCAGGCCGTGGTCCTCCCGCTCCGTCAGTTCATCCAGCACCTTGGTGGACCAGGCCAGCTTGTCCAGCTCATGCGCGTACTCATCCAGGGGGTGGCCGGTGATGTAGATGCCGGCCACTTCCTTTTCCATCGCCAGCAGCGTGCTTTTGGGGTATTCCTCTACATCCGGATAGGAGATGGCGCTCAGCTCAAAGCGGTCCTCAAAAGCAGCGTCAAAGAGGGACAACTGGTTTTTGTGGTGGTTGCGTTTTTGCCGTGCCTGCTGCTCCATCACGGCTTCGTACACCTGCATGCACTGCACCCGGCTACCGCCCAGGCCGTCAAACGCGCCGGCTTTAATCAAGGCTTCCACCGCGCGCTTGTTGACGGTGCTGCCGTCCACCCGCTCGCAAAAATCAAAGATGTCGCGGAAATCCCCGCGTTTTTGCCGTTCGGCCACAATCGCCAGCGCGGCCTTCTCGCCCAGGCTTTTGATGGCGTTGAGGCCAAAGCGGATGCCCTTTTTGCCTTCGTGTGTATCCACAACAAACTTGACATGGGAGTGGTTAATCAAGGGCGGCAGGACGGGGATCTCATTGCGCCGGCAAAACTGCACATAGACAGCGACCTTGCCCGCGTTGCCCAGGTAGGAGTTGATGAGCGCCGCCATGAACTCGGCCGGGTAATGGCGCTTGAGCCAGGCCGTTTTGACACTTAGCAGGGCATAGGGCGCGGCGTGGGATTTGTTGAAGGCGTAGCTGGCAAAGGCAATCATCTCTTCATAAATGGCCTCCGCTGCTTCCCTGCTGATGCCGTTTGCCAGGCAGCCGGGCACACCGTCTTCCTTGGACCCATGGATGAAGATTTCCTTCTCCCTGTCCATGATCTCTTTTTTCTTTTTGCTCATCGCCCGGCGGATCTGGTCGCTGCGGCCATAGCTGAAGCCCGCCAGGTCACGCACAATTTGCATCACCTGTTCCTGGTATACCATACAGCCGTAGGTGACGCCTAAGATGGGCGCCAGCTCCGGCGTGATGTAACTTATGCTCCCTGGGTTGTTCTTGCCCTGGATAAAGCGGGGGATAGAGGCCATGGGCCCTGGCCGGTACAGGGAGATGGCGGCGATGATGTCCTCAAAGGTCTCGGGCTTGAGCTCCGCGATAAAGCTGCGCATGCCCGCGCTTTCCAGCTGGAACAGGCCATCGGTGTCACCTGTGGACAGCATGGCGTAAACAGACGGGTCATCAATGGGGATGTCATCCGCTGTCATGTGAACGCCGGAGAGTGCCATCAACGCCAGTGCGTCCCGGATCACCGTCAGGGTGCGCAGGCCCAAAAAGTCAGTCTTCAGCAGCCCCAATTCCTCTAAATTGCCCATGGGGTACTGCGTGGTGATGACCGCGTCATTGGTCTGCAGCGGCACGTAGTCGGTCAAGGGCTTCTGGGTAATCAATACACCGGCCGCATGGGTCGCGGCGTGGCGCGGCATGCCCTCCAACAGGGAGGCGGTATCCAGCAGGCGCCGGACGCGCGGGTTGTCCTGCCGCAAATCCCGTAGCTGCGGGCTTTGGTTGAGCGCACGCTCCAGCGTAATGTTCAATTCCATCGGCACCAGCTTGGCGACCTGGTCGGTCTCCTGATAGGTGTAGCCCAGCACCCTGCCCACATCACGGATGACGCCGCGGGCAGCCATGGTGCCAAAGGTGATAATCTGCGCCACGTGGTCATGGCCGTACTTGCCCGCCACATAGTCAATCACCTCACCCCGGCGCTCATAGCACAGGTCGATGTCCAAATCGGGCATGGACACGCGCTCGGGGTTCAAAAACCGCTCAAACAGCAGGTTGTATTTCAAGGGATCCAGCTGGGTGATATTCAGACAGTAGGCGACAATAGAGCCAGCGCCGCTGCCGCGGCCAGGGCCCACCATGATGTTCTGCTCCCGCGCAAAGCGGATAAAATCCCACACAATCAGGAAATAATCCACAAAGCCCATGCTGAAAATGACATCCAGCTCATATTCCAGGCGCTGGATGGCTGCCTGGGGATCGTTGGGATACCGCGCATGCAGCCCCTCAAGACACAGCCGCCGCAGCAATTCTTCGTTGCTTTCACCGGTGTCTTCATTGGGGATGTACAGGGGCAGGTGGTGGGCGGAAAAATCAAAATCCACCTGGCAGCGCATGGCGATCTCATGCGTGCGGGTGATGGCTTCGCCCAGATGGGGGAAAAGCGCGCGCATCTCTTCCTCGCTTTTGACGTAAAGCTCCTCCGTCTCCATGCGCATGCGCTGCTCATCCTCCAGGGTCTTGCCCGTCTGGATGCACATCAGCACCTCCTGCGCTGGTGCGTCCTCTTTTTTTAGGTAGTGGCAGTCATTGGTCACAATCAGGGGAATGCCAGTCTCCCGGGACAGCTTGACCAATTGCGGAATCACCAGCTTTTGCTCCCGGATATGGTGGTCCATCACCTCAATGAAATAATTGCCCGCCCCCATGATGTCCTGCATCAAAAGGGCATGTGCCTTCGCGTCCTCAAAGCGGTTTTCAAGCAGCAGTTTGGGCAGCTCACCCGACAAACAGGCGGAGCTGGCGATCAAGCCTTCGTGGTGCTCTTTTAAGAGGGCCAGGTCAATCCGCGGCTTGTAATAAAAGCCCTCGGTAAAGCCCGCGCTGCTTAATTTCATCAGGTTTTGGTAGCCCGTCATGTTCTCGCACAACAAAATAAGGTGGCTGTACTCCCGGTTGGCGCCGGATTTCTCGCGCATGTCCTGGGTTACATAAACCTCACATCCTATGACGGGGTGTATGCCATGCCGCTTGCATTCCTTGTAAAAATCAACCGCGCCATACAGCACACCGTGGTCGGTGAGAGCGCAGGTGTCCATGCCCAGCTCCTTGAGCTGCGCAATCAGCGGCTTAATGCGGCAGGCGCCGTCCAGCAGGCTATATTCCGTATGTAAATGCAGGTGTGCAAATGCCATCATCGTCCTCCTTGGTATGCTTCTAGTATACTAAAAGCGCGTGGGGGATTCAACGAACCTTGCCCTTAATAGAATGCTCTTATATACTGTACAAAAGGGGGAGCAGATGAACACAAGCACCATCGCGGCGCTCGCGACACCGCCTGGCAAAGGCGGCCTTGCCGTCATCCGGATTTCGGGTCCGGATGCAATTGACATTCTAAAAAAACTCTTTGTGCCAGCCGGCAATCAAACAGCCTTTGTTGACCGGATGATGATGTACGGCCACATCGTGTTGGATGGGCATCCCCTTGATGAGTGCATGGCTGTGGTCATGCGTGCGCCGCGCAGCTACACCCGGGAGGACGTGGCGGAGATTCAGGTCCATGGCGGGGAGCAGGTGGTCTCAAGCGTTTTAAAGGCCGTGTTTCACCTGGGGGCAGAGGCCGCCCTGCCGGGGGAGTTTACCCGCCGTGCCTTTGAAAACGGCCGGATTGATTTAAGCCAGGCGGAAGCGGTGATGCAGTTGATCTCCGCCACCGGGCAGCAGGCCGCAGACGCGGCGCTGCGCCAGCTGCAGGGCGGTACGCTGCGCTTTGTGCAGGAGGCGCAAACAGAGTTGATCTCCCTGATGGCAGGCGTGACCGCTGCCATTGATTACCCGGAGGAGATCGAGGAGGAAGAGGCTGTCGGCGTCATCGCGCCGGAGTTAATCAATCTGGCAGACAAACTGATGGCGGCCTGTGATGAGCGGGGTGCTGCCGTGCTGGAGGAAGGCCTGCGCGTGGTTATCTGCGGCAAGCCCAACGCGGGCAAGTCCTCCCTGCTCAATGCCCTTTTGATGGAGGACCGCGCCATTGTGACCGATATCCCCGGCACCACACGCGATACGGTAGAGGGCAGCATCCAATTAGACGGCATCCGCATTCATTTAAAGGACACCGCCGGTATCAGGGACAGCTTGGAGACAGTAGAGCGCATCGGGGTGAACCGCGCGCGGGAGGCCATCAAAAGCGCGGATCTGCGATTAATGGTGCTGGACATCGGCCAAAAGCCGGACGCGGAGGACGAGGCAATTTTGCGCCTGATTAAGGGAATGGAAAACCTCTACATTTTCAACAAGTCGGACCTGCCGGAGCATCCGGGGTTTTCAGAATGGCTGTTAGGTGAGCAGATTCCAAAAGACGAAACCATGACCCTGTCCGCGCAGCTTGGCATCGGTTTGGACGCGCTGCGCGCCCGCTTGCGCGCAGCGGCCGGCAACCCCGGGCAAAACGCCTTGACGCTGGCGCGGCATATGAAACTTGCCAGACAGGCGGCAGAGGCCCTCAAACGCGCGGCGCAGGCGATGCAGGATGGCTTGCCGCTTGATTTGTGCGCGGTGGATTTGAACGAAGCCCTGGCCCGCCTGGGGGAGATCACGGGCGATAACTTCAGCGAAGCGCTGCTGGATGAAGTCTTCGCGACGTTTTGCGTTGGAAAATAGGAGGGAAAATGAAGTATGTAAAATTGGGAACAACCGGGCTGGATGTATCCCGGGTGTGCTTGGGTTGCATGAGTTTTGGAGATGCCAACAACTGGGTGCACAAATGGGTGCTGGATGAGGCCGGCTCCCGGGAAGTCATTAAAAAAGCATTGGATGTAGGCATCAATTTCTTTGACACAGCCAATGTCTATTCCCTGGGCACCAGCGAGGAATACCTGGGCCGCGCGCTGAAGGAATATGCCAGCCGGGACGATGTAGTCATTGCCACCAAGGTGTTCAGCACCATGCGGGAAACACCCAACGGCAGTGGTCTGTCGCGCAAGGCCATCCTGTCAGAATTGGACCACAGCCTCAAGCGCCTGGGCACGGATTATATCGACCTGTATATCATCCACCGCTGGGATTACCACACCCCCATTGAGGAAACCATGGACGCCTTGAACGATGCCGTGCGTGCGGGCAAGGTGCGATACCTGGGTGCGTCCGCCATGTATGCCTGGCAGTTCCAGAAAGCCAGGAATGTAGCGGACAAGCATGGCTGGAGCAATTTTGTGTCCATGCAAAACCACTGGAACCTGCTCTACCGTGAGGAGGAGCGCGAGATGGTGCCCTACTGCCAGGACGCTGGTGTCGCGCTGACGCCCTACAGCCCGCTGGCGGCTGGCCGGCTGTCCAGAAAGCTTGGGGAAGGGGATACCAAGCGCCTTTTGACCGACCAGGTCGCCATCTCAAAATACGCCAAAACAGAGGAACAGGACAGCGCCATTGTGGAGCGCGTTGCCCGGATTGCAGCGGACCACGGCGTATCCATGAGCCAGATTGCCCTGGCCTGGCTGATGCACAAGCCCATGCTGGCCGCGCCCATTATCGGCGCGACCAAACTGCACCATGTGGAGGATGCGGTGAAAGCGGTGGATGTTAAGCTGACGGCGGAGGAGATGAGCTACCTGGAGGAATTGTACCTGCCCCACGACGTAGTCGGCGCCCTGTAAAGCGCTTTCTTCAGTAAAAAGACCCGCCGGGCAAACGCAATCCGGCGGGTCTTTTACTGTTTATGCCTTGTTATTCCTGTGCTTCCAGCAAAGCCTGCTGTGCCCGCTGGGCTTCCAGTTCCTCCAGCGGTTTTTTGGCCAGAATCAAAATGACGAAGCCTGCCAGGAACAGCAGCACCAGGCAGAGCGCCCCATAGGAGGAGCGGCCGGTGAGCCCGCCGATCGTGGCGTACAGGAAGGGGCCAATGACGGTGGCGAACTTGCCAAAGATGTCAAAGAAGCCAAAGTATTCGTTGGAGCGTTTCTTGGGCACCAGCTTGCCAAAGTAGCTGCGGCTGGTGGCTTGGATGCCGCCTTGCATGGTGCCCACCATGACGGCCATCGCCCAGAACAGCGTGGTCGAGAAGCCAATGGCATCCTGGTATTTTATGATGATGTCGTTATTTGCGGCCTTGAAGGCAACCAGGTCCCCAACAAGCTGTTCCCGCAGTTGCTTTGCTAAGGCTTCATCCGCGGCGGAAGCGCCCGGAATCGTAAGCGCCAGCTCTTCCAGCGCCTTTTGGTCCTTGTCAATCACGGCGCCCTCCGCCTTGTTCAGGGCACCTTCAAACGCTTTTTTCGCGGCATCCCGATTCTCAAAGGTTAAGCCTTCAAAGTGCGCGGTGATGCTGGTGCGTTCGGCCTTGAAGGCATCCCGGTAGGCGTCCTGGTGGGGCTCCAAGCTAAAGCCCATATAAAAGCCCACCAGGCTGATGAACATATAGACCGCGATGGCAATCAGAATGGCTTTGCGGGTGGTGATTTTCTGCGCCAGCTTCGCAAAAAGGATGGAGCTGGGCATGGCCACAATTTGGGTCACCAACAGCGCCAGGATCATGCCGGTCGCGCCCAGGCCCAAAGCCGCGCCATAGGCTGTGGAAATGCTGATCACCGTGCCCACACCGTCAATATAGAAGAAATAGGCGATGATAAACATCAGCATGCCGCGCTGGCTGGCGATATCCCGGGATGTTCTCAGCACGTTTGCGAAGGCATCCTTTAAGGAAATCCGCTCAGGCCGCTCAATATAATGTTCCTGTTCCACATTGCGCAGGAAGGGGATGGTAAATACCAGCCACCAGGCAGAGGTGATGAGAATGGAGAACTTCTGGGCGAAGGGGCTGGAGTAGCCCAGCGCCAGCAGGACGCCGATGGAGATGACAAAGGGGATGGTGCTGCCGCCGATATAGCCCATGGCGTAGCCCCAGGAGGACACCTTGTCCATTCGCTCATCCGTGGTGACGTCGGTTAAAAAGCTGTCATAAAAGAGGTTGGAGCCGGAAAAACCGATTTTTGAAACCACATAGGCCACCAGCATAATCCGCCAGTCGTTGGTCGCAGCAATCAGGGCGGTACTGATGACACCAACCAGCATAAAGGCGGTGAACAGCTTCTTCTTCATGCCCTGATAGTCCGCGATGGAACCCAGGAAGGGGGCTAAAATCGCGATGATCAAGGTGGCAAAACTGGTGCCGTAACCCCACCACAGATCCCCGGCCTCACCCGCGACGGCCACAAAGATGGTGGGGAAGATGGCGGCCATGATATTGGTGGCGTAGACAGAGTTCGCCCAGTCGTACAAAATCCAACTGCGCTCCTTTTTGGTAAACCGACCCTGCTTGTCCATGCTCATGGAGTACCTCCTGTTTGAAAAACTGTTAGCCACAGTATACATGAAAATCAAATAAATGTCAGACATATCAGCAAGATTGTGTCCGGACCTTTTGTAAAATTGCTGTATTATTTTGTATCCGCAAATTAATATTTGACAGCAAAAAGAAATATGTTTACGAATTATACGGACAAAATGTATAATAATACGTTTTCGCGGAGTTTCTTGGGGTTATACAGGCTTGCAACCACAAGGTATTGCGTTTTTGATTATCAACAGCCTGCTCTTCATGCATGAAAGTGCTTGTTTCGTCTATTTGATTCCAGCCTTTATCCGTGATAGAATGAGCGCGTGGTCAGATGCTGCGATGGACTTATCCACAGTAGTTTATCCACAGTTTTTCACTTAAAAACAGGCTATGCTTGTTTTTTTTACCCCCGCTGATTGCATACAGCGTGTATATTGTATTTGGAGAACGCAACTTGGATTACCAGATGATCTGGCAGAAGGCTTGTCACCTCATGCACGCGGAGATGTCCGACGTGACGTATTCCACATGGATAGAGCGCGCGCTCAGCCCGCTTGACATGAACGGGGAAACCTACTACATCAAGGCGGAGACCGATTTTTACCATCAGTTTGTGGTGCCGCGCTATTCCGCGCTCATTACCTCCGCGCTCAAGGAAGCCAGCGGGAAGGACCTGAAGCTGTCCATCCTCACGCCCAAGCAAGCCAAGGAGTACAAAAGCGGCGCATCCCCTATCCGAAAGCCCGCGCCGCAGCTGAATGAGCGCTATACCTTTGAATCCTTTGTGGTAGGTTCCGGCAACCGCTTCGCCCACGCAGCATCCCTTGCTGTAGCCGAAGCGCCGGCGGACGCCTACAACCCGCTGTTCATCTACGGCGGGGTGGGTCTAGGCAAAACGCACTTAATGCACGCAATTGGTCATTATATTTTAGAGCAGCGCCCCGAGGCGCGGCTGGAGTACGTCACCAGCGAAACCTTCACCATTGAGCTGGTTACCGCCATTCAAACCAACCGCAATATCCAGTTCCGCGACAAATACCGCAATGTGGACATCCTGCTGATTGACGATATCCAATTTATCGCGGGGCGTGACTCCACCCAGGAAGAGTTTTTTCATACCTTCAACGCGCTGTTCAACTCGGGCAAGCAGATTGTGATTTCATCCGACCGCCCGCCCAAAGAGATCGCGCACCTGGAGGAACGTCTGCGCAGCCGCTTCCTTTCCGGCCTCATCGCGGACATCCAGCGCCCGGACATGGACACCCGCTGTGCCATTTTGCGCTCCAAAGCCAAGGAAGAAAACATGGTGGTGTCAGAGGACGTCATCCAGATGATCGCCCAGAATGTGGACAGCAACATCCGTGAGTTGGAAGGCAGCCTAACCCGTCTGTCAGCCTATTCCAACCTGTCCGGCAAGGAAATCAGCTTGGAGTTGGCGCAGGAAGCGCTCAAGGAGATCATTTCCGATCACCAGCCGCGCAGCGTCAGCAGCGAGGATGTGCTGCAGGCCGTCTCCGCCTACTACAGCATCAGCGTGGAGGACTTGATTGGCCCGCGCCGCAGCCGCAACATCACAGTGCCGCGGCAGCTGATCATGTACCTAAGCCGGCTGCTTACTGACACCAGCCTGCCCAAGATCGGGGAGATGCTGGGCGGCCGGGATCACTCCACCATCCTGCACGGCTGCGCGAAGATCGAAACCATGATCTCCACCACGCCGCCGATTAAAGCCGCGGTCGCGGATTTAAGCAAGCAACTGCTCAGAAAATAATGACACAGAAAATGATGACGCGGGGGAACATCACCTCCGCGTTTTTTAAAATAAACAAATAAAAAAAGCCGGCCGAAGCCGACTTTATTTTTTCTTGCTTTCTCAGTCTGCCGCGTAGGGCATCAACGCAATGGCACGTGAGCGTTTGATGGCCGCGGACAGCTGGCGCTGATGCTTGGCACAGGTGCCCATCATACGCCGGGGAGAAATCTTGCCGCGCTCATTGACATAGCGGCGCAGGCGGTTGACATCCTTATAGTCGATGTATTCCACCTTGTTGGCGCAAAAATCACATACTTTGCGCCGGGGGCGACGGCCGCGCGGCCGTTGCCTTCTTTCGGCTCCACGATCTACTGACATGTTTTCGTCTCCTCAATTAAAATGGCAGGTCATCATCATCAACCCTGACAAACCCGTTGTTGTTCTCCTGGGGCTCACTGGGCGCGCCGGCCGGCCGGCTTTCAAAGCCGCCTTCACCCCTTGGGGTTAAGAACTCAACTTCATCAGCGTTTACTTCCAGGCTGTAGCGCTGCTGGCCGTCGTTGCCGACATAGCTTTGCAGTGTCAAGGTCCCGGAAACGCCAACCTTGCGGCCTTTGGCCAGGTAGCGGTTGCAGTTCTCTGCCTGCTGGCGCCAGGTGGTGACGCGGAAGAAATCAGCCTCTGGCTGACCGGCTTCGGCGCCCTGACGGCCGCGGCGGTTTACGGCGACCGTGAAACTGCACACGGGTACCCCGGTTTGCGTGCTGCGCAGCTCCGGGTCACGTGTCAGATTTCCGATGAGAAAAATCTTGTTCATCCTGGCTCCCTTATTCCTCGGTCTGGTTGGGCAGCGCTTCGATGCCGGGTTCCGGAACGTCAGCGCTCTGATCCTGCGCAGCGGGACGCTGCTGGGGCGGTTTGACATGGGCGCGCTTGTGCTCGATGCGGGTGATGAGATAACGCATCACGTTTTCATCGATTTCCATTACGCGCTCCATCTCCTTGGGGAAGGTTTGCACAGCAGAGAAGTGGACGAGGACATAGTAGCCTTCGGGCTTGTCATCAACCAGATAAGCCAGACGGCGCTTGCCCCATTCCTCAACCTTGCTCACTTTGCCTTCGTGTTGCTCAACCAGCGTGTTGTAGCGCGCGATGAGCTCCTGACGGGCTTCCTCTTCAAGGCTTGTGTCAATGATGTAGAGCAGTTCGTAATCCATACCTTTCACCTCCTCACGGACTTATGGCGCCATGTCTTGCATGGCGCAAGGATGTGCCAATTACGTAATATACATGAAAATAAGGTTCGGTGCAAGCGGTTTTACCCATAATCTGCGCCATTTTCAGAAAAAAATGCAGAACTGGGTCATCAAATCAGTGAACGCCGCTGTGCAGCTGATGCGCTGCGTTGATTTGGTTAATCTCCTCCACTGTGCGCGGGGGAACGCAGTAGGGGCAGGCAGTCAATTTGCTGTAATCGCCGGTGCCCAGCTCGCTGTAAGCAAACTGCGCCATGGGCTGGAATTCTTTTTTGACACCATAGCACTCGGCCGCGGAATGGTAGTTCTGCCCGCCTTTGGGGTTGTAAAACAAGGGGGTGCCTGGGTCCACATAGGCCAACTGGCGGCCGGGCAGGTCTTCCCAGATGACCAGCTTGGTGTCCATGCGCTTTCTTAAGGTGTTCCATACCCAGGTCATGTTGGTGCCCTTGGGCGTGCGCTTGCGCTGCACGCGGATGCAGCCGTGGCTGGCGCGCTCGCCCAGCACTTCCTCATACTTTTGGTAGTTTTTGTTTCCGTTACGAATGGAATGGGGCACTTCGTGCAGGATGTCCCCCCAATTGAAGCGAAGGCCCATCGCGGCGTTCAGCCCTTCCACCTCAAAGCCGCCCACCGCGCTCACCAGCAAGAACTCGCCCGAGCGGGTCTCGTTGTAGGGCTGGCGTTCATTGGGCAGGCCGGTAGAGATGACCAGTACATCATAAAGCTCTCCGTCTTCAAAGATGTACATGCGCTGGTCCAGCTTGTCCACCAACAGGGCGTACTTGCCTTTGGGGGTGATGGTTTCCAGCATGTCCGTGCGGATATAGCCCTGCACCAGCTGGTTCCAGGCCTTCACCTTGCTGTCGTGGAAGGAACTGGAGTAGGTCTCCACCAGGCTCCACCCATCATCCCGGGTTTCCAGCACGTGCAGGCCCTGGGAGTCCCGGGTTACATCGCCTACGGGTGTGGAGCTGCTGTCCGGCTCACTGTACAGCAGCTGTTGGGATTTCTGGTGCCCTTTGACCACCACAATCGGTGCCATCAGCATCTCCCAGACCGCCTTGGTATCCCGGATGTCCATGGGGGTTTCCCAATAGCCCTTGCCCGTGGTGATGTGCTGTGAGGGCGCGGGGTAGTGGGAGGATTGCTCTGTCGCCAATACAGGGATTTCCAGTATCAGCATCAAAGCAAGCAACAACAAACTGATCTTCTTCATGGTTCCTATCTACCCGATTGGCGCAGCTTGAGGCAAGGCGATGGCCGGGAAGTCCAGGGTGCCTGTCAACTGGAAGATGATGACGACGATGCCCACAATGCCCACATACAGCGCGAACTTGTAAAAGCTGATGCGCTCAATGAGGCGCAGCATATAGCGGATGGCCAAAAAGCCAAAGATGGCAGCGAAGATGAAGCCAATGAGGCTTTCGGGGCTGAACATCGCGGGCAGCGCGTCCTGCTCCAGCGCCTTTTTACCCTCGGACAAGAAGCCGCCTAAAATGGCAGGGGCAGACATCATGAAGGAGAACTTGGCGGCGGTCTGCCGGTTCAGCCCGCTTGACACACCGCCCAGCAGGGTGGAGCCGCTGCGGCTCACCCCGGGCAGCAGCGCGATGCCTTGGAACACGCCCATGGTAACAGCGGTTGGGATGTTGACCTGGGTCTTTTTGGCCCGTCCCGTATTCCAGCGCTCTACCATCTCAATGAGCACCAGGAAGGCCGCGGTAATCAGGAAGGCGATGCCCAAAAACCAGCCTTCAAACAGGCTGTCAATGAGGTCCCCGAAGGCGATTACAAGCAGCAGTGCGGGCAGGGAGGCAATGAATAACAGCAGCAGGGTACGGTTTTTGACCGGATGCAGGATCATGTCAATCCAATCCTTCCAAAAAATTGCCGCGACCGCAAGTAGGGTGCCCATGTGCAGCATTACGGAGAAGGCCAGGGGGTTGGCGCTGCCTTCATAGCCTAAACGGGACAGCAGTTTTTCCGCCACAATGATATGTCCGGAGGAGGAGATGGGCAAAAACTCGGCCAAACCTTGTACAATGCCCACAATCGCAGAAAACAGATAACTCATGGTGCTTCCTTTCATGAAAAGAACTTGAACCAGCAGCGCTATTTTATCCCGATATGCTGTGCGCAGTCAATGCAGGCAGGTTTCAACTGTCCTGCGCGTCATAAAGGCGCTTCATTTTGCCGCGTTTATACACTTTTTTGCTCTGTTTCACCCGGCTCACCGGCGAAAAAGACCAGGTTACACGCTGTTTCGCGTGCAGCTTTCGTTTGTCTTTTTTTCCCATCTTTGATATCTGGGTTGTTTTCTTGTTCATATCACACCTCATTTGATTTTACCCGGTCTTTGTGCAACTTGAATCCTTGATTCATACGGTTTATACTATACTTCAATATTGAAAGAGCAGGTAGACTATGCAAAGGCTGAAAACCCTTTTTTCTCCGCGGGATATGACGGTGGGCACACCGTGGAAGCGGATTTTGGAGTTCGCGCTGCCCATGCTGGTGGGCAATATCGCGCAGCAACTCTACGCCTCCACCGACTCCGCCGTGGTGGGGCAGTATGTGGGGGACAATGCCCTTGCCTCCGTTGGCAGCACAGGCCCCATTATGACGTTCATGATTGCGCTGTTCATCGGCATTTCCACGGGAGCCGGGATTTTGGTGTCCCAGGCTTTTGGCGCAAGGGACCGCAAGCTGCTTTCCACTGCGATTGGCAACTGCATCACCTTGACCGCGATTGTATCCCTCATTATCACGGCCATCGGGGTGCCCCTCTCACCGCTGATCCTTCGTGCGCTGGATACGCCGGAGGCCATCATCGAAGGCGCCATCAGCTATTTGCAGATTTACTTTTATGGCATCGCCGGCTTTACCTTTTATAATGTGATCTCCGGCGTCCTTCGCGGGCTGGGGGACAGTTTTTCTGCCCTGGGCTTTTTGATTCTGACCAGCATTTTAAATATCGTTCTGGACTTGTGGTTTGTGATCGGGTTCCGCCTGGGTGTGCCCGGCGTTGCCTGGGCAACTGTCATCGCGCAGTCGGTTTCGGCTGTGCTGTGCTACCTCAAACTATCCCGCATGCAACAAACCTTTGACATCAGCCTGGGCACCATGAAGTTAAAAAAACAAACCGTGCGGGAGATTCTGCGCCTGGGCATGCCTTCCGGCTTTACGCAGGCCATTTTCTCCATGGCGATGATTCTGGTACAGCGGCTGCAAAACAGCTTCGGGCCGGATGTGGTCGCCACCGCCATCATCTCCATGCGGGTGGATGGCTTCGCGATGATGCCCAACTTCTCCTTCGGGATGGCGATGACCACCTTCACCGGCCAGAACATCGGCGCCGGCAAGGTGGAACGTGTACAAAAAGGCGCCACCCAGGGAGCCATCCTTGCCGTGGGTGTGGCAACAGTGATGACGCTGGCGGTGTTGATCTTTGGCCGCTCCATCATGAGTTTGTTCACCCGCACAGAGGCGATCATCGATCTGGGCATGCGCTTTATCCGCATCCTGTCCCTTGGCTTTATTGCGATGGCGGTCATCCAGACCATGTCCGGTGTGATGCGCGGGGCAGGGGATGCCATGACGCCGATGTGGATTTCGCTCATCACCTCGGTGCTGCTGCGGGTGCCGCTGTCCTATTTGCTGGTGGCCTGGACCAAAACACCGGAAACACCGCTTGGCAGACCAGAGTCTATTTATTACGCGATGCTGGCCACCTGGCTGGCCGGTGCCACCATCAACTATTTTGCCTTTAAATACGGCCGGTGGCGCAAGCGCGCACAGGCGCGGATTGCGGCCATCAAAAGCACACAGGCGCTGGACGCCGCGACAGAACTGGCGGAGGCGAATCAACTGTGAGTACGCATTTCATCATCAGCCTGTGTGTGCTGGTCATGATGACGGCAACCGGCATCAGCTACCAGGTGGGCGGCGAACGGAAGTGGTACAGCAAAAGAACCATCCTGTTCTTTAAGGGGCTCACAACCCTGCTGGCATCCCTGCTGGCGCTTTATGCTTATACGCAGACCGGACAATCCTTCGCGCTCATTTTGGCCATTGGCATCGCCGTTTGCGCCGCGGCGGACGTGATGCTGGAACTCCATTTTTTGACCGGTATGGGCATCTTCGCGCTGGGGCACGTCCTGTACATCATCTCCTTTTGGATGCGCACAAAGCCAAGGCTGCCCTCGCTCATTCTTTTCCTTGCCCTCCTGGTATTTACAAGCTACATGAGACAGCGCGCGCAAGAGAAGGTCGGCTTTTCAACCCTGCCGCATTTTGCCTATTCGCTGCTCATCAGCCTGATGGCCTCCGTCGCTTTGGCGCAGCCTATCTTGACGTTTATTGGCGCGATGCTCTTTGTGGTGTCTGACGCCATCATCGCCAGGCGCTTGGTTTTCCCGGATAAAAACCCTTGGGACCGGGCCTGCATCCTGTTGTATTATTCAGCGCAGTTTCTGCTGGCAGCCAGCCTTTTGGTTTAATCCATCCATACAATAAGCAAATCTCCTGGATCAAAATCGTCCCAAGCGGGTGAAAAATTGCTCAGCTTGTGATAGACTATATCAGTACGCCTTATTTTACCGATGAAAGAGGAGGATTCACATGCAGTATTCCAAAGAACTGGAAGAAATGTCCTGTGTCAAGCGTGGTCCCATCCACGGCGCCGCGCCCATTCCGCAGGAAGGGAAGTGGGTGCAGGCGCGCGAAGTCAAGGACATCAGCGGCTTAACCCACGGTGTGGGCTGGTGCGCGCCGCAGCAGGGTGCCTGCAAGCTGACACTCAACGTCAAGGAAGGCACCATCCAGGAAGCCCTGGTTGAGTGCATTGGCTGCTCCGGCATGACGCATTCCGCTGCCATGGCCAGCGAAATTCTGCCCGGCAAGACCGTGCTGGAAGCCCTCAATACCGACCTGGTATGCGACGCGATCAACACCGCCATGCGGGAGCTTTTCCTGCAGATTGCCTATGGCCGCACGCAAAGCGCTTTCTCTGAAGGCGGCCTGCCTGTTGGTGCCGGCATGGAGGATTTGGGCAAAGGCCTGCGCAGCCAGATCGCGACCATGTACGGCTCCCTGCTCAAAGGCCCGCGCTACCTTGAAATGGCCGAAGGCTATGTGATGAAGCTGGCGCTGGATGAGAACCAGGAGATCTGCGGCTATCAGTTCTGCCACCTGGGCAAGATGATGGAAGCCCTCAAAAAGGGCGTTGACCCAAAGGTTGCCTATGAGCAGAACATCGGCACCTATGGCCGCTATGAGGATGCCGCGTCCTACATCGATCCACGCCACGAATAAGGAGGGAAAGACATATGCCACAGTTTGAAGGATATGAGCGCCGTGAACACCAAATCAATCAGGTGCTGAAGGACAATGGGTTTTCCTCTTTGGAAGAAATCAACGAGATGCTGCTTGAAAAAGGCATCGACGTGCGCAAAATCGTGCACGGTATTCAGCCCATCGCGTTTGAAAACGCTGTGTGGGCTTACACCCTGGGGGCAGGCCTGGCGGTAAAGCGCGGCCTGAAAAACGCGGCGGAAGCCGCCGAGGCGATTGGCGATGGCCTGCAGGCTTTCTGTATCCCCGGCTCTGTCGCGGACCAGCGCGAGGTGGGCATCGGCCACGGCAACCTGGGCGCGATGCTGCTGCGGGAAGAGACCGAGTGCTTTGCCTTCCTGGCCGGACATGAGTCCTTTGCCGCCGCCGAAGGCGCCATTGGTATTGCTCGCACCGCCAACAAGGTGCGCAAAAAACCCCTGCGCGTCATTTTGAATGGCCTGGGCAAGGATGCGGCCTATATCATCAGCCGCATCAACGGCTTTACCTATGTGGAAACGCAGTATGACTATGCCACCGGCAAGTTGGCTGTGGTCAGTGAGCGCGCCTTCTCCGATGGTGAGAAAGCCAAGGTGCGCTGCTATGGCTCCAACGACGTCAGCGAAGGCGTGGCTGTCATGCGCCATGAGAAGGTGGATGTGTCCATCACCGGCAACTCCACCAACCCCACCCGCTTCCAGCACCCTGTTGCCGGCACCTACAAGAAGTGGGCCAACGAGCATGGCAAGAAATATTTCTCTGTCGCTTCTGGCGGCGGCACCGGTCGCACCCTGCACCCGGATAACATGGCTGCTGGCCCCGCTTCCTACGGGATGACGGACACCATGGGCCGGATGCATTCCGATGCGCAGTTCGCCGGCTCCTCGTCTGTGCCCGCCCACGTGGAAATGATGGGCCTCATCGGCATGGGCAACAACCCCATGGTCGGTGCGACGGTCGCAGTCGCGGTCGCGATTGAGGAAGCCAACTAAGCACGGATGGACCAATCAACCGGAGGAGCCTTGCTCCTTCGGTTTTTTTATTTGCCAAAACCGTGTATAATCAATGAAAGTACAGGTTTTTTAATGAGATGAGGTGGAAATCATGAGCTTTACAAAAAGACGGCCAACCTTCCTGCGCCTTTTATTCACCGTCTTTATCGGGTTGATCGCAAGCGGCGGCATCCTGATGATGGTGCAGCAGTTTTATCAGACAGCCCTTGAAAAAAGCGCGCTGCGGGAGCCCTTCTTTATCCTGGCTGGCATCAGCGCCCTGTTGATTGCGCTGTTTTTGCTGTTTCCGGCCAATAAACCCTTCCGTCTGTTCAAATGGCTCTGGCGGCTGGTTATCATGGCGGTGCTGGTGGCGCTGGTCTGGGGCGTTGGCGGCTTTTATATCGCCCAGAATGACCTGATGTATATGCCGGGCCGCAGAGAGCAGCAGGCAGAAGCCTTCCTCAAAGAGCAGGTCGATGTAGAAACGCTGGTGATTCATGACGGGAACTACCACGGTTATTTCTGGAAAACTACCCCTGAGAAGGCAGGGCTGATCCTGTACTTCGGCGGCAACGGCGAGTTGGCCGCCGGGAGGTTGAGCGAGCTGAAGCGCAACAAGGCGGAGCTTTTTCTCAATGGGTATCACTTCATGATGGTGGACTATCCTGGCTATGGCCTCAGCGGGGGAGAGCCCACGGAGGAGTCTGTGCTGCGCATGGCGCAGTTGGCTTACAATGCCGCGGCAGCCCGGGAGGATGTGGACAGCGGAAAGATCGTTCTGGCAGGCTGGAGCCTGGGCAGCGGCCCCGCTACTAAGCTTGCTGCGGACAACCAGGTCGCCGGGCTGATCTTGATGTCACCGTTTTTCAATGGCACAGAAATGGTCAAGTCGCACCTGCAGCAGCAGTTTAAGGTCACAGGCTTAGCGCAGACGGTGTCGTCCTTGTTTGTTCGCAACAAGTATCCAAACGATCAGCATGCTAAAACAAGTTCCGCCGACATGAAAACCCTGGTGTTGGGTGCAAAGCAGGACACGATCATTCCATATGAGCAGGCGGAGCGCCTGGCTGCACTCTACCCCAACGCCCAGTTTGTCCTTTTGGAAGGCCCCCACTACGCCCCCTGGACGGAAGCCAAATCCCACCAGGCTATCGCGCAGTTCCTGTTATCGCTGCAAACGCCTTGATGCACTAAGGCATGACACAAAAAATGCTGGGTACAAAGGCCCAGCATTTTTGATAGCCATTTCATTTATTTGTTGATGGGGGAGTCGATAAACCACCCCAGATCGGTCACGCCCTGGGGCAAAAACCCGCGGCAGACCTGGCCGTTCACAGTGGTTTCAACATAATCCCAGATGCCGGTTGCAGTGTGGTAGCGCGTCAGCCACACAACGGACGCGCCGGCCGGCAGCTGCGCGACGGTGTTCAGCGTCATCAGCGGGTCTTCCGTCAAAGTCGCGGCGGATACTGTTTTGGTTGCGATATTCTCAAAGGCCAGCTGCGGGGCAATCACAGTGGTGTTCTTGATGTTGGCGGGGTTGACAAAACCCACACGCACGCCGCCCTTGCTCAATTGATACATCACCATCAGCCAGCCGGCTTCCCAGCCTGCGACATACACACGGCCATTGGTGCCCACAGCGGCTTTGCCGCCAGCTCCGCGCCTGTAGTGCGCGCCAGGCCCGTCAAATACAGGCAGGCTCTGGTTGGGTTGGAAGTAAGCTTCTTTAAAGCCGGACAAGAGTTCAAAAATCTCGTCATCAAACACGGGCGGCAGCGGTTTGCCGTCCAGGTTTTTGGTGCCCAGGGAGCGCATCTCCTCACGCACCTGCTTGATCAGCTTATAGTTGTCCCATTCCAGATTGCTCAGGACATAGCCGTCACCCGGATAATTTGGATCCACCTTGTACCAGGTCTGGCACTGGAAGTAGTTGTCATATTTGCTGCCCGTATTAAAAGGCCGGCCGTAGCGCGCAAACAGTTCATTAAAGGCATAGCCCAACGCGTCATACTGCCACGCCCACACCTCTTCATAGCTCAGGTGCTTGCGGTCTGACTCCGGGAAGATGTAGAAATTGGACGCGCTGACCAATAGCGGCGACAGCAAAAGGATGAGGGACAGCAACAGGACACAGGCTTTGGTTTTCATGTCGCTCTCCTTTCAATTGAGGACTGAACAATTACATTGTTAAAACAAAATCGCTGTTCGCTTTGATGTCAAATGCGTCAAAATACCTGTTTTCAAGCGGTATCCATTGGTTGATAAAATTGGGCAGCAGCTTGGCCGGCACCCGCTTCTTCAGCCTGTCCAACTGCGTGTTTGCATCCACATCCACAAACACCAGCAGGTCATAGGAGGGTTTGAGGTCCGGATGATGGCTGTAGGAGCCTTCCACAATCACCAGGCTGCGCGGTTCGTATTGCACCGGCACCATCACATCCTGCTGGCAGTCATAACGGGAATAGGTGAAGGGTTTGCCAAGCGGCACCTTACTTAGCACTTCTTCCTGCAGGCGCTCCCGGTCCATATTGCCGCCGGGTTGCTTTCGCCGCTCCTCCGATCGTTGCATAGGCCGCAGGAAAAAGTCATCAGCGTGGACAATTACGCTATCAGGAAACGCTTTGTGCAGCTTCGATGCCAGCGTGGTCTTGCCGCCGCCGCAGGGGCCGTCAATGGCTACCACAAGCGGTGTTTTGGCCTTCTGAAAATCAGCGATGCGCGCGCATAAAGCCTGGTAGTCACCCATCAGCGTTCCTCCCGGAAATAGTTGATCCCGCAGGAGGCGGGCTGCTGGTTTTCGCGCTTCATGCGGATGGAGGACAGCACCAGCACCATGCAGGTGACCACAAAGGGCAGCATGGAGAAGAGGGCGCCCGGGATATCCGCGACTTCCTTGGGCACATATAAACGCAAGACAGACAGCGCGCCAAAGACCAGGCTACCCAAGATGGCGCGCAGGGGCTTCCAGGAAGCGAAGATAACCAGCGCGATGGCAATCCATCCCTGGCCGGAGATGATGTTTGGCTGCCAGTTGCCCAGGGCAGTTACCATGCTGACATACACACCGCCCAGGCCGCACAGTGCGCCGCCCAGTAAAACATGCGCGTATTTATAGGCGTTCACCGGGATGCCCATGGCATCCGCCGCGGCGGGGTTTTCGCCCACCGCGCGCAGGTTTAAGCCCATACGGCTGCGCTTTAAATAGATGGATAGCAAGGTGCCAATCAGCACCGCCAGATAGGTTAAAATGCTGTGGCGAAACAGCAGGGTGCCGATGATGGGAATATCACTCAGCGCGCCCAGATACAAGGGGGACATGAGGGACTTGAGCCGCGCGGACATGAACATGGTGTCCACCGGCACGCCCAGTTTGGTTTTTTCGCCCAGGAAGTTCGCAACCCCGGTACCAAAGATGGTGAGGGTCAGGCCGGTTACGTTCTGGTTGGCCTTTAGGCTGACGGTTAAAAAGGCGTAAATGCCGGCGCCCAGCGCGCCAGCCAGCATGCCAAAGAGAATGGTCAGGACAAAAGAGTCGGTATAAAAGCCGGCCAAAAAGCCCGCGATGGCACCCAGGTACATCATGCCTTCCACACCCAGGTTCAGGTTGCCGGCTTTCTGCGTTAAAATCTCGCCCAGGGTGCCATACAGCAGGGGCACGCTGGCCAAGATGGCGGCGTATAAAAACGCGGTAGCCTGCTCCACAAAGCCGCTCATACCACCACCTCCTTGCGGGATGTAAGGCGGTACTGCAAAAAGAACTCCGCGCCCAGCACACTAAAGAGGATGATGCCCTGCAGGATGTCGGACATGGAGGCGGGGATGCGGTACGCCGTCTGCATCATGCTGCACCCTTTTTGCATCGCGGCAAACAAGAAGGAGACGCCCAGGCAGCCTGCGGGCGACAACCGCGCCAGCCAAACCACGCTGACCGCGGTAAACCCGCGCCCGCCCGCCACCGCGTCCGTCAATTGGCGGTCAGGCCCCGCCACCTGCAGCATACCGGCTAAACCGCACAGCCCGGCGGACAAAAACATGGTGCGCAGGATAATCTTCTTCACCGGCATGCCGGCATAGCGCGCGGTGCGCACGTTTTCGCCTACGACAGTCAGCTCATACCCGTGCTTGGTATAGCGCAGGTAAATAAAGACCAGCACCACCATCACAAGCAGCACAATCCAGCCCACATGCAGGTTGCCTACAAAGGGGAAGGGCACTTCCGGCAGGCGTGCCTGTTTGGGGAAACGCGGCATGGCTGCGAAGCCGCCGCCCGGATCGCGCCAGGGGCCTTCGCGCAAATAGGTGATGAAATAAAACATGATGTAGTTAAGCATCAGGGTAAACAGCGTTTCGTTGGTGCCAAATTTGGTCTTAAACCAGGCGGGGATCAAGCCCCACAAGCCGCCAAACACAATGGCCGCGATGGCCATGATGGGCAGCAGCAGGGCAGGGGGGAGATGTGCCTGGAAATAGGCGAAATAGCTGGCGGCAATCGCGCCGGCCGCGATCTGTCCTTCCGCGCCGATGTTCCAAAATTTCATTTTGAAGGCTAGCAGCACACCCAGGCTGGTAAGGGCCAGGGGAATGGTCAGCTTCAGGGTTTCCTTTTGCATCCCCGGCGTGCCCAGCGCGCCTCGCAGCATGGTAGCGTACACCTGGAAGGGGTTATACCCAAGCGCGGCTAAAAAAACGCCGCCCATCGCCAGCGCGAACACAACCGCCAGCGCGCGGTAGCCCCAGGCAACCACGGGCTTGACCTCGCCCCGCTGGACGATATGCGGCATCACCCAGGGCTTAGGCATACTCATCCTCCTTGTCCGTCACCAGGCCGGCCATCTTCATGCCCAGCAGTGCTTTGGTGGCAAACTGGCTTTCCACAATCGCGCTCACACGGCCAGCGCACAACACCATGATGCGGTCACACAAGCCCAGCATCACGTCCAAATCCTCGCCCACAAACAGGATGCCCACACCCTTGCGCTTTTGCTCATTGAGCATGTCATAAATGGTCATCGAGGCGCCGATATCAAGCCCGCGTACCGGATAAGCTGTGATCAGCACACGCGGGTTGAGGTTAATCTCACGCCCCAGCAGGATCTTCTGCACGTTGCCGCCGGACAGTTTCTGGATGTTTACATGCAGCCCTGGTGTTACAATGCGCAGCCGCTCCACCATGTCGGCGGCCTCCCGGCGCGCTTCCTTGCGGTTTAAAAAGAAGCCTTTCTGGTCATTATAGGTTTTGAGCAGCAGGTTGTCAGGCATGTCCATCCCGCCCACCAAGCCCATGCCCAGGCGGTCCTCCGGAATAAAGGCCATGGAGATGCCCTGCTTGATGATCTCGCCCGGGCTCATGCCGTCTATGCGTGTTTCACCAATATGAATGGTACCGGCGTCCGGTTTTTCAATACCGGCAATCAGCTCGCACAAGGCTTTTTGGCCGGAACCCGCGACCCCAGCGACACCCAGGATTTCACCCGCTTTTAATTCAAAGCTGATATCCGAAATCAATTGCCGTCCGCCCTCATCTGTCGCGGACAAATTTTTGACGCGCAGCAGCGTCCTGCCCGGGGGCATGTCCACATGCTCCACATCCAGGGAGATGGGCTTGCCCACCATCATCTCCGTCAGTAAAAAGCGGTTGGTTTCACGGGTTTTTACCGTGCCCACATTCACGCCCTTGCGCAGCACAGTAACGCGGTCAGACACCGCCATCACCTCTTCCAGTTTATGGGTGATGATGATGATGGCCTTGCCTTCCTTGCGCATGCGATCCAGGGCGTCAAACAGGGCGCGGATTTCCTGGGGGGTCAACACAGCGGTCGGCTCGTCCAAAATCAGTTTGTCAGCGCCCCGGCAAAGGACCTTCAAAATCTCCACCGCCTGCTTTTCGCTGACGGACATGTCATAAATCTTTTTGTCCAGGTCCACCTGAAAGCCAAAGGCATCAACGGCTTCCTCCGGGCTTGTCGTAATCAGCCCCGCCTGGCCAAGCAGGATGTTCTCCCGCGCGGTCAACACCTCTACCAGCTTGAAGTGCTGGTGAATCATGCCGATGCCCAGGCGGATGGCATCCCGTGGGGAACGGATGGTGACCGGTTTTCCATCCAGGATGATTTGCCCCGCGTCCGGCTGGTAGATGCCAGAGAGCATATTGGTCAGCGTGGTTTTGCCGGAGCCGTTCTCGCCCAATAATGCCAGCACCTCACCCCGGCGGACATTCATGTCAATGCAGTCGCAGGCCGTGACCTTGCCAAAGCATTTGGTCAGGCGAATCAACTCTATGGCAGGTGTCTCTGGCATGCCGGCTCCTTCATGGTTTTATTACCTCTGTTTATAGCATATTTCAAGCCTTAAATAAAGAGAAGGCGGGGCTGCTTTCGCGTCTCTCAGCCCCGCCTTGAATTTATAAAAGTTTATTTGGCTTCCACGCCCTTGATGAGCAGGTTGGTCATGAGACCGCCAGTGATGTTGGCGTCGTCAAGCGACTTGCCCTCTTCCACAACCAACTCACCCGTGTTGCTGTAAATGGGGCCGGTGAAGACATCCCACTCGCCGGACATGATGCGCTCGCGGGCGGCTTCGATTTTTTCCGCTGTGCCTTCGGCTACGTTTTCACTCAGGGGAGACAGGTCTACCATGCCTTCCTTCAAGCCCAGGAAGTAGTTGTTGGGCACCCAGGTGCCGTTGATCACGTCCTGCACCTGCGCGATGTACACGCTGCTCCAGTGCCAGATGGGCGCGGTCAGGTGGGCTTTTGGGGCAGCAGGGGTCATGTCGGTGTTGTAACCCACGCCAAACTTGCCGGCTTCTTCCGCCGCAACCTGGGGCATGGCCGTATCCACGTGCTGTGCAATCACGTCGCAATCAAGCGCCAGCAAAGCAACCGCGGTCTGTTTTTCCAGGGTGGGCTCATACCAGGAGGAGATGTACTTCACATACACCACCGCGTCCGGGTTGACGGACTGCACGCCCAGTGCGAAGGCATTGATGCCGCCGTTGACTTCGGCGTTGTCAGCCCAGGCGGCCACAAAGCCAATTTTGTTGGTCTGGGTCTTCAGGCCAGCTGCGATGCCAGCCAGGTAGCGGGCTTGGTAGATGCGGCCAAAGTAGTTGTTGAAGTTGACGCCGTTGTTTTTGTAGCCGGAGCAGTGTGAGAAGATGACCTCGGGATATTCTTCCGCCAGCTCTTCCATGAAGTTCATAAAGCCCCAGGAGTTGCCGAAGATGATATTGCAGCCGGCTTCCACCAACTCGCGCAGGGCGGCGTCGCACTCGGCGTTTTCAGGCACGTTGAATTTGTACAGGACCTGGTCATCCCGCAAACCCAAAGCTTCCTTCATGCCTTCCAGGCCATTGTAATGCGCGCCGGAGAATCCGTCGTCCTGCGGTCCGATCAAGACCATGCCAACCTTGATGTCGCTGGCGGGAACCGCCGGGAAGGCGCTTTTTGCGCTGACAGTGATCAAGCCGGCCATCAAAAGGGTGAGTGCCATCACAAAGGGGATCAGTTTTAAGAACAGGGGTTTTTTGAAGATGTTCATGGGGCCCTCCTATTGTTTATTGATCAATCGTCCTTCAGGTGGATGACGCCATCCCTGATTTCCTGGACGATAGACAAACTCAGTAACTTGATGCCTTCGCTGCGCAATTGCTGCCCGCCTGGCTGAAAGCCTTTCTCAATGGCCACAGCGGCACCCACCGGGATGGCCTGCGCCTGACTGATAATATTCAGCATGCCGCGGATGGCCGCGCCGTTGGCCAAAAAGTCATCCACAATCAGCACACGGGTATTTGGTTTAAGCAGGTTTTTCTCACACCGCATCATGTAGTTTGTGCCGCGGGTGAAGGATGTGCAGTTGGTGGTATAGGACGCGTCGTCCAGGTTCTTGGCGGGCGTCTTTTTGCAGAAAACAACGGGCAGGTTACCCAGCGCGTGGGCTGTTGTCAGTGCCAGCGCGATGCCGGAAGCCTCAACTGTCATCACCAATTCCGGGCGGTCCGCTTCAAAATGCCGCGCGACTTCTTCGCCCATCTCAAAGAACAATCCGGTATCCAAGCCGTGGTTGAGGAAGCTGCTGACTTTGACGATGTCAGTGCCAATGCCAACCCCGGATTCCTTGATGGCCTGCCGCAGTGCCCGCATATACCCTCCAAAACACGAACATTAAAAAGAAAGATGATAAAATCGTACACTTATTTAAGCTGTTTTGCAAGCGTTTTCGTCGCAGAAAATGAAAAAGGCACCGGACTTGCCAGTGCCTTGGTATCGCTTCAAATTGGCTTGTACTATCTGTGAATCAGCGGATGTGGATGTCAAACTCGTTGGAACACATCGGGCATTTGATGTGGTTTAAACCGGGCTTGCGCAAAAGGCGCAGGCTTTGCCGACAGGCGGGGCAATTGACATAGCGGTGGGTCTTGCGGTCCCGCAAGCGGTTGACAAACTGCATTCCGCTTTGCTGAATCTTGCTGCGCAGCGTCAGATAGGTTTGGTTTTCCTTCGCGCGCTGGGCGTGCTTTTTTGACATCATGCGGTACATGGCAAACACGCCAGATGCAAGCGTAAACAGATAAAACACCATCGAGGGGAAGAAGATGTTTAATACCAGGAAGAAAACCATCATGCCCATCAAAAAACGGTACAGGGCATCCGGACCATAGCGGCCGCGCATCATGTTGGCCAGGCGGTATTTTAAGCTGTTCAAGTTCATCGATTGTCCTTCCTTACTTAAAAGCACCTGCAGCACAGCCGGGCCAGACACAGGCCCATGCACAGGGTGTTGAGGCTGGTGATGTCCGGCATGCCAAACATCTGGCTGCGCTGGGTGTATTGCTGGGCATTGCCCTGGATTTGCATGCGGGTTTGTACATAGTTGTAGTTGTCCGGCGCCATGCGGACCGCCTCATCAATATGGTTGAGGGCGGTGACCCTGTTGCCCAGGTTGAAGTTGGCAACCGCGCTTAAATAATACCATTCGGCTGTCCTGTCCTTCATCTGGCTCAAGGCGTAAAGGGCTTCGTTGTAGCGCATCGCGTTCATGTAGCGCCTGACAGGGTCAAAGCCGTCAAAACTGCTGCGCTGCTGTTGCTGCTGCGCTTGCTGCCAGCTGTTGCGGAAGGCCTCAAAGGGGTCAAACCCGCCATATTGGCCATAGCCGCCGTAGGGGCGCTGCTGCGGCCCTGCTTGCGGCCTGGAATAATCCTGATAGCGGGCGCGGCCGGACTTGATTTCCTCATAGGCGACATTGACCTCCGCCATTTTCTTCTGCGCGCTCGCATCACCCGGGTTCAAATCCGGGTGATACTTCTTTGCCAGTTTCCGGTAGGCTGTGATAATCTCCTGCTCGCTCGCGTCACGGGAGACGCCCAGCACCTCATACGGGTCTCTCATGCTGTCTCCTCCTCATCCGCGGGGCGGGCAGGGAAGCGGGACCAGACGCCGGAATAGAGGATGTTGTCCATCAATTTTTTGTCCTTTTTGATCGGCAGGGTCTCATACGCGCTGACACAGTCCGCCATCAGCATTTGCAGCAGTTCCAGATGCCGAACGCTTGGAACCATAATCAGCGGATTATACTTCATTTTTTTCAGGTCTTTCTTCAAATCCACCGCTGCGTCCATCAGGTAGACAAACCGGCCCAGTTTGTCGCCAAAGTCATACAGGGCAGCGGCGTTCTCGTGCCCGTCCGGCACAAACACAGCACCCAGGATGCTGCCAAAGACAGCTGCCGGTAAATCGGGTGTGGTTTCGCCGTCTGTTTCCATTTTGGATAGTTTTAAAAGACCATCCACAATCGCTTTTGCTTGCTCTGGGTATTTTGCCCTCAGCGCGTCAATTTTGCCGCCCAGGGCTTTGGCCTGGAAGAAGGCGCTGGCTTTGCGGTCGTCCTCCCAATCGTCCATGCGCTGGTGATAGGCCAGCATCAAATTCATATCCGCGGCGTAGCGGGTGTGCTTGTTGATGAAGGCTTCACGCTTTTGAAGCGGATGCAGCATGCAGCGGAAGGAGGATACCTCCGCGAACTCCGTTTGATCAAGGGAGGAAAGCAGCAGGATTAAAAAGGTCATGTCATAGGTGAGCGTAAGCCGCCCCAGCCGGCCATGCTCCTGCCCTAAGGCTTTACATAGCCCGCAATACACCGCGCGGTAGCGGTCCTTGTCAAAGACAGACAAGGCGTCCACATTGGCGACCACATACCCAAACATGATAAATCCCACCCTTTCAAGCATGTATTTTCAGTATGCCAGACAGCTGTGAATAAACCGTGAAGCGCACATTAGAATACGGGTTCTATCGTATCACAGCGGGGCTATACGCGACAAGTTTTTCCAGCAAGGCGCTAAGAACAAGGGCTGGTTGAAACAGGTTACAAAAACGGTGGTTATATGCTATAATCTGTGCAGAAAGGGGAGTTTATGCCTTATGGATTCTGAGCCTTCCGGCTTGATGGTGATTCTCCAACTGGTTTTTATCCTGTTGTATGCCTTGCTGTGCGCTGCGGAGGCGGCTGCCCAGCACCTTAGTTATAGCTACCGGCACGCGCTGGACGCGAGTGATGAGCAGGCCGATTCTCTGGAGGCCAAGGCAGCCGGACTGGTGCTGATGCCCTCGGGTATCCGGGTGTGTATGCTCCTGCTTGTGATGCTGGTGGCCAGCATTACCGTGTGGTCCTACGCCCTGCCGTTGTCTTCGCACGCGATGACCGCCTGGGGATGGACCTTTTTGCATCCAGGTATTTTAACAGCGCTCATCAGCCTGCTGATGCTCATTGTGATGACCTTTGCCTTCCAACTGCTGGCGGTGGTGCTGCCCCGTCGTTTCGCGCTGCACAAGCCGCGCACAACTGCCCGGTTTCTGTTTGGCCCGGCGACGCGCATCAACCGCTTCTTTAAGCCCATGAGCATCGCGCTGGACAGGCTGTCCCTGCTCATCTTGAAGCTGTTTAAGGTCGACATCATGCTGCCCACGCCCGAAATCACCGAGGACGAGATCCGCATGCTGGTGGACGTGGGCGAAGAAAAAGGCGCGATTGAGCAGGCGGAGCGCGAGATGATCAAAAACGTCTTTGAGTTTAACAACATGTCCGCCGCCGAGTGCATGACGCACCGTACTGACATGTACACCATCTGGGTGGAGGACAGCAAGGAAGAAATCATCGAACTGATTGACAAAACCGGCCTGTCCCGCTTCCCGGTATACGAGGAAGACCTGGACCACATCATCGGCACGGTCTCAACGCGTGAGTTCCTGCTCAACCTGCAAAAGGAGCAGCCCCTGCCGCTGCGGGAGATCATCCGGCCTGCGCGCTTTGTGCCCGAAACCGTCCGCACAGACCTGCTGTTCCGTGACATGCAGCGCAATAAATTCCACATGGCAATTGTTGTGGATGAATACGGCGGCACCAGCGGCCTGATCACCATGGAAGACCTGCTGGAGGAAATCGTGGGCAACATTTATGACGAGTATGACCCGCAGGATTTGCAGGAGTTTGAGCAGTTGTCAGAAGGCCGCTTTCGGGTGGCCGGCACGCTGGATGTTGAAACCTTCAACGAAAAAAGCGGCCTGGCCTTACCAATCAACGAAGAGTATGACACCATCGGCGGGCTCATCTTAAGCCAGATGTCCAGCATTCCCGAGGACGGCAGCCAGCCGGTGATTGAGAGCGACGGCGTGCGCTTCCAGGTGGAAAGCGTGCAGGGCCGCCGCATTGAGTGGGTGGAGGTAAGCATCCTTGAATGAATATGATCTGATCATCATCGGCGGCGGCGTAGCGGGCTGCTCCGCCGCGATTACAGCGCGCCAGCGCAACCTGAACACCCTGGTTTTATACGCCGGGGACGGCGCGCTTGGCAAAACCAAATTAATCGACAACTACCCCGGCTTCCCGCACGCGTCCGGGCCTGATTTGTTGCAGCGTCTGCGTGACCATGCCATCAGCATGGGGGCGCAGTTTACCCGCGCCCTCGTTCGCAGGGTGATGCCCCTGGGCGACGCGTTTTCTGTCCTGGCAGGCAACGACCTGTTTATGGGCAAAGCCATAATTCTGGCGATGGGCACAGCACGTGTGCGCATGATTGAAGGCGAGGAAGAATTAGTCGGCCAGGGTGTAAGCTACTGTGCTACCTGTGACGGCATGTTCTACAAGGACGGCACAGTGCTGGTCATTGCATCAGATCACGAGGCGGTTGAGGAAGCCATCTACCTGTCCACCCTGGCCAAGGTGCTGTATGTCAAGGAACGTCCGCACGACACCGGCGATTTACCGGCAAACATCACACAGGTGCAAGGCAAGCCCCAATCACTGCGGGCAGAGGGTGAAAAAATCATCCTCACAACCGATCAGGGTGAGTTATCAGCAGACGGCGCCTTTGTATTGCGCCCCGCAGTCGCCATGACGCAGCTGATTCCGGAGGTTGAGGTACAGGACAACAAAATCGTGCTGGATGACGACTTGATGACCAGCATCCCCGGCGTATACGCCGCGGGGGACATCGCCGGCGCGCCGCTGCAGGCGGCCAAGGCGGCAGGGGACGGCAATGTTGCCGTACTGGCTGCCGCGCGCTACCTGATGAAAAAGGGTGCTAGCGCTACAGGAGAAAAATCATGAAAAAATTATTGGCACTGACAGCTGTTTTTTGTTTATTGTTCGCGAATGCCGCGTTTGCTGCGCCTACCCGTGATGTCGGCACAAGTGTTTCGCAAAACCCGGACCTGGTCGCGCAGATTCAACCCTTATGTGACGCGGTTGCAGCGGTTGCCATCAAGCAGGATTTGCGCATGTTCCGCAACGAGACCACGCCGGAGCCTGTCCTTGTACAGGGCCTTTTGTATGAAGCGGTCAAAAACCACCTGGTGGTAATCGAAAACCAGGAAGGGATGGCCAGGATGGGGCTGGATGATGCTAAAAGCATCCTCACGCGCCTTTTCCATCAAAAAGAGGTACCTGCCATCAACCAGGCGGAATACCCGGGCCTGCAGCTGATGGATGGGACGCTTACCTTTGATTTAACCAACCCGGGTGATTTCATCGGCGCGCATATCTATGACATTGCTCTTAATGAGGAGGAGTTGCTGCTGCGCGCGGACATCTACCGCTTAAGCGGCATTGAGGCACTCGCTGTGGATGCGCCGGAGGACAGCCTGACCTGGCTGGGCCACATGGGCATGCGCTTGAAGCCCGATGCCGATTCATTAACAGGCTTCACCTTGGCCAGTTTCGCCGTGCCCGAGCGATATACGGAAGCCAAGATGGTGCAATATGTTGACAAAAACCGGTTTGAGTTTCAGTATCCGGATTTCCTAACCCAGCGCGAAGCAGGTGAGGAACTGCTGCTGTTTACCAACGCGGATGAATCCGTCACCCTGCGCGTGAGGGAGTATAAGGGGACATTGGAAGACCTGCTGGAGGAATCCCGCAAACAAAACGCGGAACAGGGCGGCACGGGAGGCGGCTATATTGAGAACAACAGGCTGTTGTTTGGCGATAGTTCCTCCTTCCGCATCGCGTATTTTGATCCCCAAAACGGGGAGGATACCTGCCTGGTGCTGGAAGTCACCTTTCCCTACCTCAAGGAGCATGAGTTCAGCCTGTACATGACCTTTCTGGACAATTCCTTTGTCGTGTACAGCCATTCCATGGGGTGATGGCAAGGCGCCATCATTTCGGGAGCCTGAGTAGTTCATATGTGCCCGGTGTGACCGGCACTTAAGTATTAAAGGAGGATTGGATCTTCATGTTGATGGACGCTTTGGTAAAACAGGCTGCGCAGCCAGGCTTGGTGCTCAAAAAGGTGGAACGCCCCGTGCCCGGACCGGATGAGGTGCTGATCAAAATCCATAAAACGGCAATCTGCGGGACCGACCTGCACATCTACAACTGGGACGCCTGGAGCCAGGCGCACATCAACCCGCCCATTGTAATCGGGCATGAATATGTGGGGGAGATTGCCCAGATCGGCAGCGCCGTCAAGCATTTTGAAGTTGGCCAGATCGTCTCCGGCGAAGGACACTTGGTCTGCGGCCAGTGCCGCAACTGCCGCGCGGGCCGCGGGCAGTGGTGTAAATACACCGAAGGTGTCGGCGTCAACCGCAACGGCGCGTTCGCGGAGTACCTGTGCATCCCGGCCTCCAACTGCATCCCCATCAGCGAAGATTTGGATGAGGAAGTCGTTTCCTTCTTTGATGCCTTCGGCAACGCCACCCATACCGCGCTGATGTATGACGTAGTGGGGGAGGATGTGCTCATCACAGGCGCTGGCCCCATTGGCGTCATGGCCGCCGCCATCTGCCGCCAAAACGGCGCGCGGCATGTGGTCATCACTGACCTTAAGGATTACCGCCTTGATTTGGCAAAGAAGCTGGGCGCCACCCGCACCGTCAACGTCACTAAAGAAGACTTGCGTGATGTGATGAAGGAACTTCATATGGTTGAAGGCTTTGATGTGGGGCTTGAGATGTCCGGCGCCGAGGTCGCGCTCAAGCAAATGCTGGGTGTGATGCGCAACGGCGGCCAGGTTGCCCTGTTGGGCTTGTTTGGAAAACACCCGCAGATTGACTTGGACACCTTCATTTTCAAGGGCCTGAACATGCAGGGCATCTACGGCCGGAAGATGTATGAAACCTGGTACAAGATGGCAGCCATGGTGCAAGCCGGGCTTGATCTAAAGCCGCTGATTACCCACCGTTTTCACTACACCCAGTTTGAGGAAGCGTTTGACATCATGAACACCGGCGAAAGCGGAAAGATCATCCTTGAGTGGAGCAAATAAGCACGCGTGAATTGAACAAAATAGAAGGGATACAGATATGAGCAACACGAAAAAAGCCTTAGACATCTTCAAGGAGCAGCTGGAGGACATCCGCAAGGCCGGCACCTGGCGGGAGGAGCGCGTCATTACCACACCGCAGATGAGCCGCATCAACACCACCCAGAGCCAGGATGTGTTAAATCTCTGCGCAAACAACTACCTGGGCCTGTCCAATGACCACCGGGTGATTCAGGCGGCGCGCAATGCGTATGATTCCTGGGGCTTTGGCCTGTCCAGTGTGCGCTTTATCTGCGGTACGCAGCTTATCCACAAACAGCTGGAGCAGCGCCTGGCCAATTTCCTGCAGATGGATGATGTCATCCTGTATTCCTCCTGCTTTGACGCCAACGGCGGTTTATTTGAAACCCTGCTCACAGCCGAGGACGCAGTCATCTCTGATGAATTAAACCACGCCTCCATCATCGACGGCGTCCGCCTGTGCAAGGCACAGCGCTACCGCTACAAGAACAGCGACATGGCGGAATTGGAGCAGCACTTGAAGGATGCCCAGTCAAGCCGTATGCGCCTGATTGTGACCGACGGTGTGTTCTCCATGGACGGCTATTTAGCCAAGCTGCAGGAAATCTGCGATTTGGCAGACAAATACGACGCCCTGGTCATGGTGGATGACAGCCATGCCACCGGGTTTATCGGCCAGACCGGGCGCGGCACGCATGAAGCCTGCGGCGTGATGGGCAGGGTGGACATTATCACCAGCACCTTTGGAAAAGCACTGGGCGGGGCATCCGGCGGGTTCACTGCCGCGCGCCAGCCCATCGTGGACCTGCTGCGTCAGCGCTCCAGGCCCTATCTGTTCTCAAACTCGGTGGCACCGGCCATCTGCACCGCTACCCTCAAAGCCCTGGATCTCTTGGAAGCGTCCACGCAACTGCGCGACAAGGTGCATGAGAACGCGGAATACTTCCGTGAGAAGATGAGCACGCTGGGCTTTGAGCTTTTACCGGGTGAGCACCCCATCGTGCCGGTGATGCTGTATGATGCGCATGTCGCGCAGGAGATGGCAACCAGGATGCTGGCGCACGGCGTCTATGTCATCGCCTTCAGCTATCCTGTCGTGCCCATGGGCAAGGCGCGCATTCGCACCCAGATTTCCGCAGCCCACAGCCACGAGGATTTGGACAAGGCTGTAGAAGCCTTCCGCCTCGTGAAAGAGGAAATGAACCTGTAATCAACACCCTTTAAGTGAAAGGACCACCAATGAGCCAGACGACCAGAAAGCCGGTTTTGTTTTCCGGCATCCAGCCCTCAGGCCATATCCACCTGGGCAACTACATCGGCGCCATCACCAACTTCATCCGCCTGGAGGATGAGTATGACTGCCTGTTCTCCATCGTCGACCTGCACGCGCTCACCGTTCGGCAGGATCCGGCGGGCCTGCGCCGCAAATCCCTGGAGTTGGCAGCCCTGTATATCGCTTGCGGCTTAAATCCCGAGCGCAGCATCATCTATTGCCAAAGCAACGTGCCCCAGCACGCGGAATTGGCATGGATTTTAAACTGCTTCACCTACATGGGTGAGCTTAACCGCATGACCCAGTTTAAGGACAAGTCCCTGCAGCACAAGGACAACATCAACGCGGGGCTGTTTACCTATCCGGTCTTGATGGCGGCGGACATCCTGCTTTACCAGGCCGATCTGGTACCGGTGGGCGCGGACCAGAAACAGCATTTGGAGATTACCCGCGACATCGCGGAGCGGCTCAACGCCATCCACCCGGGGCTGTTTACGGTGCCGGAGCCCTATATCCCCAAGCAGACCGCCCGCATCATGAGTCTGACGGATCCTGAGCGCAAGATGTCCAAGTCCGACGTGGAGGACAGCTCCATCTCCCTCACAGACAGCCCGGATGTGGTGATGCGCAAGTTCAAGCGCGCGGTGACGGACTCCGACATGGAAATCCGCTATGACCCGCAGAACAAGCCGGGGGTATCCAACCTGCTGGCCATGCACTCCGCCCTTTCCGGCGAGCGCATTGAGGACATCGTCAACCGCCTGTCCGGCCAGGGTTATGGCAAGCTCAAAGAAGAGGTAGCCCAGGCTGCGATCGAAACCCTAAAGCCCATCCAGGCGCGTTTTGATCAGCTTGTGAAGGACAAGGAGTACATGTCCACCATCCTCAAGCACAACGCCGAGCGCGCGCAGGCCATGGCCAGCCGCACCCTGCGCAAGGTGTACAAAAAACTGGGCTTGTACCAGCCCTGAGGACAGCCTATGAAGAAAGTACCTTTTCCGGGCACAACACCCTATCCGCGGGAGGTTCGCCTCTGGGAGCCAATGGGTGCGCCACGCGCTGTCATCCTGATTTCCCACGGCATGGCGGAGCATATCGATCGGTACGACCGTCTGGGCAAACACCTCACTGCGCGCGGATATCTGGTTGCGGGCTATAACCACCTGGGGCATGGGGCAAAAGCGCCCATCAAGGGCTGGTACGCCAAGCGGGATGGCTGGGGCCACGCGGTGGAAGACCTTCACCAGGTGATGAGCTGGCTTCAAGCGCAATATCCCTTCATCCCGCACATCTTACTGGGCCACAGCATGGGCAGTTTCCTCTCCCGCGAGTATGTTTTGCGTCATCCAGACAGCCTGGATGCCCTGGTGTTGTGCGGCACAGGCTGGTATCCAAAACAGCTTGCCAAAGCAGGCCTGCTGCCCGCCAAAATCCTATGCGCCCTGGGGCGGGAGAAAAAGAAATCCAAATTGCTGGACACCCTGGCCTTCTCCTCCAACAACAAGCCGTTTAAGGAAAAGGACGGCCTTGTCTATGACTGGCTCAGCCGTGATAAGGCGGAGGTGCAGAAGTACGCGGACGATCCGCTGTGCGGCTTTGTGTTCACCGCTGGCGGCTTTCGGGATCTGTTTTTTGGCCTGGTCGCCCTGACGGATTTGGAGCGGTTAAAGCGCCTGCCCAAAGACCTGCCCGTTCATATCATTTCTGGAGAGATGGATCCGGTTGGCGGTATGGGTGAGGGTGTGAGGACAGTGCGCGACCAATATCAAGACGCCGGTTTAACCGATGTCAGCATGGTGCTGTACGAGGGCGGCCGGCATGAAATCTTCAACGAAACAAATCGGAACGAAGTCATGGGTGAGCTGGCGGATTGGCTTGATGCGCTGGTCTCCTCCAGGGAAAGGAGCGTTTAATGCAGCCATATCCTGGCGATATCACAAATGTACATGGCATCCGCGTGGGGCAGATGGAGAACGAATCCGCCCGCACTGGCGTGACTGTTGTCTTAGGCCCGCGTGAGGGCGCAATCGCTGGCGTCAGCGTGCGCGGCGCCGCGCCCGGCACACGGGAGACGGAGGTCCTGCGCCCCGGCAACCTGGTGGAGCAGGCGCATGCCGTTGTCTTAAGCGGCGGCAGCGCCTTCGGTCTGGCTGCCGCGGATGGCGTCATGCGCTTTTTGGCGCAGTCCGGCATCGGCATAGATATGGGCATCGCGCGTGTCCCCATCGTGCCCGCAGCGGTCTTGTTTGACCTGGGCGTGGGGGACGCCAATGTGACCCCGGACGCGGCAATGGGCCGCGCGGCGGTGACGGCGGCAGCCAAGGGTGTTGCCCAAGGCCCCCACGGGGCTGGTTGCGGCTGTACCATTGGCAAATTGGTACAAAATACCAACCCCGCCCGCGGCGGTATCGGTTCTGCATCCATGATGCTGCAGGAGGGCGTTACCATCGGTGCGATTGTCGCGGTGAATGCCGTTGGCGATGTCTACCACCCTGGCAGCGGGCAGTGTATCGCCTGTGCCCGTACGCAGGACGGCATCCCGGTGAAGGCGGACGGCCTGTTGTATGGCAGCTCGCCCATGCCCATGCAGGTGCGCATCCCGGCGCCCGGCACCAACACCACGATTGGCGTGGTGGCGGTGGACTGCAAGCTGACCAAGGACCAGGCAATGCGGCTGGCGGATGTCGCGCATGGCGGCCTCGCGCGCGCGATACGGCCCAGCCACACCCAGATGGATGGGGACACCATGTTTGCCCTGGCCACGGAGCGCGTGATGCGGGAAGTCAATTTCGTCAAGCTGTGCGCAGCAGCGCAGGAAGTCACAGCCCGTGCGGTTATCAACGCGGTGCTGTATTCAAACAAGTGATCATCGGCATCGGGACGGATCTGTGCCAGGTGAGCCGGATGGCAAACCTGCTTGCGGATTCGTCCTTTTTAACGCGATATTTTGACGCCAGCGAGCAGGCGTATATCCTCTCCCGCGGCAAGCTGGCGCCTGACTCCATGGCTGGGCATTTCGCGGCCAAGGAAGCGCTGGCAAAAGCGCTGGGCACAGGCCTTGATGGCGTGCGGCTGCAGGATATCGTCATCCAGCATGATGACAAGGGCGCGCCGTATTACCACCTCAAGGGGACTGCTAAAGTTCTGTCAGAGCGCATGGGTGTCAACCAGCTACACCTGAGCATCTCCCACGACGGCGGCTTGGCTATCGCGTTTGCAGTTTTGGAAGGGGAATAGATGCAAACCATTGTAACACCGCAGCAGATGAAAATGCTGGAGGAATATGCCTTTGGTCTGGGCGTGCCCAGCCTGCTTGTAATGGAAAATGCGGCGCGGGGAGCCTTACAGGCATTAAAAGACATTCTGGGCGGTGTTGATGGAAAGACCATATTATTCCTGATTGGTACCGGCAACAACGGCGGTGACGGTTTGGCCATGGCCCGGCTGTGCTTACTTTCCGGCGGAAAACCGCGGATTGTGATGCCGGCTGCCCCCAAAACGCTGGACGCGCAAGCCAATCTTGCGTACGCCAAGGCCTTGGAAATCCCGGTTGTTGATTTCAATGCAGGCCAGGCACAAGAAGTTGACGCCGTTGTGGACGCCCTGTTTGGTACAGGTTTTCATGGTGAATTGCCCCAGGAGGCAGCATTAATCATCAACACGGTGAATGAGTGGGGTGTGCCGCGCATCGCGGTGGATGTGCCCAGCGGCCTGGATAACGCAAGCGGCCAGGTAAGGCAGGGCTGTTTTTCCGCAACCCACACCATCGTGCTGGGGCATTTGAAGACCGCGCACTGCCTGGCAAATGATAAGACTAAAATGGGCAAATTACAGGTGGTTCCCATTGGCTTACCGCAGCAGGCGTATGAGTCACTGCGCCAGGAGCGCTTGATCACCGCGCTGGAGGAAACAGATTTAAAAGTGTATCTGCCCCAGCGTGCGCCTGATGCGCACAAGGGCGACAACGGCCGCATCCTGATGTATATGGGCTCCCTGGGAATGGCAGGTGCGGCGGGTATGGCTGCCCAGGCGGCGCTTGCCTGCCTGCGCGCTGGGGCGGGCCTGGTGACCATTGCCTGTGAGCGGGAGATCATCCCCATTCTGCAGTCAATTGTGCCCAATGCCATGTGTATACCGATTGAGGACGCGGTTAAAAACAGACCACGGTATGATGTGTTCGCGGTAGGATGTGGCTTGGGGCAGTCAGATGATACCTGGGACAACATATTAAAACTCTGGTCGCCGGACTTGCCCAGCGTGTGGGACGCGGACGCGCTGAACCTGCTGGCCAAAAACCCGATGCGATTGGGGGGACGCGCTGTGATGACGCCGCATCCAGGAGAGGCTGCCCGCTTGCTGAAGACCTCCGCATCGCAGGTCACTAATAACCCATTATCCGCGGCGGCGCAGATGCAGAAAACCTTTGGCGGGGTCGTCCTCTTAAAGGGGGATGTCAGCATCATCCAGTCAGAGAATGAAACGGCTTTCAACCTGGTCGGTTCACCCGCCCTGGCCAAGGGCGGCAGCGGGGACGCGTTAGCAGGGATGATTGCCGCCCTCATCGCCCAGCAACCTGAGAAAGGGTTGTTTCACGCGGCAAGAGCCGCCAGCCTTTGGCATGGTATGGCAGGCAGGTCCGCCGCCTTACAACTGGGCTTGCTGTCGCCGCTGACCAAAGACGTGATAGACCATATGGGCATCGTCGCTGCCTTTACAGCTAAGTAGCCGCAAACGGCATGAAAAATCCCGGGGCGCTTACCCCGGGATTTTTATTGACACTTTTAATCAGTCGTTCATGCGGTAGTAATTGGGTGCTTCCTTGGTGATGAAAATGTCATGCGGGTGGCTTTCGGTCAATCCCGCGCCGGTGATGCGCACAAACTCCGCGTGCTCGCGCAACTCCTTGATGGTAGCTGTGCCGCAATACCCCATGGCGCTGCGCAGCCCGCCCACCATCTGGTAGACCGTATCCGCCAGGGTGCCCTTGTAGGGGACGCGCCCTTCCACGCCCTCTGGCACCAATTTCTTCTGGTCCTCCTGGAAGTAGCGGTCAGCAGAGCCATGCGCCTGTGCCATCGCACCCAGGGAACCCATGCCGCGGTACACCTTAAACGAGCGGCCCTGGTAAATCTCCGTGGCGCCCGGGCTTTCCTCCGTTCCCGCAAAGAGGCTGCCCAGCATGACAGCGCTGGCGCCCGCGCCAATGGCCTTGGCGATGTCACCGGTGTACTTGATGCCGCCATCCGCGATAACGGTCACGCCGTGTTTGTCCGCTTCCTGGGCGCAGTCGGCAATCGCGGTCATCTGCGGCACACCAGTGCCGGCCACCACGCGTGTCGTGCAGATGGAACCAGGGCCAATGCCCACCTTGATGATATCAGCGCCGGCTAAAATCAAGTCTCGTGTGGCAGCTGCGGTTGCAACATTGCCGGCGATCAGGGTGATATCCGGATAGGCAGCGCGCAGCTGTTCCACCATCTTCAGTACGCCTTCACTGTGCCCGTGCGCGGTATCCAGGGAAAGGACGTCCACCTTCTGCTCAACCAAAGCGCGGGCACGCTCCATGGTTTCTTTGTTGACACCAAGTGCTGCAGCACACAGAAGGCGGCCTTTGCTGTCTTTGGCGGAATGGGGGTATTTGATATTTTTCTCAATGTCCTTGATGGTAATTAAGCCCCGCAGGTGGAAAGCATCGTCCACCAGCGGCAGTTTTTCAATTTTGTGCGTGCCCAGGATCTTCTTGGCTTCGTCCAGCGTTGTACCAACAGGGGCGGTCACCAGGTTTTTGCTGGTCATCACCTCGGCGATCCGCTTGCTGTCATCCTCCTCAAAGCGTAGGTCCCGGTTGGTCAAAATGCCAACCAGCACGCCCTTTTCATTGGTGATGGGCACGCCGGAGATGCGGTAGCGGGCCATGAGCGCTTTGGCGTCTAAAACCAGGTGCTCAGGTGAGAGGAAGAAGGGGTCAGTGATGACGCCGTGTTCGCTGCGCTTCACCTTGTCCACATGGCTGGCCTGCTCGTCCATTGTCATGTTTTTGTGGATGATGCCAAGGCCGCCTTCACGCGCCAGCGCGATGCCCATGCGCGAATCGGTCACCGTGTCCATGGCAGCTGATAGGAGGGGAATGTTAAGCTTGATCTTCTCGGACAGCTGCACAGACAGGTCCACATCCCGGGGCAGCACCGCGCTTTTGCGGGGCACCAGCAGCACATCATCAAATGTCAAGCCTTCGCGCAGGTTATGTTCAAGCATCTTAACCCTCCAAATCCTCATCCGTAGTATTGTTGTGAGTTATAAACAGTTTTGGGCCGTTTGTAAAGCCATAATAGAACATGGATACAACCGCCAAGGCAACGCCAATCCACAGCACAATCAGGTGAACGGGCGTGCCCAAGGCAGCAAACTCCTTGTGGAAAAAGCACAGAATTAAGCCGGCGACGGTGATGAACTGCGCGATTTTTCCAATGGCAAAGGAGTAGACGATGACATGTTTGCGCATCAGCAGGTAGCTGCCAATGAGCATCAGCAATTCCTTTGAGATTAAAATAATGATGGCGCCAAGCGGTACAATCCCCTTGATAACCATCAGCGTCATCACCGACATCACCATCAGTTTATCCGCCAAGGGGTCAAACAGCTTGCCAAAGTCGGTAATCAGGTTGTATTTTCGGGCGATCCAGCCGTCCAGGATGTCGGTAAAACTGGCGAATACAAAAACCGCCAGGGCAGGCATCATGTGGTCCTGGCACATCAGGATGATAAAGACAGGAATCAGTAGCAGACGAAGCATGGTCAGGGCATTGGGCAAGTTCCAGATGCGCGCTTTCTCCTTTTGCATGCGACCCTCCTTGTGACTGCGCGTATTATATCACGAGACCGCGAAGGGATACAATGAAAATCCCGGCCTGTGTTCCTTCAAACAGTACATGTTTTAAACATTTCAGGCAGCAGGTCCGGTTTGCGGGTGTTTGACGCTCCTATCCTTGCGTGATATTCTCACCAAAAGGAAAAGGTCTCCTTTTCCTGATTAGACACTGCGAGGACAGGTATGAACTTCGTTTTTATTTCGCCGCATTTTCCGTCGCACTATTGGCGCTTTTGCGCGGCGCTCAAAGAAAATGGCATCAAGGTGCTGGGTATCGCGGATACGCCCTATGAGCATTTATTGCCTGAACTGCGCGATGCCCTGACAGATTACTACCAGGTGCACAGCCTGGAGGACGGCAACGCCGTTTTGCGCGCGATTGGCTGGTTTATCAACCGGCATGGCGCCATTGACTGGATTGAGTCCAACAACGAGCATTGGCTGGCCCAGGATGCCTGGTTGCGCACCATGTTTAATGTACGGACAGGGCCGCAGCTGGCGGTTATGGAAAGCTATAAGAAAAAGTCTGCTATGAAAGCGGTATATCACAAGGCGGGTATCAAAACCGCAGCCTATACCATGGCAGAAAACCTAGATAAAGCGCTTGCTTTTGCGGCCAGGTACGGCTACCCGCTGGTGGCCAAACCGGATGTTGGCGTGGGTGCCAATGACACCTTCCGGCTGCGTGATGAGAACGATTTGCACGCATTTTTTGCCAAGCTGCCGCTCACACCCTATATCATTGAGCAATTTGTCCATGGTGAAATCTGCTCCTATGACGCGCTTGTCGGCCAACAGGGACAGCCATTGTATGAGACAGGCAACATCACCAAGGTATCGGTGATGGATATTGTGAATGAAAAGATTGAATCCATCTATATGATTGTGCCGGAGGCGGCGGAGGACATCCGTGATGCGGGAAGACGCACTGTGGCTGCCTTTGGCGTCAAGGGCAGGCTGGTTCATTTTGAGTATTTTCGCCTGTCGCATGACCAGGAAGGCTTGGGCAAGGCGGGGGAGATTGTCGGGCTGGAGGTCAACATGCGGCCTTCCGGCGGTTTTACACCGGATATGATCAATTACGCCGGCAGTGTCGATATCTTCCGTCTGTGGGCGGATATGGTGCTGCATGACCGCATCTTCCTGCAGGAGGGGCGCAGAACCTTCTTCTGCGTGTTTGTGGGCCGCCAGGATGTGCGCGCCTACGCGCATGACCATGAGGAGGTGCTGCGCGACTGGGGGCATCGCATCATGTATACCGACCGGATGCCCGAAGCGCTCTCCGGTGCTATGGGCAACACCATCTACCTGGCTAAATGCATCAATCAGGATGAGGTGGACGCCTTTATCGATTATACCTGCAAGAGGCTGGCGTGAGCGGCCGCTATACCGCCTTTTACAGTCATATCCTGGGGCAGGAGCTGGGCGTCATGATGTATGGGGATGCTGGCTTGCCCTTTTTGGTGTTCCCCTCCCAAAACGGAAAATGCAACGATTACGCCGGCTTTGGTATGGTGGACGTATTTCAGCCGTTCATGGACGCCGGCAAACTGCGCCTGTACTGTGTCGACAGCCTGGATGAGCAAACCTGGTCGGACTACCATCGTCCGCCCCATGCGCGTATGGAGCGCCAGGAGGCGTGGATGAAGCACATCACCCAGGAGTTTGTGCCGTTTATCCACCGGGACAGCAGCTACCAGGGCAGGCTGGCCACCACTGGCTGCAGCCTGGGCGCTTTTCACGCGGCTAACACCCTCTTGCGCTTCCCGGATCTGTTTGGCACGGTTATTTCTCTTTCCGGCGCCTATGACGCGCGCTGGTTGCTGTATGGCTATATGGATGAGTTGGTCTACCTCAATTCCCCGCTGCACAGCATCCAGGGCATGCCCTGTGACCATCCCTTTATCAAGAAGTACAATGACAGCAAGATCATCCTGTGCTGCGGTCAGGGAGCCTGGGAGGACGAGATGCAACGCTCCCTGCGCCTGCTTGACACCGCGATGGCGGAGAAAGGCATCAACGCCTGGGTGGATATCTGGGGGCATGATGTCAACCACGATTGGGACTGGTGGCGTAAACAGCTGGCTTATTTTTTAAGTGTGCTGTTTAATTAGGTTTTATCGAAAGGACAACAAGTGGAGCGTTTAAAAGGTTTTTTAATC
>CAYFUH010000005.1:0-63941 GCA_964346355.1 uncultured Christensenella sp. | reverse complement strand
ACCATGTTTTTGTTGACGGTGATCTTGGCATCCCCCAGCAGGGTTTCCAGCTCCATGCCGGACAGGTCGGTATCCACCAGGTCCAGCAGCAGCAGGTGGTTGTCCGTGCCGCCGGAGACCATGCGCACGCCTTCCTTGTGGAAGGTCTCCTCCAGCGCCTTGGCGTTTTTGATGACCTGCGCGGAGTATTCCTTAAAGGAAGGTTCCAGCGCTTCCTTGAAGCAGATGGCCTTGCCGGCGATGATGTGCATCAAGGGGCCGCCCTGGATGCCGGGGAAGATGGCCTTGTCAATGGCTTTTGCCAGCTCCTCCTTGCACAGGATCAGGCCGCCGCGCGGGCCGCGCAGGGTCTTGTGGGTGGTGGAGGTCACCACGTCCGCGTAGGGGATGGGGCTGGGGTGAAGGCCCGCGGCGACCAGGCCCGCGATGTGCGCCATGTCCACCATGAAGTAGGCGCCAACCGCGTCCGCCACCTCGCGGAAACGCTTAAAATCAATCTGCCGTGAGTAGGCGGAGGCGCCGGCGATGATCAGCTTGGGTTTGGATTCCTTGGCCTTCTCCATCAGCGCGTCATAATCAATGCGCTCAGTCTCCGGGTCCAGGCCATAGGGCACAAAATTGTACAGGATGCCGGAGGCGTTCACCGGGCTGCCGTGGGTGAGGTGCCCGCCGTGGTTTAAGTTCATGCCCAGCACGGTATCGCCCGGTTTGAGCAGCGCCATATACACGCCCTGGTTGGCTTGGGAGCCGCTGTGCGGCTGCACGTTGGCGTGGTCTGCGCCAAACAGCTTCTTGGCGCGCTCGCGGGCCAGGTCTTCCGCCACGTCCACAAACTCACACCCGCCGTAGTAGCGGCGGCCGGGATAGCCCTCGGCGTATTTATTATTCAGCGGGCTGCCCATGGCAGCCAGGACAGCGTTTGTCACAAAGTTTTCACTGGCGATCAACTCCAGGTGGGTTTCCTGGCGTTCGCACTCATCCGCGATGCTCTGTCTGATCTCCGGGTCAAAGTCAAGCGCTGGGGGAAGTTTCCACATACAAGGCACCTCCAAGTTTTCTTATTTTATACGATTAGCAAAGGGGACAGGGAAATGAGCAGGACGTCACAGGGCAAATCATGACGGCAGAAAACCCCTGCCAGTTTGCCACCCACAAGACCCCATCAATTCATCCGTGCTTGCCCTCTTTCGCTTTGTATATCAATGTGTTTGTACCCATTTTACGGCATATTAAAACCGTATGCAATATCGGGTAAACCCGCAGCACATCCCAACTTGCGCTTACTGCTGCTTCCTTCCGGACCTGACAGGGTTCACACCATGGAATCGCACGGGGCCCGACACTACATACGGCAGGATGATTGTACCAAAGGAAGGGGCTGTTTGCAAGTCAGCGGGTCTTGCCTGTCCTGCGCTGGATCATTTTCACCAGCTCCACAATCGGGATTACGCACAGGGCCAAGAGGAGGCTGATCCCAAACTCCTGCAGGCTGATCATCTTAAACTTGAAGGCTTCCCGCAAGAAGGGCACATAGATGACGGCTGCCGTCAACAGGGTGGACACCGCCATGCCGATGTACAGGCTCTTGTTATGGGTCTTCAGGGTGAAGATAGAGCGGGTGGTGGAGCGCATGTTGAGGGAATGGAAGACCTCCGCCAGGCTCATGGTGAGGAAGGCCATGGTCACCCCATCCTTGGAAATGCCCTGCGCCAGCGGCACAAAGGCCCAAACGCCTGATTCCATTAAGTGGCCGATGTAGTAAGCCAGCAGGGTGAGGGCAGCCACCATGACGCCCTGGTAGAGGACATTAAAGCCCAGGCCGCCAGCGAAGATGCCTTCGTTTTTATCCCGCGGCGCGCGGGTCATAATGTCAGGGTCCGGCGCTTCAAAGCCCAGTGCCAAGGCCGGGAAGGTATCGGTAATCACGTTGATCCACAAAAGGTGGACGGGCTCTAAGATAATAAAGCCCACCATCGTCGCGATGAAAATGGACAGCACCTCAGACAGGTTGGAGGACAGCAAAAACTGGATGGCTTTGCGGATGTTGTCATAAATGCGCCGGCCTTCGGACACAGCGCTCACAATGGTGGCAAAATTATCGTCTGCCAGCACCATGTCTGCCACATTCTTGGTGACGTCCGTGCCCGTGATGCCCATGCCCACGCCGATGTCCGCTTTTTTGATGGAGGGCGCGTCGTTCACACCGTCACCCGTCATGGCAGTCACCTGGTTGTGATCCTGCCAGGCGTTGACAATGCGCACCTTGTGCTCGGGCTGCACGCGGGCGTAGACGGCGTAGTTGGTGATGGTCTTTTTTAAGTCCTCATCGCTGATCTCATCCAGCTGCGACCCGGTGATGGCTTCATCCGCGGTCTTGATCATCTCAAGCTGCTTGGCGATGGCTACCGCGGTGTCCTTGTGGTCGCCTGTAATCATGATGGGGCGGATGCCAGCCTGACGGCACTGTGCCATCGCGGGGATGACCTCCGGCCGCACCGGGTCCACCATGCCCGCCAGGCCGATGAAGACCAGATCCTGCTCCAGGGTCTTAGGCTGCTGGTCTTTTGGCATACTGTCCCAATCCCGAAAGGCGGCGCCCAGCACGCGCAGGGTGCGGCTGGCCATCTCGGTGTTCTGGGCTAAGATCTCAGCCCGTTTGGTATCCGTCAGCGGCTGGACGGCGTTGCCGTCCCAGATGTTGGAACACTGGCGCAGCAGTTCATCCGGCGCGCCCTTGGTGTACTGGCGCAGGCTGCCGGTTTCGTCCTTGATGATGGTGCTCATCAGCTTGCGGATAGAGTCAAAGGGCGCTTCGCCCACCCGAATATGCGTCTCATTCAATTCGGATTTGGGCAGGCCCAGATGAGCCGCGTAGGTGATGAGGGCGTTTTCTGTAGGCTCTCCAACCGCTTCGCCGTCCTCCCATTCCGCGTCGGAAGCCAGCGCCATCGCGCGCGCCAAGAGCAGCTTGTCCTCCGTGCGCTCCTCTACCACGGTCATTTTGTTTTGGGTGAGGGTGCCCGTCTTGTCCGAGCAGATAATCTGGGTGGAGCCCAAGGTTTCAACAGCAGTCAGGCGTCTTATGATGGCGTTGCGGCGGCTCATGTTGGTGACGCCCACGCTCAGCACAATGGTGACCACCGTGGCCAAGCCCTCCGGGATGGCGGCAACCGCCAGGGAGACCGCAATCATAAAGGTACGCAGGACTGTGTCCAGGCTGAAATCGCCCAAGCGTACCAGGGAGAACGCAAAGATGAACACACAGATGCCCAGCACAATCCAGGTCAAAATGCGGCTTAACTGGGACAGCTTGATCTGCAGCGGTGTCTGCCCCTCCACCGTCTGGGTGATGGCGTGGGCAATCTTGCCCATCTGGGTATCCATGCCAGTGGCGGTGACCACTGCCTCCCCGCGGCCATATACCACGGTGGAGCCCATATAGCACATGTTCTTCCGGTCGCCCAGGGGGACATCCTTCGCGGTGTCACCCAGCGTCATGGCGGCGGCGTCCTTGTTCACCGGTACGGATTCACCGGTTAAGGCGGCTTCTTCAATTTGCAGGCTGGCGGACTCGATGATGCGGCAGTCGGCCGGCACCTCGCTGCCCGCTTCCAGCAGGACAATATCGCCTACCACCAAGTCCTCAGCGTGGATCTGGCTGACATGCCCCTCCCGCATCACCATGCAGACGGCTGCGGACATGGTCTGCAGGGCTTCAATGGCCTGCTCGGCTTTGTTTTCCTGGTACACGCCCAAAACGGCATTCAGCAGCACCACCGCCAGGATGATGATGACGTCCGTCAGCCCCTCGCCGGAGATGAAGCTGGTGACGCCGGACACCAGGGCCGCCGCCATCAGGATGATCAGCATGGGGTCCTTTAGCTGATGCAAAAAGCGCTGCAGCAGCGTGTCCTTCTCCGCCTCCTGCAGCTTGTTCTTGCCGTTTTTGGCCAGGCGGTCGTTTGCCTCCTTCTGGCTTAAGCCCTCCGGGCTGCTGGCGGTATGGGCAAGGACATCCTCTATGGTCTCTAAATACGCTTTCATTCTTGACTCCTTTGTTAGGAACCGGAAGGGTACATCCATGATACCACTTGATAATAATGATACCCAAGGGGGGCTGTCAATTCTTATTTATCATCAGAGCGCAGATACAGGAACAAATGTTCCCAAAAATGCGCCCAATCCCTTGTATGGCCGCTTTTGATTTGTTATACTCCAAAAACGGAGGGTCACCACATGAACGTTGAACAATTAATCGATCACCTGCGAGCAGACCAAGGCTTTTTGTCCTGCGTCAGCAATTGGGAGGTGCTGCCCAAAAGGGAAGCGCAATATGCCCCCTGGCCGGAGGGCGTCCCGCAAAAGGTAAAGGACGCCTTGATGGAGCGGGGTATTTCCAGGCCCTATACCCACCAGGCGGAGGCGATCAAAAAGGCGCTTGACCAACAGGATGTCTGCGTGGTCACGCCCACGGCCTCCGGCAAAACCCTGTGCTACAACGTGCCCATTTTGTCGGAAATTTTAAAGAATGACGACGCCAGGGCCCTGTATATCTTCCCCACCAAGGCGCTTTCGCAGGACCAGGTGGCGGAATTGTATGAGCTGATTACCGCGATGGACGTGGACATCAAAACCTATACCTACGACGGGGACACGCCTGCTGCCGCGCGCAAAGCCATCCGCCAGGCCGGGCATGTGGTGGTCACCAACCCGGATATGCTGCATAGCAACATCCTGCCCCATCACACCAAGTGGGTCAAGCTGTTCGAAAACCTGCGCTTCATCGTCATTGATGAGATCCACACCTACCGCGGCATCTTTGGCGCCAACCTGGCCAATGTGCTCCGGCGCCTGATGCGCCTGTGCGCCTTTTACGGCAGCTCTCCCCAGTTTATCCTGTGCAGTGCCACCATCGCCAACCCCGGTGAATTAGCCGCGCAACTGATTGGCAGGCCAGCAGCGCTGGTGGATCAGTCCGGCGCGCCCATGGGCGAGAAGCACATTGTGTTTTATAACCCGCCGGTGGTCAACAAGCAACTGGGCATCCGCAAGTCCGCGCTCAGCCAGGCGCGCATGCTGGCATCCATGATGCTCAAAAACCAGGTGCCCACCATCGTCTTTGCCAAAAGCCGGGTGCAGGTGGAGGTCTTAACCAAAGCCCTCAAGGAGCAAAAAAGCGATGTGCTGGGCAAGTCCTCCACCGTGCGCGGCTACCGCGGCGGCTATTTGCCCCAGGAGCGGCGGGAGATAGAGCGCGGGTTACGCAGCGGTCATGTCAATATGGTGGTCACCACCAATGCCTTGGAGTTGGGCATCGACATCGGCTCGCTGGATGCCTGCATCCTGTGCGGCTATCCCGGCACCATCGCTAGCACCTGGCAGCAGGCTGGCAGGGCAGGGCGCAGGATGGGTCACAGCCTGACCATCCTGGTCGCCTCCAGCGCGCCGATTGATCAATACATCATCTCCCACCCGGAGTATTTCTTTGCCCAGTCGCCGGAGAACGCCCTCACCAACCCGGACAACCTCTATGTGCTGCTCAACCACTTCAAGTGCGCTGCTTTTGAACTGCCCTTCCGGGATGACGAAGGCTTTGGCAACGCGCCGGGCACGGACAGCCTCAAGCAATACCTGCAGGAGGCGGGCATCATCCGCCATGTAGGGGATACCTATTTCTGGTCGGCGGAGGATTTCCCTGCCAGCGAGATCAGCCTGCGCACCGCGATGACGGAAAACTTTTTGATTATGGACATCACGGATCCCGCCCGCGTGCGCATGGTGGGGGAGATGGACCGCTTCACCGTGCCCATGCTGCTGCACGAAAACGCCATCTACCTGCACGAAGGCGTGCAGTACCAGGTGGAAACGCTGGATTTTGACGCCTGCAAGGCCTTCATCCGCCGGGTGGATGTGGATTACTACACCGACGCGGACTTGAACGTCAGCCTCAGCTTGCTGGACATTTCCCAGCAGGCGCCGCACGCCGGACAGGGCGAGGTGAAGGTGACCAGCCTGGTGAAGATCTTCAAAAAAATGAAGTTTGACACCGGCGAATCCCTGGGCTATGGCCCGGTGCGCCTGCCGGAGACGGACATGCACACCACCGCCATGTGGCTCACCCTGCCGGCGCGCGTGACGGGCGATTTCAGCAATGACGCGCTGCAAAACGGCATGATGGGCATCTCCAACCTGCTGCGCATCGTAGCCCCCCTCTATTTGATGTGCTCCCCGCGTGATCTGGCCATCAGCTACCAGGTCAAAAGCCCGTTTACGGACCTGCCCACCCTGATTTTATACGACAACTGCCCCGGCGGCATCGGCCTGTCTGAAAAGGCCTTCCTCATGCGGCGGATGCTCATCGCCCACGCGGCAGGCGTGGTCAAGGCCTGCGGCTGTGAATCCGGCTGCCCCTCCTGCGCAGGCCCGGTCAACCAGATTGGCGCGGATGGCAAACACATGGCCATCAGGCTTTTAGCGGTGCTGGAGGATTTGCTGGCCCAGGAGAAGGAGGGCTGAGGCATGCCGCCGCTTGAGCCTTACAAACGCCACCTGCCCTATACCTACGCGCTGGGCCTCTACCCCGCCATCCAGACGCTAAAGTTGGTGCCGGACCTTGTCTATCGCGTACTGGTGCACAGCAAGCTGGGCGAGGGGGAAGGCGCGCGCACGCTGCTTAATAGCTGCGCGGCGCTGAATATCCGCGTGGAACAGGCGGACCGTGTGCTGCGCCGCGTCTCCCAAAAGGATAACTGCTTTGCCGCCGCGGTGGTGAACAAGGCATATCAGGCGCTGGATGCAACCCAAAACCACCTGGTGCTGGTGAACCCCATGGACGCGGGCAACCTGGGCACCATCCTGCGCAGCGCGCTGGGCTTTTCCTATTTGGATGTTGCCCTCATCACCCCCTGCGCGGATGCCTTTGATCCCTCCGTGATCCGCGCCAGCATGGGCGCGGCATTCTCCCTTCGGATTGCGGAGTTTGACAGCTTTGAAGCCTACCAGGCGCAAGCAGGCGCGCGGGAGGTCTATCCCTTTATGCTCTCAGATCGCGCCATGCCGCTCACAGCCATCATCACGCAAAAAACCAGCCCCCACAGCCTGGTCTTTGGCAATGAGGGCAGTGGCCTGCCGGACAGTTTTTTACAGGTCGGTCAGCCGGTGATGATTGAGCAGTCTCCGGCCATTGACTCCCTCAACCTGGCTGTTTCCGCCGCGATTGGCATGTACAGTTTGTCAGCAAAAGAATAGGTTTTTTATAAAGGATCCTTCCCCGGTGTGCCCGCCTTGCGCGGGTATTTTTTGGGCGTTAGGCGCGTTTTTTTCACCACCTGGATATAGTGGCTGCGGCCGGGGATCTCAAGGTCAATCAAATCCCCCAATTCCCCGCCCAAAATCTTGGCCGCGCGCTGCCCGTCCGCCTGCTCCTCAAATACCGCAGGCCCCTTCCAGCACAGCGCCTGCCCGCCCGGCTTCACATAGGGCAGCAGGTATTCCAGCAGCTGGTTTAAAGGCGCCACCGCGCGCGCGACAGCCAGATCAAAGCGCTCCCGCAGGGCGGCTTTGGCCAGGTCCTCCGCGCGGCCGCAGGCTAAGGCCGTGTTTTTAAGCGCCAGGGTATTAATCACCGTCTGCAAAAAGTCGCAGCGCTTTTGCTTGCTCTCAAGCAGGGTGACCTCACAATCAGGCCTGGCAATCGCCAGCGGCAGCCCCGGGAAGCCTGCGCCTGTGCCCACATCAATGATGCGCGCATGCGGTGCAATCAATCCCTTGCAAATGGGCAGCAGGCTGTCCGCGTAATGGCGGATGGTCATTTCCGCTTCCGGCACGTTGGTGAGGTCCATCCGCTGGTTGTGATCAAGCAGCAGCCCATGATAGGCGCGCAGGCGCGCCTGGGCTTCCGTGTCCAGGTTAATCCCAAGGGTTGTGAGCAGTTCAACATCAAGCATGGCCTTGCTCCGCGCTTTCTTTTTTCAGGGCAATCAGGCCCAGCACCAATTGTTCCAGGCTGCCCTCCTCCGCGATCTGCCCGCTTTTGACCAGGTATTCCTGGTTGATACACTGTTTGTACGCGCTTTTTAACTGATCGATGGAATAGCCCATGGCAGCGTTTACAATGCGCCGCACCACAAAACCGGGCACGCCCAACTCCGAGGCAATGGCGGCCTGGGAAGCCCGGTCATGCGTCAGGATGCGCGCGAAGAGCAGTTGGCGGTAGTGCCGCTGCAGCAGGGCCAGCAGCATCAATCGGGATTCCCCGCCCTTCAGCATCTCATTCATCAAGGGCAGCGCTTCCGCCGCGCGTCCATCCGCCACCTTGTCGGACAGATCGAACACCCTGTATTCCACGCTCAAGGTGGCGATGGCGTCTATGTCCTCTTGGGTAACAGCGCTCTTGCCATGCGCAAAGGCGGCAATCTTGGCGATCTCGCTCTTGAGCGTCAGCAGCTCCTTGCCCACAGCGAAGATCAGGTGCTCAGCTGTCTGCCGGTCAATCCTCAACTCAACATTTGCAAACTCCCGCTCCACCCAGCGGGTAAGCCGGTTTTGGTCCAGGATGTCAAAATTGACAATGCCGCCCAGGTCCTTGATTTTCTTGTACAGCCGCTTTGTGCCATTGGCCTTGCCGCGCACAAAGAAAACCAGGCAGACAGTATCCGGCAGCCGGTCCAGGTAGGGCACCAAGCCGTCCTTATTGCGGGCGCTGGCGGCCGGCGCGTCCTCGTCCTCATCTGTCGCAGCCTTGGCAGCTCTGCCCATGAGCTGTTGGCTGTCTTTCACGACCACCAGCCGGCGCTCCTCCATGATGGGCAAGGTTTCACACACCGCGATGACCTCGCTGTCAATAGGATTGACCAGCACGCTTTCATTCATCATGGCCATGGGGCCTTTGAGCAAGGCTTTTTTCAGGTCCGCCAGCGCGCTTTCCTTGCCGTATTCCTCCTCGCCCTCAAACAAATACAGGCGGGCAATGGTGCCCTTTTTGAGGTGCTGATAAAACTCCTGAAAATCCACTTAGTCCTCCAGTGAAAAATGCGTTTGGATATGGACCTGCCCGTCTGAAAACCGCAGGGTGATGGCGCCGGTATCGCCGGTTGACAGGGTGCGCGCGCTTTTTTCGTCCAGGTGCAAAAGCGTTGCCTTGTACCTGTCTTTTTGATGCGCGCTGGCCGTAATCAAGGCCAGCTGCGGTGACACCAGCCCAAGGGTGCCCCGGCTGTTGTCCGCGCGGCTGCCGTGGTGCGGCACCTTGAGGACCTGCGCTGTGCGCAGGGCATAGGGCGCGTAGGCGGCGCTGATGTCACCCGTTGTCAGCATACTCACCCCGTCCAACTCCCAGTATAGCACGAGGGAGCCATGATTGGCCGCCATGCCCGGGTAGAGCGCTCCCGTGACCGGCCAGGTCACCGTGGCTTTCGTGCGCCCAGATTCCAAAACATCCCCAGCGCCCAGAAACCTGACAGGGATGCCCATTTGCTCTGCCCGCAAAATGAGGGGCAGGCACTCATCAATATCCCCTGCATTGAGCGCGCCGTAGGGAAGCAACATCTGCTCAATCGGGATATTGCTGTAAAGCAATTGTTCCAGCCCGCCGGCGTGATCCCGGTGCAGGTGGGTTAGAATCAGGTGGTTGACGCGCCGGTTGTGCGCGGCTAAGTAGTTCACCACATCGCCTGCGTGCTCACCCGTGTCAATCACAAAGGTGGATTCCCCATCCAGAATGACCGCGCTGTCAGAAAAACCGGTGGAGAATTGAACATAGCGCAGGGACCGGTCCTGCGGAAGAAGCGGCATCAAGGCCAGCGTGAGGGACAAACCCCCGGCGGTGATGAGTTTAATCCTGGGCTTTAATGCCACATACCTTGTCGGGATGAGCATGATCAGGTAGATCAGACCTGCTGCTGCAGGGGGAAGATAGGGCATGCGCAAGCTGGCATAGGGCAATCCCGCGAAATAGGTGACAACCGCAAAAAAATGCTGTGTCAGCAGCTTCAGCGGGGCTGCTGCCAGCAAGGCTGATGGCAGGTGTACTAAGGACACCAGCAGCACCCCCAAAAACCCCGCCATCAATAGGCTGATCATCACAATGGCGATGGGGCTGATCAAAAGGCCAATCAGGGATACCCTGTGGAACATATTGGACAGGGGAATAAAGGTGGCCAGGCTGGCAGCCAGCGTGGTGCCATAGGCAAGCAAGGTGTTTTGGAACAGCTTTGGCAAGCGCAAAAACCAGGCAAACCGGCGCAGACTGGCGCTGAAGTTGTCGCCCAGGGTGATGATGCCCAGCACCGCCAGGAAGGACAGCTGGAAACCCAGGCTGAATAAATCCAGCGGGCGGATGAGCAGGATGATGAGAAAGGCAGCGGCCAGGCTGGTCAGTGGATCCGCCCGGCGCTTGAGGAGCCTGCCAGATAAGAGGATGATAAACAGCACGCTTGCGCGCAGCACCGAGGGACGGAAATCCAGCAGCGCGCAATACATCAACAAAACAAAGGTCAGCACCAAAAGCCGCGCTGCGGGGGAGAGGTGAAAGGGCTTTGTGATCAGCAACAAAAAAGCAGCCAGGATGCCCACATGCAGCCCGGACACCGCCAGCACATGCGCGATGCCCGCGGTCTGGAAATCCTGAGTGGACTCCTGGTCCAAATCGGTTTTAATGCCCAGGAGGAGCGCGCTGGCCAGGCCTGATTGCTCCCCGAATAAACCCTGGATCCGCGCATGCAATGCTTGCCGCGCGCGCAAAAAGGGCGCGGCAGGGGTCAACTGGCCAGACGGTGTTAGGACAAGATCCCGCGCTCCGCTGATGGCAAGCGGAATGCCCTGTTTGAGCAAATGAAAGCGAAAGTCAAAACCATAGGGGTTTACCTGCCCCTGCGGGTGATAAACCTGGCCTGAAAACTGCGCCCATTGCCCGTCCAGCGGCAGGGGCACGTCCTTTTGCGTGTAATAGGTCCAATAGGCGCGGGGCACCTGTATTGTGTGCCCATCCGCATCTCTTAAGGTGACATCAACAAGCACGGCCTTTACGCGCTGGCCATCCGCGGCCATGACGCTCTCGCCCGATACGCGCCCCTGCACCTCATATGTTCCTTCAGGCGGCAAGTGCGGATGCGCATGCAGACCAAAAAGAAGGGCACCCAAAAAGAAAAAGGCCAGTGATACGGCCCCGAAGCGAAGATACGTTTTGCGCGGCAGGTTCAGTGCGCCAAGCAGGCTGATAAAAAGGCCAATCCCCGGCAGCCACAGGACAAAGCCGGCCCAAAGCCGGCACAGCGCGATCCCGCACCCAAAGGCTGCGGCACAGCAGACCAGGGGCCGCTGGGCAGGGAAAGCACGCGGGTTCACAGGCTTACTTCAAGGCCGATGCGCGCCATGCTGGTGTGCGCGAACGCTGCCCTGGCTTCCGCCAGCAGCAGGTCCTTGTCACTGCCCGGCTGCAGGTGGGTGATGATTAACTGCTTGACCCCGGCCTCATGCGCCAGTTGTCCCGCTTGCTGGGCGGAATAATGCGGCAGGTCCTCATGCCATTGCGCGCGGGTAAAGGTGGCGTCACAAAGCAGCAAATCAGCCTGATCGCAAAAGCCGGCCAGCTGCGGGCTGTCCACCGCGTCGCCGCTGTATACAAAGGCCTTGCCATCCCGCTCAAAGCGCAGCGCATAGGCGGGCAGCGGGTGCTTAACCGCGATGGCGCTCACCTCAAAGCCCGCGATCTGGCGGGGCTGCGCGATGTCCTCCAGCACAAACTCATCCCCAGCCAACAAGTCCATGATGGGATGGGGCGCAAGGGGCGCGATCAGGCGTATTTGCAGCTTTTTAATCTGCAGATAATATTTCAATGCCAACAAATCACCCACATGGTCGTTGTGCCAATGGGTAATGTAGATGGCGTTTAAATCCTCCGGCTTCATCTGCGCCATCAGGCGGGGCAGCACGCCGCAGCCCATGTCCAATAGCAAGCTGCCCGTATCACAGGTCAACAAATAGCCGGAGCAGGCGCCGTGCGCGTCCGGAAAGGAGCCGTCACACCCCAGGATGGTTAGTTTCATGCCGTTCCTCCCGCAATAAAAGCCGTGTTGAGACGATGAAAACCACCAGGCTGATGCCAATCATGCCCAGGGTGGGCTGCGCGTCCGCGTAGTTCATCACCAGGATGGAGAAATTGTACATCGCGTGGAAGATCACTGCCAGCAGGAAACTGCCCCTTAAATGAATCACGCGAAAGAGAATAAAGGAGAAGAACAGCAGCGGCACAAAGGCAATCAGGTTTAGGTGCAGCGCCGCGAAGGCCAGGCTGGCAAGCGCGATCGTCCAGCCAGTGCTAAGCTTCATGCCCAGCAGGCGCGGCAGCGCCATGCGGAACATCAATTCCTCACTAAAAGCGGTGATCAGGCCAATGGTAATCGTCGCGACCAGCATGTCCATCAGCGTTTTGGGTACAATCGCAACCGGCATGTGGATGTCAATGCCAAAGGAGTTCAGCAAATTGTGCACCACAGCACCCAGCAGGGAACCCACCAAGGTGTAGGCTACAGCGCTGATCATCATCAGGCCCGCCTGCAGGCTGCTGGGCCGTTTGTATAAGGTTTCCGCCTGTTGTTCGCTCAAGCCAAAGCCGCGGATGAGCAGCAGGGCAGGTACGCCGAACATCAACAAGGTCTGCAGCGCGCTGATGAGGCACAACAGGGCAAAACTGACGCCCTGCAGGTTCATCATCCGCGGGAAGAACCAGCCGGCGATGATGCACACCAGGGCTATGGCCAGATGGACCATTTTGTGCTTAGTCAAGGGTGTAAATCCCTCCAACGCGGTCCCGCCAGGTCATGTCCAGGTGGATGTCAACCCCGGGCCGCAAGCCCTTCTGGCTTAATTCCTGGGTGACTGTTTGCAGCGCCAGCTCCGGTGTGTTGTTGTCCGCGCTCAAATGCCCCAGCAGCGCGCGGTTGACCCCGGTTTCAAACAGGGCGGCTAAGGTCTCAGCGCAGGTTAAGTTGCTTAAATGCCCCTTGGTGCCCAGGATGCGTTTTTTAAGGTAATCCGGGTAGCGCGTGTTATGGATCAGCATGTCCGGGTCGTGATTGGACTCCAGCAGAATCAAGTCCGTGCCCGACAGCGCGCGCACCACCTTCTTGGGCACGCGGCCCATGTCCGTCGCCACCGCGACGCTGCGGTTGCCCGCGTAGATGCGGAAGGCAACCGGCTCCGCCGTGTCATGGGGGATCAAAATGGGCAGCACGCCCAAATCCCCAATGTAAAATTCGGTATCCGTATCAAACACACGGCGCAGGCTGGCGGGCACCTCACCCACCAGGCGGCGCATGGCATTGGTTTGCCAGGTGGCCTCGTTGGCGTAAATGGGGATACGGTATTTGCGGCTTAACACGCCCGCGCCCGTGATGTGGTCGGAGTGCTCATGCGTGATTAAAATGGCGCTAATGGTTTCTGGCAGCACATCAATCTGCGCCAGCTTGTTGCTGATGGTGCGGCCAGGCACGCCGGCGTCCACCAGCACCCGCGTGGTGTTGGTGGCAATATAGGTGGCATTGCCGTTTGAGCCGCTGGTCAGCGAGCAAAAGGTCATCTTCATCGTGTTTCGTTCATTCCTCTTTTCGCGCGTTCGCGCATAAAGGCATTATAGGCACAACGGAGAATCTTGACAAGCGCGTGTAATCATCAAAAAACGGGTATAATCCAGACTTGCATATTTATCGTTTTCGGATTATAATCTGGGCATAATAAAGTGCGTAAGCACTGGAATGGAGGGGATGTGCATGGCATATAAAATTTCGGATGCATGCATCAGCTGCGGCGCCTGCGAACCAGAATGCCCGGTCAACGCTATTTCTGAGGGAGATACGCAGTTCGTTATCGACGAAGAACTCTGCATTGATTGTGGTGCTTGCGCGGACGTTTGTCCTGTGGACGCACCGGCTCCGGTGTAAGAGAGCATCCATTGCGCCGTGCAAACGGCGCTTTTTTGTTTTATACAAAACGCACGCTTAAATGCTGCCATGCGCCGCTTCTTTTTCGTTTCCGCATTGTCTTGTATGCATTCATTCGCGTGTTCAGTATTATTTTGGAGACCATAGATGATCGTAGTCGTTGCTGAAAAGCCATCCGTCGCGCGGGATATCGCGCGCGTGCTCAAGTGTGTCCGCAAGGAGGGCTGGTTTGAGTCCCCCACCCATCAGGTCACCTGGGCGCTGGGGCATCTGGTCACGCTCAAGGAGCCGGATGAGGTGGATGCGCGGTATAAAAAATGGCGCAAGGAGGACCTGCCCATTTTGCCGGGGGAGATCGGTACCAAGGTGATAGCCAAGACCCGCAGCCAGTTTTCCCTGGTTAAAAAGCTGATGAATGACAAGGCGGTCACGCGCGTTGTGTCGGCGACGGACGCCGGGCGCGAGGGGGAGCTGATCTTCCGGCTGATTTATGAGCAGGCGGGCTGCAAAAAACCGGTGGACCGGTTGTGGATCAGCTCCCTCACCGACGCCGCCATTAAGGAGGGCTTTGACGCGCTCAAGCCGGGAAGCGCTTATGACGGGCTGTATCAAAGCGCCCTGTGCCGATCGCAGGCGGACTGGCTGGTGGGCATGAACGCCAGCCGCGCCTTCACCCTGCAGTACAATGTGCTGCTGTCCGTGGGCCGCGTGCAGACACCCACGCTGGCCATTTTAGTGGAGCGCGAGCGTGAGATCCGCGCCTTTGTCCCGCAGGACTTTTTCACCCTGACGGCGAACTTCGGGGACTATGAAGGCCAGTGGTTTGACAGGAAGGCAACGGATGAGCGCACCGCGCACCGCATCCTCAAAAAAGAGCAGGCGGAAGCCATCCAACAGGCCGTCAAAGGACAAACGGGCACCATTACCAAGGCGGACACCCAGCCCAAGCGCGAGCTGCCGCCCCAGCTGTTTGACCTGACCAGCCTGCAGCGGGACGCCAACCGCGCGCTGGGCTTCACCGCGGATAAAACACTGAAAGTGGCGCAGTCCTTGTATGAGGGCAAAAAGGCGCTGACCTACCCGCGCACGGACAGCCGCTATTTGCCCAATGATATGATTCCGAGGGTGTCAAAGGCACTCGCAAGCCTGCCGGAGGCCTATTTGCCCCATGTGGCGGCCATGCCGCGCAAGGACGGCAAACTGCCCTATTCCAGGCGGATATTTGATGACGCGAAGGTGAGCGACCACCATGCCATCATCCCCACGCCGCAAAAGACGGATCCCGGCAAGTTCACCGCGGATGAGCGGGCCCTTTATGATCTGGTCGTCCGCCGCTTTATCGCGGCCTTTTACCCTGCCTTTGAATACGACCAGACCACAGTGATCACCGAGGCGGCGGGCGAGCCCTTTAAATCAACCGGGCGGGTGGTGACGCGTGAGGGCTGGAAGGCCGTCATCCCGCCCACGCGCAAAAAGGGCGCAGAGGAGGAAGAAACCAGCCTGCCCGCCCTGTCTGTTGGCGATACGCGCGCGGTGAAGTCCACCAGGCTCAAGCAGGACACCACCAAGCCGCCCGCCCCGCACACGGACGCCAGCCTGCTTGCGCGCATGGAGCGCCCCGGCGCGCAGGTGGAGGATGAGGAGCTGATAGAGACCCTCAAAAAAGCGGGCCTGGGCACGCCGGCCACCCGCGCCGCGACCATTGAGCGCTTGATTCAGGTGGGCTACGCCAAACGGCGCGGCAAGGTGATCTTTGCCACAATGAAGGGCGAGTGCCTGATTGACGTGGTGCCAGAGGAGATTGCATCCCCCGTCATGACCGGCAAGTGGGAGCAGGCGCTGGAGGAAATCGCCCGGGGCGAGCGCGATCCCAACCGCTTCATGGAAGGCATCCGCCGTTTGTCCAGCTTTTTGGTGGAGGACGCGTTAAAAGAAAAGAAGCCGGTGGATTTCCCCAAGGAAATCCGCACCGCGCGCGGGAAGGTTAAATCGGTCAGTCCGGCTAAGGTATTGGAGGGGGTTGCCTGCCCTGTTTGCGCTAAGCCGGTGCAGGAAACGGACCGTGCCTTTGGCTGCAGCGATTGGAAGAACGGCTGCAACTTCACCCTGTGGAAGAACGCTTTCTCCCGCGTCAAGGGGCCCCTGCTCAATGAAGGCATCGTGCGCCTGCTTTTGTTGCAGGGGGAGGTGCGCGGCTCAAGCGGTGTATTGCGCATCAGGGACGGCCAATTGTCCTTTACGCAAAACCATCAGGACACGCCTTCGCATACTGTCCCCCTGCGCTATGTACGCCAGGAGAAGCCATCAAATGAAGCAAAGCCGGCCAGGAAGCCAGCGGCCAGGCGGTCAGCGAAAAAGCCCAAGCCTTAGCGGTCTGCGTTGTCAAGCACCACAATCCATGGTAATATACGGATAAACCACCGCATTCGCGGTGACTTTCATGTCAAGAGAAAAACAGGGCAACCTGTCAAGGAGGATCACATGGCGAGAGGAAAATTCGGCGGCATGGGCGGCGGCAATATGCAGCAGCTGATGCGCCAGGCGCAAAAGATGCAGGAGCAGCTGGCCAAGACGCAGGAAGAGCTGGACGAGCGCGAGTATGAGGCGCAGTCCGGCGGCGGCATGGTCAAGTGCAAAATCAACGGCAAGCGCGAATTGGTGGAGCTGTCCATCAACCCCGGCGCTGTGGACCCGGATGATGTGGAGATGCTGGAGGACCTGGTGATGGCTGCGGTCAACGAGGCACTGCGCCTGGGTGAGGAAACCCGCGAGCAGGCCATGGGCGCGATCACCGGCGGTATGGGCGGCTTGCTGTAAATGCGCCAGCAGGTAGAACCCATCCAGCGCATGACGGATGAATTGGCCAAGCTGCCTGGCATTGGCCGCAAAAGCGCGCAGCGCCTGGCCTATCACCTGGCGGCAACGCCGCTTGAGCAGGTGCGCGCCTTGGCGAATGCCCTGGAAAAAGGCCGGGAGGACATCAAGCTGTGCGTCCAGTGCGGCAATTACACGGCGGAGGAGCTGTGTTCCGTCTGCGCGGATCACAAGCGCCGGCAGGATGTCCTGTGCGTGGTGCGCGACCCGCGGGATGTGGCAGCCATGGAGCGTATGCACGACTACAACGGCCGCTACCACGTGCTGCACGGCATCCTGTCGCCCATGGACGGCATTGGCCCGTCTGACATCCGCATCAGCGAGTTGATGCGCAGGCTGGAAGGCGGCGCGGTGGGAGAGATCATCCTCGCCACCAACCCGGACATTGAAGGCGAGGCCACCGCCGCCTACATCGCGCGGCTGGTGAAGCCACTGGGCATCCGCGTTACGCGCATTGCGCACGGCGTGCCGGTGGGCAGCGATCTGGAATACACGGACGAGGTCACCCTGTCCAAGGCCATGGAAGGCAGGCGGGAGATATAATGCTGCATTTTTACTATGGGGTCATGGGCTCCAGCAAGACGGCGCAACTGCTCATGCAGCGCTACAATTACCAGCAGCTGGGTCTGCGCGTGGCGCTGGTGAAGCCCGCCATTGATACCAGGGCAGGCGTGCAGATGGTCTACTCCCGTGTGGGCCTGCAGGCGGAGGCCGAGCTGGTGCTGGAAAGCGGGCATTCCGCGCGGGAACAGCTCTTGTGGCTGGCGGCGCGCAACGCCTGCAGCGAGTTTGAGTACGTGTTCATCGACGAGGCGCAGTTCCTAACACCAGAGCAGGTACAGGAGCTGGCTGACATGTCCGACCATCTGGACATCTTCTGTTATGGCCTTAAGACCGATTTCCAGGGCAATTTCTTCCCCGGCTCCGCCGCCTTGCTGCGCCTGGCGGAGGAGATCCACGAGGTACCCGGCGGGCTGTGCTGGTGCGGCGCCAAAGCCACCATGAACACGCGGATTGATCCGTCCGGCCGGGTCATCAAAACCGGCGAGCAGGTGCTCATTGACAACCAGCAGGTCATCCGCTACATCGGCTTATGCTACAAGCACTGGCGCCAGGGCATCAGCCATGCCTGAAGTCATCACGAATAACCCCCTTTTCATCGCGATGATTGCCATCACCCTGGTGGCAGTCATTTTATTGATTGTGCTGCTTGTGTCGCAGAAAAGAGCGGCTGAAGCAGCAAAAGCCCAATCCCGGGAGAGCGAACAGACATTGGCGGACTACATGGAAGGCCTGGTGAAGGATACGGAAAGCCACCTTGCCGCCCAGGTCAACCAGCAGCAGGCGACGATGTTCGCCTGGCATGAGCGCATCGACGCGCGCCTGGACGCCTCCCTGCGCACCCAGGACAGCCGGCTCAACCACATGGGGGAGGTGTTGAACACCCGGCTTATCCAGCACGACCAGAAGGTGGGGGAGATGCGCGAGACCCTGTTTCATTCCCTCACCCAGATGCGCACAGACAACGCGAACAAGCTGGAAGAGATGCGCAAAACCGTGGACGAGCACCTGCACCAGACGCTCAACCGCCGGCTGGGCGAAAGCTTCACCCTGGTCAATGAGCGCCTGGAGGCCGTCTACAAGGGCCTGGGTGAGATGAAGACCTTAGCCAGCGGCGTGGGTGATCTAAAAAAGGTGCTCACCAACATCAAAACCCGTGGCACCTGGGGGGAGACCCAGCTGTCCATGCTCCTGCAGGAAGCCTTGGCTCCCCAGCAGTATGAAACCAACTGTGCGCTCGTCCCCGGCAGCAATGAACGGGTGGAGTTTGCCGTCAAACTGCCCGGGCAGGAGGAAGGCCATGCGGTCTACCTGCCCATTGACGCCAAGTTCCCGCTGGAGGATTATGAGCGCCTGCAGGCTGCTTTGGAAGCGGCGGACAAGCCCGCAGTGGACAGCGCAACTTCAGCGCTGGAGCGCGCCATCACTCGCGAAGCTGACCGCATCGCCGGCAAGTACATCAAGCCGCCCTATACCACCGATTTCGCAATCTTGTATTTGCCGGTGGAGGGCTTGTACGCCGAGGCGCTGCGCATCACCGGTTTGGCGGAGAAACTACAGCGCCAGCACCGGGTATCCCTGGCCGGGCCCACCACCCTTTTGGCCTTGCTCAACAGCCTGCAGATGGGCTTTCGCACCTTGGCCATCCAGCACCGCAGTGCGGAGGTCTGGCGCCTGTTGTCCCAGGTCAAGGCGGAGTTCACCACCTTTTCTGATATCCTGGATAAAACCCAGAACCGCCTGCGCCAGGCCAGCGAGTCCATCGACCTGGCCAACCGCAGGACCAGAACCATCACCAGGCGTCTGCAGGCGGTGGAATCCCTGGACAGCAAAAGCACAGTTGACGAGGAACAGGCCCATCTGCGCCTGCTGGATGATGACATAGACGGGTAGGATACCAGTAAACCAACCAGGAGGATGTTGAGTATGACAGACAAACAAGACCTGCAGTTTACCTTTGCCCACAACAATTTTAATGTGATTGACCTGGACAAGTCCCTGGCTTTTTACAAGGAAGCCCTGGGGCTGATTGAGATGCGCCGCAGCGAGAAGGAGAATTTTACCCTGGTTTTTTTGGGTGACGGCAAGACCAGTCACCAGCTGGAATTGACCTGGCTGAAGGACTGGGACAAACCCAGCTATAACCTGGGCGATAACGAGTTCCACCTGTGCTTCCGCGTCAATGACTATGACGCCGCCTACAAAAAGCACAAGGAAATGGGCGTCATCTGCTATGAGAACCCGGGGATGGGCTTGTACTTCATCGCGGACCCGGACGGCTACTGGATAGAGATCGTGCCGCATCGCTAAACAAACCACGCAGTATACAGCAAAAAACCTGCCGCCCGGGCAGGTTTTTTGTGTCATATTATCGGTTTGTTTTACCGGAAGAAGAACAGCCACACCACCAGCAGCATGATGCCCAGCACCAGGATGACGGCGGGGATCAGCACCAGGAAGGCCGAAATCAGCATGGCCCTTCTGTCGCCTTTTTCCAGGTGCATCTCCTCCTCATAGGGGACGCCCTGGCGCTCGGCGTCACGCTTGGCCCGCCATTCCTTGAGGAAGGCCAGCGCGCGCTCGATGCTGCGTCTAAACATCATTGTTCTGTACCTTCGGCTGCAGCAGCGGTCTGGCTTTCCACGTACTCCGTCTCACAGGTGCTCTCCAGCCGGTGGTGGCAGGCCACCATGTGCCCAGGCACCACTTCGATCAATTCGGGCACCACGTGCATGCAGATATCCGTCGCGTACTTGCAGCGCGTGTGGAATTTGCAGCCCGGCGGCGGGTTGACGGGGGAGGGGATGTCGCCCTCCAGCACCACCAGTTCGCGGGCTTCGTTCTCATCCGCGGTGGGGATGGCAGACAGCAGCGCTTCAGTATAGGGGTGCATGGGGCAGGCAAAGATGTCCGCGGTGTTGGCCAGCTCCACAATCACGCCCAGGTACATCACCGCAATGCGGTCGGAGATATATTTCACCACCGCCAGGTCATGGGTGATGAACAGGTAGGTCAGGTGATCCCTGTCCTTCAAGGTCTGCAGCAGGTTGATAATCTGGGACTGGATGGACACGTCCAGCGCGGAAACCGCTTCGTCACAGACCACAAACTTGGGGGAGAGGGAGAGCGCGCGGGCGATGCCGATGCGCTGGCGCTGGCCGCCGGAGAACTGGTGCGGGTAGCGGTGCAGGAAGTAGGGCGCTAAGCCGCAGTCTGCCATCACCTGCAGCACGCGCTCCTTCATCCGGTCGTCGTTGCGCTTAAACTGCCGGTGTGCCAGCATCCCCTCGCCAATGATCTGGCCCACCGTCATGCGGGAGTCCAGGGAGGAGTAGGGGTCCTGGAAGATCAGCTGCATATCAACGCGCAGGTCGCGCATTTCGCTGTAGGTCAGCCGGGCTAAGTCCACTGCGCCTTCGCGGTCCGCGTCATACTCCAAAAACAGGGGGTCGTTGGCATAAGGCTCGCGCAGCTGGTCAATCTTCATGCGGATGGCGCGGAGCTGCTCATCCTTTTGCAGCATCTTGTTGATAATGTCCTCGCGCTCCTTCTCCAGCGCTTTGATTTTATTTTCACGGCTGGCAGAGGGCTTGTGCGCGTTGCGGTAGCGCAGGTCTTCCAGATCCACCTTGTTGTCCTTGCGCTTGATATAGAGTTTCTTATGCTCGTGCGCCGTGTCAAACAGCTCCTGGTACACGTCAATCACCGGGTCCAGGTTGTCCAGAATGACCAGGCCGCCGATGATGCTGGTGATGTCAAAGGTGGCGTCAAAGGCCTGCTTGCGCGCTTCAGCCAGTTCGGTCAAGGCGCGGAAGCGCTCCTCGGTTTCGGGCGCGTCCTCGTCCATCCAACCCTTTTTCTTGGCATGGGCTTCCAGGCGCTCGTACTCGTCCTGCAGTTTCAGCATCTTGGCCTTGTTGGCCTTTAAGTTTTTGATGGTTTTAAAGGCGTACTGCGGGGCTACCTGCAGCAGGGTGCGGCCATTGTACATGATCTTGCCGTCCGTGGCGTTATACAGCTTCAGCAGCGTGCGCCCCATGGTGGATTTGCCGCAGCCGGACTCGCCCACCAGGCCCAGGGTCTCCCCCTCATAGATGTTGACGGTGATGCCGTCATTGGCCTTGACGTACATGCCCTTGCTTTTAAGCGGGAAATACTGTTTTAAGTTGGTAATTTTAAACAGAATCGGATTCTCAGCCATGGCGCTTCTCCTTCTCGGGATAGAAACAACGAATTTCTTGGTTCTTGGACACTTCCACCATCTGCGGTTCTTCTTCCCTGCATTTGTCAGTGGCATACTTGCACCGGGGCGCGAACTTGCAGCCCTTGGGCAGATCCAGCGGATGGGGGACAGCGCCGGGGATGACCTCCAGTTTTGCGTTGGCCGGGGTATCCAGGCGGGGGATGGACAGCATCAGCCCCTCGGTATAGGGGTGCGAATACTTGGCTTTTTTGTCAAACATCACGCGGACCGGGGCTTTTTCGACCACCTGGCCGCAGTACATGACCGCCACATCGTCCGCCATCTGGTTGATGACGCCAAGGTCATGGGTGATGAACATGATGGAGGTCTTGCGCTCCTCCTTCAGCTCGTTCATCAGCTTTAAAATTTGCGCCTGGATGGTGACGTCAAGCGCCGTCGTAGGCTCATCCGCGATGAGCAGCTTGGGCTTGCAGGCCAAGGCCATGGCGATCATCACGCGCTGGCGCATGCCGCCGGACAGCTGGTGCGGGTACTGCTTGGCGACGATGTGCGGGTTGGGAATTTTCACGTCCCGCAGGATGTCAACCACCTTCTCCCGCGCCTGTTTTTTGCTCATGCCCTGGTGGATGATAAAGGTTTCCGCGACCTGGCGCTCCACGGTAAACAGCGGGTTTAAGCTGGTCATGGGCTCCTGGAAGATCATGGAGATATCATTGCCGCGGATCTTGTACATCTCCTGCAGGCTCAGGTTGGTGATGTCCCGGCCGTCCAGCAGGATCTGGCCGCTTTCGACATAGCCGTTGCCGTCAAGCAGCTTTAACACGGACAGGGCGGAGACGCTCTTGCCGGAGCCGGACTCGCCGACGATGCCCAGGGTCTTGCCCGCTTCAACGGCGTAACTGGCGTCATTCACCGCTTTGATGATGCCGCGCTTGGTTGTGAAATAGGTTTTAAGGTTTTTGATTTCAAGCAATGCCATTGACGGTTCCTCCTCAGCGCTCATTGCTCTTGGGGTCAATGGCGTCCCGGAGGCCGTCCCCAATAAGGTTGATGCAGATAGTACAGATGCTGAAGATCAGCGAGGGGAAGACCCAGCGCCACCAGAACTGCTGGATGACGAGGGAGTCATTTGCGCCGGTTAACATATTGCCCCAGGTGGGGGTGGGCGGAATAATGCCAAAGCCCAGGAACGAGAGCGAGCTTTCTGTCAGCATGCTGCTGGCGAAAGCCAAGGTCGCGTTCACCAGGATGATGGAGATGACGTTGGGAATGATGTGCTTGAAGATGATCCCGCGTTCCTTGACACCCAGCGCCTTGGCCGCGGTCACATATTCCATCTCGCGCTGCGCCAGAATCTGCGCGCGGATTAAGAAGGCCAGGTTGGTCCAGCGCAGCAGGCCAAGGATGACCATGATGATGTACATGCGCTGCTCAACGCTGGGGACCAGGGGGCCTAAAACGGCGGAGAGAATCAGCATTAAGGGCAGGAAGGGCACAGAGCCCAGCAGTTCTGCCAAACGGCAGACCAAGATATCAATCCACCCGCCGAAGTAGCCGGCCAGGCCGCCCAGAATGATGCCGATGAAGAGGGAGATAACAACGGATACAGCGCCGACGGTCATGGTGACACGTCCGCCGTTGACCATACGGGTTAGAACATCGCGGCCAAACTGATCCGTGCCCAGCAGGTAGCCTTTTAAGCCCCAGCCCACAATTTTTCCGGATTTGAGCACAGCGTAGTTCTGATAAAAGCCGGTATAGATGTCAACTACGGGGTCCTTTTCATCAAAGGCGGGGACATTTGTCTGCCCAAATTGGTTGTGACCCCAGCTTAAGACCTCGCCCTTGTCGGTCAAGGCGGTATAGTGGTAGCGGCCGCCGAAAATCTTGACGATTTTGCCCTCATGTTCGGGGATGTCCCGCTCGCCGCGGCTTACGTTGCCCCAGATGACAAGGCTGCCGTCCTCTTTCAAGGCTGCGCTGGTAAAGCTGGTGGCGGCGATGTCCACCACCCCGCTCTTGGCGGCTTCCGGCACGGTGGAGAAGGCGTTTTGCTGGAAGCCCGCGTAGGCGGCTTCGCCATCATTTGTCAGCACAAAATAGGTGTTGACGTTGGTGGCAACCTTCTTGATGTTCTCCTGATAGGCCTTTTTAATCTTTGTGTCATTGGCATTGCTGTTGCCCCAGACAAAGAGCTTGCCATCCTCGGTGACGCCAGCGGTGAACTGATAGCCGCCTTTTAATTGGACAAAGCGGAGGTTTTCACCCGCGTTAATGGCGGCTTCCACCTCCCGCGGCAGCTTGGCCTGATCCAGGCGCGTATTGCCCCAGGTATACACCCGTCCGGTGTCATCCGTGGCGGTAATATGGTCATAGCCGGCAGCCACCAGCTCGATATTGGCGGCCTTCACTTCCTCCGGAATATCGCCCAGGCTGATGACGCTGGTCACCCGCAGGTGCCCCCATGTATGAACCTTGCCCTTGTTGTCAACGCCCACGCCATAGGTCGTGCCCGGCGCGATGAGGCGGAGATTGCCGCCTTCAAGGCTCTTGGGTACGTCCATCAGGTGATGGCCGGGTGCCACGTGGATCTGGGTGTTGTCCTGATAGCTCAGGTCAACCGGTAAAAACAGAGGGCCAACCGTCACAAACAGTAAAATCAGGACAAAGAGGATGACCGCGACGCGGGAGATGCGGCGTCCCCAGAAGTTCCGCAGCACGGAACGGATGGGGCTTTGTAAAGCTTCCTCTTCCATAAAGGATAATTCCCGCCCGCTGCCCAGGAAAACGCGCTTGATCCAGCGAAGGAGGAAGAACTCTTTCTTATTCTTATCACTCATGATTCAATCCTCCTTATTTGGAAATGCGGATCCGCGGGTCCACAAGGCCGTAGCTTAAGTCAATCAGCAGCCGGCCAATCAGGGAAATCGCTACATAAAACAGTTGAACAGCCAGGGCTAACTCATAGTCCTTGTTGTTGAGCGCCTGGATGCTCAAGCGGCCCATGCCGTTTAAGGAGAAGGTGGACTCTGTGATGATGGAGCCGCCGAAGATGCTCAAAAACCAGCCAATAATAATGGTGATCACGGGCAGCAGCGCATTGCGCCAGGCGTGGACATAAACAACCACTTTTTCTTTCACGCCCTTGGCCCGGGCGGTCCGCACATAATCCATGGACAGGGCGTCCACCATGGCAGCGCGCACATAGCGTGTCATGGCGCCCAGGGAGGCAAAGGTCAGCACGATGACCGGCAGGGTAATATGAAATACCGCATCCGTAAATGCCTTCCATCCGGTATAGTTGCTGCCGGCTGTTTTCATGCCCATCACGGGGAACCATCGCAGCACCACCGCGAACACGAAGATAAAGACGAGGGCGACGATGTGAATGGGGATGGAGTAGCCCACCACCGAGATCACCTGCACCGTTCTGTCAGCCAGGCTGTTCTTCCTCACCGCGGTCATAATGCCCAGGGGAATGGTGATGCCCAAAGCCAGCACGGTGACAAAGACGTTCATAAATATGGTGAACTGCATCGGCGCTGGGATCACGTCAATCACCGGCTTTTTATACTGGTTGGAGTAGCCGAAATTGCCCTGAAGGATGCCGTCAAAATTGCCCTGACGGTTGGGATACATACCCATCCATCGGCCATACCGCATCAACAATGGGTCATCCAACCCCATTTCCAGGCGAGTCTGTTTATAAATCGCCTCATATTCTGCAGGCCTCAGCGACGCGCGCAGCGGTTCAACTTCCGCCCGGGCCGGATCAGCGGGGATGAGGTTATACAGCGCATACATCAAAAAGCTGAGGATAAAGAACATCACAAGGATGTATGCTGTCCGTTTGAGGATGTATTTGAACATCAGGGCACCGACCTTTCAGGTAATTGTAATACCGGGCAGCGAACCTGCCTACCGGTGTTGTTTTTACAATGTTTTTATAAACTTGGGGACGGGGACGGACCCGGAGGTCCGTCCCCGTCGAATGGACTTGATGACGCGGTTTCGCGATTATTCGGTCACGTTCGCGTACACGATGGCCCTGGAGAAGCCCCAGATCGGGTTTTCGGTGTAGTTTTGCAGCTTGTCTGCGAAGATGCTGTAGTACACGTTGGAGTACAGCGGCAATTCGGGCAGCAGCTCGTTCCACAGGACGATGAAGTCAGCCCAGATTTTGCGGAAGCCTTCGGGATTGTCAGACTCAACGCCATAGACCATGTCCATGGACAGCTTATCCAATTCCTCGTTGAAGATACGGCCAACGTTGTAGCCATTGGCGACCTTGTCAGCATCCAGCGTATAGCTGAAGGACTGGTCATAAATCGGGGTGAAGTTGGTGGCCAGGTTGAACATGCCGTACTTCGGCACGCCGTACTGCTCACCCTGGGAGCTGTCGCGGTACAGCCACAGCAGCAGCTGGGCGAATTCCATGACATCCTGACGGATCTCGATGCCGGCTTCAGCCACATCAGGGTTCTTCTGCAGCATGGTGACCAGCAGCTCAGACACGTCGTTGTCGGTGGTGGAGGCCCATTCGATGATGGCCGGCATCAACACGGTGCCATCAGCCAGGGTGACGTTGTGCTTGTAGGTGCCGGCTTCCTTCTCGGTCACCTTCTTGTAGCGCAGGCCTTCCTTGTACTCCTTGCCTTCAGCGTCCAGGTTGAAGCCGATTTCTTCAAGCAGTTTAATCGCTTCTTCCTTGCTGTAGGGGTAGGTGTTCAGCTTTTCGTTCAGCTCTTCCTCGCTCTCCTGGTACATCCACATGGCCAGGCCGTAGGGGCCGTGCACCAGCGCGCCGTAGCCGCCGGTGAAGGTGGAGGCAAACTCAGGACGGTTCAGCAGATGGGCAATAGCCTGGCGCATTTCCTTGAACTGGGTGGGGCCAAAGTCGCTCTGGAACCAGATCTTGCCATAGCCGTTGCGCTCGTAATTAACAGAGGAGAAGCCGCCCTTTTCAACGATATCCAGGGCTGCGTTCACATCGTCACCGCCGGTGATGCCGGAGATGAGGTTGATGGAGCCGGTGGTCAGGGCGTCAAACTGGGTGGCCTTCTCGGCGCGCACGATGATCAGCTTCTGCACGTGCGGTTTCTGGCCTTCAAAGTTGCCCTTGTAGTTGGGGTTGATCTCAAGCACGGCCTGCTTGGCGCCCACATCGTAGGACACCAGCTGGTACGGGCCCGCGGTCACGCGGCCTTCGGTGAGGAAGCGCGCATGCTCAATTTTATCCTTCAGGGCGTCGGCGGTCATGTCGCCCACAAAATGGGCGCCTTCGCCTTCGTCCACCACGTCATAGCCTTCGCCCAGCCACATCGCGATGCTCATGGGGCCAAAGGAAGCGTAGTTCAGGTCATAGAAATAGGGGATGTACTCGGAGACAATGGTCACCTGGAAGGTGTAGTCATCCAGCAGGCGGAAGCCGGCGAACGGCACATTGCCTTCCTTGACGGACTCGGTCACCTTGGCTTTGAACTCTTCCGTGAGTTTGTCAACCAGCTCTTTATAGGCTGCTTTGTCTTCATCCGAAGCGTCATCTGCCGGCGCTTCAGGCAGCTTTTCCATGACCTGGCCGTTGTTCTTATACAGCTCACCGCCAGCGTAATAGGTATACGCCTGGTTTTTGCTGCCCATGCCCAGCAGGGTGGGGTGGGAGAACAGCAGGGAGCCAGCCACAAAGTGCTTGGCTGTGATGGGGCTGCCATCGTTGAACACCAGGTCATTATGAATCTTGATGGTGAACGTCTTGGTGCCGTCATCATTGAGAACGCCTTCAATGCTCTCAGTCACGCTCTCGTTTTGCACCATCGCGCCGCCCTGATTGAAAGAGACGGTGGTGTAGTCATTAATCAACTCACGAATCATGTTGTCCGTGGCGTTGTTGGTCCAAATGGCGCCATGCGCCCAGTCACCGGAAATCTCGGTGCTGGAACCATAGATGATCTCGCCGCCCACAGCGGGCTCGGCGAAGGCAGACATGACGCCAAACAGCATCATGGTTGCCACAAGTAAGGCTACCAGTTTCTTCATGAATTAAACCTCCAGTTATAGTATTGAGCATGATCCTCATCCGTCTGGGATCATTCGCCCTCAGTTGAATCATAACGTGAATGCCCCCATTTGACAAGTCCTTTTTTGCCCCGAAAACGACAAAAACCGCATAAAACGGCACAGTTTGCCGGGCAAAACTACATGTAAAACAGGAAATAGACAAGGTTTTTGAGGCATTGACACAGCCAGAAATTTTTAATTGAAATGATGAAAGAACGGGTATAACTAAAGGTGGATAAAGTAGAAGGAGGACTGGTTATGTTCGAATTGCGGGACAATATTTTTTCAGTAGGTGTGCAAAACCCGGAGCTGGAAGTGTTTGACATCATCATGAAAACACCTAAGGGTACCAGCTACAACGCGTTTTTAATCAAGGGCACGGAGAAAACCGCGCTGGTTGAAACCGCCAAGGAAGGCTATTTGGAGGAATACATCAAAAATATCGAGGAAATCATCCCCTTTGCGGACATTGATTACCTCATCATCAGCCATACAGAGCCGGATCACGCCGGCATCATCCCGGATTTGCTGCGCAAAAACGAAAAGCTGCAGGTGATCGGCACCAACAGCGCCATCACCTTCATCGGCCAGATCATCAACCAGGACTTCAACAGCCGCGTGGTCAAAAAGGGCGACACGCTGGATTTGGGCGGGCGCGAGCTGCGCTTTTATCCCATGCCCAACCTGCATTGGCCGGACACCATGTTCACCTACGATACCCTCTCAAACGGCGTGTTCACCTGTGATTTTCTGGGTGCGCATCATGCTTTCGCACCGCTTGTTGCCAGCAAGCTCACCAACCCGGATGAATACCTGGCCTCCGCGCGCAAGTATTACCTGGACATCATGGCGCCCTTCGCCCAGCCCTTTGTGAAAAACGGCATCAAAGCCATCCGGGAGTTGAACCCGGACATCGTCTTCACCGGCCACGGCGCGGTGCTGGATGTGATGATACAGGACGTCGTCTCCCTGTATGAGGAATTGTCAGAGGCGCCAGAAAAGGACGGCAAATCCGTTGCCATCATCTACGTCAGCGCCTACGGCTACACCAAAATGCTGGGCACCGCCATCAAGGAAGAGATTGAACAAGCCGGCATCAAGGTTCATATGATTGAGCTGGACGAAACCAACCGGGACCAGGCCATGGCTGCCATCGCCGAATCAGACGCCGTCCTGTTTGGCTCACCCACCTTCCTGGGGGACCTGCTGGACCCCATCGGGGAGCTGCTGGCTGCCCTGTATCCCTTTGTACTCAAGGGCAAGCTGTGCTCCGCCTTTGGCTCCTACGGCTGGACGGGGGAGGCCGTGCCCAACATCATGGCCCGGCTTTCGCAGTTAAAGGTCAAAACGGTGGAGGGCGTGCGCGCGCGCCTGCGCCCCAATGAGGAGGAGCTGGCCGCTGCCCGCGCCCTTGGTCAGCAGATCGTAGACGGCATCCAATAATATAAGACATTTCGCGTGAAGGAGGACACCATGAAACCATCACAAACGCGCTATGCCTGCTGCAACCATCACCTGCCCGCCTTCCCGCAGGCGGATGACCCTGTCTGGGACAAGGCGCCGCCCGCGGAACTGGCTCTGGTGGAAAGCGGCAAACGTCCCTTTTTGCGCACGGAGTTTCAGCTGCTGCGGGACGATCAGGAAAAAGCCTTCTACTTAAAGATCACCGCGGAGGATGACGAGGTCCGCTCCACTTACCGCCTGCATGACGAAACGCTGTACACCCAGGACGTGTTTGAGCTGTTCATCGCGGAGGAGGGCGATTTGTCCACCTACCGCGAGATTGAGGTCAGCCCCTTTGATGTCACCTTCACCGGCACCATCCTTTTTGATGAGGACGGCACCCGCCACTTAAACATGGACTGGGAGATGCCGGGCTTTGTCACCAAAACCCATTATAATGAAGCGGCGCATCAAACCATCTCCATCTGGAAGATGCCCTACGCTGCTTTTCGCACAGCACCAAAACCGGGCACCCCCTGGCGTTTCAACGTGTTCCGGGTGGACCACAGCCGCCGGGGTGAGGAATTGCAGGCCTGGCAGCATACCGGCGCACGCAACTTCCATGTGCCGGAGCGCTTCGCCTGGCTTGATTTCATCCAGTGACACCCAACAAGGCGGATGCTACGCTCCGGCAGTCCATCCGCGACATGGTAGAGGAGAAAGGCTACCTCTGCGGGCTGACCGTCTGCTATGGGAACGCGCAGGAGCATGTGATCAATTTTCATGGCCTCTTGCAGGAGGTGCTGCTTTCAAAAAACAGCTTTGCGCCTGCGCCTGTGCCCATTACACCCACCACGGTCTATGACATCGCCTCCTTGACCAAGCTGTTTACCTTGGTCAGCGTGCTGCAGCTCATTCAGGCGGGGGAGATTCGGTTTACAGACCAAATTTTCAAACTGGACCCGCGCTTCATTCACCTGCATGACTGCACAGTGGAAGAGGTGCTGACCTACCTGGCCTGCCTGCAAACGCCTGAGCGCGTGGACCAACAGGCGGATGCTGAGCGTGCTTTGCGCATGGTATTTCAAACCCGCCGCGTCCCTGTTACCGGATTCAAGCTGTATTCGGACATGAACGCCCTGGTGCTCAAGTATGTGGTGGAATCAATCACAGGCCTGCCCTTTCTTGCGTATTTGCAGAAATACGTTTTCCTGCCAGCCGGCATGACGGAAACCTGGGCCAGCGTTCCGCGTGAGCGGTTGGCTGATGTGATGAACTACAACTATGAGCACAGGATTGTGCATGGCAGCTATCAAATTCTTAGGGATGTCACGCCCGGCTTGCCGCATGACCCGAAGGCGCGCTTGCTTATGTCCCATCCGGATGATGTATCAGGGCACGCGGGCTTGTTTTCAACCGCCCAGGATTTATGTAAGTTTTCCCAAGCCCTGCTAAACGGCAGGCTCATCAGCCGGGAGATGCTGCTACAAATCGGCGTCAACCGCACAGGCTACCTGCTGGCAGACGGCGGGTACCGACAGTTTCTGGGCCTCTTGGCCTTTACCCGCTCACCGCTGCAAAAAAAGAGCGAAGTGCCCGCCTGGATGGGCTTGCGCGCCTTTGGGATCTCGGGCTATACCGGCAACCATTTCGCGCTGGATCCGGACGCGGGCGTGTTTGACATCGTGCTGGGCAACCGCTGCCACAACCGCGTGTCGCTTGTAACCCCGCAGGAGGATGCGGACAAACTAGGCCTCAGCCCGGATGGTTCGGGCCGCGCCACCTGGACAGATCATCGCCCGCTGCGCTCCAGTTTTCGCTTTATTCACCAAAAGGACAGGATGCTGCATAACCCCGTCTATGAGTGCCTTTTGGCCAGAAATTGGATTTCGCCTGTTGATTTTTAATTGATGAACCGTTCCTCAAAGTGGACAGTTTCCCCCTTTTTGTGTATCATAAGCGCAATCAGGGGCAGCCTTGATGTTGATTATGTACAAACGACGTGTTCAGGAGGGGACAATGCAAACCGTACCATTTGGCAAAAGCGGTAAACAGGTATCCAGGCTGGGTTTTGGCATGATGCGCCTGCCCACCCTTACAAAGGATGACGGCAGCCAGGTGATTGACCGCGACGAAGCCATCCGCATGCTGCGCCACGGCATTGACCAGGGCATCACCTATGTGGATACAGCCTATGGCTACCACGGCGGGGAGAGCGAGATTGTCACCGGCCTGGCCTTAAAGGACGGCTACCGCGAGCGCGTGATGCTGACCACCAAATTGCCCCAGTGGCTGGTCAACAAGTATGAGGACATGGACCGCCTGCTGGATGAGCAGCTGCAAAAACTGGATGTCTCCTACGTGGATTTCTACCTGCTGCACGCCTTAAACGGCGCTGCTTTTGACAAACTGCAGAAGCTGGGCTATCAAAAATTTCTTGAAAAAGCCAAATCTGACGGCCGCATAAAAAACGCGGGTTTCTCCTTCCATGATGAGAAGGACGTCTTCCTGCGCATCATTGATGATTATGACTGGGACATGGCGCAAATCCAGTTCAACTACCTGGATGACGAATACCAGGCCACGCTGGAGGGCATGCGCTATGCCGGCAAAAAGGGCATCCCCATTGTGGTGATGGAACCGCTGCGCGGCGGCGCCCTGGCCAACCCGCCAACGGATGTCCTCTCCTTCATCGAGGGGCACAGCAGCGGCTATAGCCCGGTGGAGTGGGCCTTCCGCTATGTGGGCGATTTCCCCGAGGTGGTCACCATCCTGTCCGGTATGTCCACCATGGACCAGGTGGAGGACAACCTGCGCATCTTCCGCGATGTCAAGACCGGCAGTCTCACCAAGGAGGACCACGCCTTCATCAAAACCTTGAAGGAAAGCTACTTGGCCCGGGTTAAGATTGGCTGCACAGCCTGCGACTACTGCCAGCCCTGTCCGCAAGGCGTGCTGATCCCGCGCATCTTCCGCGCCTACAACGACGCCTATAAGTTCAACCAGCCGGGCAGCCTCAAATGGCAGTACAGCCAGATCATCAATGAAAACGGCGAGGGCGCGCTGTGTGTCGAATGTGGCCAGTGCGAGGCGGTCTGCCCGCAGCAGCTGCCCATCATCCAAACCTTAAAGGAAATTGACGCCATCGCGCGCTAAGCAATCTGTATGAATATCAACCTGTATGGCATCCTGATCGCCCTGGGCGTTGCGGCTGCCGTCATCTACATGGGCAAGGAGGCTAAGCGGCTCTCCTTGCCGTCTGATTTGGCGGTGGACATGGCGCTTTGGTCCGTGCCCATCGCGGTGTTCAGTTCGCGCATTTACTATGTCATCTTCACCTGGGACCATTACAAGGATGACTGGCTCAGCATCTTCAAGGTGTGGGAGGGCGGCCTGGCCATCTATGGCGGGGTGATCGGCGGCGCGCTGGGCATCTACCTGCTCTCCCGCTATAAAAAGCTGCCCTACCTCAAGCTGCTGGATCTGGTGGCGCCCGGGCTCATCCTGGGCCAGGCCATTGGCCGCTGGGGCAATTTCTTTAACAAAGAAGCCTTCGGTGAGCTCATCACCAACCCCGCGCACCAGTTTTTCCCGCTGGCGGTGCTGGTGGACGGGCAGTGGCACCAGGCTACCTTCTTTTATGAGTCCGTGTGCAACCTGCTGGGCTTTTTCTTCCTGCTGTTTGTGCGGGACCGCTGCTACAAAAAGGGGCATGGCTTTGTGCTGCAATGGTATTTCATCTTCTATGGATTGGTTCGCGTGGTCATTGAAGGCCTGCGCACCGACAGCTTGATGCTGGGCAGCCTGCGCGTCTCCCAGGTGCTGAGCATCCTGCTGGTGGCAGCCAGCGGCATCATCCTGATGCTGCGCCTGAAGCGCAGGCCGCTGGTGGTTGCGGGCGCGGTCATTTGGACGGCGCTGTTTGCCGTGATTGCAGTGGGCGTGGTGCGCGGCATCGTCCTGACCTATGCCGTGATGGCTGCCTTCGCGCTGATGGTATTCATTTTGTTTATGCGGGAAACCGCAAAAGGAAGCACGGCATGAACAGAACCAGCCTGTACCGCCTGCTCATCCGCCTGATGCCGCAAAAGGGTGTCCGCCTGCGCCCGGTTTGTCAAACCATGAACGCGGCAAAGCGGAAGGCCTACGAGCGCATCCTGCGCCGCCACAAGGCTGTTGGCGGCGCGCTGGCCTTTTTTGATCAAGAGCACATCACGGATTTTTTCACCTATGGGGATGCCCGGCCCGGCATTCCTGTGGCGGAGGAGACCGCCTTCCGCCTGGCCTCTGTGTCAAAGCTGGTGAGCGCGGCGGGCATCCTGGCCATGCGGGAAAAAGGCTTAATCGATCTGGACCGTGACGCGGACATCAGATTGCCCTACAGCCTGCGCCATAAGCAGGCGCCGGATGTGCCCATCACCCTGCGCATGCTGCTGACGCACACCGCGGGGATTTTTGATGGCGAAACCTATTTAAAGGGCATTGAGCGTGGGGAAAGTGCGGGCGTATTGCTGGCGGGCGACAGCCACACCAAACACCTGCCGAAAGAGGGGTGTGAGTATTCCAACTTCGGCGTGGGCCTGGCTGGCTGCGTGGTGGAAGCGCAAACCGGCCTGTCCTTTGAGTTGGCGATGCAGCGCTACCTGTTTGAACCGCTTGGGATGAAGGCGTCTTACTACCCTCAATTGCTGGACGGCCTGGTTGCCAACGCCAGGCGCATCTTCCCGCCCCAAAAACACATCAATTTTGACGCAGCGGCGCGGCAGGCCCGGCCCAAAACCGGCTGGGATACGCCGGACGCGCAGACGCATCATCTTTTTGCCCATGGCAGCTGCTGCATGGATGTACACAGCCTGGTTACTCTGGGGCAGGCGCTTTTGACCCCGGGCTTTTTTACGCAGGAAACGCTGCAGGAGATGCGCAGCCCGCTGGGCAGCTTAAAAAGCCGCGACCCCGCCTTAAGCCAAGGCTTGGGCATGTTTATCCTGGAGGATGAACAGCTTTCCCAAAATCCTCTTTTTGGCCACCAGGGCATGGCCTACGGCGCGGTGCATATGCTGTTTATGGATCTGGCGCGCGGCCGCGGCATCATCAGCCTGACCACCGGGGTATCCGAAGCGCGGGACCATATCATGGCGGACATCAACCGCGCGCTGCTGAAGGAATGGGCGCAGGATGACTGAGCGCGTCACGGACATCAAAAAACGCGTCGGCCACCGCCTGGTTTCTTTGGCCAGCGGGGAGACGCTGAAGGTGCCGCACGCCCTGTTCCGCCTGCACCCGCTCAAAGTGAATGATGAAATTGATGTAATGGCCTTTGCGCAGAAAATCAGCGCGGAGGAGGGGCGCTATGCCCTGGAAGCAGCGGTGCGCATGCTGGAGACGCGCGACCGCAGTGTTTTGGAGATCACCAACAAATTAACGGACGCCGGTTTTTCGGCCAAGTCCGTGCAGCAGGCCTGCGATAAGCTGCGCACCCTGGGCTATCTGGATGACGCGCGCTACGCGCAGATGACTGCTAAGCGTCTGTCCAAGAAATACGGTGCCATCCGTATCCGGCGGGAGCTGCGCAACAAAGGCATTGAGGAGCAGCTGATTGAGGAGGTGCTGGAAGAATCAGACACAGCGGACCAGGTCGAAACCGCCATCAAGATCATCAGCAAGTCCTACGCCCGGCAAAAGGGCGAGCCGGAGGCCCGTTACCGCCGTGCCTACGCAGCCCTTGCCCGGCGCGGTTACACGCCGGATGTGGTCAAGGCAGCGCTTGACGCTGTGATTGCGGAAGATCCATCAGATGTCTGATCAGGTCCCCCGCCAGCATCATGCCGGCTACCGGCGGCACAAAGGCGACCGAGCCCGGCGCGTGCCGCCCGTGATGTGCCGCTGTCACCGCCTTCACCGGCTCCTCTAGCGAATACAGCACCCGCAAGGCGGGGATGGCCTGCTCCCGGCAGGCCTTTCTCATCCGCCTGGCCAGCGGGCACACAGACGTTTCATAGATGTCCCCGAAACGCAACTGCATCGGGTCCAGGCGGTTGCCCGCGCCCAGGCAGCAGACGAGGGGAATGTCCCGGGCAATGCAGGTCTTTGCGATCAGCAATTTGGCACTTAAGGTGTCCACGCAGTCGGCCACCGCGTCAAAACCGGAAAAATCAATCGCGTCTTTGCGCTCTTCATCAAAAAACAGGGGGAGGGTGCTTATGTTGATGTTCGGGTTGATGTCCCTCAGCCTGGCTGCGCAGACGTCCACCTTGCGCTGCCCCAAGGTAGAGTGCAGCGCGATGAGCTGGCGGTTCAAATTGGTGATGGACACCACATCATGATCGACCAAGGTCATGCTGCCCACCCCGCTGCGTGCCAGGGCTTCCGCGCAGGCCGCGCCCACGCCGCCTACCCCAAAGACGGCCACATGGGCCTGCTGCAGGCGGGTGAAGGCGGCTTGTCCGATTACGCTGATGGTGCGGTCAAAGGGCTGCGCTTGCTGGGTGTTCACTTCTTTTTCCTCCTGGGCTTTGCGATGGCGGCGGTCAGCAAATAGACGCTGTCTGCGCCGGCTTTCAGCAGTTCATTCGCGCATTCCCGCACGGTAGACCCCGTGGTGCGCACATCATCCACCAATAAGATCTCCATGCCGTCAACCGGCAGGATCACTTTATACGCGCCCTTTACGTTCTGGCTTCGTTTGTGCGCCGGCAAGCTGGACTGACGGCGGCGATTGTGCTTCTTCAACAGGGCGTCCATCACGGGGATGCCGGTATGCTCAAAAATCAGGTCGCACAGCAGGCGGGACTGGTTAAACCCGCGCTCCCGCTGATGGCTTTTGTGCAGGGGGACGGGCACCATGGCGTCAAAGCGCATCCCGCTGACACACAGGGCCATTTCATGCGCCAGGGGCTCCGCTGCCAGCGCCGCGCCGCCAAACTTGAGGCGCACAATCAGTCTTTGGGTGACATCCCGGTACACAAAAGGCGAAAAGGCGCGGCGCAGGCCCGCCATGCCGCCTTCTGCACAGTATTCACAGGGGGTGTTAAATTGCACGGGGGACAGGCAGTTGTCGCATACATTGCTGAAAATGCGCAAGTCTTCCAGCTTGTTCAGGCAGTCTGCGCACAAGGGCTGATGAGGAGTGATCCTGCGCGGCTCATCACACGCCAGGCAGCGCGCCTGCGGCAGCAGCAGATCCGCCGCTTTTTGTATCAGCAGGCTCATCTTGCAGCATTGTGCGCGCACAGCAAGCGCAGCCAGTGACCAAGCAGGGAATAACGCCGGCGCTCCAGGTTGTTGGTCACCATCATGTTCAGCACCTCCTGCCGGCCCACCAGCACCACCAGCCTTCTCGCGCGGGTGACACCGGTGTAAAGCAGGTTGCGCGTCAGCAGCATCTTTGGCCCGCCCACCATGGGCATCACCACGGCCGGGAACTCGCTGCCCTGGCTTTTGTGGACGGACAGGCAGTAGGCCAGGTCCAACTCCTCCAAGTCCGCGTATTGGTATAAGACGGTCTTCTCATCGTCATACAGCACGCTGACCATCTTGTCCTCTTCCTCAATTTTTGTGATAAAGCCGATATCGCCGTTGAACACGCCCTGGCCGGTTGCGCCGTCTGCCGTCTCCCATTCCAATTGGTAGTTGTTTTTGATGTGCATCACCTTGTCGCCCTCGCGCAGGATGAGTTCGCCATACTGGATGTCCCGCTTGCGCGGGGAGGCCGGGTTGAAGGCGGCCTGCAGCAGGCGGTTTAAGGCCTGCACGCCGCACACGCCCTTGCGGGTGGGGGAGAGCACCTGGATATGGCGCATGCTGTCCTCCACCTGTAAATACTGCGGCAGGCGCGATGTACACAGCTGCACAATGCTGTTAGCAGCCTGTGTGGCGTCCTGTTGGTTTTCAAAAAAGAAGTCGCTGCCCCGGCTGTTCATCACCGGGCTTTGGCCCTGGTTGATGCGGTGCGCGTTCACTACGATCATGGAGTCCTCATCCTGCCGGAAGATTTCCCTTAAGCGCACCTGCGGCAGGCTGTCCATGCTGAGGATATCCGCCAGCACGTTGCCAGGACCCACACTGGGCAATTGGTCCGCATCACCCACCAAAATCAGCCGGGTGCCCGGCTGCAGGGCGAGGAGCAGGCTGCGCGTCAAAAAGACGTCCATCATAGACACTTCATCCACAATCAGGCAGTCGCAATCCAGTGGGTTTTCCTGGTTAACCTGGAAGCTGCCCTCCTCCCCGCCGTATTGCAGCAGGCGGTGGATGGTGCTGGCGTCCTGGCCGCAGGCCTCGCTCATCCGCTTGGCGGCGCGGCCTGTGGGGGCGGCCAGCAGGATTTTGCTGCCCTTGCCCAGCACGTGGATGATGCAGTTGATCAGCGTGGTTTTACCGGTGCCCGGGCCGCCGGTGATGATGGTGAAGCCATGCTCCGCCGCGGTGGAGACCGCCTGGCGCTGCGTTTTGCTGAAGCGGATGCCGTGGCTGCGCTCAAAATCCGTGATCGCGGCCTTGATATGCTGGGGGAAAAACTGCTGGGAGGTGCCGCAAAGCGCCAGCAGGCGGCTGGCCACATCCATCTCCGCCTTGCGCAGACTGGGCAGGGAGATGTAGCGCGTTTCGTCAATCACATCAGCGAACAGATGCTTGTTGAGCGTCAAATCATCCATCAGGCGCCTGATTTCGGCCCTGGGCGCGTTTAAGAGGGCGGCTGCCTTCTGGATCAATTCCTCCTCCATCAGGCAGGTATGTCCGCCGGAACCCGATGCCTCCTGCAGCGCAAACTTGATGCCCGCCTGCAGGCGGAACACGCTGTCCTCGCTGATGCCAAGCGACAGGGCGATGCGGTCGGCCGTCAAAAAGCCCACGCCGTGGATGTCGTCAATCAAGCGGTAGGGATTGTCGCGGATGAGGGCCTCCGCCTGCTCGCGGTAGGCTTTGTGAATCTTGGCGGCTAAGGCAGGGGAGACGCCGTATTGCTGCAAAAAAATATAGGTGCTGCGGCTGGCCTGCTGTTCCAGGAAACTTTCGGCGATGCGCTTCATGCGCACCTTGCCGATCTTGGGCACTTCAGTCAGCCGCTCGGGCTGCGTGCCCATAATCTCCAGCGTGTCCTTGCCAAAGGTGGCCACAATCAGCCGGGCGGTGCTGGGGCCCACGCCCTTGATCAGCCCGCTGCCCAGGTATTTTTCAATGGCGCTTAAGGTCTCCGGCTGTTTGATGCGCAGGGAGGACAGTTTAAACTGGCGCCCGTACTGCGGATGATCCACATAGGCGCCTTCCATCTCCACCATCTCACCGTCCATGATCTCCGGCATGTTGCCGGTGACGGTGATCAGTCCTTCATTTGCGCGCACAGAAATTACGCTGTAGCCATTGTCCTCGTTGCGAAACAGCGTGCCCGCGATGGTGCCTGCCAGATAGTCCATGCGCCTATTATATCAGCCTGATATCAAATGGCGCAAACTGTGGTACAATCAGATGAGAACAGTATGTTTGCGGAGGACACACATGGATTTGCGTGCGATTCGCCGTCCGGCGGATCTGAAAGGATTAAAAGCCGCGCAGCTGGACGCGCTCAGCGCCCAATTGCGGGAGCGGATCATCGATATCGTCAGTGAAAACGGCGGCCACCTGGCCAGCAACCTGGGCATGGTGGAGCTGACCCTGGCCTTGCATCGGGTGTTTGACAGCCCCAAAGACAAGATCATTTTTGACGTGGGGCACCAGTGCTATGCGCACAAGCTGCTCACCAATCGGCAGGAGGGAATGGAGCGCCTGCGCCAGTACGGCGGCGCGTCCGGCTTCCCCAAACTGGGGGAGAGCGAGCATGACGCCTATGGCACCGGGCATGCTTCCACCGCCATTTCCGCCGCGCTGGGCATGGCGCGCGCGCGGGATTTAAAGGGCGGGGACGAACACATCGTGGCGGTCGTGGGGGACGGCGCCTTCACAGGCGGGCTTTGCTATGAGGCGCTCAACAACCTGGGCCATGACAAAACCCGGCTGATTGTGGTGCTCAACGACAACCAGATGAGCATCGCGCCCAATGTCGGCGCGATGAGCAAATACCTCACCTACATGCGTACCAGCAAGGCCTGGATCAATCTGAAGCGCCGCATTTCCAACTTCTTTTTGAAAATCCCCTTTATTGGCAAGCCGCTGTTTAAACTGTCCCAGCGCACCAAGGATTCCTTCAAGAATTTCCTGATTCGGGACCGCTTTTTTTCCGCCTTCGGGCTGCGCTATGTGGGGCCCATTGACGGGCATCAGATCAAAAGCATGGAAAAGCTGCTCCAGCGCGCCAAGCGCTTTGATGAGCCCGTGTTGGTCCATGTGATGACGGAAAAGGGCAAGGGCTATGAGTACGCCGAAAAGCAGCCGTGGAGCACCCATGGCGTCAACCCCTTTGACCCGGTGACCGGGCAGCCCAAAAACCCGTCCGCAGCGCGCTCCTTTGGCAAGGCAGCGGGGGAATTGCTGTGCGAATTGGCGGAGGCGGACGAGCGCATCGTCGCCATCTCCGCCGCCATGGTGGAGGCGACCGGCCTGGGACCCTTCCAGCGTGCGCATCCGGAGCGCCTGTTTGATGTAGGCATCGCCGAAAGCCACGCGGTCACCCTGGCAGCAGGCCTTGCGGTGGGCGGCATGCGCCCGGTGGTGGCTTTGTATGATACCTTCCTGCAGCGCGCCTATGACCAGGTGGTGGTGGACATCTGCGTCCAGAAATTGCCTGTGGTCTTTTTGATTGACCGCGCAGCCATCGGCGGTGCGGACGGGCCCACCCATCACGGCATCTTTGGCACCGCCTTTTTGCGCCATGTGCCTAATTTGATGGTGTTCAACCCCAGAAGCATCGAGGAATTGCAGGCCATGCTGCCTTTTGCCCTGTCACAGGAACAGCCGGTATTTATCCGCTACCCGCGCGCGGAAGCAAAGGGCATGAAGGAATTGCCCTATGCCGGCTTCACCCCCGGCAAGTGGGAAGTGCTGGGCAAAAAGGCCGAGCTGTGCTTAATCGCCACCGGCCCCATGGTGGCAGAGGCCTTATTGGTCAAGCAAATGCTGTCAAAACAGGGTATCTCCTCCCAGGTCATCAACGCCGCCAGCATCAAGCCGCTGGACACTGGCTTTTTAAAGGATTTAACCCTGACCAACACGCCCTACTACGTGCTGGAGGAGCAGGCGCTGGCAGGCGGCCTGGGCAGTGCCATCAGCGAATACTGCGTGCAAAACAGCCTGAAGCTGCCCGATCACATCTTCGCGGTTCCGGATACGTTTATCACCCACGGCGCAAGGGGCGACCTGCTGGCGGAATGCGGGCTGGACGCGCATACCATTGCCGATCAAATCCTGCGCATGCGGGAGGCCATCGCTTGACGTCCCGCGCGGATGTCGCCTTAGTCGCCCGCGGGCTGGCTCCCAGCCGGGAGCGGGCGCAGGCATTGATTCTGGCTGGCCGGGTGTATGTGGATGAGCGAAAGATTCTGAAGGCATCAGAAAGCGTTTTGCCCGATGACAATCTCTTGGTCCGCGGGGAGGAGCAAAGCTGGGCTTCCCGCGGCGCGCACAAGCTGGAAAAGGCGCTGCATGCCTTTCGCGCGGATGTAGCGGGCTTGGTCGCCATGGACATCGGTGCCGCGGCCGGCGGCTTTACGGATGTGCTGCTGCGCGCTGGCGCTTCTTATGTGTACGCGATTGATGTGGGCTACGGGCAACTGGATTGGCGCCTGCGCCAGGACCCGCGCGTCTGCGTGATGGAGCGCACCAACGCCCGCGCGCTCACACGGGAGATGTTCAACCCGCTGCCCACCCTGACCGTGATGGATGTGTCCTTCATCTCCATCAAATTGATCATCCCAACCGCGATTGAGGTGATGGGCGACACCGGGCGTTTCCTCACCCTGATCAAACCCCAGTTTGAAGCCGGCCGCGGCCAGGTGGGCAAGCACGGGGTGGTGCGGGAAGCCAAAACCCATGAAGGCGTGCTGCGGGACATCCGGGATTTTGTCGCCACTTTGGGCTGGACAGTGGTCGGTATGGATTACTCGCCCATCACAGGCCCCAAGGGCAACATCGAGTTTCTGGCGGACATCCAAAAAAGCGCGCGTCCTGGCATCAGTGACGCCGCGATCCATGAACTGGTGCAGCGCGCGCACATCAACTTGCGCGCCGAATAGGGAAAAAAACAACCGGGGAAGCGATGGTGTACACGCTTCCCCGGTTTCTTGTTGCGCTATTTTAATCCGCCCTGTAAATTGCGATGGTGAGCGCGCCGTCCTGCGCGGTGCCGTCAATGCGCACCGGAAAGTCATACAGGGACTTGAAAATAAAGTTCTGGGTCTGGTTGCCCACAGCCGCGTCCGCGCCGTGGGGCAAATAGGGCGCGGCGGCAGGGCCGTGTGCCCTGCGGTGCAGGATTTCAAGGCCAGGCAATTGCAAAATCACGTTGTACAGGGTGCTGGATACCTGGCAGGTGCCGCCGCCGTAGCTTTGCACCACCTCACCCTTCACCAGGGCGTTGGCGGGCATATAGCCCACAGAGCGGGAGTAGGGGCCAATGTGCTTGTTGAAGTCCAGCCGGTCACCCTGTGAGAGGGTGTACAGCGTAAACCGGTCGCAGGCCACCTGCAAATTCAGCATCCGGTTGATGTTGCTCTCATCCGTGGTGATGCGGTAAAAGGAGGTATAGGCGGCCAGCGGCGCGTCGCTGCCGGATTCATAGGTCTTGTTGATGGGTTGGATTTCGCGCAGCGCGTTGGTGTTGATATAGGCGTACTGGCGGTGGTAGATCAGCCGGCCCCAGCCATCCTCAATATCAAGCAGCGCCAGGCGCGCGCCGTCATGCATGGTAATCAGGACCTCAGCGTCCGCCTGGGGCGCGGTTAAAATGGGCGCGTCCCCGGAAACCCAGGCCAGCCAGTCACATTCCACCGTGCTGTAGGGCGGGGTGGTGGCGGGGCTCACCGTTTTGACGGTGGTGTCAATGATGGAGCTGCGCCGGATATAGCCCGTTGTACCGTTGTAGCGGATCTTGGCCCAGTAGGGCTCCACCTCCAGGATGTCCATGGTGCGGTTTTTGGGGACGACGCCCAGGCTGGCTGCTTCTGTGGACTGCTCCGCCAAGATGCGCAGATCAAGCCGGGACTGGCCTGTATAAATGGCAGGTTCCTCCGCGCTGGCAGATAATAAGGTCATCAGCAGGGACAGCGCCAGGAGCAAGACAAGGTGTTTTTTCATCATGAATCCTTATAAATCGCGATAAACAGGGAGCCATCCTGCACGTGCGAAGAGATGGTAATGGGGAAATCATAATCATTGCGGAAGATGAAGTTGAGCCCGCCGGAGGAGGCATCCACCCCGTGGGGGAGGTATTTGATGCCGTTGGCGCCGTGCGGCGCGCGGTTGAGCACGGTCAGCCCGGTCAACTGCAGCACCACGTTGTACATGGTGCTGGATACCTGGCAGGAGCCGCCGCCGTACACGTCAAACACCAACTCGCCGTCCACCAGGGCGCCGGCCGGTAAATAACCGTTGCTGGCGCGGAAGGGGCCGACTTCACTGTTGAAGTCCAGCTGTTGGCCGGGTGCCAGGGTTTTGCTCATGCGCTGCCCGCCCACCACCAGGTTATTGATGCGGTTGATGTTGTTCTCGTTGTCAGAAATATCATAAAAGGAGTTATACACGGCAATCGGAATCTCATCCGTGCCCAGCTCCTCCTTGGGTGCGACCATCAGCAGTTCACTGAGCGTGCGGGTATCCACATAGCCGTACTGCCGCTTGAAGATGGTGCGCGCCCAGCCGTTCTCCACATCCAAAAAGCCCAGGTGCGCGCCTTCGTGCAGGGTAATCAGCGTTTCGCTGGCGGCATCCGGCGCAGCCTTGATGTGGATGTCCTCACTGGCGATGGTGTAGTAGTGGTTAATCGCGGTGCCAAACTTGGGCGTGTTCGCGAAATCCACCGCCACCGGGTCCATGATGCGGTGGCGCAGCACATAGCCCACGCGCTTGCCTTGCAGGATGCCCACAAAATTGGGTAAGACTTCCACAATCTGGATGGGTTGGTTGGGCTTGTAGTTGGCCAGCACCTTACTCTCCGTATCCGGTTTTTCATACACATTGGTGGTGCTGTTGGGGAACAGCGTGGTGATCCGCGCGTTGTACAGCACCTTGGGTGCCGCCTGTGCGCCTGTGGCACCCAGCAGCATCAGGGCAATGACGCCCCACAGCAAGGCATGTGTCAGCCTATTTTTTCTTCTGAAGCTTTTCATACTCGCCTTCCTCGTTTTCAATGTATACCATCTCCAGCTGCGCTTCCAAACCCGCGCGAACTTCCTTTAAATACTCCGCGCGCAGCGCAGCTTGCTCCACCAATTCTTCTTCACTTAACCCGTCTGTTTTTTGCTTGCGGGCCAGCTCATTGATGCGTTCAATCAGTGTTTTATCCATGTCCATCCTCCCGTTTCAGCATCAGTATACCCAAGGCAGCCGGAATCATCAGGATGATCAGGTACAGGGAATAGCTGATGATCTTGCCCATCTCCGAGCGGTCAACCAAAAACTCCACACCCACTCCAGCCAGCACCGAAAAGGGAACGGCAACAAGGCCCAAAACGGGCAGCAGCTTCCCGCCGCCCTGCCCAAGCAGCCGTACAGCCAATATAATCAGGGTGACGCCAAACAACGTAACCGCCAGCACCTGCTGTACGCCGATGAAACTGTACCGCATATGGCCGTCATAGCGCAGGCTTTCCATCAAGGTTTGGGTGATGCCAAACAGCAGGCAAAACAAGGCAAAGGCCTTCCCATCGCGGTGTTTTTTGCTGAGATACCGCAGGATGACCATCAACAGGACGCAAGCGATCATCGCCTCCAGAAGGTAGGTGCGCAAATAGGCATCAAACTCGTCCTGCCGGGCCAAAAAGCTGCTGGCGATCCAGTCGGTGGTCAAAGGGCGGCTGATACCCAGGGCAGTATATCCCTCACCCAGCCTGGCAGGCACCAGAAAGATCAGCAGCGCCGGGGACAGCAAATCCAGCATCCGTTTGCCGGGGACGCCGGAAACCTTTGCGGCAATCAAAGCGGCCAGCACCGCGCCTGCCAGCGCACCAAACATGGAAAACCCGCCGGAGCTTACATCCAGCACGTTGCTGAGTGAGAGCAGGGGCTGGAAGTTGGGGTCCAGCAGCGTGTACATCAGCCGTGCGCTCACAAAGCCCAGGGGGAGGGCAATCACCGCGGTGAGCGCCGCGGCGCAGCGTTCCTTTTTATTATTTCGGGTTAAGAAAACAAGCAGCGCGATCGCCAGCCACAGCCCCAGCATGACCATGAGCCCATAGGCGTAGACGGTCGTGCCAAGGATGGTGACAGCCTGCGCGTCCTCGTGCATCATTCGCGCTCTCCCAGAAGGCTGGCAAAATAGATCATATCGCTTTGCCCGCGCTCATTGGCTTTGGTTTTGCGCTGGTAATAGCCATTGTTAAACACCATGGTGGCGGAGTTGCCGCCATCCAAATTATAGGCCTGCACCGCGCCCATGTCCGCCATGAACTGGGCCAGCTCCTGCTGGGTCACGCCGTGAGAGTTCTTTTTGCGGCCTTCAGCCAGCACAATCAGGTAGCTCAGCTTGCCCGTCTGCGCGATGGCCATGCGCGGCTCGCGGCCCAGGGGGTTGTAGCTGTACTTCTTGTTGATGGTCTGCATTTTGCCGTCCTTCACAAGCGCGGGACCAAAGGTGAAGGCATTGATAATCTGGTGGCCCGCTTCCAAAAAGGCATCCAGGTCCTCCTGCGTGGGCAGGACAAAGACATGGAAATCCCCGTTTTCGTCAATGATCAGAAGGTCCTTTGTGCGGTTGATTTTGTCGCGGATCTTCTCGCCCATCCGGTACTCAAAGGTGGTTTTGACCGGGTCGTTGCTGAGGTAGTTGGCGTTGATCGCCAGCACAGCGTTGTACTTTTTTGCCATGGAGGAGATCAGCGCCACCTTGCTGGAGCCCGGCTTGCCCGCGGTCGCGGTGCGCAGCTGGCTGGGATGGGCAATATTGATATGCGCTACGCGGTATTCCACGCCGTCTTGTTCAATGGTTTCCAGGCGCAATTCAATGCTGTCATCCATGTAGCCGGTTGCTGAAAACCCGTTGGAGTTCAGCTTGGGTCCTGCTGTAAAGTCAATGGGCAGCGGGGTGAATGTTTCTTCCTCCGCACGCGCTGTGGGCAAAAGGAAGCGCAGCCAGCCGTTTTCCTCCTGCTCCTCATCCGTCCACAGCTGCTCCTGCATGCGGCTTTTGGCTTCATCCAACAGCCCGCCGGAGGGCAGGATAAAGGGAAGGGCCAGCGTCATGAGGAAGGCCACGGTAAAGAGGAGTACACTTGTTTTTTTCATTGCTTGTTGATCCTTTCATCAGGGGAGGCAAATACCCAGGCTTTGGTGATGCGGTAGTTGATAAAGAAGAGGACGGTATCGACAATGATCTTGGCGATGCCCTGGTCCATGCCCAGGCTGACATGCAGGCTTTCCACCAAAAAGGCGGAGGCAAGCATCACCAATATAACCAGAACAATATAACGCGGGAGGGAGTGCTTGTTCTTCTTGACCTTGAAGACAAAGTCCTTGTTGACGCGGTAGTTAAACAGGGAGGAGCAGATCCTGGCAATCACGGTGGAAACTAACACCGTGTTTGCAAACATCGGGCTAATATGCCTAAAGAAGGAGGGCACCAGCCAGCGGTCCAGCATATTGAATAAACCGTGGTCCAGCAGGGTGGACAGGACGCTGGCGGAGGCGAACTGAAAGAAATTGCCAAAGAGCAGCTTGTAAATGCGCCAGGAATCATGCAGCGGACGGAAGTGCGTGCCCTCATTGGCGTTGTGGTAGATGGTTTCAATGGGCACGATCTCAAAATCAATATGCCAACCGGCCGCGTGGATGAGCATGTTCATTTCGTACTCAAACCGGTCACCGGGGATCTCGGCAATCCGGGGCATCAGTTCTTTGCTGATGCCGCGCAGCCCGGTCTGTGTATCCGGCAGCCAGCTGCCATACAGGATTTTAAAGAAAAAAGAGGTCATCCGGTTGCCAAAGCGGGACTTGGGCGGGATACAGCCCAGGCTGAAATCCCGGCTGCCCAGCACCAATTTGTCAGGCTGGGCAATCATCGCTTCAGCAATCCTGATGCAGTCAATTGCTGTGTGCTGCCCGTCAGAGTCCGCGGTCACCACACCCGGTGTATCCGGGTAGGCTGTCTGCACATGCCGCATCCCGTACTTCAGCGCGTAGCCCTTGCCCTGGTTGACCTCATAGCCCAGCACCTCACACTGGGGATACTGCTTGAGCTCCTCAAAAAAGTGGCTGTAAGACGGGCCGGAGCCGTCATCCACCACCACAATGTGCAAAAACCCGTGGGCAATCAGGTCTTTGACGTAGGTATGCAGCTTGTCATCCGGGTGCAGGGAAGGGATGAGAATCACAGCGTTCTCCCAACTCATACCTGCCCTCACCCCCTTCGCTCCAGTCTGGAACAGTATACCTTGATGGGGGAAAGATTGCAAAAGAATTACAAACCGGAAAACAGCGCTGAATGTGCGGCAGATGGCTTATGCTGGGTCTTATCGTGGTATCATGGTTTGTAAAGAGTTCTTGAACAATCAGGGAGGTGTGTATGCTGGAATATGGCCGTGCGACGGCTGCGGAGGAAGCAGCGCTGCTTGATTTTGCCAACATGGTGTTTTCCTTCAGCCACGAGCCGACGGATTTTCGGGCGTTGCAGCCGGTGGTGTATGACCGCCCCGGTTTTTCAAAATGGACCCAGGTTGCCCGGGAAAACGGGCGGATCCTGGGCATGGTCTGCACACCTGACAAGGTCTTGAAGGCGGGGGAGGGCAGGCTGCGCTTTGGCTACATCGGCAGCGTGTCCGCGCACCCCTATGAGCGGGGCCGCGGCATCATGAAGGAGCTGATGCAGCGCACCATCGATGCTGCACGCGAACTGGGGCTGGATTTTCTGGTCTTGGCCGGGCAGCGCCAGCGCTACCAGCACTTTGGCTTTGAGGACGCGGGCGCGAAATTGTCCCTGTATCTCAGCCAGGGCAGCATCAGCCACAGCAGAAACAGCAAAACGACAGCTGAATACCGCTTCTTGAATATGGAGGACGCGCAGGAAGATGATGTCAGGCAGGCCTTTGACCTGCACCAACAAGGGCAGTTGGTTTGTACGCGGCAGGCGGCGGATTTTGTGCCCATTCTGCGCAACTGGCGCGGCTGCGGCATCCTGGTGTATGAGGGCGAGCGCCTCTTAGGCTATTTCTACCTCAACAACAACAGCGTGGATGAGTTTGCCTTCCACCCAGGCGCTGACATCCCGGAAATCCTGCTGGCATACCTGCAAAGCACCGGCAGCGACGGCCTGTCCGTCAGCCTGCGCCCCTTTGAGCTGAAGGATCACCCAAACCTGTTCGCCAGCGCGGACAGCTGGCAGCTTGCTCCCCCCTTAATGCTCCGTGTGTTCAACTGGCAGCCCTTTTTGCAAACCCTGCTGCGTTTTAAGGCGTCAAGGCTGCGTTTGCATAGCGGAAGGCGGGTGCTGGACATCACAGGTGAAGGCAGGTTTGCCATCACGGTCTCAGACAGCGAGGTTTGGGTTGAAGCAACGAATGATCCGGCGGACATGACCTTGGACCCTCAAGCCGCGGTACGGTTGACTACGCTTGCGCTGTCTGAGGATCTGTACCCCAATCATCCCTTTGATAACTGGTTCCCCCTGCCCTTTGACATCCCGTCCGCTGACGCGTTTTAATACGAAGTAATTGGACAGTTTTAAAAATACTGTCTTGAAAACATCACATCGTATAAAACGGGGATGTAATCCACCCCTGTTTTTCTTATAATGTAAAAAATGAAACCAACCACGACCCAAGGAGGCCTATGAAAGCGTTCAGCGAGGCAGTGATTCGGCATCGCAAAATCATTTTATTAACAACCCTCGTCCTGTGTGTCCTTAGCGTGTTTGCCATGCAGGGGGTAGCAGTTAATTACAACTTAGGTGACTATTTGCCCAAGGATGCGCCCAGCGTGCAGGCGCTGGGGCAAATCAATATGGAAATCCCCAATTTGCAAATCTACCTGCCCGGCCTTGATGTGCCCGAAGCCCTCGCGCAAAAACAGCAAATCGCACAGGTGCCGGGCGTGGTAAGCGTCTTGTGGCTGGATGATGTGCAGGATGTGCGGGACACCCCGCTGGAAATTCTCAACCAGGACGCCCTGCGCCAATATTTTAACGAAGGCCCGCTATACCAGGTCACCGTTACCAAGGAGGCGCAGTCAGATGCCGTGGTCGCCCTGCGCGCGCACTATCCGGAAGGCTTGTTCATGGGCGCCGCGGCCGATTACGAGCAGGTGACCAATGTATCCATGATGCAGGTGGCTTCCATCATGTACTACGTGGTGCCCCTGTGTCTGATTATTCTCATCCTCGCCACCCGCCATTATCTGGAACCCTTGCTCTTTTTGCTGGTGATTGGCATTGCCATCCTGCTTAACGAAGGCACCAACATCATCTTTGGCAGCGTTTCCTTCATTACAAGGGCTTGCGCAGCCATCCTGCAATTGGCGGTATCCATTGATTATGCCGTCTTCCTGCTGCACCGCTTCGGGGACTACCGGGAGGAGGGCATGGAGCCGGTCGCCGCCATGAAAGAGGCGATGCGCGCCGCTTCCAGCGCCATCACCGCTAGCGCGATGACCACCATCTTTGGTTTTTTAGCCCTGCTGCTGATGAATTTTGAATTGGGCCGCGACATGGGCCTGGTGCTGGCCAAGGGCGTGCTGCTCAGCGGGCTGTCGGTGATGATCATCCTGCCCGCCATCTCCGTCGTACTGGTAAAATGGATTGACAAGACCGCGCACCGCAGCTTCCTGCCATCCTTCCGCGGCTTTGGGCGCTTTGTGGTCCGCTTCTGTTTGCCGCTGGCTATTGTGCTGTTGCTGGCGCTGCCCGCCGCCTTCATGATGCAAAAGGGAAACACTTTCATCTACGGCAGCGCGGGCATGCACAGCGCGGACTCGCCCATCCGCCAGGAAGCGCAGCGCATCAAGGACAAATTTGGCGATGAGAAATTAATGCTGCTGCTGGCGCCGGAAGGCGACCGGGCAAAGGAAGCCCGCTTCAGCGAGGCGCTGTCGCAAACGCCCGGCATCACCTCTGTCATGTCCTATGCCAACACCGTCTCAACTGACATCCCGCCGGAGGTATTGCCGGAGGAAGTCACCAGCAATTTCTACGCGGATGGCTACGCGCGCTTCATCATCACCACCAATATGGCGGATGAAGGCCCGGACACCTTCCAGATGATCGATCGCCTGCGCGCGCTGTCGGAGGAATACTACCCGCAGGACAGCCACCTTCTGGGCGAGGCGGCGGTCAATTTCGATCTCAAAAACTACATCACTGCCGACAGCATCAGGGTGCTTTTGGCCGGCATTTTGTCCATCGGCCTGGTGCTGTTGATCAATTTTAAAAACCTGTCCATCCCGGTTATCCTGCTGGTTATCATCCAGGGCTCCATTTGGCTGAACATGGCCTGGCCCTATATCACCGGCTCCGCGCTCAACTATGTGGGCTATCAGATTGTGTCCTCCGTTCAACTGGGCGCCACGGTGGATTACGGCATCTTGCTGTCACAGCGCTATTTGGAAGGCAGGCAATCCAAAACACCCAAGGAAGCGGCGGTATTCGCATTGGAGACCGCTACCGGCTCCATCCTGCCGCCGGCAGCCATCCTCACGCTGGCGGGCTATGCCCTGGGCTTGCTGGTGCGTGACAACGGCATCATCAGCGAGATGGGCTTCATCATCGGCCGGGGCGCGTTCATGTCCGCTGTGATGGTGCTGCTGGTGCTGCCCCTGGTATTGGCCTTTTGCGACCGACTGATTCAAAAAACCATGCTGCGAAGGAGAAAGAAAACCCCATGAACCAGAAAAAATCCTTCTTGATCTTGATGATATGTTTCCTGTTATCCCTGGGTATCGCGGCTTCCGCCGCGGTACATAAGGATGAGGTGGTCTTTGTCAGCCTCAATGAGGAAGGCCAGCCGCTTGTGGCGTATGTCATCAACGCCTTTGAGGCGGATGAACCAAGCCATGTAACAGACCGCGGTCAGTATGAAACCGTGCAGCCCTTGGGCAATGCGGACGGCTTTTCCTACGCGGACAACCAGGTTCAATTCACCATGCCAACAGGCCGTTTCAGCTACCAGGGCAACCTGAAGCAGACAGATTTACCCTGGGTTTTTGATGTATCCTACACCCTGAACGGCAAGGCTGTCAGCGCTGCTGAACTGTCCGGCGCCAGCGGCAAACTGGAAGCCAGCCTGCGCGTATCTGTCAACGACAGCCTGCGCGCCTTCGCCGACAGCCTGTCCCTGCAAATCACCGTGACCTTGGACGGCGCGCGCGCGCTGAATATCCAGGCGGAGAAAGCCACCTATGCCTTGTCCGGCGGCAACCGCACGCTCAGCTATGTGGTGTTGCCCGGTCAAAGCGCGGAATACACCATCACCTGCGATGTTGTAAATTTTTCAATGGAGGATATCCAGATCGCGGCAGTCCGCATGGGCATGGATACGCAGATGTACCAGCAGGTGGCGGCAGAGTCGCTGGCCGGCTCCCCGCTGGAAGGGGCGGTATCAGGCCTGATGGGCAACCTGATGACACAGATGCAGGGCCGCCCGCTACGCTCTTTCACGGATGCGGAAAACCAGGTGCGCACGCTGCAGTTTATCATGATGCTAAGGGGCATCAAGGCGCCGGAAACCGCAGACAAACCATAAAATCAAACCACCTTCAAAGAAAATTTTCGCAGGCTTCGCATGAAGCCTGCCCTTTTATCCGTTTATTTGGTTGTGAGGGTATATTTACATGACGAATGGAGGTGAGCGCTTGGCCAGAGGAAAACGGGCGGACGCGCAGCGGTTTATGGACTTGGTCGCGCCGCTTGAGCGCAAGGTCTATTTTACCTGTCTGCATTTGATGACCAACCGGGAGGACGCGGAGGACTGCGCGCAGGACGCGCTGCAAAAGGCCTATGAGCGCTTCCATACCTTCCGCGGCGATTCCTTATTCTCCACCTGGCTGTACACCCTGACAACCAGGGTGTGCATGGACGCGCTGCGCAAACGCCGGGAGATCTACTCCCTGGACCTGTTGCAGGAGGAGGGCTTTGAGGTCTCCTCAGATGAGGCGGAATTATACTTGCAGCTGGAGGAAAAGGAGCGCAAGGCTGCTTTGCGGGAGGGCATCAAGCAATTGCCGCCGGATTTCCGCGCTGCCCTGGTATTGGTGGATTTGCAGGGGCTGCCCTATCAGGAGGCGGCACTTGCCCTGGACGTGCCCGAAGGCACGGTCAAAAGCCGTGTAAACCGCGCCCGGAAAGCGCTTTATAAAATATTACTGGAAAACCGGGAACTATTTTTGGGGGATGCACGTCTTAATGATGAAAGGAGGGAACGCAATGAACTGTCATGACATTGAACTCCTCCTTGACCAGTACCTAAGGGGCGAGATGGGCGAAGAGCAGCAGCGGGTGGTTGGGGATCACATCACCTCCTGCGCCAGCTGCCGCTTCAAACTGACCGTCCTTGAGGACAGCCGCAGCCTGGATGAGGACAGCGAGGTACCCGCTTCCTTCACCAGCGCGTGGCAGCAACACATCAAAGAGGAGGCAAACCCCGTGAAACAAGGCAACAGAGCGCTTAGGTGGCTGTCCATGGCGGCAGTGCTGGTGCTCCTCATCGGCGGGACCTATTTAACCGGGCAGCAGCGAAGAGGCGCGCAGCTTGTCCCCAGGAGTACAGACCAAGCAAGCTATGGCGGTAGCACGCAGCCGGGCATCATGCCCGCGATGGAAGAAGCGTCCGGCGACATGATGATGTCCATGCGCGATGCGAACCCGGCACAAACGCCAGAGGAAAAAACAGCGGAGAAGATCATCCGCACTGTGCGCATGGAGCTGTCCACCCGTTCCTTCCAGGAGGATCAGGAGGCCATTAGGGCCTTAGTCGCAAGGTCTGGCGGCCGCATCGAGCAGTCACAGCTCTACACCGCTGCCGGCAACCTGCGCAGGCTGGAGCTTACCCTGCGGGTGCCCAGCGATGAACTGGACAAGGTCACCACGTCCTTAAAAGGTGTTGGCAAGCTGCTCTACTTCACCGAGTCGGCCGAGGACATCAGCGAGCGGTATACGGATACGCAAAACCGCTTAACAACACAGCAGACCAAGATGGAACGCCTGCAGGAGTTGCTGAAAAAGGCGGAGAGCGTGGAGGATCTCATCGCCATTGAAGGCAGCATTTCCGATACGCAGTACGAACTGGACCGTTTAACCGGCCTGCTGCGCGGCATGGACAGCAAGGTGGATTATTCCACCCTGAACCTTACCTTGAACGAACTAAGCCCCATTGAGACCTCCAAAGACCAGGACGAGACCTTGCTGGAGCGCATCAAAAACGGCATGTCCGCGGCCTTTACCGAGTTTACCTACCTCATGGGGGACCTGGTGGTCTTCCTCACGATTGCCCTGCCCTATATCCTGGTACTGATCACTTTGATCATCCTCATTAAACTGGTTATCAAAAGGAGAAAAAACAAATGAAGAAACTGATTACGATCGCCCTGACCTTCGCCCTCATGCTGTCCCTTGCCCTGCCTGCGCTGGCTGAAAACGACGTGGAGGACATGAGCAAGCTGGTCATCACCGGCAACGCCATCATCAGCCTGGAAGCGGATACCGCCACCCTGGAAGTGGGCGCGCAGACCCGCGGCAAAACCGTAGCCGAAGCCAACCAGGAGAACATCAAGGTCATCGACGCCATCATCGCCGAGATGGAAAAGTTGGGCGTTGAGAAAAAGTACATCACCACCAGCAACTACAATGTGTACTTTGAGCAGGACTACAGCGTCGTGGGCACCGCGCAAAGTTTGATCAACGGCTCTTTCGTGGTCAACAACATGCTGCGCATCAAGATTGTGGATATCACCAAGGTATCCGCAGTGATCGACGCCGCCTCCGCTGCCGGCGCCAACAACATCTATGGCCTGGATTTCCAGTCCAGCAAATACGCCGAGACCTACCTGGAGGCATTGAAGGACGCGGTCACGGACGCCAAGACCAAGGCCGAGGTGCTGGCTCTTGCCAACGGGATGACGCTGGGCCGCGTGCTTAAGGCTGAGTCCATCGATACCTACGGCCCCAACTACGCCTTAAACTTTGAAAGCTCCGCGGCCAAAGGCGCCATGGATACCACCATCCTCTCCGGCAATGTGCTGGTCAACGCCATTGTGACGATCACCTATGAGCTGAAATAATTCCTACCCAAACGCTTTAGGCCAGGCAAAACAGCCTGGCCTCTTTCTTCTTGTTTCATTGAGCGGCTTTCCCTTGTATGCTATACTTATTCTGTGATTTATTGACTTGGAGGCTGGAATTGTTCCGACGCTTGTTCTTTGCGCATCAAACGTTGCTGGGGGAGGGGCTGGAGCTGCACCTGAGCGAGCGCACCACAAGGGACCGCAACCACGGCATTGCGGAGACGTTCACCTACGACATCTTTTTGCCGGATCAGCGCGCCTACGCGGGCTATGTCAGCCTCAGGACCGGCGAAAGCCCGGAGATCTACTACCTGGGACACATTGGCTACCGGGTCAACCCGCCCTACCGCGGGTTTGGGCTGGCGGCGCGCGCGGTTCGGGCGCTCACGCCCCTGATTGTAGACGAGGGGTTTCACAGCCTGTCCATCACGACCGATACGGACAACGTCCCCTCCCGCAAGACCTGTGAAAACCTGGGCTGTGTGCTGGAAAACATCGTCCCTGTGCCTGGCAAATACAGGGAGTTGTGCATGCACTCGCCCGCCAAGTGCCGCTATATTTATTTCCCGCGTCAAAATGACGCTGAAAGGACTGTGTTGCATGAACCTGCAGGTTGACGGCATTCCCTCCCACGTGGAGCGCGTCGGACAGGGCCGTCCTGTTTTGCTGCTGCATGGCTGGGGGCCGCGCAGCGTATCGCTGCAAAAGCACTTGATGCCGCTTGCGCAGCAGTTAAAAAACCGCTATGAAATCACCATGGCCGACTTTCCCGGCCACGGCGAATCCAGAAAGCCAAGCGGGGATTACGGCGTGAAGGAATACGCGCAGTGGACGCTTTCTTTGATGGATCAAATGGCGCTGCACAAGCCGGTCATCATCGCGCACTCCTTTGGCGGCCGCGTCGCCCTGTATCTGGCGGCGCACCACCCAGAGCGGGTTGATGCGCTGGTGCTGACGGGCTGCGCGGGTCTGCGCCCCAAGCGCACCTTAAAGGGCTGGGTGCGCACCCGGATGTACCAGATCGCGCGGGTTGGCATGCAGGCTTTGGGGGCCATCCCCCTCTTTGCGGAGAAATCAAAGCACGCGGTGGACGCGCTGCGCGTGGCATTCTCCTCCCAGGATTACCTGGCCACACCCGCGGAATTGCGCGGCAGTTTCAACAAAATCGTGCGGGAGGATCTGCGCCCGCTGCTCCCGCAGATCACACAGCCCACCTTGCTTGTCTGGGGTGAGAAGGACACCGCCACCCCCTTATGGATGGGGGAGGTCATGCAAAAAGAGCTGCCCAACGCGCGCCTGCTTGTGTACGAAGCGGATGATCACTTCGCCTATTTTAACCAAACCGCGCGCTTTGCGACCGCGGTGGATACCTTTTTGGAGGAGGTGGCAGGGGCATGAACATCTTTCACGTGTTGGCCCGCGTCCTGCTCTGGATTGCTCCGGCAGCCGGCCTGCTGTTTTCCTCCAAGCAGCTGATGCAGTTCGCCCAATTGGCCAGCTACCAGGCGGGCGGCTTGGTCCGCGCCTTTATCCGGCTGCCCATCAAAGCGGTCTGGCCGGGGGCGGTGCTGTCCGCGGTTTGCATCCTCTTCCTGTTCATCGGCTCGCTCATCCTGCGCCTGCCGGGTGTTGTGGCATTCCTGTTTTCCATTGTTCTGGCAGCGCTGCTTGCTGCGATCGCCTACATGATTGGCTTTTTCGCCTATCAGGAAAAGCGCGTGAAGGTGCGCCTGGTCTATACGATGCGGGTGAAACGCCTGTACGCCGCGCTGTTTGTGGTGGCGGCCTTGGTCACCTTCTTCATCTACCGCGCGGGCTGGGCCTTTGGCACCAATGCCTTGGTACCGCTTTTAGCGCCCCTGCTGCTGCTCATCGCGCTATTAGTCATATGGCCGCTTGAGAAGGCGATCCAGCTGCTGTTTCGCGCAGATGCCAAGCAGATCCTGGAAGGCTACAAAAAAACGGGCTTGCGCGTCATCGGCATCACCGGCTCCTATGGTAAAACCACGGTGAAAAACCTGCTGCATGCCATGCTGTCCCAAACCTACCCCACCCTGGCCAGCCCGGCCAGCTTCAATACGCCCATGGGCCTGTCCCGCTGTATCCGGGAGGAGCTGGGCCAGCAGCACCATTTCTTCATCGCGGAGATGGGCGCCCGCCACCCGCAGGACATCCGCGTGCTGTGCAGGCTGATTCAGCCCGAGGCAGGCATTTTAACCTCCATTGGCCCGCAGCACTTGCAAACCATGGGCAGTGTCAAGCAGGTGGCTGCCACCAAGTATGACTTAATCAATGCGCTGCCGCAGGACGGCTTCGCCGTGTTTTATGACGATGGCAAGCTGGTGCGCGCGGCGTATGACAAAACAGAAAAACCCAAAGCCATTGTGGGCATTGAGGGTGCGGATGCCTGGGCAGAGGATGTAAGGCTGCTGGAAGACGGCAGCCAGTTCACCCTGTGCTATGCAGACGGCAGCAGGCAGCGTATCACCACAAGCCTGGTGGGGGAGCACAACATCAGCAACATCCTGATGGCAGCGGTCATGGCACGGCACTTTGGCGTGGCGGCAGAGAAAATTGCCCAGGCGCTGGCGGAGGTCGCGCCCATCCCCTCACGCCTTCAGATGAGCGTGCACCACAAAGGGTACAAGGTCATCAACAATGGGTTTAACTCCAACCCGGATTCCAGCCGCAAGGCACTGCAGGTGCTGGCCGCACAAACCGGTCGGTTGGTGGTGGTCACACCCGGCTTTATTGAATTAGGACGCCAGGAGGTGCGCTCCAACCGCCGGTTGGGCAATGACATCGCCGCGGTGGCGGACATGGCCATATTGATTGGCGAAAAACACACACGCCCCATCAAAACCGGTTTGCTGGAAAGCGGCATGGAGGAGGAGCAAATCAAAGTGTTCCCCACCCTGTCCCAGGCCAACCAGTATATCGAGGACATCTTCGGCCCGGGTGATGTGCTGCTGTATGAAAACGACCTGCCCGACCACTACGCGTAAAGGAGGATGACATGAACAAGAAAATTCAGCTGGGCATCCTCTTTGGCAGCCGCTCCTGTGAGCACGAGGTGTCCATCATCAGCGCGCTGCAGTTGGCCAGCATGGCCAACCCTTTCAAGTATGATGTCATCCCCATTTACATCAGCAAAAAGGGGGAGTGGTACATCGGCGGCGCCCTGTGGAAAATGGAAACATACCTTCATTTTGACCCGCGCAAAAGCGGCCTTACCCGGGTGTTCCCGGATGTGTCCGCGCGCTCCCGCGCCCTGATGGCCTTTGAGCGCGGCGGCGTGTTTCGGGGGGAGCGCCGCTATGTGGCAGCCCGCCTGGATGCGGTCATCCCCGTTTTGCACGGCCAGCACGGGGAGGACGGCAGCATGATGGGCCTGCTGGAGTTGATGGACCTGCCCTACGCCGCCACCGGTGTTGCCGGCAGCGCTGTGGGCATGGACAAAATTATGATGAAGCGCCTGTTTGACGGCTGCGGCTTTCCGGTGTTGAAGGATACGTCCTTAACCCGCAGCTTTTTTGAGCAAAACCAGGAAGCAGCCTGTGCGCAGGTTGAAAACGCGCTGCCCTACCCTGTCTTTGTGAAGCCGGCCAACCTGGGCTCCTCCATCGGTGTCAGCCGCGCGGGCAACCGGGCGGAACTGGTGCAGGCGCTGGCATTGGCCTTTACGCTTGATCGGCGCGTGCTGATTGAGCAGGGGCTGGAAGACCCGATCGAGGTCAACTGCTCTGTGCTGGGCTTTGATGAGGACGTGACGCCCTCTGTGGTGGAGATGCCCGTGCGTGAGGGCGCGCTTTTGGACTTCAAAACCAAGTACCTGGCCTCCTCCCAGCAATCCGGCATGGCCTCCCTCAGCCGCCTGATCCCCGCGCCCATCAGCGAGGAAGACACACAAAAAGTACAGCGTATCGCGGTGGATATCTTCAAAGCGCTGGACTGCAAGGGCGTGGTCCGGGTAGATTTTATGTTGGACAGGACGGATGGCGCACTGTACATCACCGAGATCAACACCATTCCCGGCTCCCTTGCTTTCTACCTGTGGGAGAAAACGGGGGAAGGGCTGCCCTACCGGGCTTTGATTGACCGGTTGGTGGACAGCGCTTTTGCAGCGTATGCAGAAAAGGAGCGCCTGGTCACATCCTTCCAGTCGGACATCATCGCCTCTGCCATCGCTCGGAAGCAAAGCGGCGCAAAAGGCGGCAAAACGTAAAGGAGATTGTATGAACGCCTACGTACAAAGCGTACTTTCCGGCCTTAAGCAGCGCTACGCGCACGAGACGGAATTTTTGCAGGCTGCGCAGGAAATGCTGCACAGCCTGTCCCCGGTTTTTGACCAGCATCCGGAGTTTGTTGAAGCCAACCTGCTGGAACGCTTTGTGGAGGCGGATCGCATCATCATCTTCCGCGTGCCCTGGGTGGACGACAAGGGGAAACCCCAGGTGAACCGCGCCTACCGCGTGCAGCATTCCATGGCCATCGGCCCGTACAAGGGCGGCATGCGCTTTCATCCCAATGTCAATTTAAGCATCCTGAAATTTTTGGCGCTGGAGCAAACGCTGAAAAACAGCTTAACCGGCCTGCCCATTGGCGGCGGCAAGGGCGGGAGTGATTTTGACCCCAAGGGCAAGTCCGAGCAGGAGGTCATGCGCTTTTGCCAAAGCCTGATGACGGAGCTGTACCGCCACATCGGCGCCAGCGTGGATGTGCCCGCCGGCGACATCGGCGTGGGCGCGCGCGAGGTCGGCTATATGGTGGGGCAGTACAAGCGGCTGGTGAACCAGTACGACGGCACCTTTACCGGCAAGGGGCTTACCTTTGGCGGCTCCATCGGCCGCACCCAGGCGACGGGCTATGGCCTGTTGTACCTGGTGGATGCGATGCTCAAAGCCAACAAACTGGACATCAAGGGGATGAAGGCTGTTGTTTCAGGCTCCGGCAACGTCGCCATTTATGCCGCGGAAAAGGCTGCTGAAATGGGTGCTCGGGTCATCGCGATGAGCGATTCCGGCGGCTGCGTGGTGGACGAGCAGGGCATTGATCTGAATGTTTTAAAGCAAATTAAATTTGTGGAGCGCGGCCGCATCAGCGAGTACCCGAATCGCGCTGGCCGCGGGGAATTCCGCGCGGGCGCGGACACCATCTGGCGCGTGCCCTGTGAATTGGCGCTGCCCTGCGCCACCCAGAATGAACTGGATCTCGCCAGCGCTAAAATACTTGTCCAAAATGGCGTGAAAGCAGTGGCAGAGGGCGCCAATATGCCCGCGACGCTGGACGCCACAGCGCATTTCATGCAGCACAAGGTGCTGTTTGTCTCCGGCAAGGCCGCCAACGCGGGCGGTGTGTCCGTCAGCGCGCTGGAGATGAGCCAGAACGCCATGCGCCTGTCCTGGGATTTTGAGGAAGTGGACAGGCAGCTAAAAGGCATCATGGAGAACATCTTTGATACCATCAGCAAAACGGCTGCCCAGTACGGCGACCCGCATGATTATGTCACCGGCGCCAACATCGCGGGCTTCCTCAAAGTGGCGGAAGCGATGATGGCCCAGGGCGTCGTATAAACACGTAAAATCAAACTCCCTGTCGCCAACCTGCAACAGGGAGTGTTTTGTTTGTGTAAATCCCCTTACTCTACCAATTTGCCCAGGATAAATACCTTGACCACTTTGCTGGCTACAGCGAAGCAATCGCCGTCCATCAGCACGATGTCCGCGTCCTTGCCCACTTCCAGGGAGCCTACACGGTCCTGGATGCCGGAATGGATGGCCGGGTTGATGGTGATGGCCTGCAGCGCCTTGAAGGGATCCATGCCGTCCTTGACGGCCAGCGCAGCGCAAAGGGTGAGGTACTCCTGCGGAATGACCGGCGCGTCCGTGATGATGGACACCAGGCAGCCCGCCTTGTCCAGGATGGCCGGGGTTTCGAAGGTACGGTTGCGCAATTCAAACTTGCTGGCGGAAGAGAGTGAAGGCCCAATGGCCAGCGGCACACCTTCACGGGCCAGGTCTTCTGCGATCAGGTGGCCTTCGGTCACATGTTCCAGTGTGATGTCCACGTCAAATTCCTTTGCGATGCGCAGCGCGGTAAAAATGTCCTCCGTCGCGTGCGCGTGGGCTTTCAGGGGCATTTCCTTGTTGATAACGGGCAGCAAGGCTTCCAGCTTCATGTCAAAGCCAGGCGCCTTTGCGGGATCATCTTTTGCTGCCTTTTTCTTCTCCGCGTATTCCCTGGCTTTAAACAGGGTTTCCCGCAGCTTGGCGGCTGTTGACATCCGGGTGGAGTCCCCCTTGTCGCGGTAGACGCGCTTGGGGTTCTCGCCAAAGGCGCACTTCATGCTGGTTTCCATGCGTACCACCATATCGTCCGCGCGCATGCCCACCGTTTTGACGGCCACAAAGGTGCCGCCCAACACATCCGCGCTGCCGGGGCCGGTGTTGACAGTGGTGACGCCGGCTTTTGCCGCGTGGCGCAGGTGGGGCTGGTTGGGCTTGAAGCCGTCAATACCGCGCAGCTGCGGGCTGATGATGTCGTTTAATTCGTTATAGTCCATGCCCTCATAGCCAATTCCGTAGCCGTCCAGGCCCAGGTGGCTGTGCGCATCGATGAAGCCGGGGTACACTAAAAGCCCCGTCGCGTCCACAACCTCCGCGCCTTTTTGGGTAATGTTCTTGGCAATCTTGCTGATCTTGCCATCCTTGATGAGGATGTCGGCTGCCTTGGGCTTGCGGTTGATGCCATCGTGGATCTCGCCGCCTTTAATGATAATCAAGTTGCGTCCTCCTTATTTGGGCTTGATGGCCAGCTGGATCTCTTTGTGCGCGTCGCTGGAGTCGTAAATCGCCTGCATAATCTGCGCGGTGATGATGGCGGTGTCAATATGGCTGGGCAATTTCTTGCCGGTCTTTACACAATCCACAAACTCGTCAATCTCGCGCTGGAACATGTCCTGGGTCTTAAACGTAGGGGAGATGGTCTGCAACATGCCGTCCTTCGCGGTGTAGATGGTGTAGTCCCCGCCGTACTGCAGGCGGATGCCCGCCTTGTCGCCCATGAAGTCAATAAAGGTTTCACGCACGCCGATGTTTTGCGCCCAGGCGCCGTTCATGGTGATGACAGGGCCTTCGGTGCGGATCAGCGCGGTCACGGCGTCGTCCACGTCATAGATGCCGCCGGGGATGTGGGGGCCGGCCCACATGTCGGTATAGGTGTAGTTTTCAATGTCTTTACCCAGCTTGCAGAACGCTTCGCCGCTGACGGTTCTGGGCTTGGGGTCGCCGCAGCAGTACATCACGATGTCCAGGTAATGCACGCCCCAGTCAATCAGGGCGCCGCCTCCGGCGATGGCCTTGGTGGTAAACGCGCCGCCCAAGCCTGGGATAGACCGGTGCGCGCGGAAGGAGACATACACCTGGTAGATTTCGCCCAATTCACCGTTGTCAATATGCTGTTTGATCCGGCGGACAGAGTCGTTGAAGCGGTTGACCACGCCGATGTTGAGCGTCATGCCCGTTTCATGCTGTACCCGCTGCATCTCCAGCGCCTCGCTCAGCGTGCGCGCCGCCGGCTTTTCGCACAATACATGCTTGCCCGCGCGCATGCAGTCAATGGCAATCTGCGCGTGCACGTTGTTGGGGGTGCAGATGCTCACAGCGGTGACCTCCGGGTCCTTTAAGATCTCGTGATAATCCGTCACTGCCTTGCCTACGCCGTAGTCTGACACGGCCTTTTCGGCGCGCTCGGGGATGATATCGCAGAAATAGGCAATTTCTGCGTTCTTGTTGTTCATGTAACTGGGGATATGGGCCGCGTTGGCAATGGTACCGCAGCCAATGACCGCAACTTTCATCATCAGATGTCCTCCTCCTTTTTGTTCAAGAATACCACAGTTTCGGTGTCTTCTCAATGCACCGCAGGAGAGATACCTGCGTTCGGGCGGAAAACGTCCCAGCAAAATTTCGGGTCAATGAAATAAAACGGTAACATGCTGCGTCCTATATATAGTGTTGTCAGGCGTGAAAGTTTTTCGTTTGCCGGCAGGAAGGACGCGCGGCTGGCTTGCGCAATTGTTAATCCTTTGTAAAACAAATGTTATACATTAAACACACCTGTTGGTTTCGTGATATACTCCAACTGTCAACGGGGCAAAATTGTTCAAACCCCAACAAAAAGGAGGATTCCACCTTGAGAACCATCCCATATCAAAAGAAATTCCAAGCCATCCGCGCCTTGTGCGTGATGCTGGCCTTGTGCTTCATCCCCCTGTTTGTCCTGCCTGCGCAGGCGGAGGACAAGCTGCCCGGCAACCTGTTTGGCAGCGCGCTGGTGGAGGAGCACACCTTCATCGAATCCATCGCGGTGGTGCGGGATACGATCTATATTAAAACCTATCGTGCCCTGTATCAGTTTCAAAAGGGTGACCAAAAAGCGCAGAAGGTCCGTGAATTGGATAACATGTACGCGGCAGTGTTCAACCAGGAGGAGGGCAAGCAGCCCGTGCTCACCCACCTGCTGGCTTACCGGGACACCCTGTATGCCCTGGACTTTGTCAACCAGCAGCTGCATCAGCTTGACGTTATGGGGGAGGAGCTCCTCTTTTCAAACACCGTCTCCCTTGATTTGTCCGACTTCATGTTTGGCGAGGGCATCCACACGGGCCACTACCCGCCTTCCTATTACTTCATCAACGATGGCCGGCTGTTTTTGCGCCACCCCAACTACGAAGGCAACCCGCAGGACCTGTTTGGCTTTGATATCGTGACCGGGGAAAAAACCGCCTACAAAACCCGCAACCTGCAAACGATGACGCCGTACAAGGACGGCAAATACCTGGCTGTCCTGTTTGATGAAAGCAACCGCTTCAACATGGATACCGGGGAGATGAGTGATCCCATACTGGTGGTGTTTGATCCGGCACAGGACGCGGTGGAATCCCTGGACATCAAGATGAGCTACCAGGCCATGACCGGCACGGTCAACAGCATCTACTATGACGCGCAGGATGACAGCCTGTATACCTTCACCAATACCGATGTGTACCGCTATGACCAGGGCTTTAAAAACAAGCGCCTGATTGGCTATCTGCCCATGTATGGCAGCTATGGCATCGTCAATGCCGGCATTCAGCCATTTGGAGACATGCTCCTGGTTGGCTTTGACACCAATGTGTTCCTGCGCCAGCGGGATGAAAAAGGCCTGGAGGGCGTCACCGTGCTGACCACAGCCCTCAACCTTGAAAACGCGGAAGTCTTGCAGTATGTGCTGCTGGAGATGGATGACGTTGTGCTGCGGCAGATCGAAGGGCCGGAGTATGAATACATGAACGGCGAGCAGCTGGCGGCCATGTTCCTGACCGGCTCCATGGATGTGGATTTGTTGTCCATCAGCGCCTATGGCTTTGACCTGGACAAGCTGATCGACAAGGGCTACCTGGCCGATTTGTCCGGCAATGAAAGCATCGCCGCCTTCACCAGCCGCCTGGAGGAGAACATCAAGGCGCCGCTCACCCGCGGACAAGCCATCTACGCGGTGCCGGTCGGCATCAACATGGTGCCGCTGACCATCTACGAAAAAGCATTTAAGGACCTGGGGCTTGAAGTGCCCACCTCTGTTTTGGGCTTCCTGGATTTAATCAAAGACTGGATGGATCACCTGGGGGAGGAGCACCCGGAATACGCCCTCTCCATGAACATGTCCTACCTCAAGTCCGAGTTGATGGGCTTTATCAGCAGGGCTTATATGGCTGATGCCTTCGCTAATGGCAAGGAGTTGGTGTTTGACACGCCCCTTTTCCGTGAGCTGATGGAGAAAATGGCCCAAATCAACTGGAACGGCCTTCCCCCGGAAATTGACTGGACTTCGCCTGAAGGCCAGGCGGCCCTTGATGACATGTTCGAGCAACAGGTGTTGTTTGAGTTGGGCATGGTCTTTTCACCGGAACATTCCATCGGCATGAACAACAGCGGGGACCGCAAGAGCCAGGCCTTAGTCCTGCCCCTTAAGGACGGGATGGATGGCTACACCATTGCTGATATGCGCATGCTGGCTGTGATGTCCACCAGCAAGAACAAGGAGGTCGCCAACCGCTTTATCGCCCATTACCTGGACAAGATGAGCGCCATGTACAAAGCCGCCTTTGATACCACCTGGAATGAGGAGATCAAAAACCCCTGGTTTGAAGACGGTCTCAAAGACCTGCAAAACCAGCTTGATTTGCTTGCTCAGCGGGAAAAAACCGCCGAAGGCGCCGAGAAAAGCAACCTGACCCAGGCCATCACGCAATATCGCGATTACGTGGAGCAGTTCAAGGAGGAAGGCAGGCTGCAGGCAGGCTTAGAGGATATCCAATTCCTGCACGAATTGATGAGCAAGGTGTTTGTGATGAACGGGCTGTCAAACGCGCAGCACATGGCCTTCATCAAGGAATATGAGGCGGTACAGCAACTCCTCACCGGCGCCATCACCCTGGATCACTTCATCAAACAGACCGACGATAAACTGCGCCTGGTGCG
>CAYFUH010000004.1:0-79424 GCA_964346355.1 uncultured Christensenella sp. | reverse complement strand
CCATCACCCTGGATCACTTCATCAAACAGACCGACGATAAACTGCGCCTGGTGCGGATGGAATACCAATAGGGAGTGGGCAAAAACCGTCCCAGTAAGTTTACACAGACTTGAAACAAATCGCGCCTGCGCATCGTCTATTTTATAGCGACAGTCACTTCTGTCTTGGAAAAAGGAGGTATCCTCTTGAAATCAAACACTCAAAATGGGCAATCGGCCCTCACCCGGGTTCTTGCCCTGCTGCTCATGCTCTGCCTGGTCCCGTTTGTCCCCATCGCAGGGGCACAGGACAAACCGCGCACCAACGTCTTTGGCAGCAGCCTGTTTGAGAACGAGGACTATATTCACACCGTCGCCGTGGTGGGCGACACGGTCTATGTCAAAAGCCGCAAAGCGTTTTTTTCCTACACAAAGGGGGATACAGCGCCGGTTCAGCTGGCAGCGTTTGAGTTGTATCCCACCCTCCCCACCAGGGAAAACCTGGATGCGCGGGAAGCGGAAATCCACCAGCTGGTGTCTGACGGGCAGCAGCTGTACGCGCTGGACTTGTATAAGCAAAGCCTGTTCACCTTAACGGCAAACAAGGACAAGTTGGAGTTTGGCAATCCCATCAAGCTGGACTTGTCCGAGTTTTTGGAGGAGAGCGGCCCCACCTTCTATACGCTTCAGCCCCTTTTCGTGCTCATTGCAAACGGCCAGCTCTTTATTCGCCACCCCAATTACGATGAGGGCGTCACTGAACTATACAGCTTTAACCTGGCAACCGGTGAGAAAACGGCCTACAAAACCCGTCACCTGCAGCAGATGACACCCTACCGTGACGGCAAATTCCTGGCTGTGCGGCATGATCCGTTGAACGCCTATGACCCGCAGACTTTTGAGCTTATCCCGCCCCAATTGGTCAAATTTGACCCGGTTACGGACAGCACGGAGGATTTGGACCTGGCGATGGTATATAACGACCAGTCCGGCTCGGTCAGCGCCATTTATTATGACGCGCAGACAGACAGCCTCTATACCCACACCACCACCGATGTGCTGCGCTATGACCATTTCAAAACCAAGCGTCTCATCGGGTATTTGCCCACCTATGGCAGCATGGGCAGCAGCCTCTCCGGCGGCATCCAGCCCTTCGGGCAGGATCACCTCATTATTGCCCACTACAACAACATCTTCCTGCGCCAAAAGGATGAAAAAGGCCTTGAGGGCGTCAATGTGCTGACGATCACCGGCAGTTTGGACGACGGCAATATTCTGCAAAATGTCCTGATGGAAATGGATGATGTGGTGCTGCGCCGGGACGATACCCTCAAGGAGCAATCCATCAACGGTGAGCAGCTGGCTACCCTGTTCATCACAGGCGCTGTCAATTTTGACCTGATGATTATGGGCACCTATGTCTTTGACCTGGACAAATTGATTGAAAAAGGCTACCTGGCTGACCTGTCCGGCAGCGCCCTCATCAGTGAGCACACAAGCAAGTTGGAAGAAGGGTTCAGGCTGGGGGTGACCAGAAATGACGGCATCTACGCCGTGCCGGCAACCTTGATGCTGTTCCCGGTGTCCGCCTATGTTAAAAATTTCGAAGCAGCCGGGCTGACCATCCCTAAGACCATCCCCGAACTGGTGGACCTGTATGTGGACTGGTATGACCACCTGGCGGAGGAGCTGCCAGAGTTCCGCCTCAGCAGCTCCGATTCGGACTACGTCAAAACCGAGCTGATGCGCACCGTGCTCAACGCGTATGTTGATACGGCGCTTGCCGCCGGGCAGGAATTGGTGTTTGATACCCCCTCATTCCGGGAGATTTTGCAGAAGGTCCAGAGCATTCAGTCCGATGGCGGCGGCAAGATTGACTGGCGTACGCCGGAAGGACAGGCAGCCATGCAGGACGAATGGCAAAAAAAACAGCTGCTGGAGACAGGCATGGGCTTTGAACCCCAGTACTCCGTTGGGCAGAACAACTCAGGCGACCGGCAGTATATCCCGCTGATCCTGCCATTTGAGGAAGGTGGCAAGGCGTATAGCCGCGCGGACATGAACCTGCTGGCTGTGCTGTCTACCAGCAAAAATAAGGAAGCAGCCACCCGTTTTATTGAACACTACATTAAAAAACTGAACATATTGGACCGGGTAGCCTTTGACAAAACCTGGACTGCGCCTGTTGAAAACCCCAAGTACGAGGAAGGCCTCAAAATGCAGGAACACATGGTGCAACAGGTGAAGGAAGCCATGGAGCGGGCGGAGGGCGCCGAGAAGAGCAGCCTGGAGGAGAACTACCGCTACATGCAAGAAAGCCAAAAGCGCTATCAGGAAGAGGGCAGGTTCTTAGCCCCGCAGCGGGACATTGACATGCTGCGGGACGTCATGCGCAAGATGTTTATCTCAAACGGCCTGGGCAACGCCCAATATCAGGCGGTGAATGATGAGTACGAGCTGTTAAACCAGTTCACCCAGGGCGCCATCACCATGGACCAGTTCATCCGGCAGCTGGACGACAAGGTGCGCCTGGTGCGCATGGAATATCAATAATCTGATCCTTTTTTCGCTGGCCTGTCCATGGCGGGCAGGCCGGCGGGATATGTTGTAATACTGCTGTACCCAACCCACTCATGAACCTGCCAGTCAAGCGCAGCGCAGGGGAAAGCGAGCGACATGTTCACCAAAAAGAAGAGCTTATGGCTCTTTTTACTGCCAGGTCTGCTGGGGCTGCTGTTGTTTCACCTGGTGCCCTTCATCGGCGGCATCTATTTCAGCATGACCGACGGCACCATCAACAACAACATCGTCTGGTTTGCCAACTACCAGCGGGTGTTTGCCAACGCGGCCTTCCAAAAGGGCATGCGCAACTCCCTGGAGTTGTCCTTAATCAGCGCACCGCTCATTTTCGTGCTCAGCTTCATCCTGTCTATTATGTTAAAGTCCCTGCGGGAGCGCAGCCTGCCCTTCCGCAACATCCTGCTCATGCCCTACCTGGTGCCCTCCTCCGCCCTCCTGATCATCTGGATGGTCCTGTTTGATTACGGCGGGGTGGTCAACCGGCTGGTGACCTTGCTGGGCATAGAGCGGGTGATGTGGCTGGAGTCCGGCATGCTGCGCGTGCCCATTGTGCTGCTCTACGTCTGGAAGAACATCGGCTTCTCCGTCGTCATCTTCTCTGCCGCCTTGCAGTCGGTGCCGGATGAGTATTACGAGTTCGCGCGCCTGGAAGGCGCGGGGCACACACGCCAGGCGCTGTCCATCACCATGCCCCTGGTCTTGCCCACCGCCTTTTTGGTATTCGTGCTGGCCTGGGTCAACGCCTTCAAGATCTTTAAAGAGGTCTATTTCATCGGCGGCGCCTACCCGCGCGATGAGGTCTACACCCTGCAGCACTTCATGAACAACCGCTTCTCCAAACTGGAGTACCAGGACGTGACCACCGCGGCCTACTCCTTTGCCATTATCGTGCTGGTGTTCTTCGCCATGCTGTATGCCAGGAAGGGGGTGCGAGGCATTGACCGCTAAGGTTCACGTGAAGCGCAGGCGGCCCAAAGCCGGCCGCGTCATCAGCTACGCGCTGCTTGTCATCATCTGCGCGCTGGTGCTCTTGCCGCTGGTGCTCACCTTCCTGTATTCCTTCTTCCCGATGTCAGAGATGAAGGCGTTCCTTGACACGCGCAACAACTACGAGGCGGGCAAGTGGATGGACATCCTGCTGGCGCCGGCCATCGTGTCCCTGCGCCAGTACTACGATCTGCTCATTGACAAGCCGGTCTACCTGCAGCTGTTCATGAACTCCGTCAAGTACACCGGCGCCATCCTCATCGGACAGGTCATCTTCATCCCCACCATCGCCTACGCGCTTAGCCGCTTTCGGTTCAAGGGGCGCGAGCTGCTGTTCTTCATGATTTTGATGCTCATGCTGCTGCCCTTCCAGGTCACCATGGCACCAAGCGTCCTGACCATGCGCGCCCTGGGGCTGATGAACACGCCCTGGGCGGTCATTTTGCCCATCATGTTCTCCCCGTTTTATATCTTCCTGGTGCGGCAGTTCATGATCAGCATCCCGGGGGAGATGATGGAGGCCGGACTCATGGACGGCGCGGGCACCATCCGCAGCTTCTTCCATGTGGTGCTGCCCCTGTCAAAACCCATTTTGGGCGCTGCGGCCGCCTTGTCCTTCGCGGACAGCTGGAACCTGGTGGAACAGCCCCTGATTTACCTGTCCAACACCCAGCATCTCATGCCGCTGTCGGTGATGTTCAACACCTTCAGCTCCAATGAACAGGGTGTGGTGTTCGCCGCGGCCGCGCTGTACATCCTGCCGGCTTTACTCATCTACTCCTATTTCCAGGAAGACATCCTTCTGGGCATCCAGCTCAGTGACATGAAGTGAGGGCTTATGAAGAAGAAAAATAAGACGTTGAAATGGCTGTTGATTTTTGTGGCGGTGCTCATGGCATCCATGTTCTTTTCGCGCACCGTGCAAACCATCACCACGCCCAAAATCCAGAAGATTGCGGCGACCCGCGGCAAGTTGGAGGAGAAGATCCCCATCACGGCGGAGTTAACCTTCAGCCAGGGCGAGGAAATCTACGTCAAAAACGCCAAAAAGCTCAACCTCGTCTTCACGGATGTGCTGGCTCGGCAGGGCTATTTCGTCAAGCAGGGCGACGTGCTGGCCAAAGCCGAAACCCCCAGCTTCCAGGAGGAGATGGACAAAATCCGGGTGGAATACGAGAAAGCTGTACGCGAGCTGGGCAATCAGATCGTCAGCAAGGTGCGCCTGCCCAAGGATTCCGAGCACAACCAGATGCACGAGCAGTACCTGGACCTGCTTCAAAAGTATTATGACAAGCGCGTGAAGGTAGAGGAGCAGGCGGCAGCCATCGGCTACGTTTTGCCCGAAGACATCGAAGCCTGGGGCCGTCCGGTGGAGCCGGCGGTCACGCCCAAACCGCAGTCGTGGAAGGCCACACCAACCCCTGTGCCCCTGGCGGACATGCCGGGTGAATTAAAAGGCGTCATGCAGGAAACCTTCGACGCCTGGTATGCGGCAGATCAGGTATTCGCGGAATTGCGCCGTGTATTTGCCGGCACCAGCAAAACCCCGCGCACACCGGATATGACCTTTGAATACATCCAGAAAATCTATGAAGCCAGGCGTACCCTGGCCAAGCACACAGAAGCGATGCTTGCGCTCAAGAAGGATGCCGAAGGCCTGGACGAGATCATCGCCCCCCATGACGGCTATCTGATTAAGTTTGAACTTAAAAAGGGGGAGACCTACGACGGGTCAAAACCCCTGTATACCATCAGCAAGGAAGGCGAGGTCCCGTCCCTGAAGGCGGACATCACCGAGGTGAAGAAAACCATTGAAAAAGGCACCAAGGTGGAGCTGGAGGGCGTGCGCCAGGAGTTGGTGGTAAATGATATCAAGCTGGAAGCCTTAAGCCGCAAATCCGTCCTGGTGGAGTTAAACGACGCCGTCATCACCCAACTGGGCGGCATCAGCGCCATGATGGCCAACCCGCCGCAAATCACCCTGGTATACAAGTCCAGCCGCACCACCACCCTGCTGCCGGCCAGCGCCGTGCGCACGGACGGGGATGGCAGCAGCTACATCTATACGGTAGAGCAGTCCTGGGGCGGCTTGCTGGGCAATTCCCAGTTTGTGCTCAAAAAGGTGCCCATCACCGTGCTGGAGAAGAGCAACCGCTTTGTCGCCATCAGCGAGGAGGTCAGCTATTACCAAATCGCGGACAAGGAAGACCGTGCCGTACGTGACGGCCAGGTCGTCATGGAATATGTGGACTAAGCGCATCATCTGGCTGCTGGTTATCTGCCTGTTCATCGGGCTGTTTGCCCTGCAGGTTAATAAGGCGCCTTCCCTGTTGCAGTATGCCTTCTCCCCTGGCACCGAAGCCCTCAAGGGCAAGGAGGAGGAGGCGGGGCAACAGGAGGAGGAGAACAAGCCGGAGGAGCAAAGCCCGTTTGAGCGCTTTTTGTTAAGCTGGGACCGCCTGGTGGAGGAGCAGCAGGACAACCTGCAATCATCCGTCCTGACTGCCCATTACCCCAATGCCAACGCAAGTACGCAGGATGGCAGTGCGCAGGCGGAGGTGGTGGCCTACTATGGGCAGATGCACGCCCTGAATCAAAAGCTGCTCTTGTCTGGGCGCCATTTGTACCAGGAAGAGGTGGACGAGGGCAAGCCCGTCGCGGTGATTGACGAAGGCTTGGCGATTGCGCTGTTTCGGCAGGGTGACCCGGTCAACATGAAACTGGAACTGTTTAACCAAACCTTTACGGTGGTGGGCGTGACCCGCTTTGCCCGCACAGTGGGCGACCGGGCAGAATACGGCCTGGCAGTGCCCCTCAAGGCATTCAAAGAGCAGCCGCACTGGGAGGTCATGACCGCGCAGCTGCGCGCCAGGGGCGGGGCCGGCACGCGGTCTGGCCTGGGTAAAACCCTTACAGGCTGGCAGAATGGCGGCCAGGTAATCGACCTGGTGAAGGAGAAATACCACGCCATCCTGCCCCTGCGGGTGCTGCTTTGCCTAGTGGGCATCGCACTTGCCATCGCGGGGCTGCGCTTTGCGACGCGCACCTCAGCCAGCCTGGTTGAGCGTTGCCGGCAGTGGTTAAAGACTGCCTACGCCTGGCCGCTCATGCCGCGCTTTATTGGCGTTGCGCTCATCATCTTTTTGATGTACGCAGCCGGTGTCGCCGTGCTGATCTTCGCTTTTACTCAGCTCATCGCGCCGGTGTATGTCTTTCCCGAGTGGGTGCCCGCCATTTTGGTCGAGCCCAAGGAGATCTCAGCCACCTTCTGGAACAACCGCACCATGGCAAATGCCCTGCTGGCTTTCCGCAGCCGGGAATTGCTGTTTTTGGACGCGATGCGCGGCTATATGACGGTGCTGTGCGCGCTGGCAGGCGCCCTGCTCATTACGCCGGTAGGCAGGCTGATGGGTTTATTCAAAAAACAGGAATAGGTTTGTTTATAACGGAAGCGGCAGCCTCCCCAGCGGGGGCTGCTTCTTTTTTTCGTCCTTGGCATGCAAATACGCGCAGTAGTACATCAATACCAGCGCGATGGCCTGCAAAAACACACAGATCAGGTTAAGCCGGTCAATGCCATACACCTGCACCACCCAGCCCGCAGCCGAGTTGCTGATGATGGCAGAGAGCGCGCCGCTGGCGGTGACCAAGGCTTGCGCGCGCACCTTCTCGTTGTGCTTGACGATGTCGTTGACAAAATACACAGAGGTGATGCCGTACAGCCCGAAGCAGAAAATGGACAGCACCATCGCGGCATAAATGCCCGTGATGCTGCCAGACACCGCGATTAGTACAGACTTGGTAAAATAGGCGGTGAGGGAGAAGGCCAGGACAGCACGGGCACGGAAGCGCCGGACCAAAAAAGGGGTCAGGAACATGGCTGGCATCTCCACCCCGGCTTGCAAAAACATGGCCAGACCCAAGGCGGATTCCGTGCCGCCCCGGGATGCGATGACCCGCGGCAAAAACAGCAGGTTGTTGGCGCTGCCCGCGCTCATAAACACGGCTGACAATAAAAAGAACTGCATCACCTTGCTGGCCTTCAGCAATTCTATCAGGCTGGTTTTGGGCAAGGGATCGGCCAAGAATTCGATGGCGTAGCTGTCGCCCAGTTGCTCTGGCCGCGGCATCACCAGCACCATCACAACCGCGATCACGATGCAGACTAAGCAGATGGGCATTAAGATGGTCGCGGAATAGCTTTCAAGCAATAGGCCCAGCAAATAGGCAAAGATGGCGTAAACCAGGGCGCTCACACCGCGCGGCCAGCCCAGGTTGACGGGGATGCCCGCGTTAACAAACTGGATAATCTGCGCGTTGTACAGCCCCGGCAGGCTGTTGGCCACACCGCCGGTGAGCGCGTAGGCAAGCAGCATCAGCATGATGGGCATGGGCAGGATCGTGAGTACGGTAACCAAACCCAGCATGAGCAGATAGATGATGACCAAAATCCGCTTCAGCGGCACCTTGGCGTTGGCATCTGAAAAGGAGGAGATAAACAGCTGAAACACAATGGTAATCAGCGAGATCGCGGAAGCTGTCAGCCCGATGAGCGCGTCATGAAAGCCGTAATGGGACAAATACACCGCCATGAAGCCCGAAAAGGTGCACATGGTCATCCAGTAGCTGGAATGCATGCCGGCAAAGATGGTTTCCAGGCGAAAGGTGCTGGGCTGGGCTTTTGTCATCGCACGCTCCTTGGTTTAAATCAACATCATCATACGGCAAAACAGGGGTCTGTCAATATGGCAAAGGGCAAAGAAACATCTTTGGAGCCATATGCAAACAGCGGTCATATGGTCTATAATGGAGCCGGATTAAAAATATAGCGTGAGGTGCACAACATGTCTAAGAGATTTGCGTTTATTGGAGCAGGCAGCTTCGGCTTTACCCGCGGGCTGGTGCGGGATTTGCTGTCCTTTAAGGCCTTTGAAGACGCCGTCATCGTGCTGATGGACATTGATGAAGGCCGGCTGGCCACCATCAAAAAGGCGGTGCAGCGCATCGTGGACGCGGGCAAGTACCCGGCCAGGGTGGTCGCCACAACAGACCGTGCGGAGGCTTTAAGGGGCGCGGATGGGGTGGTCACCACCATCCTGGCGGGGGACGTGGACGTCTGGCAGCATGATATCCTCATCCCCAAGAAATACGGGGTGGATATCAATGTGGGCGATACCCGCGGCCCCAGCGGCATCTTCCGCTTCCTGCGCACGGTGAACCCCATTTTGGACATCGCACAGGACATCGCCCGGTATTGTCCCAATGCGGTCTACCTCAACTACACCAACCCCATGGCTATGCTGTGCCGGGTGGTGCAGGAGAAGTACCCCGACATGACCATGACCGGCCTGTGCCACAGCGTGCAGGGCACGGCAGCCATGCTGGCGCGGTGGATCGGCGTCCCGGCGGATGAAATATCCTACACCTGCGCGGGCATCAACCATCAGGCTTTCTACCTCAACTTCCTGCACAAAGGCAAGGATGTGTACCCCCTCATTGACAAGGCCATCCGGGAAAACAAGGAGGTGTACAACGAGGAAATCGTTCGCAACGAGCTGTACCTGGCGCTTGATTACTATGTGACGGAGTCCTCCGGCCACAACAGCGAATACGTGGCGTGGTTCCGCAAACGGCCCGATTTAATTGAGAAATATTGTACGCCCGGCACAGGCTGGAACCCGGGCGAATATGCCTACATCCTCAACGAATACCGCGGCAAGAAGCACACCTGGCAAAAGGAAATTGAAGATTGGTTTGAGCAGCCTGTGAACCTTACGCGCGGTGAGGAATACGCAGCCTCCATCTTCAACGCCATTTTTGGTGACCACGCAATGTTCAAGTTCAACGGCAACGTGCGCAACTTCAATTTGATTGACAACCTGCCCTACGGCTGCTGCGTGGAGGTGCCGGTTCTGGCCAGCCGGCATGGGCTGGAAGCCATCGCGGTGGGCGCTTTGCCGCCGCAACTGGGCCTTTTGTGTTCCACTTCTGCGCAGATTGAGGAGATGGCTGTCATGGCCAGCTTAACTGGCAACCGCGATCTGGTCTACCAGGCCATCTGCTTTGACCCGCTGACGTCCGCTGTGCTCAGCCTAAAGGAAATCAAGGCCATGACAGATGAGATGTTTACGCAGTTTGAAGAATGGTTGCCGCAGTTTAAATGATGATGGGTGAAACCAGGATCATAAGCATTCAAATTACCTAAGCAGACTGAACCATGAAGTAAGGTAAACAGGAGCGGAGGGGCATTTTGTCTGCGCAAAATTGCATGAACGAGGCAACACGGCGGCGGACAAGACCCGGCTCCTGGCAGCGTTCATGAACGCTTTGCGTATAAAAAAGTCTTGTATTTTTATTGTATTCCAAATATAATGAGGTCAACAGAATTCAAATAGGGGGAAGTCATATGATTATTGGTGTTCCAAAGGAAATCATGCACGATGAAAACCGCGTCTCCGCCACGCCTGAGGTGTGCGCCCGCTATATTGCCCAGGGCCACACCGTTTTGGTAGAGCACGACGCAGGGGAAGGCTCATTCTTCCATGACGATCAGTACCAGGCGGCCGGCGCGGAGATGGTGAATTCAGCGAAGGAAATCTATGACCGCGCGGACCTCATCTTAAAGGTCAAGGAGCCGCTGTTTAATGAGGAGCTGGCCATCCACGAGGTGGACATGATGCGCCCTGGCCAGTATCTGATTACCTTCATCCATCCCGCGGCGCCCGCCAATCACCAGATGGTGAACAACCTGGCAAAGCGCGGTGTCATCGCGCTTACCTTAGATGGCGTGCCGCGCATCTCAAGGGCTCAGTCCATGGACGCGCTCACCAGCATGTCCACCTGCGCTGGGTATAAAGGCACCTTGATGGGCGCGAACCTGCTGCCCCGCTTTGTGCCGCAGATCTTCTCCGCCGTGGGCATGATCAAGCCCATCAACGCCCTCATCATCGGCGTTGGCGTAGGCGGCTTGCAGGCACTGGCCACCATCAAGCGGCTGGGCGCGCGCGTGTTCGCGGCGGACATCCGCCCCGCGGCGCGCGAGCAGGCGCAAAGCCTGGGCGCGAAAGTGATCGAGCTGAACGTGCCGGAAGAAGCGGCGGTGGGTGCAGGCGGCTACGCCAAATCCCTCAGCTCCGAATTGCTGAGGGCCGAGCGCGAGGCCTTAGCCGCCCACCTGCCCGAGATGGACTTTGTCTTCCTGTCCGCCCTGGTGCCCGGCAAGCTGGCGCCCGTATTGATTACCGAGGACATGGTCAAGCAGATGAAGCCGGGCGCTGTTATTGTGGACATTTCCATTGACCAGGGCGGCAACTGCGAGCTGACCCCGCCGGGCGAGACAGCGCTCACGCACAACGTACACATTGTTGGCATCAAAAACATCCCGGGTCTGCTGCCCGAAAGCGCCACGAGCATGTTCGCGCTGAATATGTACAACCTGGTGAACTACCTGGTGAAGGACGGTCAGTTTGACTTAAACCCGGAGGACGAAATCGTGCAGGGCATCCTGACCACCAAAGACGGCCAGGTGGTGCACCAGGGCGCTAGGGAGGCCATGGGCCTATGAGCAAAGAGATCATCCTGATTCTGGTTTTCATTGCAGCCATGCTGCTGGGTTATAAATTGATCAACGCGGTGCCCAGCCTTTTGCATACCCCGCTGATGAGCGGCATGAACGCCCTGTCGGGCATCACCATCCTGGGCATCATCGCGGTGACCGCGCTGGCAGGCTCGGTTGTGGGCAAGCTGCTGGGCGCTTTGGGCATTGTCGCCGCGCTCATCAATGTGGTTTCAGGCTTTGGCGTGACCGACCGCATGCTGCGGATGTTCCACAGCAACAAGGGCTCAAAGGAGGAGAGCGAATGAGCGATACATTGTATTACATCATCAGCGCTGTCCTCAGCCTGGGTGTCCTCTTGGGCATCCGCTTAATGAGCAACGTCAAAACCGCGCCCCTGGGCAACCGCATTTCTGCCCTGTGCATGCTGCTAGCCATCATCGCCACCATGGTGCGCACGGACTTCTCAGGCAGCCTGCCCTACATCATCGCGGCGCTCCTGGTGGGCACCCTGCTGAGCGTCTACATGGCTGCCAAGGTCAAAATGATTCAGATGCCGCAGATGGTGGGGCTGCTCAACGGCTTGGGCGGCCTGGCCTCCAGCCTGGCTGCCATTCTAACCGTGCTCACTGGCAGCATGCTGGGCAAGTTTGAACTGTCCACCGCGGGATTAGCGCTGGGCATCGGTGCCTTGACCCTCTCCGGCTCCCTGGTTGCGGCCGGCAAACTGCACGGCATCTTCCCCCAAAAACCTGTGGTGTTCCCGGCGCACAGCGCGCTCACTGGCTTTGCAGCCCTGGTGTTGGTGGTGTTGATGGTGCTGCTGCCCATCAGCCAGCCGGTCAGCCACTTCACCTTGTGCCTCCTGCTTTCCTTTGTGGGGCTGCTGTTTGGCTGGCTGTTCGCCATCCGCGTGGGCGGGGCGGATATGCCCATCACCATCAGCTTGCTCAACTCCTCCTCCGGCGTCGCAGCCAGCATTGCCGGCATGGCGCTGGGGGATATCCTGCTGGTATCCGTGGGCGCCATTGTGGGGGCATCCGGCCTTTTGCTTACCCTCATCATGTGCCGCGCCATGAACCGCAGGCTCACCCAGGTCATCTTCTCCAGCCCCGGCAAGCAAACGTCCGCGCCGCAAGCGGTGCCAGCCGCCCAGCCGGTTGAGCCGGTCATTCCCCCAGCGCAGGCCGTGACGGCAATTGACGATGAGCAGGCGGACATTGAAGAAGAACCCAAAACGGCAAAACCTGCACCAGAAGCCGCTGCGCAGGAAGCCGATCTGGGCACCTGGCTGGCAGACGCCCAGTCCGTCATCGTGATTCCGGGCTATGGCATGGCGCTTTCCCAGGCGCAGGAGCTGGTCAAGCAGTTCACCGACAAATTGGAATCCCAGGGCAAAACCGTGCGCTTCGCCATCCACCCGGTGGCCGGCCGTATGCCTGGCCATATGAACGTGCTGCTGGCCGAGGTGGACATCCCCTACGAGCTGTTGTGTGAGATGGACGAGATCAACCCGGACTTCCCTGATACCGACCTGGTCATCGTCATTGGCGCCAATGACGTCATCAACCCGGCTGCCAACACGGCGGAGGGCACGCCCATTTACGGCATGCCTATCCTGGACGCGGACAAGGCGCGCCGGCTGATCATCTGCAATTTTGATACCAAGCCAGGCTACGCCGGTGTGGACAACCCCCTGTATGCGCCAAATCCCACTATCCTGCTTTTGCTGGGTGACGCGAAAGCCAGCATTGAAAACTTGCTGAGCCATCTATAAATCTTGCATTAGCAAAAGCCGGGCGCAGTCTGTACCGCGCCCGGCTTGTTGTTTTTATAATCAGGATTCCAGTACGTGCGGGGAGGCCAGCAGCGCGCTGTCACCAGTCAGGGACAGCTCATAGCCATCCGCAGGCAAGAGGGCGGTCTGCCCGGCCTGCAGCTTGAGTTCACCGTCCTCCCAGGCAATCCACATGGGGGAGAAGGCAGTGATGACGGAGAAATTGGAGGGGGAGGACTGGATGCGCAGGTCTTTGCAATCACTCAGCCTGTCCAGCTGGAAATAGGGCGTGTCCAGCATGCGCTCCATCCTGCCGCGCTCATCAGAAAGCACCAGCCCCGGTTCTGCGGGCGTGGGGCGGCTGCCTAGGTCCACCACATTCAGCGAATCCGCCAGGTGCAGCTCGCGCCCCTTGCCGTCCTCATCCACCCGGCCCCAGTCATACAGGCGGTAGGTGACATCGCTGGACTGCTGGATTTCATACAGTACCAAGCCCGCGCCAATGGCGTGTACAGTGCCGGCGGGAATGTAGTACACCTCGCCCGGCTGTACGGAAACCTTGCGCATCATGGATTCTACTGCCCTGCCCTTTTTGGCGGCTTGGCGCAGGTCTTCCTCTGTGACGCCGTCCTTAAGCCCGATGATCAGCTGCGCGCCCGGCTCCGCGTGCAGGATGACCCAGGCTTCGTTCTTGCCCAGTTTGCCGTGGTGTTCCCGCGCGTAGTCATCATCCGGGTGCACCTGGACGGACAGCTGTTCCTTCGCGTCAATCAGCTTGAGCAGCAGGGGAAAAGGCTCCTTGATTTTGCGGCCTAACAGTGCGCTGCCGTGCTCCTCAATTAACTGGGTGAGGGTACGTCCGTCCTCATCCCTGCTTTCAAGCCCGGGGATGGCGGATAATTCCAGGCACTCGCCTGCCTGCGGACCAGGGCTTTTTTTATTGTACAGATGGCTTAGTTTCTCCCCGCCCCAGGGCGTCATGGCGCCGTGGCGCCAGGCCGGGGTCATTAACATAGGTTTTAACATCGCTTTACACCAGGGTGCGGGTCGCCACCAGGTTGACCCCGGTGCCCGCCACATTTTCTTTGAGGACATCGCCCAGCAAAATGGGCATGCGCAGCTGCAGGGCGTTGATCTCGTCCATGCACGCGGCAATCTTGTCCTTGGGGATGGGGGTTTCGGTTTTTAAGCTGATGGGCACCGCGCTGCCGATTACCGGTGCCACCGCGGTCACCATGCGCATGGGCATCACGCTTTCCTGCCGGGCGTATACCTCCCCGCGCTTGCAGGCATTGCCGGTGACGCTTTCAAACTGGCCGTCTTCCAAGGTGACAGTCATCCGGCAGCCCACAGGGCAGGAGATGCAGGTAATCATCTTGGTTTCACGCATCACGCAGTCCTTCCTTGCCCGCCAGGTTGATGATGGCATGGGCAAAAATCTTCATGCTGGTCATCAATTTCTCAATGCTGATGTGCTCATCCGCCTGGTGGGCAACATCCGGGTCCTCCGGGAAGCTGGCACCAAAAGCGACACCTTCCTCCAGCATGCGCGCATAGGTGCCGCCGCCGGTGGACAGGGTGGTTTTTTCCCGTCCGGTCACCCCGTGGTAGGCATCCAGCAAGCCTTGCACCAGGGCGCTGGACGCGGGCACATAATGGGGCAGTTTAAAGAAGTTCTGCGCTACCTCAAAGCCGTCCAGGTGCGCTGCCACAATGTCCCGGATGCGCTCACCCGCAATCAGGAGGGGGTAGCGGATGTCCAGGGTCGCGCTTAATGTGTCATCCTTCAAACGGATGATACCCAGGTTGCAGGTCAGCGGGCCGCTGGCCTTATCCTCCGCCTTGATGCCCAGGCCTTCGCCATAGGAATCCGTCCCGATGGCCAAGGCCAGCGTGGCGATGGGACCGGTTGCGCCCAGTTCCTTTAATGTAATTAAAAGCTGCCCAATGGCGTTGCGCGCGGTCTCTGGATAAGCAGCGTGGCCATTGATGCCGGTCGCCAGGATGCGCACCGCGCCGTTTTCCATCTTCGCTTCGACCGGCCAGCCATATTGTCTGGAGACCTCGGCCACCTTTTCAATCAGGCTGGTGTCGCCTGAAACCAGCGCGCTGGCTTTGCCGGGGATGACGTTTTGTCGCTCGCCCACATTGAGTTCCAGCACGCGCAGGCCGTCTTTTGGCACCTGCGCTGTGAGACCCAGGCCCACCATGCCTTTTTCCAGGTTGATGATGGGGTAGCTGGCGTCCGGGCTGAAGCCGGTCCTTGGCATGGTGGCCACTTTTTTGTAGTGTTTCATGTCTTCCATGCCGCTTTCCTCGTCACAGCCAAAGATGAGGGTCACCTTGCGCTGAAGCGGAATGCCTGCTTTCTTGACGGCGACCATGGCATACAGCGCGGCGGCCAGGGGGCCCTTGTCATCGCTGGTACCGCGGCCATACATCAAATCGCCCTCAATCTGCGCGCCGAACGGCTCCCGCGTCCAGCCGTCGCCAACGGGCACCACGTCCACATGCGCGAGGATGCCCAGCGCGTCCCCGTCACTGCCTTCGCCCATCTTGGCGTCACCCGCGTAGCCGCCGTAGTCCTTCACCTCAAAGCCCAATGCGCGGCAGTCTGCCAGCGTCTTGTCCAGCATCAGGCGCAGCGGCTGGCCAAATGGCGCATTGTCTGCCGGGTCTTCCTTCAAACTGGGGATGCGGACCCACTCCTGCAGGGTTTTGACCATGGGTTCTTGCAGGCTTTCCAGCAGTTTGTCAAATTCCTTGTGTGTCATGTTGTCACCCTTCCTTTATCGCGTGCGCAAAGCGCTGCACGCCTTCCAATAATTGCCCTTGAGGGCAGCCATAGTTAATACGCATAAATCCTTCGCCGCTGCTTACGCCAAAGAACTGGCCGTCTGTCAACACCACGCCGTGGCGGCGGCATCGGCCGTCCACATCACAGTGCGGCACCTCATAGGGGCGGATGTCCACCCAGGCTAAGAAGGTGGCCTCCATGGGGGTAAGCACCGCGTGGGGCAGCAACTCAGCAATCAGGTTTTTTAAGGTTTCCTGGTTGCCGCGCAGGTACTGCATCAGCCCGTCCAGCCAGTCATCACACTGGGTGTAGGCCGCGCGGGTGGCAGTGAGGGCAAAGATGTTGCCGGATTGCGCGCCTACGCGCTCTAAGTGGCGCCGCAGCAGGTTGATGATGTCGTGGTCCCGGCAGATGGCGGTCGCCTGCTGCAGCCCCGCGATGTTGAAGGTTTTGCTGGCGGAGACCAGCGCGATGGTGCCCTCCCCGGCTTCCGGAAGCGAGAGGACAGGCACAAAGCTGCGGGGCGCAAACACAAAATCGGCGTGGATTTCATCCGACACCAGCCGGGCTTTGTACCGGTTAAGCAGGGACAGCAGCGCGCGCAGCTCCTCCTGTGACCAGGCGCGGCTGACAGGGTTGTGCGGGTTGCAGAGGATCATCAGCCTAGCGCCCTGCTTTAAGAAGCGCTCGATCGCGTCAAAATCCATGGTGTAGCGGCCGTCCGCATCCCGGCACAAGCCGGCATCCAGCACCACCCGGCTGCTTTCCTGGACACTGGAAATAAAGGGGCCGTACACGGGGGTTTGGATGATGACGCCGTCACCCGGCTGTGTCATGGTCTGCACGCAGGCGCGCAGGCCGGCGACCACGGTGGGCATCATCAGCAGGTCCTCTCTTTGAAGGCGCAGCCTGTGCCGGCGCGCCCAAAACCCAATCAGCGCGTCTGCGTCCGTGTCATCGGGGAAGGTATAGCCAAAGCAGGCATGCTCCGCGCGCGCCTTGAGCGCGTCGGTAATGGGGGCGGCGCAGGCAAAGTCCATGTCCGCCACCCACAGGGGCACCATGCCCTCCTGGATGAAGCTTCTGGCGCACCACTTTAAGCTGTTGGTGCCGGTGCGGTCAATCCCGGCATCAAAAAATGCCTGGTCATATGTCATGTTGTGCCCTCCTGCAAAAATAGATGTGGTAGCCCTTTTTCCGGTTCACAAGCCGGACATCCTCAAACAATGTCTGCAAAAACTCCCTGGTGGAAAGCGCCCCCTGCTGCTTGCGGATGACGATGGCAAGGGTGCCCTTGTCCGCCAGGTGCCGCGCGCTGTCCTCATACAGCGAATAGATTAACTGCTTCCCGGCCCGGATGGGCGGGTTAAGCAGGATCCAGTCAAAGGGGCCTTGTACCTGCTCAAATCCATCCCCTGTGACTACCTGCGCGCAAACAGCGTTTCGCGCCAGGTTCTGTCTGGCCAGCTCCGCCGCGCGGGTGTTGACGTCCGTCATCACAAGTTCCAGGGCGGGTTTGAGTTTTTTGCAAATCACGCCCACAGCGCCCCAGCCGCAGCCCAGGTCCAGCACCCGGCCGGACAGATGCGGCAGCGCCTCCTTCAGCAGAAGGCTTGTGCCATCGTCCAGCCCCTCGCGGGAGAAGACGCCGGCATCGGTCGCAAAGACAAAATCCACCCCGTCAAAGGAAAATTGGATGTCCCGCAGGTCGTGCTCAGAGGTGGGGTGCGCCTCAAAATACTGCTCAGCCAAGGTCTACCGTCTCCTTCAATGCCTGGACTTCCGCGTCCGTCAGTTCCCTGTATGCCCCTATGGGCAAATCCTCGCCCAATTCAACCGGGCCAAAGCGCAGGCGTTTGAGGGTGAGCACCTCGTGCCCGCGGCTGCCAAACATCCGCCGCACCTGGCGGTGCTTGCCCTCTGTCAAAATCACCTGCGCGGTGCTGCTTTCGTCGTTTGCGTCCAGGATGCGCATATCTGCGGGCTGGGCTGTGAAGTCGCTCAGCACGATGCCCGCGGCAAAGGCTTGTACATCCTCCGTGTCCAGTTTACCTGCCACCTGCGCTTCATACAGCTTTTCAATCCCGCGCCTGGGGGAGAGCAGGCGGTGCGCCAGCGCTCCATCCGTCATCAGCAAGAGGAGGCCAGAGGTATCCTTGTCAAGCCGTCCCACCGGCATACACCTGCGCTTTAACAACAAGGGGGGCAACAGGTCCATCACCGTGGGCGCTTTGCTGTCCCTGGCCGCGGTCAAAAGGCCTGTTGGCTTATACAGCAGGATGTACAGCTCGCTGTCCCCGCGCAAAGGGGTTTGGTCCAGCGTCAAGCCCAAGTTGGCGTCCACCCTGGCGTCCGGCGTCCTGATCACCTGGCCTGCTGCCTGCACCCGGCCCGCCCGGATAGCTTGCTTGGCTTCCGCGCGGCTTAGGTCTGTGCGCTCGGAGATCAGCTTGTCCAGGCGTGCTTTGCTCATGCGCCGGCTTGGTGGTCTTCCGTCATCACGGCGCACAGCGCCAGCTTGCGAAGCGGCAGGATGGGCAGCCAGAGCACCAGCAAAATAACCGCGATCATGATGGGCACCATGGCCGGGAAATCAAACTTCAGCAAGTTGGCAGCAGCGTTTAAGTAATCCAGTGCCAGCATGCCCACCCGCGGCAGGGACATCAGGTGGTTTCCAATCACCGCCATCACCCCGATGATGGCAGGCAGGGTCAGCAGCGCATTTTTGAAGACGGTATTGCGGATGGTGCGTTTGCGGCGCTTGCGCAGCGCGTGCGCCTGGTCCAGCGAGAACCTAATGCCCTGCTCAATCACTGCCTGGTGCTCAAAGGCAACGCCGCGCAGCCAGCCCAAAGCGGCCAGGATGGCGGAGGCGATGCCCACCACACCGGTGATGATGGCGCCGCCCAAAAAGCCCTTGCCAATCACATCCCCAATGCGGGAGATGGCCAGCATCGGCACGGTGAAATCCGGGTACGGCATTAAATAGTAATACAGCCCCGCGAACACGAAAAAGGGCAGGATGAAGGGCAGCGCGCGCAGCAGGCGCACCAGCGCCGCGCGCAGCCAGATGACATAGTTGCGGCCGTCGATGCGGGCATCCCGCGCAAAGCCGTGCAGCTGCGCCTTTTTGGCGGCGGCCTGGAAGCGCATGGGCATCACCAGCAGCACATACAGGGGCAAGGAAAACAAGAAGCCAAAGGCCATGGCGTAGTTCTTGTCAAATTGAAAGAACGATCCGGTCGCGACCGCGTAAATAAAGGGGATGAAGGCGATGGCTCGGATCAGCAATTGAAACAGCAGCGTCATGATGACCTGCGGGAACCTGTTTTTGTACACCTGCCAGCCGCGGCGGTGGGGGCTTTGGTTCGATGCTTGCATGCAATACCTCCTACAATCTACCCATTCAGTATACAAAAAAAGAGCCGCGCGTTCAAGGAAATCGGCTCTTTTGGATGGATGATGGAAGCATCAGGATTCACCCGCCAAATCGGGCTTTACTGCCGGCTCAAAAGCCCTGTCTTCCGCCATTTGGCGGATGGTGTCCACATCAAGCGGCGTGTCCCTGGACACGCAGGCGGCGCACACATAGCCGCAGTGCGGGCACACACAGCGCGCCTGGTTTTGCGCCTGGGGCATGAAATCCCCGCAAAAAGGGCAGGCGCAGCGCATCAGGAAATCCCTGCCTTGCGCAGGTACTCACCGGTATAGCTTTGGGAGGACTTGGCGATGTCCTCCGGCGTGCCGGTGGCGATCACCTCGCCGCCGCGGTCGCCGCCATCGGGCCCCAGGTCGATGATATAGTCCGCGGTCTTGAGCACGTCCAGGTTGTGCTCAATGACCAGCACCGTGTTGCCGGACTTGGTCAGCCGCTGCAGCACCTGAATCAGGCGCGCCACATCATCCATGTGCAGCCCTGTGGTGGGCTCATCCAGCAGCACCAGCGTCTTGCCGGTTGCTCTTTTGGACAGCTCCGTCGCCAGCTTCACGCGCTGGGCTTCACCGCCCGACAGGGTGGTGGAGGGCTGCCCCAGTTTGATGTAGGTCAGCCCCACATCCGCCAAGGTCTTCAGCTTGCGCTTGATGGTGGGGTGGTGCTCAAAGAAAGCCAGCGCCTCATCCACCGTCATCTCCAGGACGTCTGCAATGGTTTTGCCGCGGTAGCGGATCTGCAAGGTTTCCTGGCTGTAGCGCTTGCCCTTGCACACTTCGCAGGGAACGTAGAGGTCGGCTAAAAAGTGCATCTCAATCTTGAGCATGCCGTCCCCGCTGCAGGCTTCGCACCGTCCGCCCTTCACGTTGAAGGAGAAACGGCCTTCCTTGTAGCCCCTCGCCTTGGCTTCCGGCGTCATCGCAAAGACCTTGCGGATCAAGTCGAACACGCCTGTATAGGTGGCGGGGTTGCTGCGCGGGGTGCGGCCGATGGGGGACTGGTCGATGTTGATGATCTTGTCCAGATGCTCCAGCCCCAAAATCGCGGTATGCGCGGCGGGATAGGTGCTCGCGCGGTTCAAATCCCGGGCTAAGGCCTTGTACAAAATCTCGTTCACCAGGCTGCTCTTGCCGCTGCCGGATACGCCCGACACCGCGCAAAACACGCCCAGGGGGAACCTGACATCCTGGTTTTTGAGGTTGTTGGCGCGCGCGCCCTTGACCGTCAGCCAGCCGGTGGGCTTTTTGCGCTTGGTGGGCACGGGGATGTATTTGCGCCCGGACAGGTAATCGGCGGTGAGGGAGTCCTCACAGGCCATCACCTCATCCAGCGTGCCCTGGGTGACGATGTGTCCGCCCATCTGCCCGGCGCCCGGGCCGATGTCCACCAGGTAATCCGCGGCGCGCAGGGTTTCTTCATCATGCTCCACCACAATCAGGGTGTTGCCCAGATCGCGCAAGCGGCGCAGGGTGCCCAGCAGGCGCGCGTTGTCCTTTTGGTGCAGGCCGATAGAAGGCTCGTCCAAAATGTACAGCACGCCCACTAAGCCCGAGCCAATCTGTGTCGCCAGGCGGATGCGCTGGGACTCACCGCCGGATAAGGTGGCAGCCGCGCGGGAGAGGCTGAGATAATCCAGCCCCACATCGCGCAGGAAAGAAAGCCTTGCGCGCAATTCCTTGATGATCTGCGCCGCGATCATGGTATGGGTCTGGCTCAGGTTCAGGCTTTCCAAAAAGCGCTGGGCTTCCGTCAGGTTCAAGGCGCTCAAATCCGCCAGGTTCATCCCGCCCACGGTGACAGCCAGGGCTTCAGGCTTCAGCCGCTTGCCCTGGCAGGCGGGGCAGGGCTCCTCCCGCATAAAGGATTCATACATCGCCTTAGCCGCGTCGCTGGTGGTCTCCCGGTAGCGGCGCATCAGCGTGGGGATGATGCCCTCATAGCTTACGTTATAGGTGCCAGAACCGGAGATGCTCTCATACCGCATGGGCACCTTCACGCCGCCCGTGCCATACAGGATGATGTTCAGGATGTCCCTGGGTAATTCGCCCACCGGCGTATCCATGCTGAACTTGTATTTTTCGCTCAGCCCCACAAACATCATGTGTGACATGGAGCTTTCATCCCCGCTGCTGTTCCAGCCCATGGCGCTCACCGCGCCCTGGTTAAGGGATTTGGATAGATCAGGCAGCACCAGGTCCACCGGGATGTTCTTCAGCACGCCCAGGCCGGAGCACTCCGGGCAGGCCCCATAGGGCGAGTTGAAGGAGAACATCCTGGGTGCCAATTCCTCAATGTTGATATTGCAGTCCGGGCAGGCATAGTTCTGGGAGAACAGCATGCGCTCGTTGTTTTCAAGTGGCTGCACTGCCATCAAGCCGCCCGCTTCGCGCAGGGCGGTTTCGATGGAGCCGGCCAGGCGGGTGCGGATATCCGGCTTGACAATGACCCGGTCCACCACCAGGTCGATGTCGTGGCGCTTTTTCTTGTCCAGGGTGGGCAAATCATCCAGGTCATACACGGTGCCGTCAATCTGCACGCGTACAAAGCCGGACTTGGCCGCGTTTTCCAGCAGCTTGGTGTGCTCACCCTTGCGCGCGCGCACCACAGGCGCCAGGATCAACAAGCGCGTATCCTCCGGCATCTGCAGGATGGCGTCCACCATCTGGTCCACCGTCTGCTGGCGAATCTCCACCCCGCACTTGGGGCAGTGGGGGATGCCGATGCGCGCGTAAAGCAGGCGCAGATAGTCGTGGATCTCCGTCACCGTGCCCACGGTGGAACGCGGGTTGTGCCCGGATGTCTTCTGGTCAATCGAAATGGCGGGGGAGAGGCCGTCAATGGCATCCACATCCGGCTTTTCCATCTGCCCCAAGAACTGGCGGGCGTAGCTGGACATGCTTTCCACATAGCGGCGCTGGCCCTCGGCGTAAATGGTGTCAAAGGCCAAAGAGGACTTGCCGGAGCCCGACAAGCCTGTAAATACAATCAGTTTATTGCGCGGCAGCGTCAGGTCCACATTTTTGAGGTTGTGTTCCCGCGCGCCTTTGATGATCAACGCGTCCTTCATAAAGTCACTTTCATAGCATGGGATTGTTCACTGCATGAACAAGGCAATAATAGCACATATGTTCGCCTTGTTCAAGCGGCTGGTTTCAGTTTCCGGCTGCGCAGTCTGGCGATGAGCGCAAACAGCAAGAACATCAGGGCGTTCACCAGCACCACGCTGGCGCCCGCGGGCGTGGACAGCAAATAGGAGAGGGACATGCCGATAAAAAAGCTGATCAGGCTGACGCCCGCCGCGGTCAAGGTAACCGTCTTAAAGCTTTTGCACAGGCGCATCGCGGTCAGCGCCGGGAAGATAATCAGGGAGGAAATCAGCATCGCGCCCATCAAGCGCATGCCCAGCACAATCGTGACGGCTGTGAGCACAGCAATCAGCGTGTTGTAGAGCCCCGCCTTCAAGCCGGTCGCCCGGGCGAAGGCTTCGTCAAAGGTGACCGTGAAAATGCGGCGGTAGTAGAGGATAAAGAGCATCAGCACCGCGCCGCCCAAGATCAGGCTGATGAAAAGATCGTCCTTGGACATCACAAGGATGCTGCCAAACAGGTAGCCGGAGATGTCCGCGTTGGCGTTGCGGGCCAAGGACAGCACCATCACGCCCACAGCCAAAGCAGCGGTGGCAATCATGCCAATGGCTGCGTCCCCCTTGATCTTGCTGGTTTCAGACAGCCGCAGCAGCAGGAGGGCAGCCACCACCACCACCGGAATGGTGAAGGCCAGGGGCGCAACCCCCAGCACCATGGCGACAGCTAACGCGCCAAAGCCCACATGAGATAAGCCGTCCCCAATCATGGAATAGCGCTTCAGCACCAGGCTCACGCCCAAAAGCGCTGCGCACAGGGATACAATCATCCCCACCAGCACCGCGCGGGTGATGAAGGCGTAGGAAAACATCTCAAACAGCCAGTCAAACATCACAAATCCCTCCCGCGAAACACTGCCCATGATAGGTGTCTAGGTACTCATCCGGCTTACCGAAGAAGAGGGGCGTTTGCTGCAGGTGCAGGATGCTGCTGGCGTAAAAGGCGGCCGTATGCACATCATGGGTAATCATGATGACGGCGATGCCCTGCTCCTTGTTGATATTTTCAATAGTTTTATACAATTCCCGCGCCACAACCGGGTCAAGCCCCGCGGTGGGTTCATCAAGCAAGAGCAGCTTGCGCGTCGCGCACAGGGCACGGGCCAATAAGGCGCGCTGGCGCTGCCCGCCGGAGAGCTCCATGAAGCTGCGGTGCTGCAAATCCGCAATCTCCAGGAGTTCCATCTTCTCCTGCGCGCGCGCCTTGTCCGCTTTGTTCAAAAAAAGGCGCTTGCCCCGGATGCCTGACTCCACCACCTCCAGCACCGAGGCGGGGAAATCCCGCTGGGTCAGGTTTTGCTGGGGCAGGTAGCCAATCTCATCCTGCGCAAGGCCATCACCCAGGCTGACGGCGCCCTTCACAGGGCTCACCAGGCGCAGCAGGCCTTTCATCAAGGTGGATTTACCGGAGCCGTTCTCGCCCACGATACACAGATAGTCCCCCTGGTTCACGTCAAAAGTGACACCAGAGAGGACGATCTGCCCATCGTAGGCAAAGGCGGCGTCCCTGACAGAAATCAAGGGCATCAGTACAAGGCCTCCTTTAAGGTGTTCAGGTTTTGCCGCATGATGGACAGGTAGGTGATGCCGTCCGCCATCTCCTGGCTGCTTACGTTGTGCCCGGAGTGCAGCAGCAGCGTTTTGGCGCCGGTTTCAGCGGCAATCGCGTTGGCGGCTTTCTGATTGGAAAATTCTATATGGAAGACCACCGGGATTTCTTCCTTCCTGATGGTGTCCATGAGGAAGGCGATGGTGCGGGCGCTGGGCTCGGTTTCCGCCGCGCAGCCGGGGAAGGCGGCGTAGTAATCCAGCTTGTACTCATTGGTGAAATAGCGCATGGGGAAGCGGTCGCCCAGCACGATGGTGTTGCGCTTGGCGGATGCAAACATCGCCTGGAAATCCTGGTCCAGGGCTTTTAACTCCTGCTCAAAGCGGTCAAAATTGGCCTGGTAACTGTCACGGCCTTTTGGGTCCAGCTCGATCAGTTTTTCCAGGATCGCGCGGGAGATGCGGATGGCGTTGCGAGGCGTGGTCCACACATGCTCATCCAGCTCGCGCTCCTCATCATCATGGTCATCATCGTGATCGTCGTGGTCGTCTTCATCCCCGTGGGAATGGGCGTGCGGCACATCCTCCATGCCTTCCACCAATTCCTCTGCCACGGTATCCACCTGGTCCATCATGGCAATGGCTGCCGGGGCGTCAGTCCCCATGGATTTCAGCATGCCGCTGATCCAGTTTTCGCCGATACCGCCGTTGTAAATGAGCAAATCGGCCTCCTGCATCGCGATCACGTCACGGGGGGAGGGCTCAAAGCTGTGCGCGTCCACACCCGGGGGCAACAGGAGGGTGACCTCTGCGCGGCTTCCTGCTACCTGCCGGGCAAAATCAAAAGCGGGGAAGTTCATGGTAATAATCTGCAGCTTTTCTTCCGCCGGCACGCTCAGGGGGGTGGCCAGCATCAGGCTAAGGGCGATGAGGGCAATGACAAAAATTTTCATGGGGTTCCTTTCCTAATCAGGTTTTGTTTGTACAATCCTGGCACAATCCGGGCAGCAGGCATTCCTCTTCCAACAGACGGAAACCGTGGTCCTCTTTGACGTGGCGCTCAAAGGCGCTCACAGCCTCGCACTTGAGCGCCGCGATCATCCCGCAGCCGGTGCAGCGCACGCTGATGTGGCCGGTGTCCTGCCCACGGTGCTGGTAGCGCTTGGGCGCGTCCGTCCCGCTGTACAGTTCAGGCAGCTGGATTAACACGCCCTGCTCACACAGGTGGTTGATTGCGCGGTACACGGTGGTGCGGCCAATGGCCACCCCGTCCTGTCGCAGCTGCTGATATACCTCCTGCGCGGTCAGCCCACTTTGGGGCTGGCGCAAAAAACAATCCAGTACCGCGTTGCGCTGCCTGGTGCTGTACTCCTTCCGGTCCATCTGTTTCAGTGCAATGCCCTCCAAAATTGAAACTCAGTTTCAAATTATAAACCGTTTTGGGCGGATGTCAAACAGAAGATTGAAAATATCTATTTTTTAAATGAGAAACATTAAATACACGAACGATTAAGCTTTTGTTTGCTCAATCGTTCCGAAAACTGCTTGACGTAGCCGGGTCGCTGTGCTATTCTCACGCAAAGCACCGGGACACTTCCACAAGGAGGCCATCTCATGCAGACAGAATGCAGGAACTACAGCTCATAGGGGGCTGTTTTTTTAAAATGACCAGCAAAACCAACCAAAAGGAGAGCAAAAATGACCAAACGGAACATCCACCACTCCTATTTGCCGGACGAGCGGCCGCCGCTGGGACGCCTCTTGCTGTACGCCCTGCAGCAAATCATCGTCATGTTCCCGGCCACGGTGGCCGTGGCGCTCATCACGGGTTTCCAGGTGTCCACCACCATTTTCGCTTCCGGTCTGGCCACCGTGTGCTTCACGCTCATCACCGGCGGCAAGATTCCCATGTACTACGGCTCCTCCTTCGCCTATTTGACGGCCATTGCCTCTATGATCGCGGCGGAGGGCACGGTGGAGCAATTGGCGGTCTTTGAAGCCACCAAGATCCTGCCGCCGGAGCTGATCAGCCAGGCGCAGTTTGGCATCATCTTCTCCGGCATCATCTCCATCATCGCCGGTATCCTGGTGCGCTACTCCGGCAAGGACAAGGTGGAGAAGATCCTGCCCGCGCAGGTGACGGGTCCGGTCGCGATGATTATCGGCCTTACCTTGGCCGGCAACGCCATGCAGGACGCGGCGCCCCAGGCGCTCTCGGGCGATGTGATGCAGTCCTCTGTGGTCTGGGTCATCTCCCTTGTCACGCTGTTCTCCACCGTCATCTATAGCCGCAAGTTCAAAGGTTTTTTGGGCCAGCTGCCCCTGCTTTTAGGCGCTTTGACCGGCTGCGCCGCGGCTGCCATCATCTACGCCGTGGGCGGCGGGGATTTCTTCCGCGCTATCCCGCAGGAGGCGCTGGATGCCTCCACCTGGAAGCTGGGCGACGGCGCCATCTTCTCCCTGCCCGCCTTTACCCTGCCCAAGGTGTCCTGGGCGGCGGTGGCAGCCATCATGCCCATCGCCATCGCCACCATCCCCGAATCCACCGCGCACATCTACCAGCTGGATATCTATGTCAACAATGAGGCCAAAAAGCGCGGCAAGCACTACGACATCGCGTCCCTGCTGGACCGCAACTTAATCGGCGACGGCATCTGCGACATGATCTCCGGTGCCGTGGGCGGCCCCGCCGGCACCAACTACGGCGAGAACATCTCCACCATGGCCATCACCAAAGTCTTCTCCGTGCCGGTGATGTTCGCAGCAGGCCTGCTGGCGATGGTTATCTCCTGCTTTACCCCGCTCATTAAGGTCATCTACGGCATTCCGGTCGCCGTCATCGGCGGGCTGGAAATCTACCTGTTTGGCGCCATCGCCGCGCAGGGCATCGCCATTTTGATTGACAAGGGTGTCAGCATGTTTGATTCCAAGAACATCGCGGTCATCGCCGTCATCATGACCTTTGGCCTGGGCGTCAACTACGGCTTTGGCGGCAATATCGACTTCTTCGGCCTCAACGTCCCCGCCATCGCGGGCGCGGCCATCCTGGGCATCATCCTCAACTTCGTGCTCAGCATCGGCGAGAAAAAGACCGTGCAAACAGTCGACGAGTAATACAAAAAACCGCCTGTGCGGCGGCTTGCATCATCCAATGAAAACGCCTGTTTATGCGACGGGCGTTTTCAATTGGTTCATTGTGTCAATTAAAAGGGTCAGCGCCTTGATGCCGGCTACCAGCACCTCTTGTGTGTCCTTGCCGCGCAGGGCAATCATCAGGAAGGTAGCCCGTTTGCCGGACTGCAGGCTCATCCGGCTGCCAATGTGGCTCAGCGCCTGGTAGAGGAGCAATGGGTCCGCCGCGTACTGTGGGTTGAAGCGCATGACCAGGTCGCCCCGGTCCAGCCGCACCTGGTCAATGCCCAGCTCATTGGCCAGGGCGCGCAGCCGGGCGATGCGGATTAAGTTGATGACCGGCTCCTCCGGCTCACCAAAGCGGTCAATCAAATCATCAATCAGCACGGTCTCGTCCTGCTCATTGCGGATCATGGCAATGCGCTTGTAAATCTCAATCCGCTGGGCCTCACCGCGCACATAGTCCTCGGGCAAAAAGGCGTTGACCATCAAATCCACCCTGGTTTCCAGCTCGCTTTGCCGCTGGCTTGAGAAATCGCCCTGCGCTTCCTTAATGGCTTCCTCAATCATGCGCACGTACATGTCATAGCCCACCACCGCCACCTGGCCGGACTGCTCCGGGCCAAAGATGTTGCCGGCGCCGCGGATCTCCAGATCGCGCATGGCGATGCGGAAGCCCGCGCCAAAGGCGGTGAACTCTTTGATGGCAGACAGGCGCTTTTCCGCCGTCTCACTCAAGGACTTGTCGGGCCGGACGGTAAAGAAGGCATAGGCTGCCTGCGTGCTGCGGCCCACGCGCCCGCGCAGCTGGTACAGCTGTGACAGGCCAAAACGGTCCGCGTCGTACACAATCAGCGTATTGGCGTTTTGGATGTCCAGCCCGTTTTCAATGATGGTGCTGCACAGGAGCACATCGTGGCGCGCCAGGTAAAACTCGTGCATCACGTCTTCCAGCGCGCTCTCGGGCATCTGCCCGTGCGCCACCGCGATGCGCGCTTCCGGCACCAATTGGCGCAGGTGGGTTGCCATGCGGTCAATGTCCGCCACGCGGTTGTAGAGGAAGAAGACCTGCCCATCTCGCGCCAGCTCCCGCATGATGGCGTCGCGGATCAGCCCGTCCTTGTAATCCACCACAAAGGTGGACACGGGGAAGCGGTCCTCCGGCGGGGTTTCAAGCAGGCTCATGTCCCGCACGCCCACCATACTCATGTGCAGGGTGCGGGGGATGGGGGTAGCGCTGAGGGTGAGCACGTCCACGGTGGATTTGAGGTGCTGGATCTGCTCCTTGTGGCGCACGCCAAAGCGCTGCTCCTCATCAATGATCAGCAGGCCCAGGCTTTTAAAGGCGACATCACGGCTTAAGAGGCGGTGGGTGCCCACCAGGATGTCCACCTTGCCCTCGCGCGTCTGGTTCAAGGTTTCCCGGTTCTCCCGGGGGCTGCGGAAGCGGCTCACAAAGGAGATGGTGACCGGGAAACCTTCAAAGCGCTTTTGCAGCGTGCGCACATGCTGCTGTACCAAAATGGTGGTGGGGGCCAAAAAGGCCACCTGCTTGCCGTTCATGACCGCGCGGAAGGCCGCGCGCATAGCCACCTCGGTCTTGCCGTAGCCCACATCCCCGCACAGCAGGCGGTCCATGTTTTGCGCTCGCGCCATGTCTGAGAGCACCTCGTTTACCGCCTGCTCCTGGTCAACGGTCAATTCGTGGTCAAACTGGTCCGCGAACTGGCTCTCAAAGGGTTCAAAAGGCTCAAAGGCGTAGCCGGGCGTGGCCTGGCGGCTGGCGTAGAGCGCCACCAGGTCAAATGCCAGCTGCTTGAGTCCGGCCTTGACCTTGGACTTCTGACGGCTCCAGGTGTTGCTGGACAGGTCATTGAGCGGCGGTGCGGCATCCGGGCTGCCGATGTATTTTTGCACCCGGTCAAACTGATCAGCCGGGATGTACAATTTGTCGCTGCCGCGGTACTGGATGAACAGATAATCCCGCCAGATGCCCTCGGACTGCAGACGCACTGTGCCCTGGTACACACCGATGCCGTGGTGGTCGTGTACGACATAATCGCCAATGGATAAATCGGTGAAGGCCTCGATGCGCTGGCCCGCGGTCTGCGGCTTGCGCGCCTTGGTGCGGCTTGTGCCAAACAGCTCATTTGGCGCGATCATCGCAAGGTAAGCGTCCTTGATCAGCACGCCTTCATGGATGTTGCCCGGGTGCAGCATCACCTGGTGCCCGCCCGCTGTGTCCTCAAGCATCGCGGCGCTGATGCCGCGGGAGGCCAGCGCAGCCGCGAGGCGCTCGGAGCGCGCCTGGCCGCCCGTGAAGAGAATCGCAGCGATGCCCTCTGCCTGCCAGGTACTCAACTGCTCAGCCAAAGCTTGAATCCTGCCCTTGTAGCTGTCCATGCCTTGCCCCGGGAAGGGCAGCACCGCCTGCGGCGTTAAGTTGCCCATGCCGCGCAGCAGGTCCTGCACGGTACAGATGGCGCGCGCTCCCAACAAGGCCAGCATCTCATCCTGGCTGCGGATCAAGCCTGCCTGTGCGGGGTGCGCCATGCGGTTTTCAAGCGCATTTCTATAGTCCTCCAAAAAGCCGTCCGTGTAATCCAAGATGCGCTGCATGGCGCGCTCTGGTGTATCTACCACCAGCAAAGCGTCCGGCAGGTAGGACAGCAGGGAGGATTCCGCGGGGTAAAGCGCATGCGCCCACAATTCAGCGTTTTGGACGGTGCCAAACGCCAGGATCTCATCCGGCTCCGGCAGCATGAGCTCCCCATCCATCACAGCGTGGTGGGTAAGGGGCGTCTCCTCCTGCGCCAGCAGTATGCTCAATCGTTCCGCGGCTTCTTCGCGGTGCGCTTCCGGGATGACATGGATGGTGGCCGGGGTGATGAGCGCCTGCTCCACCCGGTCCGCGCTGCGCTGGGTCAAGGGGTCAAACAGACGGATGCTGTCCACCTGCACATCAAAAAACTCAATGCGCGCGGGCATGTCCATGGCGGGCGGGTAGATGTCCAGGATGTCCCCGCGCAGCGCAAACTGGCCCTTGCCCTCCACCAGGTCCACCCGTTCATACCCAAGAAGTGCAAACTCCCGCGCCAAGTCGTCTGGCTGATATTCTGCGCCAAGTCTGATGGTGCGCATGGACTGCGCCAGCCAGTCCGGCGGCGGCATGTGCACTTGCAGCGCGTCAATGGCGCAGATGAGCAGCTTGCCCTTTGCGCTGATGATTTTTGTCAGCGCCGCGATGCGCTGCCACTGGCTTTCCAGCCCCGTTACCGCGCGCATAAAGCGCAGATCCGCCTGCTGGAAATACACCACATCCTGCACCTGCAGGCCGATGGCGTCTTCATAGGCCTGCCGGGCTGCGCGCTCATTGGGCAGCAGGTAGATGACCTGCCGCTCCTGCGCCATGGTGAGCGCGAACAGCAGCCGCAGGCTGGGCGGCATGTCATACAGGGCGGTCAGTTTGCCGGCAGCCAAAGCATCCCGGGCTTTGAAAAATGCCGGGTGGTTTGACAGGCGGGGAAGGATCCTAGACAGCATCTGCGTCCTCTGTATCTTCAGTTTTTGGAATCACAGCGGGCTTTTTGGGCCTGCTTTTGATGTTGTACAAGTTCATGGTCAGCTGCATGCCGTTTTGCAAGAAGCTGACGCCCGCCTTCGCAGCCAGGGTGATGGCTTCGCGGATGCCCTCCGCGCCCTCATCCTGATCCCAGCGGGAAAGCACCCAGTCCTTCAACTCCCAGTGCGCAGGCGGCGCGCCGATGCCGATGCGCGCGCGGGGAAACTGCTGGCTGGCGGCCATCTGGATGATGCTGCGCCACCCGTTGTGCGTGCCCGCTCCGCCTTTTTGGCGCAGGCGCATCATGCCGGGGTCAAGGTCAATGTCGTCGGACATGATCAAGATGTCCTCCGGCTCCAGCTTGTACCAGTGCATCAATTCCACCAGCGCCTCACCGGATAAATTCATATAGGTGGTGGGGCGGAAGAGCACCACGCGCTCCTCCCCAACCCGGCCTTCCATAACCAAGCCCTTAAAGCGCGCGCGCTCCCCGGCAATACCCAGCATCCGGGCGGCTTCCTCCAGGGCTAAAAAACCCACGTTGTGGCGGGTTCGTTCGTATTCAGGGCCTGGGTTGCCCAGGCCGACCAGGGCTTTCACGATACAGTTTCTCCAAGGTCCTTGAGCCATTTGGCAGGTTGAACAACCATGGGCGTGTCAATCCCATCCCCGGTGAAGGTCATCAGCGGCCATTCGGGCAAATCCGTCAGCGGCTGCTCCCGCTTTTGCGCCAGCATAAAAGTCAAGCCGGCCACCTGGATGTTAAACTCCTTCATCAGGGTGATCATGCCCAGGGCGGTGCCGCCGTGGCGCATGAAGTCGTCCACAATCAGGGCGCGCTGTCCCTGCATCACCGCGCGGCGGGCTAAGGACATGGTTTCAATGCCGCCTTTGCCGTCAGGATAGCTGATGTTGACCGAACTGCCTTCATACACCTTGCTGCTGCGCCTGGCAATCAACAGCGGCACGTTCAGCGCTTCCGCCGTCATCATGGCAACCGGGATGCCCTTTGTTTCCATGGTAAGCACGAAATCCACGTCCAGACTAAAGCAGGGCTGCGCCATGATGGTGCCCATTTTGCGGGTCATGACGGGGTCTGACAGAAGGTCGGACAAATAGAGGTAGCCGCCGGGCAGGGCGCGGTCCGGGGTGTTTAAGGCGTCCGCGATGCCCTGGATAAAACGGAGCGCTTCGCCAGAGGGCATCATGGGGCGGAAGCGCACGCCGCCGGCTGCGCCCGTCACGGTGGCTACCTCGCCCAACTCAAAGGTGGCCATCACGCGCCCGATCATCGCGATGTCCTCACTGATGGAGGACTTGGCCGCCTTGAACTGATCACAAAACACCTGATAGGGGATGACCTTGTTGGGGTTGCTGGTCAGCACCCTGGTCATGGCGATCAACCGCTCGCCCCGTTTTACCTTCTCCATCGCACTCACCTCGTTTGTGTTCCCTTCATGTTACCATAAAATCGGTACGATTTCAGGTTTTCTATCAAAAAAGTTCGGGTTTGTTTACAAATCAGAACACAATGTCAGCCCATCCGGCTGCATCCTTGTTTTGGTTGAAGGGACAAGGCATGTGTGATAGGATGTGACTAGAGAAAACCAAGGAGGTCAGCGATGCGAAAACGCGGAATCAGCCTGTTGTGCGTGCTGCTGTTACTCATCGGCTTCGTGCCGGTTTGGGCTGCGGAATCCTACCAGTTTGCGGGGGTGAACGCGGCAGTCAGCCTGCCTGAGGGCGTGTATCAGCCTGTCTTGACGCCGGAGAACTTAAAGGACAACGAGGCCTTCATCCAGCAGCAGGGAGGCACCCTGGCCACCTGGCAGGCGGATTTTGAGGCGCGCGGCATCCTGCTGCAGGCCTATGACACCGCCAATGACCGGGTGCTGGTCATCACCGCACTGCAGGATGTGGACGGCCAGCAGCTGTTTGACATCAACGAGCATGGCTCCGATGTCCGCGCGAAATACCGCCTCTCCCACGGGGCGTCCGGCGCATATTCCATCCTGGGCTACCGCTATGATTCGGTCTCCTGGAAGAATTTCAAAAACATCGGCCGCTTCCTGCAATTGCGCTATTCCTACCGCCTAAACGGGGATGTCGCCCGCCGCGGCTTCCAGCGCAGGACCATCCGCAATGGCTACACCATCACGGTGGACATGCAGGTGTTTAATCGGCAGCTGACAGCCCGGGACAACACAGCGCTCAACAAGGTGTTTGATACCTTCACATTCACCAGCATCCAGCCTGTGCCGCCGCTGCCCATCTCACTGGATGAAACGGCCACCGCGCCGGTTGAAACCAGCAAGCCCAGCTTTGTCATGAAGGGCAAAACCAAGCCGGAGGCCAGCCTGCGCGCGGTGCTGATGTCCTTTTCAACCAGCGCCTCCAAGGTGTTTGAAACCAAAGCCAACAAAGCGGGCGTCTATTCCCTGCCCATTGACCTGCCCAGTGAGGACGTCTATGTGATGACCTTGACGGTGCAGTCCCCGGGGCTTGCGGACTTGAACCGCTCCTACAACATCCGCTACCAATCCGGCCTCATCCCCGTCAGCATGACCTCCACGCCTTCAGGCGAGCTGCTGGATGACCAGTTTGTCCTGGCCGGCAGCACAACGGAAAGCAACGTGCGCGCCACCCTCAGCGTGAACGGGGAGGAAACCACCAAAAACGTCGCCAAAAACGGCACCTTCAGCTTCACCTTTGATACCAGGGAGGAAGGCACCTACGCCATCCGGCTGGTGCTGACCAAAAAAGGCCTGCAGGACCGCGTGCTCAACTACACCGCCGTGCGTGTTTTAAGCCCGCTTGCGCGGGAGGAGCTGCTTAAAAAGAGCGCGCTGACCCCCACGTATACCGAACTCACCCAAAACCCCAACATGTACGATGGCAAGATGCTGCATTACCAGGGCACCTTAATCGCCAAGGAAAACGACGCGGATGCCTGGGTCTTGCGCGTGGCTTTGAATAAAAACGACGCCGGCTTTACGGATGTTTTGTACATCACCTCGGATACCGACCCGGGCTTTGACATCAATAAAGAGGTCAACATCTACGGGCTGATGGAAGGCATGAACGTCGCGCCGGATGCCCAGGGCAATGAGGAAACGCTGCCCCGGATCAGCCTGAGTTTGATGAGTGCGAAGTGATGGTCCTGATGAAAAACGAATATACATCTGCGCAAAGACAGGGGGAGATATAAATGGTGGATAATTTTCTGTCGGAGTGGGGCGAAAACTTAAGCAACGTCCAGTATGGGCCGCTTGGCATCATCGCGATGCAGGGCATTGACGCCCTGGGCGCCAATGTCAACAACTACCTTCTGCGCTGGCGCGAATTGCAGGATTTGCAGGACGAGGAATTTTACACCACGCCCGGCCACGGCCGGGAGGATTTCCTGATCGCCGCCTCCTGCCCGCGCTTTGGCACGGGGGAGGGCAAGGGCGTTTTAAAGGAAAGCGTGCGCGGCTATGATATCTACATCCTGGTGGATGTCTGCGCCTACAACATCACCTACCGGATGTACGACCTGGAAGTGCCCATGTCCCCGGACGACCACTACCAGGACCTCAAGCGCATCATCGCCGCCATCGCCGGCAAGGCCAAGCGGGTCAATGTGATCATGCCCATGCTGTATGAAAGCCGTCAGCACCGCCGCAACACCCGGGAAAGCCTGGACTGCGCGATGGCGCTGCAGGAGCTGGAGACCATGGGTGTGGCCAATATCATCACCTTTGACGCGCATGACCCGCGCGTGATGAACGCTGTGCCCCTGTGCGGCTTTGAAAACGTGATGCCCACCTACCAGATGCTCAAGGCGCTGCTGCGCTCCGTGAAGGATCTGCAGATTGACAAATACAACATGATGGTGGTCAGCCCCGATGAGGGCGCTGTGCAGCGCAACATCTATTATTCTTCCGTGCTGGCCCTGGAATTGGGCATGTTCTACAAGCGGCGTGACTACACGCAGGTGGTGGCCGGCCGCAACCCCATTGTCGCGCATGAGTACCTGGGCGCCTCGGTGGAAGGCAAGGACATCATCGTGGCGGATGACATCCTCTCCTCCGGCGAGTCCATGCTGGATTTAGCCAAGGAGCTCAAAAAGCGCAAGGCCAAGCGCATCTTTTGCATCGTGACCTTCGCGTTTTTCACCAACGGCATCCAGGAGTTTGAGGAGGCCTACCAGCAGGGCATCATCCACCGCGTGGTGGCCACCAACCTCACCTACCGCTCACCGGAGTTGCGCGCCGCCAAATGGTTTGTCGAGGCCGACATGAGCAAGTATATCTCCTACCTGATCGCCACCTTGAACCACGACCGCAGCTTAAGCGCGCTGCTCAACCCCTATAACCGCATCCAGTCGCTGCTCACCCGCTACCGGGCGGAGCAGGCGGCCAGCGGCATCAGCCTGGTGTAAGATGAACGACGAAAAAAACCGCGCCCCGGAGCAGCTGCCCGCGCAGGACGTGCAGAAGAAGCAGGGCATCCTCTCCAAATCCATGGATTTTTTGCAGACCGCGAAGGAATCCATCTCCGGCAAGGACCTGCCGCGCCTGGTGGAGGAGTTCACCCAGGAGATGGTCATCGTCACCGAGGGCCTGTACGCGGATGTAGAAGCCCTGCGCGCTGCTGCCACCCTGCAGGGCGAGGAGCAGGACAAACTGTCCAACCGCCTGCGCGAGCAGGAAAAGCGGCTTTTAGAGCTGGCAAAAAAGGTGGACAGCCTGCAAGCCCGCGCCGACAAGCGCGCCAAGCGCGACTCCGGCATGCTGCGCATCCTGCGGCAGATTACCTGGATTGCGGCCATCATCGGCGGCTCCTGGGTGGTCACCGCCTTGATCAAGGCATTGGTAAAGTAACATGAAGTATCAGGACATGGTAGAAAGCTATCAGCAGCGCAGCCGCGGCACGCTGACAGACAGCATCACCACCGCCCTATCCCACATGGATGAGGTGGGCATCAGCTTGGGGCTGATGGAGGACAGCGGCTTGATGGGTGAGTTGATGGGCACACTCAGCGCCGGCCTGCCCTTTGTGGTCATCGCGGTGACGGAGCAGGGCAAGGTCATCCTGGGGCGCAAAACGCAAAAAGCCGCCCTGCAGGACGGCTCCTATCGCATGCTTAAAACAGGCGCGGGCCTGGCCGCAGGCGCGGCTGTGATGGCAGCAGGCCTGGGGGTATTGCCGGCAGTCCCGGTCGCGGTGTCCGTGCGGGTCATGCTGGACAAATACCGCAGCGGAATGCTGGTCGCCTACCGCGTCAAGCAGCGTACCCAGCGCTTGAGCGCCATGATCGACGCGCGCAGCAAGCGCCTTTCCCAGACCATTGACCCCGTGTAATCAGGGCACCTCGTGCCACTCAAACAGGTCTTCATGCCGCCCCAGGATGGCGGCTTTTTTGTAGCCTGCTGCCTTCAAAAGGGCAATGCCCGCGTCATAGGCGCTGTCTAAATCGTTCGCCAAATGGCAGTCTGAGGCCAGGATGACCTGCCCGCCCAAGTCCCGCCAGGCGCTAAGAAGCGGCAGGGCGGGGTAGGGGTCTTTGATGCCGGTGCGCGCCAGGGCGCCCACGTTGATCTCCATCAGGTCACACCCGGTGATGGCCTGCTGCATGGCGCTTTGTGCCGCTTTGACATAGCGCGGGTGCGTTTCATCAAAGGGCTGTTTGCCGCGGTTGTATTTGGTCAGCAAATCAAAATGGCCAATGATGTCCGGCTGGATGCGCGCGACAAATTCCCCCACCATCTGGTAATAGGTTTCCACCAGCGCATAGGCATCGCCCTCAAAGGCATCGGCGATAATCTGCTGCAATTGTTCAAAGCTTGAGTCCACCGCCAGTTTGCTGCCGTCCGGCATCTGCATATAGTGGACGGACGCGATGACGTACTCAAACAGGCGTTTGTCCGCTATAGAATAATAGTCCTGCTCCATCCCCAGCCAGATTTTGATGCTGTCCTTATACTTCGCCTTAAGCCGCTTGATTTCTGTGATATAGGCGGCTTCCCGCGCTTCATCCAGCGAATAGTTCGGGTCAAAATCCTGCTTAGCGTGGCTGGAGAAGCCCAGGCTTACAAAGCCTTTTTGCAGGGCTGTTTGCACCATCTCCTCCGCTGTGCTGCGCCCGTCACAAAACTGCGTGTGCACATGGGGGGAGGAGCGGGCAATCATCGGGGCTGCGCTTGCCATGCTGCGTACTCCTTTTGCACGATGGGGAAACCCGCTTCCTCACACGCCGGGTTTGACACAAAGACAGCTGCCGGCGCGGAGAAATCCAGCGTATCCTCAGTAAAATTTAAGGTTTTGAACACGCCGCCCGCCTCGGTCACCACCAGCTTGCCTGCCGCGTAATCCCAGGGGGAGAGGGAATACTCAAAAAACAGGTCCGCCCGCCCGCAGGCGATATAGGCCAGGTCCAACACGGCGGAACCAAAGCGGCGGATGTCCGCGGTCTTTTTCATCAGGCTGGCAACCGCTAAAAAGGTGGCATCCACCAGGCTCGCGTTATAGGGGGAGGTGCCGTAAAACACCAGCGCGCGCTCAAAAGGCGTGTCCGAGCAGTGAATGGCCTGCCCGTTTAGGCAGGCGCCCTTGCCCAGCTGCGCGGTAAACAGCTCATCCCGGTAGGGGTTGTAAATGCAGGCCAGCTGCACCTGTTTGTCCCGCACCAGGGCGATGGACACAGCAGAATGCTTTAAGCCATGGATGTAATTGAGCGTACCGTCAATGGGATCCACCACCCAGGTGGACGCGTTGGTTAAGGGCTCGTTCTCCTTTTCCTCCCCAAACAGGACGCTGCCAGGCAATAGGGCAAGCAGTTTCTCCTGCAGGAAATCCTGGGTGGCCTGATCTGCTTCGGTCACAAAATTGGCATGCCCTTCCTTGGTGATGATGCCTTCGGGCACTTTGTTGACCATAATCTGCGCGGCTTCTTTGATGATGTTTTCCAGCTGGTGCAGCATGTTTTCATCCTTTCATTGACGTAATGCCTTGATTATAGCATGATATCCAATAAATACCCGATTCACACTGGAGGATGACCTTTGAGCGAAAAACCCCGCCGGGATGAGATGGCGCACGCCCTCACCACCCGGTTTCGAAAACAGATCTGGAGCCCCTTTTTGTCCGCGGTCAAGCGCTATCAGATGGCGCAGCCGGGGGATAAGATCGCTGTTTGCCTGTCCGGCGGCAAGGATTCCCTGCTGCTGGCCAAATGCATGCAGACCTTGAAAAAATACAGCACGGTGCCCTTTGAGGTCATCTATCTGTCCATGGATCCGGGCTTTGGCCAGGAAAACCGGCAAAAAATGCTGAACGCTGCTGCCGCCATCGGCATTGCACCGGACGTGTTTGACACCGATATTTATGAGATCGTAGAGAGTGTGGCCACCTCCCCCTGCCATGTCTGCGCAGCCATGCGCCGGGGCTATCTGTATAAGGAGGCCAAAAAGCGCGGCTGCAACAAAATCGCCCTGGGCCACCACCGGGATGACGCGGCGGAAACCATTCTGCTAAGCGTCTTATATGGCGGCCAGTTCAAAACCATGATGCCCCGGCTCAAGAGCGAAAACTATGAGGGGATGGAGCTCATCCGCCCCATGTATCTGGTGCGGGAGAAAGCCATCATCAACTGGCTTTCTTCCACAAACATCACCACCACCAGCTGCGCCTGCCGGGTGACCCGGTCTGAAGACGGCGGCAAGCGCGCGCGGGTAAAGCGGCTGCTTGCGCAACTGGAGCAGGAGCAGTCCAACATCATCGACAACATCATCGCGTCCAGTGAAAACGTCAACCTGGCTACAATCCTCAGCCATAAGGAGCATGAAGGCGCGCCGTCCATTTCGTTCATGCAGCAGTTTTCAGATGAGGGCGATTCGGGTAAGATATCAGTTGACAGGTTGTTTTAGAAACTCTACAATGCCATGCAACCAGATCAGGAGGACAGCATGGACAAAAAGATTGCAATTTTAGTGGATTCAGGGGCCGATGTTCCGCCGGCATTTGCCAAGGAGCACAACATTTTTGTAGCGCCCCTGAAAATTATTTATAAAGACCGTGAGTACGAGGACCGCATCGACATCACGCTCCAGGAAATCTATGACCGCCTGGAGGAGGAGATTCCCACCACCTCCCTGCCCAGCACGGAGCGTGTGAACGCCCTGTTTGAACAGATGGTGCAAGAGGGCTACGACACGGTGCTCATCATCACCATTTCAAGCGGGCTGTCCGGCACCCACAACCTGATGCGGATGCTGGCGGAGCAGTACGGCAAGTTGGACTATCACATGCTGGATACCAAAAACATCGGTATCGGCGCAGGCCAGCAGGCAATGCTGGCTGCCGAACTGATCAAAAAAGGCGAGCCGCTTGAGGGCATCCTCAAAAAACTGCGGGAAAGCATTGAAAAATCCCACGTCTATTTTTGCCTGGACACGCTGGAATATCTGGCCAAGGGCGGCCGCATCGGCAAGGTGTCCGCGGTTTTGGGCTCCCTGCTCAAGATGCGTCCGGTCATCAGCTGCAATACCGACGGCATTTATGAGACAGTGGCCAAGGTGCGCGGCAGCGCACAGGCTTTGGCCAAGACCATTTCCATCGCCGTCGCCGAAGCCGGCAAGCACCTGCGCTTCTCTGTCGCGGTCGCCCACGGCAGTGCGGTGGAGGAAGCCAACCGGGTGATGGAGGAATTAAAGCGCAAACTACCGCAGTGCGAACGCTTCATCAAGACGGACATCAGCCCGGCGCTCAGCGTGCATACCGGCCCCGGCATCATCGGCATCGCGGTGCAAGCCCTGCCAGCCACCTGATAAAACAACCAGCAAACGACCCATGCAGCAAAAAAGCCGCATGGGTCGTTTTTTTGTATCAATTTACATTATTTCTTCCACAGCCCGTCCGGGTACTTGCCTGTGGCGGTCAATTCGCGCAGGGCGGCTTCCACCAGGGGGCGGTCTGATGCGTTGGTGACACCAAACCAGCGATCCTTGGAGGTGAAGACTTTGACCTTTGCTTCCTTATCCTTGAGCAGGTCACCCACCAGGTTGGGCAGGTAAAACTCGGCCTTCAATGGATTGGTTTTCATCGCTTCCTCGTAAAAATCCAGGAAGCGCGCTTCAATATGGTCCAGCAGGCTGGGGGTGAAAGCCCACATGTTCATGGACACCGTGGTCTCCCCGCTCAGGCGGTGATACACCTGGTTATCAAGGGTGTACATGGGCCCATCAATGGTGGGGATGATGTGCAAGCGCTCAATGATGCTGTCCAGATAGCCCTCTTCATTCACCTGGCACTCGCCGCGGGAGACATAGCCCGCGTCTGACAGGGTGTTTTGCAGCTGGAAACCCGCCATTGCGTAGTGGTCCTTTTCGGGGCCCGCGTCTAAGAAACCAAACAATTTTTCCATGGCGTCCAGGCCGTAGAAATCGTCACCGTTCAGCGCGCAAAAAGGGGCGTCAATGGCGTCCTTGCAGCAGAGGATCGCGTGCGCGGTACCCCAGGGCTTGTTGCGGCCTTCCGGGATACGCAAGCCTTCGGGCAGCTTGTCCAGCTCCTGCATCACATACTGCACTTCCATGCGGTTTTCGACGTTTTTGCCGACGATCTCGCGGAAATCATCCTTGATGCGGTTGTTGACGATAAAAATAACGCGCTCAAAGCCGGCGCGCAGCGCATCAAACAGGGAATAATCAATCAGGCTTTCACCGTGCGCGCCAAAAGGCGTCATCTGCTTGAGCCCGCCAAAGCGGCTGCCGATGCCCGCGGCCATCACCACCAGAATGGGTTTCTTATTCATCGTATCCTCCTTGGTTTTGTTGGTATCAGAATAGCACAAGAAACAGCAAATATCCAACGGAAATTGCGCGATTGCGCAAAAATTGCTTGAATCAACCCCGCCCTTCCTGTACACTACGAGTGGAGGGATATGATGGATCATCAGGATTATTTCACCCTAAAGGAAGAGGAGCGCGCCGCGAAGCAGGACCGCTACCGCTTCGCCGCGGGCATGACGGACTTTGTAGGCGTCATCCTGGGCGTCGTTGTGATCCTCCTGATGCTGCTGCTCATTTTCAGCCTGGTCAACTGGCTCAGGCGCGACATCAGCAACACTTTTACCTTCATCAACACCCGTTTTTCCTGATGGACGAACGCTGGGAGCAACTCAATACACAGATAGAGGCCTGTGCGCGCTGCGCGCTTGCACAGGGCATTACCAACAAGGTGCCAGGCCAGGGCAACCGGAATGCCCGCTTAATGCTCATTGGCGAGGGGCCGGGGGCGGATGAGGATGCCTCCGGCCTTGCTTTTGTGGGGAAGGCGGGGCAATTGCTCACCAGGATGCTGGCGGCCATCGATCTTGCGCGGGAGGATGTTTTCATCGCCAACGTGGTCAAATGCCGCCCGCCCGGCAACCGCGCGCCCCTGCCGGAGGAAGTCGCCACCTGCCTGCCCTTTTTGAGGGAGCAGACACGCCTGATCCGTCCGCAGGTGATTCTCCTGCTGGGCGCGAGCGCGCTGCGGGTAGTGCTGGGGCAGCAGATGCGCATCACCCGCTGCCGCGGGCAGTGGACGGAATCAAAAGGCGTGTTCATCCTGCCCACCTTCCATCCCTCAGCCCTCTTGCGGGATCCTGCCAAAAAGCGGGATGCCTGGAAGGATTTACAGGCTGTCCGGGACAAGCTGGCAGAATTGCCTGCCAAGGGGGCGTAGCACTGGGGCAAAAACCGCCCAACAAGCTTGTAAAAGCAAGCGATATGCAAGGCTGCAAATGGGTAAAATTAACCGTTTTCGGGTAGAATTACAGTAAGGAGGGATGAGTATGGAATTCATTGTAGAGAACCTGGCAATCATCATCTGTGTCCTTGTCGGTACGGGCTTGATTGTTGTAGAAGTGTTCATGCCGGGCTTTGGCGTGCCGGGGATTGCCGGCTTCGCCCTGTTGGCAGCCAGTGTGTATTTCACCTGGATCCGGCATGGCTTAATCGCAGGGTTGAGCCTGGCCGCGGGCGAATTGGTCCTCACCGGCATCGCGCTGACCATCTCGATGCGCTCAGCCTCAAAGGGACGCCTGTCCAAGTCGCCCCTGGTGCTCAAGGGCGGGCAGACCCGCAAGGACGGCTTTGTATCCACCGATGAATACGATGGCTATGTCGGTAAAACCGGCCAGACCATCACGGTACTGCGCCCCGCGGGCATCGCCGAGGTGGACGGTGAGCGGCTCAACGTTGTAAGCGAAGGCGATTTCATCGCCAAAGGCGCCCAGGTGGTCATTACGGCGGTCGAAGGCGCCCGGATTTTAGTGGAAGAGGTAAAGGCCGATGTTTGATGAACTCAATTTTTTAGGAGGTGCTGGTATGCCGGAGATTCTGCTCGGGATTGTTGTCGTTGCTGTTATTTTGCTGTTTGTGGTCTTCTTCCGCTATGTGCCCATCGGGCTGTGGATCAGGGCCCGCGCCTCAGGCGTCCCGCTGACCATCTTCACTTTAATTGGTATGCGCCTGCGCCGCATCTCCCCGCAGCGGCTGGTTGATTCCCTGATCACCGCCAGCAAAGCGGGCTTGAACCTTACCGTCAACCAACTGGAAAAGCACTTCCTGGCTGGCGGCAACATCGAGCGCGTGGTCAAAGCCCTGATATCCGCGCAGCAGGCTGCCATCAAGCTCACCTTCGAGCAAACCTGCGCCATTGACCTGGCCGGCCGTGATGTGCTGGAAGCCGTCCAGATGAGCGTTATCCCCAAGGTGATTGAATCCCCGCCCGTCGCAGCCATCGCCAAGGACGGCATCGAGCTGCGCGCCAAGGCGCGCGTCACCGTGCGCACCAGCATCCAGCAATTGGTCGGCGGCGCCGGTGAGGAGACGGTCATGGCCCGTGTCGGTGAAGGCATTGTCACCACCATCGGTTCCTCTCCCACCCATAAAGAAGTGCTGGAAAACCCGGATCTCATCAGCCGTACTGTGCTCAACAAGGGCCTGGACGCCGGGACCGCGTTTGAGATTTTGTCCATTGACATCGCCGATGTGGACGTAGGCCGTAACATCGGCGCCCAATTGCAGATGGATCAGGCCGAGGCCGATCGCCGCATCGCCCAGGCCCGCGCGGAAGAGCGCAGGGCAATGGCTGTCGCGCGTGAGCAGGAAATGAAAGCCGAAGTCCAGGAGATGCGCGCCAAGGTGGTCCAGGCGGAGGCCGAAGTGCCCCTGGCCATGGCGGAAGCCCTGCGCACCGGCAAACTGGGTGTGATGGACTATTACCAAATGCAAAACATCATGGCCGATACGCAAATGCGCGACGGCATCAGCAAGGCAGCGGACCCGCGCGAGACGCCGCCCCAAGGCCAGTAATGCGCCGCTACTTACAGGGAAAGGAGGGTGAGTATGCCTAATTTCAGCTTGGGTTTGCTGTTTGTGCTGTTTTTGGTCAGCGCCATTTTCAGGCGCATCATCCGCCAATTCCAGGCGGAAAGCCGCATCCGCAACAGCCTGAACCAACAGCGGCAGGCGGCGTCCCCGCAGCCAGCCGGCTTTTTTGAGGCTGCCCCCTACCAACACCCGCTGCTGCGCAAGGAGGAAGAAAAGCCTGCGCCGCGTACGCAGATAGATCGCTCCGAGGAAGGACAAAAGCACATGGCGGATACGCCCGCCTTCAACGAGAAGATGGAAAAGCGCCGCAAGGAAGCTGATTTGCAGGCGGTCAGCCGGGCTCAAAAAGCGCATCCGCAAATGGCGCCTAAAAAACCCGGTGTGATGCCTGTTTTGTCCGGCGCTTCCCTGGTACAGGCTGTTATCACCAAGGAGATCCTAACCCGCCCGCCCTCTGCGCGTAAACCGTACTACCAGGCGCGCGGGGGTGCCTGAGGGCAGGTTTCAAACCGCCAGAAAACCGCTTCAAACGAGGCGGTTTTCTGCTATATGTTTAAGCAAAGACAGCGTTGATACCTCAAAACCGGCCATAACACATGATAAGGAAAAATAATGTTTGCATTCCGCATAACAACTGTGGTATGATTGTCGCCGTGACATTGGACGGTCCGCTGTATCCAGGCCGATGCATGAACGTCTGTAAGGTAAGGAGGAAACCCCATGAGTGAGATTATCCGTTCCCTTGAGAAGCAGCAGATGCGCGATGACCGCATCGACTTTGGCATCGGTGACACAGTCCGCGTGTTCGTAAAGGTCGTTGAGGGCAGCCGTGAGCGCCTGCAGGCCTTTGAAGGCACCGTCATCGCCAAGCGCAATGGCTTTAACCGTGAAACCTTTACCGTGCGCCGCATGTCCTATGGCATCGGTGTGGAACGTACCTTCCCGCTGCACTCCCCGCGTGTTGACCGCATTGAATTGGTCCGCCCGGGCAAAGTCCGCCGCGCCAAGCTGTACTACCTGCGCTCTCGTCAGGGCAAGGCTGCCAAGATCAAGGACGCGTCCCAGCGCTAAGCGCTCATCCATCGCAAATAAAAAGTGGCTTCGGCCACTTTTTTTAATGCCTTAATATCCTCTGGATTATTTCCAATGAAGGACGGGAATGTCCTTGCCCAACTCCCGCGTCCTGGGTTTAGGGTTCACCAGGTGGGGCTTGCCCACCATGCCAAGCATCGGCAGGTCGTTGGCGCTGTCGCCATACGCGCTGGATGCTTCCCAGTCCGCTTCAATCCCGCGCGCATTGAGCCACGCCATAATCTGGCGGTTCTTTTCCTCCCGCACAACATTCAGGGTGACCAAATGCGCCTGGTTGCTCTGCGTAGCGAGGATGTCATCAACAGGCAGCGCGCTCTTCAGGTGCTGCAAGTACACATTCGGGGAAGCGGAGACCAGCAGCACCAGGTCACCCGCTTCATGATGTGCTATCATTTTATCCACCGCGTCCTGGTACAGGTTGGGCACCAGGTGGTCTTTGACAAATGCCCTGCAGTACTGCTCAACCTGCTCCTGACCCATTTTATTGAGCGGAGAGAGCGACATGGACTTGGCCACTTCCACCGGCACCTTCCCCATTTTCCACTGCAGGGTAGCCCACAATGTTTTCATCAGGTAGGGGAGGGACATATGCCCCTGTTTGACAAATTGACGCACCAAAGTAGAGATGCTGTCCCCCTTGATCATGGTGTCATCAAAGTCAAACAGTGCCAATTTCCGCTTCATCCCGTGTCCTCCCAAAACAAACTCGGGCATCAGGGTACTAAAGTGGTGTTTTGATGTCAATGTTTTAGGCTGCCAAATATGCAGGAAAACGAACCCCGGGCGCGTTCTATTCCTGAATACACAATGTTCAAAACCTTTGACAGGAGAGTGCATCATGAAAAAACTACTCATCATCGCGTTGGCGTTCATGCTCACAGTACCCCTGACGGGTCTTGTGGAGGAGGCGCCAGGCGGGGATGCCCTTGTGTTTGATGGCCAGGTGTTCACCGCCCTGTTTTTGCCGGATGGCCGGGTGGTGTACGTGCCCAGCAAGAAGGACATCACCCTTCCTCAGGATGAGGTGCGCTGCGTGAATCGGGAGGGCAAACTGTTGTGGTCCTGTGCCATCCCGGCTGGGAAGCAGTACTGGGGGGGTCCGCATCAGTTGACAAACGGCAGCTTTGCCCTGGTCAACACCTGGGCGGACGGCAAGCGCTATCTGGAAATCATCAGTCAAAAAGGCCAACATCTCCGTTCCCAGCTGCTGCCGGATGAGATGGTGCCCCTGCTGGTCGCGGGGGACAGGATATATGGCACCCTGCAGGGAGAAAAAGAGCACCAGATGTTTGAAATCGACCTGAATGGCCAGGCGCAGCCGGTAACTTTTGACGTCATCCGTCCCAATTCGGCGGTGATGTGGGCCTGGCTTAAGGGGAAGGGGCATATGCTGCTCATCTGGGGCAAGGCCAGTGATAACGAGGACTTCACCCAGCGTATGGCCGATCAGGCATTGGTCTATCTGGATGAAAACGGCACCGAAACGCTTCGTTCCGCCTACCTGTATGAGCGCAATCTGCTTCATGGGTTTGAGCCGGACGCCGCCTTCAACCACCTGGGCGGCCTGACCGCTCTTGTAAAAGACAATTCCGGGGACAAGCCTTTCAACACCTTCGCCATTCACGTCTACGCGCCCTTGGCGGAAGCTGCGGAAGACTGGCATTACGCGGCGGACGCACTGAGTATCAAACCCCAGTTGATTTCTCAGCGGAAAGACGGCGGCTATACCGTCTGGGGGATGGGCAAACAGGCGGAGTCAGACAGCAGCGGCTTCGTATTCCGCATGGATACCGATGAGATTGGTCATATCCAGTCCTTTAGCGCCAGGCAGGCAGAAGGATGCCGCATGGTGCGCTATATCGACAGCCGGCCTTTCGCGTTTTACAGCTTTGGCCCCAATTCATGGGTAGCGCCGTTTGATACCTTGCCGGAGATGGAAATCAAGGTCGAGAAACTGGATGTAGATAACCACGGCTGATGGCTTTTGGAAGGAAAATTTACCATGACAAAACGCATCTTACCTGCTCATCGGCGAGGCAGCCCGCGGTTTCACCATGTGGACTTCAGCGCCTATCAATACGCCTTCGTCCCGGGCTGCGAAGGCAAAGCAAAACGCTATAAAAAACCCTCGAAATCTCAATGATTTCAAGGGCTTAAGCTGGCAGGGGCAGAAGGACTCGAACCCTCAACAAAGGTTTTGGAGACCCACGTGTTACCATTACACCATGCCCCTTTGGCTTTGACATTATAAACACAGAATGCAGAAAATGTCAACCAATCCAAGCGCTGAATATGTGGTATGATAGGTAGGCTACAAACCTGAAAGGAACAAACCCATGAATCAAGCGATGGTTCTTTGTTACAACATGGAAGGCGAGCGCGCAAACCAGGTGCGCGCGCTGGCGGAAAGCCTCAATATACAGGCCTTCCTGGTGCCCAGGGAGGCGTATTTGCAAACGATTGGTGCCCTGTGCGGCCTGGCGGAACCCACGACAGAGGCCTATCACGGCGACGGTTTTGAGGGGGAGATGATGCTGATGGCCTTTTTTGAAAAAGGCTTGCTTCCCAAATTTCTGGACGGTTTCCGGGAGCGGGGCATGCCGCCGGTACCGCTTAAAGCCATGCTGACAGAAAAGAACAGCCAGTGGAACTCCATGGCGCTGCAGGCGGAGCTGCTGGATGAGTATGAGCATTTCAAGACGCTGCATCAAATGACAAAAAAGGCCAAAAGTGAGCGATAAACCCAGGGTCATCACCCGCAAACTGCTGGCCTGGTATGACGCGCACCAGCGCGTCTTTCCTTTCCGCGGCACCAAGGATCCCTACCGCATCTGGCTGAGCGAGATCATGCTGCAGCAGACGCGCACGGAAACGGTGGGGCCGTATTATGAGCGCTTTTTGAAGCTGTTTCCGGGGGTGCATGCGCTGGCAAACGCACCGGTTGAGCAGGTGCTCAAGGCCTGGGAAGGCTTGGGCTACTATACCAGGGCACGCAATTTACACAAAACCGCAACCATCGTCGTGCAGGAGTTTGGCGGCGTGTTTCCCCAAACCGCCAGGGAGTTGCAAGCGCTGCCTGGAGTGGGGCCTTACGCCGCGGCTGCGATCGCTTCCATCGCCTATGATGAGCCCATCCCCGCCATGGACGGCAACCTGTACCGCGTCATCAGCCGCCTGTTTTTGTATGAGCAGGACACCGGTACCGCCAAGGCTAAGAAGGATTTATATGCCCTGGGCTTGTCGCTGATGCCGCAAGCCCGCGCAGGGGATATGAACCAGGCGCTCATGGACCTGGGTGCGACCATCTGCCTGCCCGGCACACCCGACTGCGCCAGATGCCCCTTGCAGACGGAATGTGAAGCGTACCAATCCGCCGATCCTGCGGCCCTGCCCGTCATGAAAGCCAAAAAGCCGCCCAAACAGATGCCGGTCAGCGTGGTGATTTTGCTGTGTGGCAGCAAGGTGCTGCTGTTGCGGCGGGAGAAAGCCTTGCTCGGGGGCTTGTATCTTTTCGCGCTCAACGAGGGGGAGGACAGCCTGGAAGCGGCCCGGAAAGCCGCGAAGAAATACGCAAAGGACATCCTTGATATCCAGGTTGTGGGCAGCGCGCGCCACATCTTCACCCATCAGGTGTGGAACATGACAATCTACCTGGCCCATACCTCTGCCTGTGAACCTGTTGAACACGGCATCTGGGCAGATCTTGCGCAACTGGACGCCCTGCCCATTCCCGTCGCGATGAATGCCGCGCTGGCCCACGCGCGCGCGTTGCTGTCGCCAGAATAAACGGCAGAGAAATACAAAAAAGCGGCCCTGGAATCAATGCCGCCTTTTTAATGGAATGATTTTATGATATCCGCTCGTAATACGCCAGGAAGTTAAGCCCGGCGATGGCTTCCACATCCGCCTGGGTGTACCCGCGCCGCCGTAAGCCGTCAATCAGTTGGGGGAAGTCAGCGGGATTATCAAGGCCTTCCGGCTTTTCTGAAATGCCGTCAAAATCACTGCCAAAACCCACCTTGCCCGCGCCGCCCAATTGGTGCATGTGGTCAATGTGGTTAATCAGGGTATTGATGGTGCAGTTTTTGCCGCCTTCAATTAAAAATTGCGGATAGAAGTTGACGCCCACATAGCCGCCGGCTGAAAACAGGTCCTTCAATTGCTGATCCGTCAGGTTCCGGGTGTGGTCGCACAAGGCCCGGCAGCAGGAATGGCTGGCTAAGGGCGGCGCGTCGGTCTTGTTCAGCAGGTCGTAAAAACCCGGGATGTTCAGGTGGGAGACGTCCACCGCCATGCCCAGATGCTGCATGTGTCTGGCGGCTTTTAAGCCGTAGTCTGTCAGGCCGTCTGTTTGGTTATGGCAGGCGGGGGTGCCCAGCTTGTTCACATAGTTCCAGGTGAGGGCGGCCATGCGCACGCCCCGTTTGCGGTAGTCGTCAATGACGTGGAGGCCTGGCTCAAAAATTTCACAGCCCTCCACCGACAGCAGGAAGCGGGGCTGGTCGGTGCCAGCCTCCATGGGGTCCTGGGCTTGCACCCAGCCCGCCTGCTTCAACTGGTCTGCCGCCTGCCACATCCTGTGAAATAAATCGGCGACAACAGCAGGGTCAGGATCGCTGCCCACATACATGGCCAGCACCTGCAGGGACACCCCGCCCTGTTGCAGGCGCTCAAGGCTCAGGTCATAAGCCCTGCCGGCCTCCGTCGCCATGCGGTGCAGGGTGTCCGCGTGCGCGTCGATTAAGATCATTTATTTCATGGGGTGGGCCTTGATGTAATCAAGCACCTCATCAACTGTGGTAAAGCAAAGGCCGGTCACCGTATCCGCGCAGCCATAGTAAATGGCGATGCGGCCGGTATCCGCGTCCGTCAGCGCAGCGCAGGGGAAGGTGACGCCCGGCACGTCGCCGGCTAACTCGTACAAGGTCTCCGGCCCCAGCAGGTACCAGTCGCCGCGGGTGATGACCTTCCATGGCTCATCCAAATCCAGCAGCGCCGCGCCAAAGCGGTAGACATAGCCGTTGCAGGTGGTGATGACGCCATGGTAAATCATCAGCCAGCCTTCATCCGTCTCAATCGGGGTCGGGCCCGCGCCCACCTTGGTGGATTGCCAGCCGCCGGCGGTGCCAAACACATGGCGGTGACGTCCCCAGTATTCCAGGTCCTTGCTTTGGCTGATGAAGATGTCACCAAAGGAGGTGTGCCCGGTGTCAGACGGCCGGCTCAGCATCAGGTAATGGCCGCCCACCTTCCGGGGGAAGAGCACGCCGTTTCTGTTATAGGGCAAAAAGCAGTTTTCCAGCTGGTGAAAGGTTTTAAAGTCCTCCGTATACCCCAGGCCAATGGTGGGGCCGTGGTATCCATTGCACCACACCACGTAGTACTTGCCCTCCACCTCGCACACACGGGCGTCATAGCGGTACTGCAGCTTGGTAATATAAGGGTCGCCCTGGAACTGGATGGGCTCATGGTCGATGTTCCAGTTGATGCCGTCATCGCTGAACCCGGCGTGGATGTTCATCTCCACCGCTTTGTTGTCGCAGCGGAAGACGCCGGCGAATTTGCCGTTGTAGGCAACGGCTGCGGAGTTGAAGATGCTGTTGGACGAGGGGATGGCATCCTTTTTGATGATGGGGTTGCCGCTGTAGCGCCAGACCGGCGTCTTGCAATCTGCGGGCTTGTCCTCCCAGGGGATGTTGGGCAGGGGTTTTCCGATGATTTTTGCCATGGTGGTCTCCTTTTTATAAATATCTGTCGTTGTTAAACTGTCTGCCTTTGCGCTTGAAGCTTCAGGAAGTCTTCCCGGGTCAGCTGGTATTCTACTGCGCTTTGGGATGCCCCCAGCTGGTCAGTAAAGGCGTCCTTCACAACCTGCAATCTGGTGGCGCCCAGGGCTTCGTAAACATGCTGGGCCCGGGTGTTGTTCAGGTTGGTATCCCAAAAAATGCGGTGGATGGGCATTTTGCTGCCCAGGGCTTCATCTAAAAACAGATACTCAAACACCATCCAGATGATCTGTTTGCCATAGCCCCGGTTCTGGTAGCTGCTGTCGCAAATTTTAAAGCCGGTCTCGGCTTCATTCTGCCCGATGCGGAAGCTGGCTTCCCCAACAGGCTTTCCATCAATGAGAATCATGCACAGCTGGCTTAATTTGCCTTCATGGGCGGCAATCTGCCGCCGGGTTTCTTCCATGCTTTGACCCAGGCCCTTGGGAAAGCCGGCATGGGCCATGACGGCGCCGTGATTCCACCATGCGTTCAGCAAGGGCGCGTCAGCAAGCACGGCGCTTCTGATGAGAATATGTTCCTTCGAGATTTGAATCATGGCATCCTTTCATACCATTTCACAAAAAAGGCCAGGGATATCCCGGCCTTGATCAGTGTCTATTCAGTCCACACCACAAAGGCTTTGAGGTCTTCAAGCAGGTCATCACAATCATCAGAATAGATTTCCAGGGTGATGGGCTTGCTCAAATCCAGGGAGAAGATGCCCAGGATGGACTTGGCGTCCACCACATGGCGGCCGGCGCGCAGGTCCATGTCATAGTCATAGCGGTTGGCGACGTTGACGAAGGTTTTTACTTCCTCAGCGAAACTTAATTTGATCGGGACTGATTTCATCTATTGGTACCTCCATTTAATTCTTACCACAGTATACATGGCTTGGGCGCGCGGTTCAAGTAATTTCCGGGGCTTCTGGCTGTTTTTTGGCAGATTTTTACCTGTACTTTACCTTTACGCTGTCAATTGGTCCATCGCGCTTAACAGGCGGCGGAAGGTTTCCTCCCGGCCCAGCAGGTAGGCGATCTCAATCGCGCCGCCGGGGGTGGACAATTGGCCTGACAAGGCGATGCGCAGGGGCCACAGCACGGTGCCGTTTTTCATGCCCGCTTCCTTGATGCCGGAAAGCAGGGCTTCGTGGATGTTTTCCTCCGTCCAGTCACTGACGCCTTCCAGCAAACTGACAGACAAGGCCAGCGCCTCCGGTGTGCTCTCCGCGCTTGATTTTTGCTTCTTGTTGATATACAGCTCCGGGTCAATCTCCGGCCGATCGCGGAAGAAGGCAATCATCTCCGGAATGCCGGAAAAGACCTCCGTCCGGCTTTGCATCAGCTCTGCCAGGCGGCGCACATCCTGGATGCTGCCTGAAAGCGCCTGGTCAAACCAGGGATTGGCCATCTCAAAATAGTCGTCCGGATCCATCCTACGGATGTATTCCGCGTTAAACCAGGTTAATTTGTTGGTGTCAAAGATGGCGGGGGACTTGGAGATGCCTTCCACCGAGAAGGCATCAATCAGCTCCTCCATCGTGAAGAACTCCCGCTCATCGCCCGGGTTCCAGCCCACCAGCGCCAGGTAGTTGATCAGGGCTTCGGTCAGGTACCCCTTTTTGATGAAGTCGCTGTAATAGGCATCCCCGTCGCGTTTGGACAATTTGTGCTTGCTGTCGCGCATGACGGTGGGCAGGTGGATATACTCCGGAATCGGAAAGCCCAGGGCTTTGTACAGCAGGTTGTATTTGGGCGTGCTGGACAGGTACTCCATCCCGCGGATTACGTGGGTGATGCCCATGGTGTGGTCGTCAACCACGTTGGCAAAATTGTAGGTAGGCATCCCGTCCGCCTTGATTAATACCATATCATCCAAGGTGTCGTTGGGCGCTGTGATATGGCCGTACACCAGGTCATCAAAGCTGCTGTCGCCTGTGGTCGGCGTGTTTTGGCGGATCACATAGGGCATGCCCGAGGCCAGTTTCTTCTGGATTTCTTCACTTCCCAGGTGCAGGCAGTGCTTGTCGTACTTCCAGGTGCCGCCCTCTTTTTCCACGGCTTCACGCCGCTTGGCCAGGTCCTCCTTGGTGCAAAAGCAGTAATAGGCGTTGCCGCTGTCAATTAACTGCTTGGCGAAGGGCAGATAACTGTCCTTGCGCTCGGACTGGATATAGGGCGCGGCCGGGCCGCCAATGTCCGGGCCCTCGTCCCAGTGAATGCCGCAGCCGCGCAGCGTGTCATAGATGACGTCCGTCGCGCCTTCCACAAAGCGTTCCTGGTCGGTGTCCTCGATGCGCAGGATGAACTTGCCGTCATGCTTCCTGGTAAACAAATAGCAGTACAAGGCGGTGCGCAAACCGCCCAGGTGCATAAAGCCGGTGGGGGAAGGGGCGAAACGGGTGCGTACTTGAGCCATGAGGGTCCTTCTTTCCGTAATCATCAATTATGAGGGGCGGTAGCTGTCCTTCAAGCTGACCACCAGGTTAAACACGGGCATCTCTTCTGTGGAGTCCCGGTCCTTGCAGAAGTAGCCGGTGCGCATGAACTGGAAGGTATCGCCCACCTCTGCTTCCTTCAAACTGGGCTCCATCAAGCCGTGCACCACCTTCAGGCTGTTGGGGTTCAGCCTGGAGATAAAGTCCTTTTTGTCCGTGCCGTCATCGATGTCCTCGGGGTCGGCTAAGAGGGGCTCATACAAGCGGGCTTCGTAGGGGACGGCGGTGGCGGCATCCACCCAGTGGAGGGTGCCCTTCACGCGGCGCTTGGCCCCTTCGCTGCCGGAACGGCTGTCCAGATCCACAGAGCACACCAGGTGGTCAATGCTGCCGTCGGGTTTCTTGATGACCTCCTCGCACTTGATGATGTATGCGCCCATGAGGCGCACCTCGCCGCCGGGCTTTAAGCGGAAGAACTTCCCGGGGGGATCCTCCATGAAGTCCTCCTGCTCGATATAGATTTCCCGGCCCAAGGTGATGTGGCGGGTGCCAAACTCGGGGTGGTCCGGGTGGTTCACCATCTCCAGGGAGTCGGTCTTGCCGGCGTCCCAGTTTGAAAGGACAATTTTCAGGGGGTTCTGGACGGCCATCACCCGGGGCGCTTTGCTGCCCAGGTCGTTGCGGATGCAAAACTCCAGCAGGCCCAGGTCCACAACGCTGTCGGCCTTGGCCAGGCCCACCCGGTCGATGAAGTCCCGGATGGCTTCGGGGGTATAGCCCCGGCGGCGCATGCCGATGAGGGTGGGCATCCGGGGATCATCCCAGCCGGTGACATGGCCCTCCTCCACCAAGCGGCGCAGGTAGCGCTTGCTCATGATGGTGCGGGTGAGGTTCAGCCGGGCAAACTCAATCTGCCGGGGGCCATAGGTCTTGTAGCCGTGCTTGTCCGTGTGAGGCTCCCGGAAACCGGCGTGCTCCACCGCCCAGTCGTACAGGGGGCGGTGGTCCTCAAACTCCAGGGAGCACAGGCTGTGGGTGATGCCCTCAATGGCGTCCCCCAGGGGGTGAGAGAAATCATACATGGGATAGATGCACCAGTCACGTCCGGTGCGGTGGTGCTCCTCATACAGGATGCGGTACATGATCGGATCCCGCATGTTGATGTTGGGGGAGGTCATGTCAATCTTGCTGCGCAGCACGTAGCTGCCCTCGGGGAACTCCCCGGCCCGCATGCGGCGGAACAGGTCCAGGCTCTCTTCAGCGGGGCGGTCCCGGAAGGGGCTGTTTTTGCCCGGCTGGGTGAGGGTGCCCCGGTATTCCCGGATCTGCTCCTGGGTCAACTCGTCCACATAGGCCAAGCCCCGTTTGATGAAGTCCTCCGCGATGTCATAGCACTGCTGGTAGTAATCGCTGGCAAAATAGAGGCCGCCGTTCCATTCAAAACCCAGCCAGCGGATGTCCTCCATGATGCCATCCACATACTCGGTCTCTTCCTTGGTGGGGTTGGTATCGTCAAAGCGCAGGTTGCACAAGCCGCCATAGCGTTCTGCGGTGGCAAAATCCGCCACCAGGGCTTTGCAGTGGCCAATGTGCAGGTGGCCGTTAGGCTCTGGCGGGAAGCGGGTGTGCACGCGCTGCACACGGCCTTCCTTTAAGTCCTGGTCTATCGCGTCCCAGATAAAATTGGTTTTTTCGTTTGCTTCACTCATCGCAGTCTACGCCCTTTCTTGCTATACGCGTATTATACAGAGGAAACCCTGTTGGGGCAAGGAAGCGGGCTTATTTCACCACCCGCAAAAAGACGCATTTTAGGTAGTTGGTCTCCGGCGCGGCGGGCAGCATGGGGTGATCCTTGGCAGGTCCCCGCCAATCCAACACCTGGATGCCAACCCGCGCGTCCGTGGCTGCCTGCTGCAGCATGTCCAAAAACAGCGGCGGCTGCATGGCCTGGGAGCAGGAGCAGGTGACCAGGATGCCGCCCGGTTCCAGCATTTTCAGCGCCCGCAGGTTGATCTCTTTATAGCCCTTGAAGGCACCGTGCAGCGCGGCCTTGTTCTTGGCAAAGGCGGGCGGGTCCAAGATGATCAGGTCATAGCGCGCGCCCGCATCGGACTGCTGGCGCAGATAGTCAAACGCGTTGGCTGTCACAAAATCGATATTGGTGAAGCCGTTCGCCTTGGCGTTGTCCTTTGCGCAGTCAATCGCCGTTTCGGAGATATCCACCGCGGTGATATCCTTCGCGCCATAGTGCGCTGCGTGCAGCGCGAAGGAGCCCGTATGCGTGCAGATGTCCAGCACTTTAGCGTCCCTGCAAAAGGGCGCGATGGCGGCGCGGTTCTCCCGCTGGTCGAGGAAATAGCCGGTTTTCTGGCCGCGTTTCACGTCCACCAGAATGGTCAGGCCGTTTTCTGTCACCTGCACCTGCTCGGGCACCTCGCCATATAACAGGCCGGTAGACTGCTCCATGCCTTCCAGCCTGCGCACGGGTACGTCATTGCGCTCCCAGATGCCCCGCGGCTTGAGCGCTTCCACCAGGGTATCCACAATGTCCTGCTGGAAGTTGGCCATGCCTAAGGAAAGGATCTGCACACTCAGCACATCCGCGTACTGGTCTACAATCACCGCGGGCAGGCCGTCGCTTTCCGCGTTGATTAAGCGGCAGGCACCCAAGATGCCCAGCTGGCGGCGCAGGCTGATGGCCTGGCGCACCCGTTCCTTGATGAAGCCTGCGTCAATGTCCATCTCCCGGTCTGTGAGCATGCGCAGCGTGATCTGGGAGTGGGAGTTGTACAATGCCATGCCGATGGGACGGCCGCGCGCAGCCACCACGGTGACGATGTCGCCGGGACGCACGCCCCGTTCCGCGCGGTCAATGTCGCTGGCGAAGACCCAGGGGTGGCCGTTCATGACCCGTTTTTCCTTGACTGGTTTTAAATAGACCCGTTTACTCATATGCCTCTTCTTTCAAGTTTGGTTGGTTTTGGGGCGGAATGTTGAGCAGGTAGTAGGACAGGACACCGGAGAGGAGCGCGAAACCCGCCACCGCGAAAAACGCGTTGTCAAGGCCGCTTGTGTCAATCAAGACGCCCATCAACACCGGGCCCAGCGTCATGCCGATGCCGTACACGGCCTGGTAAAAGCCCATGGCCACCGCGCGCATCTCCTGGCGGATGTCCCGCACGCTTTGGCCAATGAGCACGCCAAAGGTCAGGGTGCTGGAGCTGCCGCCCAGGATTTGAAGGAGCAGCAGCTGCGTCATGTTTTGTGCCATCGGCACCAGGACGCAGTAGACTGCGCCCAGCAGGAAGCCTATGCAGACCAGCACGCGCGCGCTAAAGCGGGCAAGCAGGGTTTTGGTCAGCAGCAGGTTCATCAAAATGGTGGGAATTAAAAGGGCGATGTTAAGCCAGGTGAGCATCGCGTCCGCCGCGCCCAGGCGCTTGGCCACGTTGACGGTGAAGCCGTAATAGGTGTTGAAGGCCACCACCTGGGTCAAAATGCCCACAATGGAGCAGGCGATCAGGTATTTATCCCGGGCCACCAGCACAATATCCTTTAAGCGGATGCCCTGTTTGACATGGCGCGGCTCTTTGAGCGTCGTGCTGAGGAAGAAGGCCAGCAGGGCGGCCGCTAAGCTGAAGCTGAAGGAGGATTTAACGCCCAGGCGGGGGATGATGAAGAGAACCAGGAAGAAACCCACCAAGCGCCCTGACATATTGGCTGCGTTTAAGTGGGAGATGCGCCGCGGGCCTTCATGGTGCGGGAAATAAGCGCTGTACAGCACCGTAAAGGACACCCAGGCCGCGGAACCAACGCCGGCCAAACCCCTGGAAATCAAAAAGCCAGAGGGGGTGTACATCAGCAAAAACCCGGCGCAGGCGAGTGCGGACAGCAGGCAGCCGATGACCACAAACGGCTTTTGCCGCCCGATGCGGTCGGCCATGATGCCAAGCGGGATGCGCAGCACCATCTGCGTAAAGCCATAAGCGCCCGCCACCATGCCCATGAACAGGCCGCTGGCGCCCATCCGAATCAATTCCGGGTTGATATATTGGGTGTAGCTGTACTGCGCGCACCAAAACAGCGCGGTGACATAAAACAACAGCCTGGCTGATTGGCCTGGCTCCGCATTCTGATTCATCTGCCCCCTCCTGTGGTTCATCGCATTATCTTAGCAGATGCGGCTGGTTTGCTCAATTGATTTGGCGCGAAAACATTGTAAAATCAAAGAATCCCTGCAATGAAGCACCCATGCCTTTTGATTGACAGCCCCCATTGGCTGTGTTAGCATTTTTGTTGTATTAACTCAATCAAAATCAGGAGGACAGCAAACTTGGATACACAAAAAGAAGCGCTGCGTCTGCACAAGGAATGGGGCGGGAAGATCGAGGTCATCTCCCGCGCGCCCGTCAACAACGCGAAGGATCTGTCCCTGGCCTATACCCCCGGCGTCGCGGCGCCCTGCCTGGCCATAAAGGAGGATTACAACCTGTCCTTTGACCTGACCCGCCGCAACAACCTGGTGTTGGTGGTGACCGACGGCACCGCTGTTTTGGGCCTGGGTGATATCGGTCCGGAAGCGGGCATGCCCGTCATGGAAGGCAAGTGCGCGCTGTTTAAGACCTTCGGCGGCGTGGACGCCTTCCCTTTGTGCATCCGCAGCAAGGATGTGGACGAAATTGTCCGCACCATCTACTTGATCTCCGGCTCCTTTGGCGGCATCAACCTGGAGGACATCGCCGCCCCCCGCTGCTTTGAGATTGAAAAGCGCCTGCAGGAGCTGTGCGACATCCCGATTTTTCATGATGACCAGCACGGCACTGCCATTGTCGCGGGCGCGGCGGTCATCAACGCGCTCAAACTGGTCAAAAAGGACATCGGTAACTTAAAGATCGTCATCTCCGGTGCGGGCGCTGCCGGCATCGCCATCGCCAAGCACCTGCTGGCCATGGGCGCGGGGCCGGAGATGTACCTGGTCAACCGCAAAGGCATCCTGTACGACGGGCGCGGGGATCTGGCGCAGGACCAGGCCGAGCTGTGCAAGCGCATCAACCCCGGGAAAAAGCAGGGCACGCTGGCGGACGCCATGGTGGACGCGGACATGTTCCTGGGTGTCTCCGGCCCCGGGCTGGTGAGCGTGGACATGGTCAAATCCATGGCCAAGGACGCCATCCTCTTCCCGATGGCCAACCCCGTGCCGGAAATCTATCCGGACGAGGCCAAAGAGGGGGGCGCCCGCGTGGTCGGCACCGGCCGCAGCGACTTCCCCAACCAGATCAACAACGTGCTGGCCTTCCCCGGCATCTTCCGCGGCGCGCTGGATGTGCGTGCCTCCCAGATTAACGAGCAGATGAACCTGGCAGCCAGCTATGCCATCGCCAGCCTGGTGTCAGATGAGGAGTTGAACGAGGACTTCATCATCCCGCAGGCTTTTGACCCCCGCGTAGGGGAGACCGTGGCCAAGGCGGTCGCCCAGGCCGCGCGGGACACCGGCGTCGCGCGGAAATAAGCAAAAACGACCCTGTTAAAACAGAGAGGCGCCAAAGCGGGCCTCTCTTTATTTTGTTGAAAAACTCTTATTTCTTGGGCGGCAGGGGAAAGAACTTGCTGGTGCGCCGTGCGTAGTCCGCCCAGCCGGGGCGGGTTTTCATTTTTTCCTCAAGCAAGGGCACCCCGCTGATGAAGAGCAAGAAGCAGGTAATGGTCAGCGGGCTGATGATGAGCCACCAGTTGCTCAGGCCGCCCGACAGGCTGATCACATATATGCCCCACCAGACCAGGCTTTCGCCAAAGTAATTGGGGTGGCGGGTATAGCGCCATAAGCCGGTGGTGATGAGGGTGCCCCGATTAGTTTTCATGTGCCGCTTAAGCTGGGCGTCACCCACCACCTCAAACACCATGCCAACTAGCCAGATGAGGCAGCCTAACCATGTGAAGGCGTTCACGTTTGCCTTTGCCGACAGGTTGATATATATCACCGGCAGCCCGATGATCAGGTTCAGTGCGAACTGGCTTACATACATGCGCACAAACACCGTAAGCTCAAAATTGTTTTTCCATGTTTCACGCTTTTCTTTGTAGCGGAAGTCCTCCGGTTTGTTCAGGTTGCGCGCGGCCAGGTGTGCGCTTAGGCGGCTGCCCCAGATGCAGGTCAAGACCGTCATCAACAGCCCGGCAGCCGGCTTTGGGCCAAGCAAATAGGAGGTAAGCGCTGACAGCACGAACCCAAGGCCCCAGAAGATGTCAAGGACATCATGCTTTTTCATCCGCGCGGCGACGCGGTTGACCACCACGAAGCCGGCCAGCACGATGAAGGCAGTGAATACAAAAGACAGGATCATGACGGCTCCTTTTCAATATAGGCAACGGCATAGGCGCCCTCGCCCGCGAAGAGGGATACGACGCTTGAGATATCGCTGATATAGGCAGGCTCCTGGCCCAAGGCGTCGCGGATGGCTGTCGCGGCCTGGCGTGCCCGCGCGGGGTCCCCCGCGTACACCAGGGCGTATTCCGCCACCTGGGCTTTCTTCAATTTGTTCAGCAACAACTGCTGGTTGGCTTTTTGGGAGAAGGTGAGGCCGGTAATGCTGCCCTCGCCTTTTGGGTTGATGGTGATAAGCGGCAAAAAGCGCAGTGCCATCAGCAGTTTGCCGATTCGCCGGTTTAAACGGCCGGAGGATACCATGGCTGAAAGATCAGGCACACTGACGTAGATTTTGGTGCGCAAGCGCAGGGCTTCCAGCCTGGCTGCGATGTCCTGCGGCGCCATACCTTCTTTTTGCATCTTGCTGGCATAAAGGGTCAGCAGCCCCTGGGCGCCGGAGTTGAGCCGGCTGTCCACCAGCGTGATGTCCCGGTCAGGGTGCGCCCTTTTGTATTCCATAAAACGGTCATACAAGCCCGACATCCTGGAGGATACGCACAGGATGAGCACCCTGTCATAACGGCAGAGGATGGGATCCAAAAAGGCGCTTACCTCGCTGCGGTTTAGCTGCGAGCTGCTGATGCGCGCGCGGTTTTCCTTGACCCGCCTGGCTGACATGGTGCGTTTGTCCTGATAGGAAACGCCGTCCATCAACAGGTTCAGGGGAAGACGGTACACGTGCTCAGACAGCAGGCTGTCGGGCACATCCGCGATGGAATCGATCACAAGCGCCGTTTGCCCCGGATAATCGCGGGAGAGGGCCTGCTGGCAGGTCATATCATCCGCCTTGACTTCAACCATGCGTCCAAAGGCGGACAGCGCGTCCACAACCTGATCCGGGTGGTTGCTGTGCACATGCGCGCGCAGCAGGCTGTCGGTTTCAGATACCACCTGGGAGTCGCCCAGACCAAACAGCACTTCATGCACTTTTGTCTGCAGGGGCGCTGTGCCGGCTTTTTCCAGCAGCACCTCGGTGCAGTAGCGGTGGGTCAGCACCTCATCGCTGTGAATATGGCTTATCTCCTGCGTGATATCAATGGCAGCGCTGTCTTGTACTGGCACCGGTGCGCCGCTTACGATGGAATCCACAAAGCCTTCCACAAAGTACAAAAATGCCATCGCGCCCGCGTCCGGCATTTGCAGCGCTTTTTGCTGGGGCAGGGTGTTTTTGGTGCCGTCCACTGCGACACGCAGGGTTGAAAGCGAGGCGGTCAAGGCCTCTGTCTCCTGCTTTTTTGCAAGGGCATCGGCGAAGGCTTCGCTAAAGCTGCGCATCGCAGTTAAGATGGTGCCTTCCTTGGGGGATTGCACTGCTTTGATCGCGTACTCATAGCCTGTTTGAAACAAGACGGCCAGCGCGTGCAGGGGAAGGGCTTCGTTCATTTGCCTGGCTGCCTGGTACAAGCCGTTGAAATACTGTGAAAAGATGGCACCGCTGTTGCCGCGCGCCCATCTGAGGGCAATATCGCTCAAACTGCCCAGCAGCACAGCCACGCTAGTGCCCTGGCCCATCTGCCGCCTGATCGCGCCAAACAAATACGCCAGGTTGCTGCCGGTATCCCGGTCGGGAACCGGAAACCCGTTGGCCTGGTTTAGTACGTCCTGGTTGGCTTCTATCCGGCTGGCGCCGGAAACCAGCGCGGCATACAGGCTGTCTGGATGTATCACACTTGCTTCACTCATGTCGTCCCCTTCAATACATCAATCATGCTTCTATAAAAAGTATACACAAAAACGAAAAACCGACAAATTTTGCGGATTGTATTTATATTGTTTTTCGCTCTGCCGGAAACCATCCTTTTTGTCATTTATCAATCGTATGTCAAGAAAACACTTAAACCTTTTCGTATGTTGCCGGGCAGAAAAGATGTCAAAAACAATTCGCGAAAACGATCGAAAAACACATGAAAGGATGGTATCATATGCTCAGGTGCTCTTTGAATCAAATAAAAATGGAGGTAACCCAATGTTCACAACCCGGAAAATTCTGAGCCTTCTCCTGGCGCTGTGCCTTGGCCTTGGCCTGATGCCGGCGCTCGCGGAGGACGCGGCCCCCTTCTACAAAACCTTGGACCCGGAAACGGCCGGCAGCATTGACATCATGGTGTGGTCCGGCGACAGCATCTTCTATGAGGACATCGGCGCCAAGGACTGGAAGCCGGAGGACATCACCAGCCAGAACGTGGCGGCTGTCCACGGCATGGCCAAGGCCTTCCGTGAGCTGTATCCCAACGTGAAGATCAACCTTTGGGCCAAGGCGGATGACCCCAATGGCAACGACACCTCCTGGTATCAGGAGATGGAGAACTACAAGGCGCAGCACGGCAAGTACCCGGACATCTACGCCTCCACCGACCTGTCCGGCGATGTCAGCCGCGGCCTGGTGGCGGACCTGTCCGCCTTCAAGGATGACCCGCTGTACAAATCCTTCAACCCCGCCGTCATGTCCCTGATGAACTACTACGGCTTCCAGGCTGGCTTGCCGCAGTTTATGCAGCCCTGGGGCGTGTATGTCAACAAGGAACTGGCCGAGAACAACAACATCGATGTGCCGGATCCGGACTGGGATATTGACGAGTATACCGAGTTTGTCACCAGCGCTGACAACAAAACCTTCTGGGGCGCGATGGATACCCCGCTGTCCTTCATCGCGACTGGCACAACCGCCATCAACTACAAACTGAACACCTATTCCGGCGAGGGCGACTATGTAGACCTCAACAGCGAGGAAGTCGCGAAGACCTTGGCCTATGTGCCCGAGTGGGCTAAGAGCGCGATCTGGGCGCAGTTTGGCCTGCAGAACGTGCCGCAGGAAGTCATGGATGACGGCTGGTGGTGGGGCTTCCGCTTCTTCTGCCGCAACTACATCCTCAGCTATGACGGCGACCCGTGGATGTTGGGCGCTGCAAGCGGCGGCAAAAATGAGGACGGCACCTGGAAGGTGAACGCGGTGGAATCCAATGATTGGGACATCTACCCGCGCCCCGCGACCGAATATCAGGAGAACACCGTCGGCATCGTTATTGACCCGATGGCCATTCACAACTACGCCATGGACGATGGCAACCCCGAGTGGAGTGACAAGGAGATTGAGCAGTTCAAACTGGCCTACGCCTTTGGCTCCTACTGGTGCGGTGCGACGGAGGCCATGCAGGCCCGGGCGGATGCTATCTACTCTGATAACGGCGCCCTGCGCAGTTCCTTGAATGACTCCTTCCCGCTGGTGACTGGCGAAGCCTTCAGTGAGCAGATGGCCATCTGGGGCAGCACCAAGGAGCACGCGCGCTATCTGGATAAAGACCTGATGCCCGGCTTCCAGTACGTGCTGGAGTTGTGGGAGAAGGGACAGTTCTGGGATATCTCCGACAAGACCTACCTGTTCTACATCTACGAGGACGGCACCCAGACCCCTTGCCTGTACGAGTGGATGAACGCCACCAACTTCGATGTGCTGGGTGTTGGCAGCACCGACGCCAACTGGCTGGATACCGTCAAAGCCAAGCTGTCCGACTGGAACGAAGCCATCAACGCGCGCTTCGTGAAGGCGGAAAAAGGCCTGCGCGATGGCTTAATCAAGTACTACGGTTTCACCGAGGACGCTTTTAAGTAAATCACATACCTTCCCGGCCGGGGGGTTTAACCCCCCGGCTGGGGCGATAGCCGTGAGGGAATTGGGATGATCAAAAAATGGGGAGCCTGGGTCGTGGTCGGAGTCATTCTGCTTGCCCTCATTTTTTTGCCCCCAAAACAGGGGCTGCGTGTGCAGGCCAGCGACGAGCAGGAGGTTACCAAAGCCTGGCAGCTGCTGGCGGGTGAGATGACCGGTGAGCAAACGCCCTATCTGGATTTCCTGTCAGGTCTGGATGTGCCCCCAGGGACTGGGGATGCGCGCGCGCTGCCCCTTGATGGCACGGCGGACCGGGACACCATTTTGCTCAACTACCAGCAAACGGCTACCTACCGTCTGGCGGTGGAAACAGCCGGGCTGTACACCCTCAGCCTTGACTATTTGCCCACTCTCAGCACCATGTCGGACTTCATCCTGTCCATCAAGGTCAATGATGTTCAGGATTATGCGGAGATGGACAGCCTCGCCCTGCCCCTTTACTGGCAAAGCGCGCAGGAGGATTTCCCCAAGGACAGCTATGGGGATGAATCCGCCCCGCGTCAATCCAGGGTGGATCGCTGGCGCAGCCAGCCCCTCAACAGCAAGCTGCGCTCTACTGCCCAGCCGCTGCTGTTTTACCTGCCCTCAGGTGACAACCTCATCACCCTCACCAACCGCTCCGGCGATGGCCTGATGCTGGGCGCGCTGCGCGCCATGGCGCCTGAGGGCACCCTGCCTGATTACGCAGCCTATCAAGCGCAGCATCAGCACCAGATGATGGGGGAAGGCACAATTGCCCTTAACGCGGTGCGTTATCTGGAAAAGAACAACGCGGAAGCCATCTTTGAAAGCGTCAACAACCCGGCGCTCACCCCGCATGACAGCAGCAAAAAATTGCTTAACGCCCTGTCCTGGGGCAAGGACGGGACGCAGGTCACCTATTCCTTTGAGGTCAAAACAGCAGGCTTATATCAAATTGCCCTCCACTACCGCAACGACAAGCCGGAGTTCGCCGCCTTCCACAGCATCCTGATTGATGGCAGCCTGCCCTTTTTAGAGTGCGGAAGCTATTCCTTCCCCGTCACCAACGGGAACTGGGCGATGGAGACGCTGCACGGCAAAGATGGCGCGCCTTTCTTGTTTTATCTGGAGGCGGGCACGCACACCCTCAGCCTGCGCATGGAGATGGCGCCGGTCATGCAGGCATGGCGCTATGCCCGGCTGGTATCCGCCCATGTGATGCGCTTTTCTTTGCAGGTGACCGAATTGGCGGGCTCCCAGCGAGATAAAAACCGCACCTGGAAGATGACGCGCTATTTGCCGCACATCGCCGATTACCTGGATGCCTATGACGTCCTTCTCAACCACATCAAGACACTCACCCAGGACTATAGCGAGCGCGGCACAGGCAGCGCGATGTTTGCGGAGATCGATAAGGCGCTTGGTTTGATTGAAGCCATGAAGCGCTACCCGGATGAGATTTCCCTGTACACCCAGCAGATGACCGGGCCGGACAACTCCATCATCGTCTCCCTCAGCCGCTTTGCGACGCAGCTCACCAACGACGCCTTCTCCCTGGACATGGTGTATGTGACGGGGGAGGGCGAGGTGCCCCAGTCCGGCGCGAGCGCGCTGCGCAGCCTGGGCAACTGGTTTTCCACCCTTTACCACACCTTTACCACCGACAAATACCGCCAGACCGCGGGCGATGGCGAGGTGCTGACCGTCTGGGTGAACCGCGCGCTCACACATGTGGATTTGCTGCAAAAGATGGTGGATACCGAGTTCACCGCAAAAACAGGCATCAAGGTGAAGCTGTCCGCGCTCACCGACCCCGGCAAACTCACCATGTCGGCTTCCGCTAACACCACGCCGGATGTGGCGCTGGGCTTGGCATCCCACATGCCTTTTGATCTGGCTTCCCGCGGCGCACTGCTTGATTTAAGCCAGTTCTCGGATTTCTGGCAGGTGGCAGGGCAGATGCCGCCGGGCACCTTTGTTCCTTATTTATTCAACGAGGGTGTGTATGCCATTCCGGAGACGCTGGATTTTGCCTGCCTGGTCTACCGCCGCGACATCTTTGAAAACTTTGGCATGCAGGTGCCCGCGACCTGGGATGAGGTGACAGCCCTTTTGCCGGAACTGCAGCGCTACGGAATGAACTTCTTCCACAACATCGCCCAGGGCACGGGCTACAAGTGGTTTTATCAGACAACGCCGCTCATCTTCCAGCACGGCGGCACATTATACACTCCGGATGGCTACCGCACCGCCATCCACCAGCCGGAGGCCATCGCCGGCATCCAGGCGCTGGGCAACCTGTTCATCGCCTATTCCCTGGACATCCAGGTATCCAGCTTCTTTGACGCCTTCCGGTACGCGGTGCAGCCTGTGGGCATCCTGGACTCGGGCACCTATATCTTGCTGAAAAACGGCGCGCCGGAATTGGAAGGCCAGTGGGCTATGGCGCCCTACCCCGGCACCGTGCAGGAGGACGGAAGCGTCTCCCGCTGGTTTATTGCCAACGGTCAGGGCGGCATTGTGTTTAAGGACACGCAGATGAAGGATCAGGCTTGGGCCTTCCTCAAGTGGTGGCTGTCCAAGGAAACGCAGGTCAACTACACCTTCCTGCTGCGCTCTACCTATGGCGATGCCTTCATGTGGCTGCCTTCCAACGTGGAGGCCTTAAAAGACGCGCCGATAGACCGGGCGGATTTGGACATTATTTTGGACAGCACCCCTTGGCTGCGGGATGTCCCGCGCACGCCCGGGCAGTACATCCTAGAGCGCTCCATCTCCGACATCTGGAACGCCATGGTCACAAAGGGCGTATCCGCCCAGGTAGCGGTGGACGAGAAGGTGGTCTTAATCAACCGCGAAATCAGAAAGAAGATGACGGAGCTGGGCTTTTATGACCAGGACGGCCGTTTGCTTAAGCCCTATGTGATCCGGGATTATGACTGGATCAAGGAGCAGATGGATCTGTCGGAAGGAGGGATGAGATGAGCAGCGTCAGCGTATCCGGCAAAAAACCAAAGCCGCGAAAAAAGCGTGAAGGCCTGCGCGCGGGCCTGCTGCTTTTGCCCTATGCCATTCCCTTCACCATGTTTATCCTGGTGCCTGTGGTGGTGGCCATTGTGCTCAGCTTTACCTTCTTTGATGTGATCAACCGCCCGGTGTTTACAGGGCTGCTCAACTACGTGTCCATCTTCACCCAGGATACGGTCTTCCTCAAAAACGTCCTGCCCAACACCTTTTTATACGCCCTGGTGGTAGGTCCGGGCGGCTATGTCCTCTCCTTTTTGGTGGCGTGGATGCTCACCCAGTTGCAGCGCGTGCCGCGCACCATCCTGGCGCTGTGCATCTACACGCCCTCCATGCTGGGCAGCGTATTCATCGGCGTGGTCTGGCGTGCCATTTTCTCGGGCGATCAGGCTGGCATCGCCAACTTCCTGCTCATGGAACTGGGCCTCACGGACCAACCCATCCAGTTCCTTTTGACCCAGGATTATTTCATGCTGATCATGATCATCGTGTCCCTGTGGTCGGCGATGGGAATCGGCTTTTTGGCGATGATCTCAGGCATCTTGAATGTCAATGAAGAACTGTACGAGGCCGCCTATGTGGACGGGCTGCGCAACCGTTTTCAGGAGATTATCTATATCACCATTCCGTCCATGAAGCCGCAGATGCTCTTTGGCGCGGTCATGGCCATTGTCAACGCCTTCAACATGGGCTGGATTGGTGTCACCTTGGCGGGCGCAAACCCCACACCGCAGTACGCGGGGCAGTTGATCACCAACCACATCGATGACTATGGCTTCATCCGCTATGAGATGGGCTACGCCGCGGCGCTGTCGGTTGTGCTGCTGTTGGTTGTCTATCTGTTTAACAAACTGGCCTACCGCTTCTTTGGCGAGAAGGAGGAGATCGTATGAGTCAGCCCGCCAAAAGGCGCCGTCGCAACGCCTACTCCGGCTCCCGCATCAACCCCAGCCGTTTTTCCGCCAGCCAGATCAAGTTTTACCTGGTGCTGCTGCCGCTGGCGGCCTTCATGGTGATTCCTGTGTTGATGATTGTCAACCGCGCTTTCATGCCCCTGGGTGAGTTGCACGCCTTCCCGCCGCGTATCTTCGCCAGCGAGTTCACCCTCAATAATTTCCGCGCGCTGTTTCGCTTGTCCTCCACCACAGGGGTCCCCATGTCGCGCTATTTGCTCAACTCCGTGGTGATTACCATTTTGACGGTGCTCCTCAACCTGGCCATCTCCGTGACCGGGGCTTACGCTTTGTCCAAGAAGCGTTTCCGCCTCAAGGAGCGCCTGTTCTCCATCAACCAGCTGGCCCTGATGTTTGTGCCCACCGCGGTGGCGGTGCCGCGCTATATCGTCATCGTCAACTCCGGCATGCTCAACACCTTGTTCGCGCATATTCTCCCCCTGGTGGCGATGCCGGTCGTCCTGTTTTTAATCAAACAGTTTACGGATCAAATCCCGGATGCTTTGATAGAGGCCGCGGTGATAGACGGTGCGGGGGATGTAACCATCATCCGCCGGGTCATCATCCCGCTGACACGGCCAGCACTTGCAACAGCTGCAGTGCTGTCCTTCCAGTTGGTGTGGGGCACGGTGGAGGCCTCCAACAACTTCATCACCGATGACGCCCTGCGCACGCTGGCCTTTTACTTAAACGCCATCTCCACCAACAACACGGTGTCCGCCGCCGGCATGACGGCTGCTGCTTCCCTCATCCTCTTTTTGCCCAACCTCATCATTTTCATCTTCATGCAGTCCCAGGTCATGAACACGATGAGCCACTCAGGCATCAAGTGAGGTGGCGGGCATGAGAACACGGACACGCATCATTCTCCTGTTGCTGGCAAGTCTCTTTTTGCCGCTCACCGCTTATGCCAACAAAGCCACCAGCTACACCTACACGCTGGATCAGAAATACCGCTTTGTGCGCACGCAGGACGCCTATTTGCCGGACAAAACCATCACCACGCTGGGGCTTAATAAGCCCGCGGACCTGTTTATTGATGAAGCGGGCACCCTGTACATCGCCGACAGCGGCAACAAGCGCGTGCTGCTGTACGACACTGCCCGCGGCCAGATAAAAAACGAGCTGGCCTATCCTGGTTTTTCAAGCCCTACCGGCATCTATGTCACCAGGGAGGGACAGCTGTATGTGGCGGACCCGGGCGCGCGCAAGGTGTTCCAGTTTGATGCCGCGCAGACCCTGATCCGCGCGTATGAAAAACCCGCCTCACCCGTCTTTTCGGACATCCGTTATGAGCCCATGAAGGTTGCGGTGGACGCGGGCGGCAACCTCTATTTGGTGGGGGAGGGCGTCTACCACGGCGTCATCCAGTTGGGCAAAGCGGGGGAGTTCCTGGGCTATTTCACCGTCAACCAGACGCGGCTCACCTTCTCCCAAGCCCTGCAGCGCCTGATCTTCACGCGCGAGCAATTGGCCAACCTGGTGGACAGCGTGCCCATCACCTTCTCCAACGTGTTTGTGGACCCGGCCGGGATCACCTATACCACCACCATGTCCATCCGCTACAATGCCCTTAAAAAGCACCGGACGGACGGCGCCAACATGTTCATCGACCGGGTCATCAGCACCGAAGCCTTAAGCGATGTCTGGGTGGACGCGCGCGGCATCATCTATGCCGCTGACCAGTCCGGCTACATCCTGATTTATTCGCCCGCCGGGGAATTGATCTTCAACTTCGGCTCCAATGTTTCCAACCTGGATGTGGCGGGCCTGTTTTCCCGCTTGCCCGCTTTGGCGGTGGACAAACAGGGCATCATCTGGGCGCTGGACAGCGAGAAGGGCTATGTGCAGTCCTTTGTGCCCACGGATTACGCCAACACGGTCTATGACGCGATGGGCCTGTATGAAAAAGGGGAGTACCAGGCATCGCTGCGCCAATGGAACCGGGTGCTCAGGCTCAACCAGATGTCTGTATTGGCGCACAACGGAATCGCCAAGGCGCACTTCCATAACGAAGACTATGAGGCGTCCATCGGCCACTTCCGCGTGGCGGGCAACCGCGCCATGTATTCAGAGGCTTTCTGGGAGCTGCGCAACACCTTTATCCAGCGCTGGCTGCCGCCGTTTGCGATGGGCGCAGTGGCCCTGGTTCTCATCAACTTCTTCCTCAAGCGGTACTATAAAAAGCGCGGCATGCGCAGCCTCACCAGCCGCGGCTGGCGCGCACTGCGAAAAACGCCTGTCATCAAGGATGTCCTCTTTGCCTTTGTCACACCGCGCCATCCCGTGGATGCCTTTTATGAGGTGCGCAGGAAGCGCGAGGGCAGCGTCCTGGGCGCCACCATCCTCTACGGTCTGTATTTCGTAATTTTCATGCTCTACCAAACCAGCAAGGGCTTCATCTACCAGTTTGTGCAGGTGGAGGACATGGACATCACCGCCCTGGTGACGGGCTATTTCCTGTTCATCGGCCTGTTCATCCTGTGCAACTACCTGGTCACCTCCATCAACGACGGGGACGGGGATTTAAAGCAGTGCTACATGATCCCCGCCTATTCACTCATGCCGGTGATGGGCGCTTTCCTGCTCATTTTGGGGCTGAGTTACACGCTCACCTACAGCGAGTCCTTCATCCTGTCCATTATCCTGTTAGCCGGGGTTGTCTGGACGCTGATCACGCTGTTTTTGGCCCTGCAGAATGTGCATGACTACACTTTCCGGGAAACCATCCGCTGCTTTGTGCTCACCCTGGTTTTCATGATCATCGCGGTCATCATCGTGCTGATTGTGCTGATTATGGGCGAGCAGCTGCTGGAGTTCCTGCGCACCATCTATGAGGAGGTGCTTCGCAATATCTATGCGTAAAATGATTGTATTTTTGCTCCTGCTCCTCTTGCTTTTTTCTGATGCAGGCATGGAAGAGGTGTATGTGCCCACCCAGCGTGACACCAAGCCCGCGCCTGCGCTGGTGAAGATGGAGCAGCCCAATTTGGACGCCTACACGCTACTATATGAAACAAACAGCGCTGTTTATTACTGGCGGGAGGACAGGGACATCCTGGCCGTCTTGGACAAGGCCAACGGCTATGTATGGAAAACAGGCGCGGACATTGGCTTTTCCAAGCAGATTAAGGATGCACTCAAGCAGGCCAAAACAGATGAGGAAAAGCTGATCGCGGCAGAGCCCATTGAAAAAAGTATGAACGCCACCTACATCGGCGTGGCCAATTCCCTCATCACCATCGAGTACCGCGACGGCAAGATCTTCTACCTGGGCAGCGCCGCGGAAAAAAATGTGGACAGCCAGCTAGAAGCTGTGCCCGGCACGGATAACCAATTTGTGCTGGCGGTAGACTTCAAAGAGATCGACCTTCAGATCAAGGTCTATGTCACCCTGCTTGAGAAAGGCCTGCAGTATGAAGTACCCATCGCGGACATCACCGGCAGCGGCAAAAGCGTCTTCACCGCGCTGTGGATTACGCCCTTTTTGGGTGCCAGCGGCGGCGAGGCGGAGTTTTATGACCCTGCTACCGGCGAGTATGGCGATACCCGCGCCAAGTATGCCGTGCCGGGCTATGCCCTGGTGCCCGACGGCTCCGGCACGCTGATTCGCTTCCAGGACAACACGGTGCCCTTTATGGAGTACATCGGCGATGTCTTTGGCCCGGATCTGTCTACCCAGACCTATTTCAGCACCCGTGAGTCGGACGCCCTGGCTACCAAAAACCCCACCATGCCCGTCTTTGGCATCGCCCACGGCAACCAGCAGGCTGCCTTTTTAGCCTATGCCGAGCAGGGTGCGGAGTACCTGGACATCATCATGCGGCCGGAGGAAAACCTGCGCCTCAAGTACAATTTCTGTTACCCGCGCTTTGAGTACAACGTGGAGTATTACAAGGTCTACAACAGAAAGGGCAGCGGCTACTTCACAAAGGCGGAGGACCTCTTCCAGTACGATGTGAAGATGACCTATCTGTTCCTGCATGGTGATGGCAGCGACGGCAGCCCCAGCGCTGATTACAGCGGCATGGCCCAGGCTTACCGCAGCCATCTGATTCAAAAAGGCGTGCTCAACAAGCGTTCCAAACAGGAAGGGGATCTGCCCCTGCGGCTGGACTTTATCCTGTCGGACATGAAAAAAAGCCTCATCGGGCATGAGCAGGTGGTTACCACCACGGTGGGGGATGTCAGGGAGATCTTGGACGAGGTGATGGGCCTGGGCATCACCAATATCAATGCCGGACTCATCGGCTGGCAGGCGGGCGCTGAAACGCTGGCGCGGCCGGACAGCTGGCGCTTTCACCGCGGCATCGGACGGGAGCAGGATTTCAAAGAGCTGTTTGAACACTACGCGGCCCAAGGCATTGACATCAGCCTGGCCCGGGAATACGCCACCATCAACCCGCGCATGACGTCCTACCTGGGCACGGCAGCCAAGCATATCAACACCTGGTACAACAGCAACAACCGGGAGGATTTGTTCCCGGCAGCGCCGGTTACCGATTTTGCCTTCGCGCTGCCCACCATCGCCGCTGATTGGCTCAGGGAGATCGCCCGCCGCGCCGCGCCTTTTTCCCAGTCACTCACCATCGCCGGCATCAGCAACCAGTTGCTGTCCAGCTACGACCGCCAGGGCGTTACCCTCACCCTGGGCCAGTCCATGACAGCCTACCGCGAGGTCATGCAGGCGCTTTCTGACACGCTGCGCCTGAATCTGGAGGCACCTAACGTCTATTTATGGCAGGCTACCACGCGCTTTTTGCAGGCGCCGGCGGGGGGATCCCAATATGTGTTTGAGACGGATGAGGTGCCCTTTTTGCAAATGGTGCTGCACGGCACCATGGAGGTGTACGGGCCTTACAGCAATTTCTCCTTCTACACGCAGGAGGATATCCTGCGCATGATCGACTACAACATAAGCCCCGCTTTTATCCTGTCCAAGCAGCCGGCGCACCTGCTGTCAGAAACGCTGTCTTCGGGGCTTTATTCCACCGAGTTTGAGCAGTATCGTGACCTCATCACCCGGATTTACAAGCAGGTCAACGGCGCCTTGTCACAGGTGCAGGGCTTTGAGTGGCTTGCGCGCAAGGTGCCGGCCAGCGGCGTTGTGGTGAACGAGTATAAAAGGGATACCGACACCGCGCGCATTGTCATCAACTACACCCCGCAAACCCAGCAGTTTGAAAACCAGAAAATCCCGCCGCAGTCCGCTGTGGTCATCAAGGAGGTGAGTGAGTGAAGAACCGCAAAAAGGACGCAGCCTTCGCCCGCCGCCAAAACCGGATGGGCTATCTGTTCATGGCGCCCTGGATCATTGGTTTTCTCCTCTTTACCCTCTTTCCCTTCGTGGCGACGATTGGGCTTAGCTTTACCTCCGTCAACTCCACCATAAGGGGGTATGAGATCACCTTCACTGGCTGGGAAAACTACATCACCGCCTTTTTCAAGAACGTGGAGTTCGTGCCCGCTTTGGGCGAATTTGTGATGATGATTGTGCCCTACACCTTCATGATTGTGGTGGTCTCCTTTGTGGTTGCCTATTTTCTCAACCGCATCAAGCGGGGCAAGGCCTTCTTCCGCACCATCTTCTTCTTGCCCGTCATCATTATGTCCGGCCCCGTGATGTGGCAGATTCTGGATTCCCAGACGATCATCAACGGTGTCGCGATGCCGGATGAGTATACCAACCTCTTTTTGTTCAACATCCTGGAAAGCTATTCCCCGGCCTTTTCCAACATGCTCTCGGGGGTGTTCCGGCAGCTGTCCACCATCCTCTGGTTTACGGGCATCCCCATTGTGCTCTTCATCAACGGCATGCAAAAAATCAACCCCAGCATGTATGAAGCCGCGCGCATCGACTCGGCCAATGAGTGGCAGATTTTATGGAAGATTACCATGCCGCAGATTCGGCCCATCGCCCTCATCAGCGCCATCTTCGCCATTGCGCAGCTATCCACCTACAACATCAACACGGTGTACACGCTCATCCGCACCGCGACCGCCAACATGAGCAACGGCCTGGGCTACGCCGCGACCTACGCCTGGATTTACAGCCTGGTGGTCCTGTTAATGATCGGTATCGCCTTCCTCATCTTCCGCGCGCCCAGGGACAAGGAGGTGCCGCTGCCATGAAAAAATTCAGAGCCAGATTGTTTAAAGACAGCGGCCACAAAGCGGGCAACCTGGTTATCTACTTTATCCTGATTTGCGTCAGTTTTGTGTATATGGAGCCGGTCTTCCGCATCATCTCCAAAACCTTCATGAGCGCGGCAGACGTGATTGACCCGGCGGTGGAATGGCTGCCGCGCGCCTCCTCAACAGAAAATCTGCGCATCGCGGCGCGGGTGCTGAATTTGCAAAAATCCCTGGTCAATTCCCTTTGGTTTTCCGCCCTCTTAGCCGGGGCGCAGACCATCGTATCCGCGCTGACCGGCTACGCCCTCTCCCGGTACGAGTTTAAGTTCAAGCGCTTCTGGTTCATGATGATTTTGCTGGCCTTTATCGTGCCCCTGCCTGTCCTCATGGTGCCCAGGCTGATGATGTTCATCACCTTCCAGGAGACCACCGGCATCAAGATGATCGGCACGGCGCTGCCCCAGGTGGCCATGGCGCTGATGGGCCAGGGGGTGTATTCCACCGTGTTGATTTTGATCTTCAACAATTTCTTCAACATGATTCCGCGCGTGCTGGACGAGGCCGCGATGATTGACGGCGCCAGCCCGATTCAGGTGTTTTACCATGTGGTGGTGCGCCTGTCGCTTACCACAGTGCTGGTGGTCTTCTTGTTCTCCTTTGTGTGGAACTGGAACGAGACCTATGTCACCGGCACCCTGGTTGCGGGCACGATTGAATTGCTGCCTTCCAAACTCAACCTGTTCGACCAGCAGTTTGAAAGCCTGGTCTCCTCCGCCGGCAGCGCCTTCCGGTTAAACGAGGCGTACAAAATGGCGGCCACCCTGATCTCCATCCTGCCCTTGATCCTTTTGTATCTGGTTGTGCAAAAACAGTTTATCCAGGGCATCGAAAACACCGGCATCACCGGCGAATAAAGGAGTTTGTATGCGTTCATTCCTAACAGTTATTTTGGCAATCTTGCTTTGCATAAACATTTCCGCGCTGGCGGCAAAAACCCAAGACAACGAGGAGGACTCCATGACACACGGCGGTTTTGATCCAGGCAGTCTGCGCACAGGGACAGAGGTCTCCGGCGCCTATGTAGACCCGGATACGATTGCAGAAATCTCCCCCGATCACATCAAGGCCATCGGTTTTGAGTATGACGAGGACGCGCTCACCTATGAGCTGGTCTGGTCGGATGAGTTTGATATAAACGGTGCGCCCAACCCGGATAAATGGGACTATGACGTAGGCGGCCACGGCTGGGGCAACAACGAGCTGCAGTATTACACCCGGGGCGAGAACGTGGACGTCAAAGACGGCCTGCTTATCATTGAAGCCCGCAAGGAAAGCAAGGGCAACCGGGAGTATACCTCCACCCGCCTGGTCACCCGCAACAAGGGCGACTGGCTATACGGCAAGTTTGAGATCAGGGCCAAAATCCCGAGGGGGCTGGGCACCTGGCCCGCCATCTGGATGCTGCCCACGGACTGGGTCTATGGCTCCTGGCCCGCCTCCGGCGAGATTGACATCATGGAGCACGTGGGCTATGACCAGGGCAGATTGCATGCCTCCGTTCACACACAAACCTTCCACCACTCCATAGGCACACAGAAAACGGCGACCACCCAGGTGCCTGATATCAGTGACGATTTCCATACCTATACGCTCATCTGGCTGCCGGATAAAATCCAGATTGCGGTGGATGACACCATCTATTACACCTACCAGCCCACCCAGTATGTGTCCCAACCCACCTATAAGGAATGGCCCTTTGACCAGCGCCATCATCTGCTGCTCAACATCGCCTTTGGCGGTAACTGGGGCGGCGCCCGGGGGATTGATGAGGGCGTGCTGCCCCAGCAGATGCTGGTGGATTATGTGCGCGTATACCAAAGCCCGCAAATCAATGCCCTGATTGAAGCGAAAACCAAGGAGTAAGCTTACATGAAAAAGCCCACCTACGCCCTTTTGGGGGATTCCTTTGTCATTGAAAACTATGACAAAGCGGCCACTTTTTCCAGCTTCCTGCCCGGCATCGCTGGTGTGCAGGGCATTCCCCTGTGGGTGTATTACTGCAACCGCGGTCAGGGCGTGCACAGCCTGGGCGTGCATCACAAGGGCAACGCCATCATGGAGTTCAACCCGGCCAACACCGCCTATGAACACGTGGCGCTTAAGGGTTTCCGCACGTTCTTACGCGTGAAGGGGACGTTTTATGAACCCTTTAGCCCGCTGTCTGACAGCGCGCGGCGCATGGTGATTGACCGCAACCTGCTGTGCATTGAGGACATCAACCACACCCTGGGCATCAAGACAAGGGTGACCTATTTTGTGCTGCCGGAGGAGCCCATCGGTGCCCTGGCGCGGCAGGTTCAGGTTGAAAACCTAAGCGGGCAAGCCATCAGCCTGGAGGCGCTGGACGGCCTGCCGCGTGTGCTTCCTTATGGCCTGCAGCTGGACGCGTATAAAGCGGTATCCAACCTGATGAAAAGCTGGGCGGATGTCAGGGGAATGGCGGACCATTACGCCATCTATTCCATGCGTTCCACCACCGATGACACCGCCCAGGTGGGGGAGATCACCGGCGGCTATTACTACCTTGGTCTGCATAACGGCCAACGGGTACAGGTTATTTTTGATCCCGACGTCATCTTCGGCCAGGAGACCTCCCTGCAGGTGCCCACGGTTTTCGCGGAAGAAGGGCTGGCTGGCGTATTGAACCAAGACCAGGTTTTCTACAACAAATACGCCTGCGGCTTTTCTCCTTTCAAGGCAGAACTGGCGCCCGGCCAATCCCTGCGCTTTGGCAGCCTGCTGGGCTTTACGGGCTCAGACGCTTTGCTGCGGGATATGCTGCCCATTTTTGCCCAGCCGGACTATTTTGAGCGGAAGGAGCGCGCTGCGCGGGAGCTTGTGGACGTTTTCACAAAGGATGTTTGGACCAAGTCCGGCAGACCCCTGTTTGACCAGTACATCCAGTCCTCCTATCTGGATAACTTCCTGCGCGGCGGCTATCCGCACATTATCGGGGAAGGGGACGCACGCAAAATCATCCACCTGTTCTCCCGCAAGCATGGCGACCCGGAGCGGGACTACAATTTCTTCACCACTGCGGGCACCTTCTACTCCCAGGGCAACGGCAATTTCCGGGATGTCTGCCAGAACCGGCGGCATGATGTCACACAAAACCCCAAGGTGGGGGATTTCAATGTGTGGAGCTTCCTGTCCCTCATCCAGATGGATGGCTACAACCCGCTGGAAATCCGCCCCTCAAGCTTCATTATCCCTGCTGATCAACAGGCGGCTGCGGAAGACCTGCTTAACACGCATTTGCAAAACCTGGATGAAGGCTTGCGCGCGCTGCTGGCGTCCCCCTTCACACCGGGGCAGCTGTGTTCCTACATCCTGGACCACCGTTTGCCCATCAAGGGCAGCCTAAAAGCCCTTGTCCACGGCCTGCTTGCCCTGTCTGTGCAGCGCATCGAGGCGGGCTTTGGCGAAGGCTACTGGAGCGATCATTTTGATTACTGCCTGGATTTGATTGAGGACTATCTGTCCATCTATCCAGATCAAGAAGAGGACCTGTTCTTTGGCCGGGATGATTACCGTTTTTACGACAGCCCGGCTTATATCCGCCCCAGAGCGGATACCCAAGTCATCACCCCAAAAGGGGTGCGGCACTATGGCGCGCTGGCGCACGACCAACAGAAGGAAAAAGCCCCGGGCTTCACCCCAAACGGCACCAACTGGCTGAGGGACGCGCAGGGGAAGACGGTCACCACCACGCTGTTTGGTAAGCTGCTGGCGCTGGCCGTCAACAAGGTCGCGCTGCTGGATCCCTCCGGCCTGGGCATTGAGATGGATGGCGGAAAGCCCGGCTGGTGTGACGCCATGAACGGCCTGCCTGGCCTGATGGGCAGCGGCATGCCTGAGACCATTGAGCTGCAGCGCATCCTGCGCAAGCTCTTAGCCGTCTGCCCGGAGACAGGCAGCCTGATGCTGAATGATGAACTGGCAGCGTTTATGCTGGCATTGTCGCAGATCAAAGAAGAGGACGCTTTCCAGGCCTGGAAGCAGCGCGCGGACGCGCGGGAAGCCTTCCGCGCGAAGATTTGCCCGCATGTCAGCGGCAAGATGACAGAAATCTCATATGCGCAGATCAAATCTGTCCTGCAGGGTTTTGAACAACAGGTTGCGGAGGGAATCACCCGCGCGCTGGCGGTGGGGGAGGGCATCATGCCCACCTACTTCACCCACGAAGCTACCCAATGGGAGGAACAAAAACAGGCGGACGGCAGCCCGCGAATCGCGCCGTATGGTTTGCCGGCAGTCAAGGTGCAGGCAGTCCGTTTGCAGCCAGTGCCCTTCTTCCTGGAAGGGCCGGCCCGTATGCTGCGCGCGGCAGACGGCGCGGATGCGCCTGCCCTGCGCATTATGGCAGAGCGGGTTAAGCAGTCCGGCATCTATGACGCAAAACTCAAGATGTACAAAACCAGCGAGTCCCTGGAGGGGATCAGTATGGAGACCGGGCGCATCCGCGCCTTCACCGCAGGCTGGCTGGAGCGGGAGAGCGTCTTTTTGCACATGGAATACAAGTACATCCTGGGCTTGCTGAAAGCCGGGCTGTACGAACAGTTTTTCCAGGCTTTCCAGGACGCTTTCATTCCCTTTTTGGATCCGGCTATCTATGGCAGAAGCATCCTGGAAAACTCTTCCTTCATCGCTTCCTCCGTCAATCCGGATGCCAAAACCCATGGCCGCGGCTATGTGGCCCGGCTGTCCGGCTCCACCATCGAAGTCATCAGCATGTGGCTTACCATGCTGATGGGGCAGCGCCTGTTTTATCTGCAGGATGATACGCTGTGCCTCACGTTCGCACCCATCCTGCCGGACTGGCTGTTTGATGAGCGGGGTGAGCTGGCGTTCCGCTTCTTGTCCTCCTGCACGGTGCGCTATGTCAATCCCGGCTCAAAAGCCACCTTCGGCAAGGGGGCAGGCACAGTCCACCGCCTGGACATCGTATGGCAGGACGGCAGGCAGGAAGCTGTGGCGGGTAACACAGTAAGCGGGCCTTTGGCGCTGGCTTTGCGCAAGGGTAAACTGACGTTCATCACCGCACACATCGCCTGATGTGGGTAGGGTTGCATGTTTTTGATAAAACCGATTTGATTGACACTTTGCAAATTTTACGGTTCGTCCTATAATTGACCCCATGAATCAACACACACGTACTGTTCAATCCAGGTCCCCCAGGAGCAGCGCCCAATTGTACTTTATGCTCCTCTCCGCCCTGATGATCGCGATTATCGTGGTCGCCTCGCAGATTGTCATCCCCCTGCCCATGGTGCCCATTAACCTGGGTCTGCTGGCTGTTTTTGTGACGGGCTTTGTGCTGAACAAACGCTGGGCCATGATTGCGGTGGGGCTGTATTTGCTGATGGGCGCGTTTGGGCTGCCGGTGTTCGCCAATTTCAGGGGCGGGCCGCAGGCCCTCTTTGGCAACACAGGCGGCTATCTGCTGGGCTACTTCCTGTCTGTCGCCATCATCGCGCTGCTGCGCGACCACGCCGTCACCTTCGTTCAGCGCGCGCTTTTGTGCGGCGCCGCGCTCTTGGCCTGTTACATCCCCGGCACCGCCTGGCTGATGTTTTTAACCGGCCGCAGCCTGGTAGAGGTGCTGCCTTTCGCGGTCTATCCCTTCATCCCAGGGGATATCCTCAAGTGCGTGCTGGCTGCCTGGCTGTCCCTCCGGCTGGATAAAATGCCGCGTCCTGTGTAATCCGATCACTTTAGATGAGCAGTTTGAACCACGAGCGCATCCAGCGCTATCTCAAACACCCGGTTGCCCTCCGGGTGTTTGATTCAATTGATTCCACCAATATCTACGCCAAATCCTGGGCGCGCAAAAGCGTGAAATTGCCGGCTGTGGTCATCGCCAGTCAACAAGGCGCGGGGAGAGGCCGGCTGGGCCGTTCCTTTTTTTCGCCCGAAGGCGGGCTGTATCTTAGCCTCATTGTCAACAGCAACGGTTGTTCACCCGGCAATTTCACCACTCTGGCTGCTGTCGCTGCACACAACGCAATTTGGACAGTGACTGGCCTCCAAACAGATATCAAATGGGTCAATGACCTGCTGATGCAAGGTAAAAAGGTCTGCGGTATTCTGGCGGAGGGGGTAGTTCTCAATCAAACGCTCAGCCGCATCGTAATCGGCATCGGCATCAATACCGGATCTGTTGATTTTCCGGAGGATTTGCAGGACATCGCCGGCACGCTCCACCAAGCACATCATCCCGTTGACCGTGAGCAGCTTGCCGCATGCCTCATCAATGAAATCTTGAATAATCTTCCCAATATGCCTGCCCACATGCCAGTATATCGGTCAAAATGCATTACAATAGGCCGGAAGGTTTCCTTCATAAACGAAGGGAAGCAAACAACCGGCCATGCTGTAACGGTTGATGATGATGGGGCTTTACTGGTAGAAACAGAGAACGGGCCAGTCCGGCTGGTCGCAGGCGAAGTCAGTCTGCTCAAGGGGTGAGCAAATCCAATACATCGCTTGAAACTTGACCATTTTACCACCTTTTAACATGGAGTTCTTTAAAGGAGTGTGATACAATGTGGTTGTTGGTTGACGCGTTGCGAGTGAGATTCCTGGTGAATTTATTAAATTACGGAGAAGGAATTGTCTGACCCCGATGATGGGGATTTGCCATGCGGATGTGGGAAAGCGTTGAAATCCCTTATGTACACTGCTAATTTCAGCGAAACCCCTGCGACGACAATTGAACTGTGACGCGTTTTGACCACAGTTTTTTTGTAAGATGAGACGCCTTTTGTAGCCGGTCTGCTGGTATTTAAGTCAATTCTTGCTGGCCTTGGGAAGCCAATCAAGGCAGTGGTTCAACATGGTCCTGGGAAGTTAAAGCAAGATTCCTGCCACAGGCAACAGGTTTCAGCCAGTCACTTGCCCCCCTGGTCTATCAAAAGGACGAATCCCCATCTGGTGATCCACCTCTTTTGTACCAGGTTTTCAAGACTAACGCTTAAAAACTTCACAAATCCTTAGCACTGTGCTATAATCAACTTTGTACAACACTTGTTTCTTGGAGGGCTTGATGAA
>CAYFUH010000003.1:8442-82580 GCA_964346355.1 uncultured Christensenella sp. | reverse complement strand
GCCGGCGGAGCGCCGCTTTGGCCGCCCCGCCCCTGTGCAAAACAGGCCGCGGGTGACGGAAAGGGCGCAGCCCATCCTATCAAAAGACGCGCGGGTGGCAGCGCTTTTAGTCCTCAACCGGGTGCTGGACGGGGGCGCCTATGCCTCGCTCTCGCTGGATGAAGTCTTCCAGAACATGCGCCTCAAGCCGGAGGACAAGCGCCTGGCCGCGGTCATCGTCTACAAAACGGTGGAGGACTTAATCAAGATCGATTTTGCGCTGGATCAATACCTCAAGGATGCCCAGGCGCTTACAGGCAGAATCCGCAACATTCTGCGCCTGTCCGCCTGCCAGATTCTCTTGATGGACAAGATCCCGGATTTCGCCGCCACCAACGAGGCGGTGGAGTTGACCCGTGCCAGCGGCATGGAGGAGATGACCGGCTTGGTCAACGGCGTGCTGCGCTCCTTGATCCGAGGCAAGGATGACCTGCCCTGGCCCAAGGAGGGTGACGCCAATTATCTCAGCATCACCCACTCCGTCCCGCAATGGCTGGTGGATCACCTGTTTGCGTCCTATCCAGCGGAGATCGCGCAGCAGATCATCGCCTACCGCACCAACAGCCACACGGTCACCCTGCGCCGCAACAAGGTGCTTGTGTCAGAGGAGGAGTTTGACAGCCTGCTGGCCCAAAAACCATGGGAGATCGTTCCCGGAAAGCTGCCCGGCGCAGTCCGCGCCAAAGGCGTGAGCGACCTGGGCCGGGACACGGACTTTGTAAACGGCAAGTTTTCTGTCCAAGGCGAAGGTAGCATGATGGCTGTGTTAGCGCTTGAACCCAAGGTGGGCATGACAGTGCTGGACTGCTGCGCTGCCCCTGGCGGCAAGACGGCCTACATCGCGGAGCTGATGCAAAACACCGGCCGTGTGCACGCCTGGGACGTGCATGAGCACCGCGTGGAATTGATTTACGCCCAGGCTGAACGGCTGCGCCTGTACAACATCCGCCCCGCGGTGCGGGACGCCACGGTGTATCTGGAGCGGTTTGATCAGATGATGGACGCTGTCTTGCTGGACGCGCCCTGCAGCGGCACCGGTGTGATGGACAACAAACCAGACATCAAATACCGCCTGACACCTGAAGGACTTGAGGAACTGCTGACCCTGCAGGCCAAGCTGCTGGATACGAACGCCCGCTATGTCAAGCCGGGCGGTGTCCTGGTGTATGCCACCTGCAGCCTGCTTCCGCAGGAGAATGAGCAACAGGTGCGCTCCTTCCTCACAGCCCATCCAGAGTTTGAGCTGCTGCAGCTGCCCGGCAGCATCCCCCTTGAACTGTCTGAAAACCAGGGTGAGTACGGCTTGCAGCTGCTGCCGCACCGGGATGATATCGACGGCTTCTTTATCGCGAAAATGAGGCGCAGGACCTGATGAAAACGCAATTGACCGGCATGCGCATCAACCAGCTGACCGACTGGGTCAAATCCCAGGGTGAGCCTGGTTTCCGTGCCCGTCAAATCAACGACTGGCTTATAAAAGGCGCGGGTTTTGAAGAGATGCGCAATCTGCCTGCCAGCCTGACAGCGCAGCTTGAGTCCATCGCCAGCGCGCAGCCAGCGCAGGTGATGGAGCGCCATGTCTCCAAACTGGACGGGACAGAGAAACTGCTGTTCTCCCTTGAGGACGGCCACACGGTGGAGGGCGTCATCATGCGCTACCGCCACGGCATTACCTTCTGTTTATCCACCCAGGTGGGCTGTGCGATGGGCTGCGCCTTTTGCGCAAGCACCTTAAACGGCAAACTACGCAATCTGACTTCGGGGGAGATGGCCAGCATGTGCTATCTTGCCAACCGCTTGACTTCGCCGGTCCCGCTTAGCAACCTGGTGCTCATGGGCAGCGGCGAGCCGCTGGACAACACCCGGGAAGTGTTCGCCTTTTTGCACCACATCACCTCACCAGACAGCCTCAACATCGGCGCGCGGCATATTTCCCTGTCCACCTGCGGCCTGCCTGATCAGATGCGGCTGTTGGCGCAGGAGGGGTTGCAGATTACCCTGTCCGTTTCCCTGCACGCGCCCAATGACCAGATCCGTCAGTCCATCATGCCCATCGCCCGCGCGCACAGCATGGATGCGGTGCTGGATGCCTGCCGGTATTATATTTTGCAGACCGGACGGCGCGTGGTGTTTGAGTACGCCCTCATCCGGGATGTCAACGATAGCACAGACAACGCCCAGGAGCTGGCTTCCCGCCTTCGCGGCATGCAGTGCCATGTCAACCTGATTCCGCTCAACGATGTGAAGGAGCGGTCCCTGCGCGCGTCCACCAAAGCGCAGGTGGAGCGCTTCAAAAACCGCTTGACGGAGTTGAACATTTCCGCCACCGTGCGCAGACAATTAGGGGATGACATCTTTGGCGCCTGCGGCCAGCTGCGCGCGCAGCGCTTAAAAACACCACTTGTGGAGGAGGGCAGATCATGATTGCGGTATCCAGGACGCACCAGGGCAAGGTGCGCCAGAACAATCAGGATTCCCTGCTCATTCGGGAGGAGCTCACCTCCTTATACGTGGTTGCCGACGGCATGGGCGGCCACCGCGGCGGCAATGTGGCCAGCGCCATGGCGGTCTCCGCCCTCATGCAGCTGGACCTTTCCCTGCAGCCGGATGAGTCAGCCTTCCGCCAGGCCTTCCACCACGCCAACCTGAGCATCTGGGAGCGGCAGCTGGTGGATGTCAGCCTGTCCGGCATGGGTACCACCTTAAGCGCCCTGTGGGAGGGGCAGGATAGCGTGATGATTGCCCATGTGGGTGACAGCAGGGTGTACCAATACCATGACGGCGCCCTGCATCAAATCACGCAGGACCACTCCCTGGTGGGTGAATTGCTGCGCTCAGGCGCCATCACGCCGGAGATGGCCAGCAACTACCCCTACCGCAACATCGTTACCCGCGCGGTGGGGACAGATTCCATGTTGCAGACGGATATTTATTTGGCTAAAAAGCCGGCGGGCTGCCGGTTCATCATCTGCTCTGACGGTTTAACGGAATACGCCGGGAATGATGACCTGGTTTCCTGCCTGAACATGCCGCTGAATGAAGCGGCGGACCGTTTGCTGCACATCGCCCTGGAGGGCGGCGGCCGGGACAACATCACCCTGATTGTGCTGGAGGTGCCTGTATGATTGGCACCCTGCTCATGGAGCGCTACCGGCTGGAGGAGATGATTGGCGAAGGCGGCATGGCATCCGTCTACCGCGCGCTTGATTTGCGCACCGGGCACCGGGTAGCGGTCAAGTTTCTGCGCCAGGAATTGCAGGCCAACCAGGAGTTTTTGGACCGCTTCCGCAGGGAAGCGACCGCGGCCAGCCGCATGTCCCACCACAATATTGTCAACCTGCTGGACATCGGCGACAACCCCAACTCCCCCTATTTAGTGTTTGAGTTTGTAGATGGCAAAACCCTCAAGGACATCATCACCGAGCATGGTCAATTGCCCCAGGGGACAGCGGTGCAAATCGCCATCCGCATCCTCTCTGCCCTGCGCCACGCGCATGAGGCGGGCGTCATCCACCGGGACATCAAGCCGCAAAACATCCTGGTGGACAAGCAGGGCTATATCAAGGTGTCGGACTTTGGCATCGCGCGCATGGTGGGCACTCATACCTCCGACATGGGCGAAACCCAAAGCGTGATGGGCTCCGTGCATTATTTCTCCCCAGAGCAGGCCCGCGGGGAGATGGCTACGTTCGCCTCGGACCTGTATTCCGTCGGCTGCGTGCTGTATGAAATGCTGACAGGCCACGTCCCCTTTGAGGGGGAAACCCAGGTTTCCGTCGCCATGCAGCATGTGCAGGCAACAGCCCATCCAGTGCGGGATTACGCGCCGGAGGTGTCCGAGTCCATCGAATCAGTGGTCAAAAAGGCGATGGAGAAGGTGCCGGAAAACCGCTATTCCTCAGCCCTTTTAATGGCGCAGGCGCTGCATGACGCATTGCTGCCCCAAAGTGACACTAACCCTATTCCCGTCTTTGAGGAAGTGCGGAAGATCAAGCCGCGCCAACGCCGGCGCAGGCAGGAGTCCCTGGGCACCAAAATCGCGGTCAGCCTGCTGACCCTGGTGCTCATCGCGGGCATTTTTACCGGGGGGTATTTCATCTACCGGGACATCGTCAACACCACGCGCACGCCCTTGTTGACCGGCTTTTTGCTCAGCACCGCGCAGCGGGAGGCCGAGCGGGAGGGCATCAAGATCCGCATCGCCAGAAACCCCAGCGATGAGCCGGTGGACATGGTGATTGACCAAAGCATTGATGTAGGCCAGCCCATCAAGCGCGGGGACGTGCTGCTGCTGGTTGTGTCCTCTGGGCCTGCGCGCAAGCCCGTGCCCAGCGTGCTCAACCTGAGCCTGCAGGAGGCCAAGCGCACGCTTGAGCGCATCTCCCTTGAGGTATTGGTGGTGAAGGAAATCATCCATACCGCGCCCCAGGGGACGGTGCTGTCGCAGGACCCGGTTGAGGGCACCGTAGTGGACGCCGGCAGCATTGTGCAGCTGACGGTTTCCCTCGGCCAGGCCAAGGTGCCGAAACTCAGCGGGTTCATCCTGGCGGAGGCGCGGGACGCGCTCCGCAAAGCCAAACTCACCACCGGCAAGGTGGAGGAGATGGCGATCGCTGACGCAAGCCAGGTGGGCCGTGTGGCGTCCCAGTGGCCGGTGGCGGGCGAACTGGTCGCGGAGAACAGCGCGGTGGATTTGGTCATCTATATCCTGGAAAAGACAGAACCGGCCGAAAGCCCAAATGGCGGAGCCGCACCATGAATAACACCGGACAGATTATTGAAGGGCGCGGCGGCTTGTACACCGTAGTCAATGACGCGGGGGAAAGATTCATCCTGCGCGCCAAAAACCGCTTCCGCCGCGAGGGCATCACCCCGCTGGTGGGGGATAAGGTCCAGTTTACGCCGGGCCAACTGGAGGAACACGGCTGGCTGGAGGAAATCCTGCCCCGTATCTCCCTCAGCATCCGGCCGCCGGTGGCCAATATCTCCCAGCTGATCATCACCATGGCGCCAGAACCCCTGCCAGATATGCTGCTCTTGGATAAACTGCTCGTCTTCGCGCGGGAGCAGCACATCCTGCCGCTATTGGTGATCAACAAGGCCGATCTGGATGAACATTTGCCAGTGCGGCTCAAGGCGGCCTACACCGCGGCGGATGTGAAGGTGCTGGCAGTCAGCGCCATCACAGGCTTAGGCATTGCGCAGTTAAAAACCCTGATGGCAGGGCACCTGAACTGCTTCGCCGGCCAATCCGGCGTGGGAAAAAGCACCCTGATTTCAAAATTTACCGGGCTTGATTTGGAAACGGGCGCAGTCAGCCACCGCATCCGCAGGGGCCGGCAGACCACCCGCCATACCACCCTGATCCACCACGACGGCCTGCAGGTGCTGGATACCCCCGGGTTCAGCTTGTTTGACCTGCCCCAGGAGATGGAACCGGAGCACCTGCGGGAGTATTATCCCGAATACGTGAACCTGCAATCCCAGTGCCGGTTTGAGGTCTGCCTGCACGACCAGGAGCCCGCCTGCGCTGTGCTGGACGCTGTCAAGGCAGGTGTTTTGGACGCGGAGCGCCACGCGCGCTATCAGCAGCTGCTGTGCTTGCAAAAAGAGAAATGGAGTAACCGCTATGCTTGAAATCGCACCCTCTGTATTGGCTGCACACCCCCTCTTTGTGGACAGGGACGTCAGCCGCATGCTGGACGCTGGCGCCAAGATTTTGCACCTTGACATCATGGATGGCCATTTCGTGCCCAATATTTCCTTTGGCCCGGCTATGGTGGCAGCCCTGCGGGAACGCTATCCCACACTTCCGCTGGATGTGCACCTGATGCTGTCTGACCCCGGTAAATACCTGGATGTGTTTATCAAAGCCGGCGCCAGTGAGATCACCATCCATTCCGAAATTGCGGATGATGTATCACTTTTGCTGAAGCAAATCAGGCAGGCCGGCTTGCGCGCCGGGCTGTCCCTTAAGCCGGGCACACCTGCAGAGGCCTTGTTTCCTTACCTGCAGGCAATCGACCTGGTGCTGGTCATGTCGGTGGAGCCTGGCTTTGGCGGGCAGAAATTGATGGAAGACACCTTGACCAAAATCCGGGCATTGCGGGATTTAGGATTTGATGGTGTTATCAGTGTGGACGGCGGCGTGAATGCGCAGAACGCGCGGAAGGTTTTGTCATATGGCGCGACGCGCCTGGTCATGGGTACCGCCGCCTTCAAAGCCGAAAACCCCAGCCAATTGTTTGAAAGCCTGCAGCAAGCATGAGCGAGCACATTCCTGCCTTTCAATATAAGATTTCGCTGGGTCAAAACTTCCTGTATGACCAGGATTTACTGCACCGTCTGGTGGATCAGACCCAGGTGGGGGAAGAGGACACCGTGCTGGAAATCGGCGCGGGCCGCGGGGATTTGACCCAGGCGCTGTCGCAGCGGTGCAAGCGGGTGATCGCGGTAGAGATTGATGAGCGGCTGGAACCTGTCCTCAAGGAGCGCTTTGCCAGCACGCCCAACGTGACTATCGTCATGGGCGATATTATGCATCTGGACATCGCGGAGCTGATGGGGGAATCCAGCAGCTTTCACATCGTTGCGAACCTGCCCTATTACCTGACCACGCCCATTTTAACCATGCTCTTTCACCTCAATCTGCCCGTAAAAAGTGTCAACGTCATGGTACAAAAGGAGGCGGCGCAGCGGGTGATGGCACAGCCCGGCACCCCGGAATACGGGCCGCTGGCGGTTTTGGCCGCCCTTCGGGGGATGCCGAAGGCAACGCTGCTTGTGCCAGCCCGCCTGTTTACTCCGCCGCCCAAGGTGGACAGCGTCTTTTTGGTGATTCCCTTTTTCGATATACCGCAGGTGTTGGTAAAGGAGCCCGAACTGTTTTATAAGGTGCTCAGCGCAGCCTTTCAGATGCGCCGCAAAACCCTGGCCAATAACCTGGTTTCCGCTTTTTGCATGCCGCGGGAGGACGCAAACCGCCTGATCACCGCCTGCGGTTTGGACGAGCGCGTGCGCGGCGAGCGCCTGGGCTTGGACGATTTTGCCCGGCTCACCCAGGAAATCCGCAAATATATCGCGCAGCAAACAAAAACGTAATAAAATTGTAACAAGTGTTTACATTAAAGAAATATTATGCTATCATGAAGCCACCAAGCACAGAGGTGGATTTTTTATGAAACGAACACGTCAGTTTTTAATAAGCATCATAGCGCTTTTGCTGTGTGTGGCGGTGGTACTGCCCGCCTCAGCCAACCGGTACGCCACCCTGCGCCCAGGCGCGGAAGGGGAGATGGTGCAGGCTTTGCAGTCCGGGTTAAAGGCGCTGGGCTACCCCATCGGCGTGGACGGCAAGTTTGGCAGGCAAACCACGCAGTATGTGACGGCTTTCCAGCGCCAAAACAGGCTGACGGCAGATGGTTTGGCCGGCAACGCCACCTTAAGTGAATTGTTTCGCCAGGTGCCGCAGTTTAAGCCCGATCAGACCGGTCCCGTGGTCACTGCACCGCCAAGCAATCCCAGCGTACCCAGCGTGCCTGAGGCCAGCCAGCCGGGCACTGGCACTGCCTATGTGCATACCAGCAACCGTGGGTCATTAAATGTGCGCAGCGCGCCCCGGCATGGCAACACCACCATTGCCCAGCTGCCCTTTGGCACGCAGGTCTCTATTCTGGGCGTCACCGGTGCCTGGACACAGATTTCCGCAAACGGAGTTTCTGGCTATGTCATGTCTTCCTTCCTGCGCAAGGCACCAGGCGGCAGTGATAGCGGTACAACAACCGCGCCTGCCCCAACGCCCAATACGCCCTCAGACCCGCCCATAAACCCCGGCACAGGCATCAGCAGCGCGCTTGTCATCACAGGCAACCGCGGCAGCTTGAACCTGCGCGACAGGGCGTCCTCTTCCGGCCGCGTGCTGCTGCAGATACCCTATCAGGCAAGCCTTTTAGTGCTCGCCCGACAGGGCAAGTGGAGCCAGGTCAGCTACCAGAACATCACCGGTTTTGTGATGGACAGCTTCCTGCGCCATCAGTCAGACCAAAATCCCGCCACCCAGGCACCCACAGAGACGCCCATCCCCAGCCCGACCCAGGCGCCTGCGCCCAACCTGCCGGACGCGTCCGGCATTGCCTTTGTCAACACCGCCAACAAGCGCACACTGAACTTCAGAAGCGCGCCCAGTGAGGGCCGCAACATCATCGGGCAGATTCCCTCTGGTGAAGCATTGATTCTCATCAAGCGCGGCAGCGACTGGTGTGAGGTCACCTACAACGGCCAGCAGGGCTTTGTGATGACATCCTTCCTGCGCTTTAGCAGTGAATCCGTAAATCCAACCCCGACGCCAACAGAACCGCCCGCAAAAACGGATGAGCCCATCATCACTGATGAGCCCGCGCCAGAGGAGCCGGAAACCCCAATCTTCCCGCGCACACTGCGGCCAAATGACCGGGGTGAGGACGTGCTGGAGCTGCAAACCCGCTTGATCGCGCTGAAGTATACCGTGTCAAAAACCTCCGTCTATGACAGCATGACCCAGGAGGCGGTGCGCCACTTCCAGGCTCAAAACTCCCTGGGTGTGGATGGTCTGTTTGGCAGCAACAGCGCGCAGCTTCTGCTCTCCGGCACAGCGCGCGCGGCGGACAGCCCTGCCCTTTCCTACAATACCCTGCGTGTGGACCAGCGCGATGGATCGGACAAGGCCATCAGCAAGATGCAGCAGGCCTTAAAGGACTTGGGGTATCCCCTTTCCGTCAACGGCCGCTATGACATGCCCACCCACCAGGCGGTAGTAGGTTTCCAGCAGCGCAATGGGCTGCCCATCACAGGCATCGCCAACCCGCACACCCAAAGCACCATCTTTTCCGCTGGCGCGAAGGGCTACGCTACCTCGGTATCAGAACTGGGCGCGTCAGAGGGCAAGGGCGGCGGGCCTTCCACCTCCTCTGTCAAACTGCTGCACTGGTTCCGGGACATCAAACCCCGTGTCGCCGCCGGGCAGCGCGCGCAGGTTTACCACCCGTCTAGCGGCATCAGCTTTACCATCCGCTTTTACTCCATGGGCAACCACGCGGATTCCGAGCCCGCTTCCTGGCGGGATACCCAGCTGATGAACAGGGCCTTTGGCGCCCCGTCCTGGAACATCAACACGGTGTATGTCAAACTGCCCGATGGCCAATGGACGCTGGCCAGCATGCACAACCGGCCGCATTTAAGCGGCGCCATCAATGCCAATGGCTTTGGCGGCCACCTGTGCATCCACTTTTTGCGGGATATGGATGAGGTCAACAAAAACGATCCGGACTACGGCACCTCCAACCAGCGCGCCATCCGGAAAGCCTGGCTGAACATGACAGGTGAAACCATCGAATAATACCGGAGGCACTTGTTCATCCTCTGACCATCTGAGCATTCACATATTCTTCTGGTATAAATGCTGGAATCATCAAACCGGGCTGCCAATCTGTTGACTGGCAGCCCGACTTTTGGAAGGATTCTTACTTTAGAAGCAGGAAGGCCAACAGCGCGACCACACCCAGGGCAAACAGGATCAGGCCGAAGGACAGCGTGCGCAGCATCCGGCGCATGCCGTCCTGGGCAGTCGTCCACATGGTGGCGTACATGCGCACATAGTGGAAGGGTTCGCGGGGGGTTAGGCCAAAGATGGTTCGCCAGATGCCGGATACCCTGTCCGCGAAACGGCCCAAGGTATAGGTGAAGCGGTTGCCAACCGGCACGGCGCTGGGCCCGCTGCTTGGCTTGAGCACGGTGCGCATCAACAGCAGGGACACGCCGTCCACGCTCACCTCCAGCAGGCGCGACAAAAAGGTCAATACTGCGCTCACCACCACGTAGGCTTTTTCAAACAGCACATCAAAGGGGATGGCGATCAAATAGCCAATCCGCACCGCGGCATGAACCAGCGGACGGTACAGCGCGTTCTCCAGGTCCAGCCAGCCGGGCCAGCGGTCAACATGGATGGCGTGCCCGGCGCTGTCCTTTTTCATCAGCCACATGCGTGCCAGCGTGACATAAAAGAGGATGCCCAACAAAAGCGACTTGCCGCCGCCAATCAGGTTGACGCTGTGCAAAAACTCCACCTCATGTGCTGGCTTGTGCGCATAGAGGAAGGGCAGGGAGCGGTTGGCCAGATCTGTCAGGATGCCCTCTGGATGCAGCCCGATCACAAACAGGACAAGGGCAGCGCCGCCCAGCGCAAACGCGGAGAGGGGGCTCATGGAAGACCCCATGCTGTCGTATTCCGCCTGCTTGGTGGGATGTTTTTCCACAAAGAGGGTGATGAACAGCTTCAGCATATAGCAGAAGGTCAGCCCGCCGGTGATGACAAACACCCATTCCGCCGCTTGGTACGTGAGGGCGGATTGGCCCAGCTCCTGCAGGTGGACGATGTACTCCACAATGCTCTCATGCAGCAGCGTTTTTGAGGCATAGCCGCTAAAGAACGGAATGCCGCTGATAGAGGCTGCGCCCACCAGGAAGATGAGCATAAGGCCCGGCTTTTTGCGGCCATAGCCCCGCACCTCGTTCAAATCCAACTGGTGGGTGTTGAGATAGACGACACCCGCCGCCATAAACAGCACCAGCTTAATCAGGCTGTGGTTGAGCATGTGCAGCACGGTGCCCTGGGCAGCCAGGGCGTTGTGCTGCGCCAATAAGCCCTGCATGCCCACGCCAAAGAGGATGAAGCCAATCTGGCTCATGGAGGAGCAGGCCAGCGTGCGCTTCAAATCAACAGAAAACAGCGCCAAAACAGCTCCCAGGAACATATTGATCAGGCCCACTAACAACAACAGGTTGCCCCATAACGCGTCCCCTAAAAACAGGCGGGTGGACACAACCAGGATGCCAAACACGCCCACCTTGGTGAGCACACCGGAAAGAAGCGCGCTGGCGGGCGCGGGGGCGACCGGGTGTGCCTTGGGCAGCCAGACATGCAGGGGGTACATGCCCGCTTTGGCACCAAAGCCGGCCAAAATCAAGGCCCCAGGCAGGTATAACTCATCCAGCGGCAAGTCCGCAATGGCCAGAAGCAGGCCTTCAAACTGCAGGGTGCCTGTCTTGGCGTACAGCATCATCAGGCCCATCAACATGGTCATGCCGCCCAGGATGGCAATGGCCAGATAGGTTTGCCCGGCACGCATCGCGCCCGGGTTTTCTTCATGAATTACCCAGCAGTAGCTGGTGAAGGACAACACCTCAAAAAAGAGGAAGGTGGTGATCAAATCGTCGGATAAAAAGACGCCCAGCGTCGCGCCCAGGGTGAGCAGGGTAAACAGGCTGTAGCGCCCCTTTGCGTGGCCGTGGCCAAAGTACTGGGGGGAGAAGAGGGAGGTCATCATCCACATGAAGGCGGCAATCAGGGCATACAGTGCCCGGAACCCATCCGCCTTTAAGTGCAGACCCAGGTTTAACACCAAGGGGGCGGAGAAGGTGACTTCCTCGTTGTGTAAAAACAGCAGGCCGGCCAGCGCGCAGACGATGACGGAGACGGCGCACATCAAATACAGGCCATACTCCTCCTTTTTGCGGGAGACTGCAAAAGAGGGCACCGCTGCCATTAGGGGCAGGGCAATCAAAACAGGTAAGACCAGGCTCATGTCTTGTGCACCTCCCTACACCACTTCCGCGGCGGTCCGCGTCAGGAAATCAATCAAAGGCCCGCTGTAAAAACTAAAGGCCAGGACAGCAGCACTCAAGGCGGTCAGGGTGACTTTAAAGCCCGTCTCAATCGGCTGCATCTGCCCCAAATGAGCAGGGCGCGTGTACATGGTCACCGCGGGCACCATCAGGTAAATACCGGTTAACAGCGCGCTGATTAACAGCGCGACAATGCCCATGATGGGCAGGGTACCGCCCACCAGCACCGCGGCTTCCGCTAAGTGCCACTTGCTGATAAAGCCAATCAAAGGCGGCATACCGGTCATCGCCAGGCTGCCCAGGGTAAACAGGGCGGCTAAGAGCGGCAGGTGCTTGCCAATGCCGCGCATCTGGTCCACATAGTAGATGTCCGCACGCTGGTTGAACACACCCGTAATCAGGAACAGCGTAATCTTCATCAGCGCGTGAAACACCAGGTGCAAAAGCCCCGCTGTCAGCCCTTGGGGGGTGAGCAACAGCGCGCCAAAGAGGATGTAGGACAGGTTTGAAATCGTGGAATAGGCCAGCCTGCGCTTTAAGTGCTTTTCCTTTAGCGCCATGGAGCAACCGTACACGATGGTAAAGGCGGTCAGGGCGAGCGGGATATGCTGCGCGTAGGAATCCTTCAGCATCACCACGCCAAAGCTGAAGAAGGTGACCCGGATGATGGCAAACACGCCGGATTTCACCACCGCCACCGCGTGCAGCAAGGCAGTGACCGGGGTGGGTGCGACAGCGGCAGAGGGCAGCCAGCCATGCACCGGGAAGACCGCGGCCTTTACGCTAAAGCCCAAAAAGCACAGCACATAGCCCAAGCGCAGCTGCGTGGTGTGGGTCAGGCTGATGCCCTTAAACAGGCCGCCGGGTACAAACTCGGTCGTGCCGCCGTAATACACCAAATACACCAGGCCGATAAAGGCGAATGCGGAGCCGCCCAGGGAGTAATACAGGTATTTGAGGCCTGCCGCGATGGAGCTGGGCTTGCCCCCGTGCATCACAAGCGGCAGGGTGGACAGGGACATGATCTCATAAAACACGTACAGGGTCAGCAAATTCGCGCTCATCGCAATGCCCAGGGTGACCCCGTAGCTCATCAGGAAAAACGCGAAGAAGGAGGTCTGCTTCTCATGCCCCTTCATGTAGTCCGTCGCATAATACAGCGAGACCGGCCACAGCAGCGCGATGATGGTCGCGAATATCTTGCCCAGGTTGTCCAGCTTCAGTGAAAGCTCCAAAAACTTGTTCAAACTGAACAAGGTCATGGACGTTTCCGGGGCGCACACAGCCACCCCCACCAGCGCTGTGGTCAGCATCGCGCTGATCATCAAATACAGGGTGCGCGAACTGTCCTTCAAGCGAAAGATCGGAAGCAGGCTCCCTGTCACAATGGGCAGGGCAACAGCCAACAGTAAAATCATAGCACGCCCTTTAACAAGGTATTGCCCAACTGATCAAAGAGGTTGATCATAAAGCCAGGGAAAACGCCCAGGATGAAGATCGCCAAAGTGAGGATGAAAATGGGCACCAGCATCATTTTGGAGGGATCTGCCTTCACCTTCAGCGCGGAATCCACCTCCCCGTGGGCCATGCCGCCAAAGAAGGCGGAGACGCTGGGGGGCAGCAGGTAGGCCGCTGTCAGCATGGCGGAGATCAGCAGCACAATGGGCACCAGCCAGCTAAACACATTGGTGCCGGATATCAGGGCGCCCTCGGCGATATACCACTTGGCGATAAAGCCGCCCAGGGGCGGGATGCCCACCAGGGAAATCGCGCAGATGGTGAACATCCACATCGTCCAGGGCATGGACTTGCCCAGGTTGTGCATCTCATCCACGCGGGTGATGCCTGTTTGCAGGATGACGGCGCCGGCGCACAGGAAGAGCGCGTCCTTGGTGAGCGCGTGGAAGACCATCTGCAAAAGCGCGCCGTCCAGGGCCATCGCGTCCAGCAGGAACACGCCGCACAGGACATAGCTCACCTGGGATACGCTGGAATAAGCCAGGCGTTTTTTGAGCGATTTTTCGCGCAGCGCCAGCATCGACCCCATAAACACGGTAATGGTGGCGCAGCCAAGCAAGGTCCACTGCACCCAGGTATCTTTCAAATATGCCGGCCCGATCACATAGAAGATCATCCGGAAGATGCACAGCACGCCCGCCTTGGTGATGACGCCCGACAGCACTGCGCTGGCGGGGGAGGGCGCGACCGGGTGCGCGGTGGGCAGCCAGCCATGCATGGGGAACATACCGGCCTTGGTGGCAAAGCCAATCAAGGTAACCAGCAGAATAATCTGAAAGGCGGTGTGGGGGATGGTCAGGGTCTGGGTCAAAAGCGAGCCGCCCTCCACAAAATAGGGGGAGGCGATGTTGGGTGTCAGCATAAAGATGCCAAGCAGGCCCATGGTGGCGCCGGCGACAGAGTAAATCAGGTATTTGATGCCCGCGGCCACCGCTTCCTTGGTCCTGTTGTGCAGCACCATGGGCATGGAGATGAAGGTCATCATCTCAAAGAAGAGGTACATGGTCACCATGGTGCCAGACAGGGTCAGCGCCATTAAGGAAGCCAGGGTCATCAGATAAAAGGCGTAATAGGTTTTCTCGTTTTGCTCATGCTTCATGTAGCTGAAAGAATAAAACCCGGAGATCGTCCACATCAGCGCCATGACGGCCGAGAAAATCCGGCTGGTGCCGTCAGACCGCAGCGCGATGGGCAGCTGCTTGGTCATCTCAAACAGCACCAGCGTACGCTCCGCGTCCAGGGCGATCAAAAGGACGACAATGCACTCCATCACCATGATGGCGCCGACAAAACCGCAGCGGTCCTCCCGTGTTTCGTTCAGCCAGGGCATGAACACCACCATTAAGGACCCAACCGCAGGCAACAGGATCGCGACGAGCAACAGCAAGCCTTCCATGTAAAACCCTCCTTAGGAAAAAGTCTTTAAGCCCGTTTCGATCACCCGGAGGATCGGTTCAGAGCCAATACCAAGGTAGATAATCAGGAGCACTGAGGTAAACAGGGCAACCGCCACAATAGGCTGCGTCTTTTCCGGCTTTGGGTAGTCCAATTCCTGCGCAGGCCTGCGGTAGATGGACACCACGGTGTGCAGGAAATACACGCTGTTGAGCAGCGTGCTCAGCGCCAGGGCAATCAGCACCAGCGCGCGCACCCAGCCGCCAATGGCGATGCCGGAGATGGCCAGGTTGAGTTTGACGATAAAGCCGCCGGTGAAGGGGATGCCCACCATGCTCATTGCGGCGATGGTAAACACAATGCCCGCCGGCACGTTGCGGTATCCCGCACCATGCAGGTAGCGGAAATGCTTGCGGTCGCCGGATACGTTGATCAATTCAAAGGTGGACAAGAACAGCACGGACTTGACCGCTGCGTGCACCAGCATCTGAAACAGGGCAGCCTCCACCCCGGCCTTGGTACCAATGCCAAGCCCCAGGTAGATATAGCCAATCTGTGCAACGGAGGAGTAGGCAATCATCCGCCGGATGTCCCGCTGGCTGATGGCCATGATGGAGCCGATGATCATCCCGCTCACCCCGCAGACAAACAGGAAGGGGGTAATCTGCTGGGAAATGATGACATCCAGCCCAATCACGCGGCAGAAAAACTTGATCAGCACAAAGATATAAGCCTTGCTGATGATGCCGCTTAAAATCGCGCTGGATAGTGGCGGCGCGAAGGCATAGGTGTCCGGCGCCCAGCCGTGGAAGGGGAACATCGCGCTTTTAATGGCCAGGCCGGCGGTAATCAGCGCGATGACCACGGTCAAGGGGCCCATGTGCTCCCCGGTCTGGACGATGTTCGCCACCGCCTCATGCAGCGGCACCATCAACAGGTGCCCCGTGATGCCATACAGCATCGCGATGCCCAGCAGCAAAAGGCCCGAGCCAAACAGGTGCATGATCATATAGCGCGTGGTCGCGACCAGGGTATGCCCGTTTTGCCGCACCACCACCAGGGCACAGCTGGCGATGGTCATAATCTCAATAAAAACGTAGACGGTGAACAGGTCGTTGGTATAAATCAGCACCAAGACGGCGGCCAGCGCCAGGTCAATCATGATGCAGTAGAGGTTGGTTTTCTGCTCGCTCACAAAGCTGTGCGTATGCCACATCCCGGCCAGCAGCGAGATGAGGAGCACGGCGGAGAAGCCTGTCGCCATCAGCGCTTCCAAGCGGCCGATGCGGATTTCATTGCCCCAGGGCGCCGGGAAATGGCCCATGATAAAGGGATAGGCCTCCTCCAGCTGCAGGGTAAGCCTGAGGGTGAGCGCGCTGAGCACCAGCACAGTGCCCGCCACAATAAAAGTCAGAACTTTTGCGGCTTTGGGCTTAAGGACAGAGGTGAATATGCCTGCAGCCATGCACAGCAGGATGCAAAAGAAGGGGAAGTTGTGCACAAGTGTCATCAGGCGTCCTCCCCGCGGGCAAGCATCGCGATTTCGTCAATATCCAGCGTGTGATAGCGGCGGTATAAGCGGATGGTCAAGGCCAGCATGATGCCGGTGAAGCTGACGGACACCACAATGCCCGTCAGCACAAGGCCTGCCGGGATGGGGTTGATGTAGGCTGTGGTCTGGGTGACACCATCCACCACAATGGGCGCCTTCCTGCCGCTGATATAGCCCATGGACGCCAAAAACAGGTAGACCGCAGTGTCCATGATGTTCAGCCCAATGATCTTGCGGATCAGGTTGCGCTGCAGCAGCAGGATGGAAAACCCAATGCCAAACAGGATGACGGCAACGGTCTGTTCCAGGTTTTCATACAGCAATTGCCACATATCACAGACCTCCCTTGCGGAAGAGCGCGTAGAAGATGTACATCGTGCAGGCAACCACCATGCCCACGGCGATGTTCAGCGGCATAATCAGCCCGCCGGACAAAATTGCCCCAGGGGTGCCCAGCGGGATGCCGCTTGGCAGGTTGTTCGCGCCGCAGTAAAAGGAATAGGCCTTGGCCAGCGCGTAAAAACTGAGGGAGAAAAAGCTCACCCAGGTAAAGGTCTTGTAGGTAAAAAAGCGGCCGGCTTTGTCAAAGCCAAAGGCATCCAGGTAGAGGATCAATCCGGCTGAGATAATCGCCCCGCCGGAGAAGCCGCCGCCGGGGGAGAGGTGTCCGTTTAGAATGATATAGATGCCATACAGGAAGATGATGGGGGTTAAAATCATCGCGCTGCCCTGCAGGATGCGGTCATTGCGCGGCTCATAGTGCCGGTCGTCGGATTCCGCGGCGATCAACTCCTGCACCGGGGAGCCATCCTTGTTGCGGTCAATGCGCAAAAGGATCAAGACAGCGCTGGCGGCAATAAACAGCACAGTGCTCTCACCCAGGGTATCAAAGGCGCGGTAGTCTAAAATCATGCCGGCGACGATGTTGGTGGCGCCGGTTTCCTCAAGCCCTTTGGTAATATAGCGCTCGCTGACAACATTGGCGCCGGGCGTCTGAGGGTCCCCAAAGCGGGGCATAAGGGCGACTGTTTCTAAGAGGAAGAAAATCATCATCGCGCCCAGGGCCAAAGCCAGGATGACATACAGGCGCGAAATGGCCTTGCGGCCCCTGGTCCTCGCCCAGGCCAGCATGTTGTACTGATCCAGCCGCTCAAGCGCAAGCGTCCGCTCATGCTGGCGGCTGGTCATCTCCTCCTGCTGGGCGATCAAGCGGTCTTCAATATTTTCCGGCACCTTGGTGGTGCGGGTTAAGTGGTCGATGATTTCATTGTCCAGCGCCAGGAAGCCTTCTTTATACCATTTACGGAAACGGGCTTGCGGGCGCGATTCCCAATTACTTCTGCGCTTGCTCATCGCTGTCTCCTTTAATGGCGTGAATCTTCTTGAGGGTTACAAAAAACAATACGCTGGTGATGCCGGCGCCGACCGCGGCTTCAGTGATGGCCAGGTCCGGGCTTTCCAGAAACATCCAGATGACGGCCATGATCAGGCTGTAGGCCATGTACACAATGAGGGAGGTTAACAGGTTGCGCGTGAGGCTCACCGCCAGCGCGCACACGATCAGCATGCCCAGCAGGGCAACATGGATGAACGTCATGGCGCTTCCTCCTCTCTTGTGGTTTCTTTGGGCGGCAGCTGCTGCCAGTGGGGGTTGATGGTCACTTCCAGCCGGGCAATCAGGTGGCTGGAGACCGGGCTTGCGAACCATAAAAACGCGATGATAAGCAACAGTTTGAGCGCCACCCAGATATCCGGCGCGCTGATGGTCAGGCCAATCAAGCAAAACAGGATGCCCAGGGTATCGCCCATGGCGGCTGCGTGCATGCGGTTGAGGACGTAGTCAAACTTGTACAGGCCAATTACGGAGGTCAGCAGGATGATCAGGCCGCTGATCAAAAAGCCGGTGGTCAGAATAAACCGCAGCCAATCAAGCATTTTTCTGCCCCTCCTTGCGCATCTTGGCCTGGCGCTCCAAAAACACGCCCATGTACACCTTACACAGCACCACCACCGCAAGGAAGCTGATCAGCGCGTACAGCAGGGAAACATCCGTCAAATAGCCCTCGCCAAGAAGCAGGGCAGTCACGCCTACCATGATGATGATCTGCGTGCCGATCATGTTGATGGCCACAATGCGGTCGGCGATGGTGGGGCCTTTGACCGCGCGGATAAAGCAGGCAATCACCATCACGGTCTGCACACACAGAACCAGGATATACAAGATGCGGTAGGCTTCGGTGATGTTCATGCTGTTTCATCCTCAAGCCAGACGGCTTCTTTGTTTAAAAGCCGCTTTTCAAACTCGCTGTTAATCAGTCCGTCCTCCATGCTTTCATCCAGGCAGTGCACCAGGTACTCATCCTCATCCAGATGCACGGTGATGGTGCCGGGGGTGAGCGTGATGCAGTCGGCCAAAATCACCCGCGCGGCCTGGGTTTTCAACTGGCTGCGAAAGGTGGTCAACTTCGGCACCACAATGTCCCTGTCGCTTAAAATCAAGCGCATCACCGCGAAATTGGCCAGGGTAATCTCTTTGATTAACAGCCAGATATATCGCGCATAGCCAGGCAATTGTTGAAGCAGAATCAGCTGCATGCGCCAGGTAAACTTTGGCGTGATGAAGCGCTGCACAAAAAAGGACAGCGCAATGGCAATCAATGCGCCAAAAATGATCAATTCCAAGGTAATATTGGAATTGAACACAATCCACAGAATAAATATGGCCAACGCGATCACGGGTTCACCTTCTTTTACTACTCCTTGCTTGTGAGCGATATGTTCACAACCAAATTATAGCAGTACCCGGTTTATTGTCAAATATAATACGGTTAAATCCGCTTTCTTCTACCTGATCTTCTGCGCTTGCATCTGCGCGCGCACGCACAGCTCCGCCGCCTTGAAGGCGTGTGCCTGGGTCATCGCGTGTTCGGTGCGGTTGATGCAGTCCAAAATGAAGGCGCCAAAGAAGGGGAAGCCCACCTGCCCGGTGACGCAGAAGCGCTGCTCGCCATCGCCATTCACCAGAATTACGTGGTCGCCCTGGGCGGAATCCGTGGCGACATCAATATATTTCCTGATTTCGATATAGCCGTCTGTGCCCAGAATCATCGCGCGCCCGTCACCCCAGGTGCGCAGCCCATCCGGTGTAAACCAGTCCACCCGGAAGTAGTTGGTGCAGCCGTTGTCACCAACCAGCATCGCCTCGCCAAAATCGTCCAGTTCGGGCCACTCCGGGTGCGCGTAGTTGGCAATCAGGCTTCTCGTCACCTGCGCGTCTTTGGCGCCGGTGTAGTATAAAAACTGCTCAATCTGATGGCTGCCGATGTCACACAGGATGCCGCCGTACTGCTCCTTGACAAAAAACCAATCCGGCCGGTTTTTGGCATTCAGGCGGTGCGGCCCCAGGCCAATCACCTGCAGCACCCGGCCGATCGCGTTTTGGGCGATTAAATCCCCCGCGAAGATAGCGCCCTCGTTATGAATGCGCTCGGAGTAATACACCATGTACTTCCTGCCGGTACGGGTGGCGGTTTGCCTGGCTTGCTCCAATTGCTCAAGCGTGGTGAGGGGCGCCTTGTCGGTAAAATAATCCTTGCCGGCTTCCATTACCTCAATGCCAAGCGGGCAGCGCAGGTTGGTGATGGCGGCAGCGGCAATCAGCCGGGTGTCCGCGTCCTGCAGCACCTGCTCCTTGCTGGCCGCGGCTTGTGCCTGGGGGAAGGCAGCTAAAAACTGCTTTACTTTTTCGGAATCCGGGTCGTACACGTATTTCAGCGTGGCGCCCGCCTCAATCAAGCCGTTGCACATTCCGTAAATATGCCCGTGATCCAGCGCGATGGCGGAGAAGACAAATTCCCCCGGCTTCACAACGGGGTTGGGTTTACCTTTAGGGGCATAGGTCATGCCGTCTTTTTTCATGATGGTTCCTTTCTGGTGTTCAGGCGCAGGGGTTTTCCGCTGTGCGCGGATTCATAGCAGCCATAGACAAGGTTCATGGTGTCCTTGATGGCGCTGGGGGTGATGGGGAAGGGCGCGCCGTCTGTCAGCGCACGGTAAAAATCATGGATGAGCAGCCTGTGGCTGGTGCCCCAGTAGGCTTTGCCGTCCTCAAGCGTCATAGTGTAATCCGTGCAGGTCACCTGCCCATCCTGTGTTTTGATGGTCAGCTGCTCGCCCTGCAGCTGCATGGTCATCTTCTCGCACACAACTTCCAGCATCACCGGCGCATCCGTGCAATAGGCCAGGCTGGCATAAAACAGCGCGGGGATGTCTTCAAAACGAATCAGCGCCTCCAGGGTGTCCTCCACCTCTATCACGCCGCGCAGGTGCCGGTTGTGCATAGCAGCCTCTACCTCACTGGGTTTGCCCACCAGGTGAACCAACAGGTCCATGGCGTGAATGGCCTGGTTGATCAACACGCCGCCGCCTTCTGTTGCCTGTTTGCCATGCCAGTCATCGCTGTAGTAATCTTCGTTTCGGGACCAGGTTAAAAAGCAGCGCGCGCCTAAAACGGCGCCTGATGCCCCGCTTGTCATCAATTCCTTCAGCCGCCGGCTGGAGGCGTTGTAGCGGTTTTGAAAACAGATGCCAATGCGCGCTTGATGCGCCTGCTCGGCCAACACCAGTTTTAAAAAGCTGTCCCTTGAAATCGCTGCGGGCTTTTCCATCAGTACATGAATGCCGCGGGAGAGGGCGTATTCGGCCATCTCCACGTGCAAATGATGCGGGGTGCAGATGTGAACGGCATCCACCTGCGCGTCCTTGATCATGGTCTTAAAATCAGTATAGGCGGTGATGCCATATTGCATGGCGAAGGCCTCCGCCTTGCTCTTGTCCGTGTCCGCGCAGGCAACCAGGCGCGTGTTGGGCGTTTGACGCAGGGCCTGTGCGTGAATCGGGGCGATCCGGCCGCAGCCAATGATTGCGCAGTTCATCTCAAATCATCCTTTGTGTAGTGGTATCAGTGTATCACCTCTTGCCGCTTCTGCCTACTAAGGCGTAAACAGGGTATATATCAAGTGAAAGCACAAAGGAGGTTTTGGCATGAGCGAGAAGAAAAAACCAGGCGTATTGAAAAAACTGCTGGATAAAATGCACCACGTCAACACGGAGGAGCACTCCCCGGCGGCGGATAACAACGCGCGGCTGGATTACGCCAAGGGCAACATCGACCAGAACAAGCCCAAGAACACCGACGTGTGGGATACCTGCCCGGTACTGGATGAGCAGGGCAAACCCGTGAAGGAGGAATCCCTGGATCCCTGAGGCGATACAGGCAAAACAGGCGGTACTTCAAGGCGTTTTTTCGCCTGAAAATTTTCTGCTTTACTTTTTGGATTGGCTATGGTATTCTGTATCGCGCGATGGGGCATTAGCGCAGTTGGTAGCGCACCACAATGGCATTGTGGGGGTCAAGAGTTCGAATCTCTTATGCTCCACCAGACCACAAAGTATCCGAACCTTTCAGCAAAAACTGGGGTTCGGATATTTTTTGTGCTGTCACACTTGATTTGATTGTGCTTCTTTCAAGGTGTTATTCGTACCTGTATTTTACACAAACACTGCGAGAAAAGCGGCTGAGTGATGAAAAGCCTTCGCGCGTCCGTATATGTTATAATAAGCTGACAAATCCAATTGATAGAAGTGAGGTGCAGCATGCGCATTGGTGCCCAGACCTATACCATCCGGGAGTTCACGCAGACGCAGACGGATTTTGCCCAGTCCATGGAAAAACTGGCGGCCATCGGCTATCAAACGGTGCAGCTGTCCGCCATCGGCAGTTTTCAGACGGAATGGATCCGTGATATCTGTGACCGGCACGGGCTTCAAATTGTGCTGACGCATACGGACCCGGACCGCATCCTCAACCAGACAGAGGCGGTGATCGCGGAGCATGACATCCTGGGCTGTGATTATATCGGCATCGGCATCATACCGGAGCGGTACCGCAGCGCGGATGGGGTTAAACAGTTTGTGCGGGACTTTCATCAGCCCGCGCAGGCCATCCGCGGCGCGGGCAAACTGATGATGTACCATAACCACGCGCTGGAGTGGGAACGGGTGAGTACGGAGGAAACCATGCTGGATGTCCTGCTGCAGGGCCTGCCCGGCGACTTGATGGGCATTACCCTGGACGCCTATTGGGTGCAGGCAGCGGGCGCTGATGTTTGTGACACCATCCGCAAGCTGTCAGACCGCATACACTGTTTTCACGCGAAGGACATGGCCATCAAAGGCTTTGAGCAGCGCATGGCGGTGGTGGGGGAAGGCAACCTGCCCTTTCAAAAAATTCTCAAACTGCTCCGTGAATTGGGCGTATGCAAATACCTGTTGGTGGAGCAGGATACCTGTTATGGGGAGGACCCCTTTGACTGTTTGAAACGCAGCTATGAGTACCTGATCGGGGAGGGATACGCATGAGAAAAGTACAGCTGGGCATCATTGGCTTGGGCAATATGGGCAGCGCGCACTGCCGCTTTATCCTGGATGTTGAAACGCCGGAGATTGAGCTGGCGGCTGTTGCCGACCGCGAGGAAAGCAGGCAAACATGGGCCAAAACGCACCTGCCTGACAGCGTGCGGGTGTTTGAGGAAGGCAGCGCGCTGATTGAAAGCGGCGTGTGCGAGGCGGTGCTGATCGCGACACCGCACTACCAGCACCCGGAACTGTCCGTCCTGGCCTTCCAGCACAACCAGCACGTGATGTGCGAAAAGCCGGCAGGCGTTTATACCAACGCTGTGCGCAGGATGAATGAGCAGGCGGCAGCGCACCCGCATCTCAGCTTTGGCATGATGTTCAATCAGCGCACCAATGCCCTGTACCGCAAGATGCACGAGATGATTACGACCGGCCAGGTTGGGGAGATCAAGCGCGTCAACTGGATCATCACAAACTGGTACCGGACACAGTTTTACTATGACTCCGGCGCCTGGCGCGCCACCTGGGCAGGGGAGGGCGGCGGCGTGCTGCTCAACCAGTGCCCCCACCAGTTGGACCTGCTCCAGTGGCTGTGCGGCATGCCCAAAAAGGTAAGCGCCTTTTTACATGAAGGCAAATGGCACGATATCGAGGTGGAAGACGACGTCACCGCCTACCTGGAGTATGAAAACGGCGCCACCGGTGTGTTTATCACCAGCACGGGGGACGCGCCGGGCACCAACCGGCTGGAGGTAACCGGCAGCCGCGGCAGGCTGGTGTGCGAAAACGACCAGCTTTGGTTTGATGAATTGCAGGTGGATGAGCGGGAGTGGTGCAAAACCGCCAAAGAAGGCTTCGCCCCGCCGCCCGCCTTGCGCTTTGAGGTGCAAACAGGCGGCTACAACCCGCAGCACATCGGCGTGCTCAACGCTTTCGCTGCCAATATCCTGCGCAAGGAGCCGCTGGTGGCGGACGGCAGGGAAGGCATCAACGGTTTGATGCTGTCCAACGCCATGCACCTGTCCAGCTGGCTCAACAAACCCATTGATTTGCCCTTTGATGAGGATTTGTTTGAACAAGAACTCAACGTTCGCCGGGCTTCCTCCCGCCACAAGGAAGGCTGCGGGACCGTGCTGGATACAAGCGGCTCATATTAATACTAAGCTGTGCGCATAGCAAACGCCGCAGGGCTTGTGTCCTGCGGCGTTGATTCTGATGTAGCGGTAGTTTATTCCGCGCTTTCCTCAGCGGCTTCTTCGGCGGCTTCCTCAGCGCCCTCTTCGGCCTCATCCGTTTCCTCGGTTTCCTCTTCCACGATCCGGGCGTGGGAAACAGCGACGATCAGACGGTCGTCCTCGGTCTCGCTGGTGATGCCCTCAGGCAGTTTCAAATCAGCAACGGTCACCTGGGCGCCTGGCTCCATCTCGGCCACCTCAACCACGATGGAAGAGGGGAAGGCGGTGGGCAGGCCGCGGACCAGCAGGGTCTCCAGCTGCTGCTGCAGCTCGTAGCCCTTGTAGATCACCTCGTCACGGCCGACGATTTCAAAGGGAATCTCGGCAGTGGTCTCTTCGGTCAAGGAGACAAACTGGAAGGTGACATGCAGCCAGTCATTGGTGACAGGCGCGTACTGAATCTCACGAATCATCGCGGGATAGGTGGTGTCCTCCAGCTCCAGCATGTACACGCTGGAAATGCCGTTGGCGTGCAGCGCCTTGCGGAATTCGTCGCGGCGGATGGAAAAGCTGACAGCGTCCTGGCCTTTCACATCAATGGATCCGGGCAGAAAGCCATCCTGCCTCAACTGGTTCATTACGCCTTTGCTGCTTCTTTCACGCTTGGTGATGCTCAGCTTCGCGGATTCGTTCATCGTACCTTCCTCCAATACCTTTGTTTACATCTCATTCCAGGGAATGTTTTGCTTTTGTTTGACCTGGGGTGCCATCCGTGATGGCGGAACTGGTTCCATCCTGTTCATTGGTCAAACTGGCTATGCCGGCATCCAATAGTAACCTATTTTCATCTATATTTCAACAAATTTCGCCATTAATCTTTCGCGAAGGCCAAATAACCGGTCAAATTTGCTGGATTTGCCGGGGTTTTCAACCAATGGATCATCCCAAAAGGCCGTTTTTCGCCAAGGATTGTTTCGGTGACAGGCAACAGCATTCGGTAGCTGCTTGCTTTAAACTGCTGATGAATCAGCGCCAGGGCTTTTTGATACTGTGTTTTTTCGCCAAGGTATTCGCTGACGCGCACAAGTTCGCCCCGCTGCTCAATGACGGCGTAAGCGGTCTGATCCCCAAAGCGCAGCTTCACCATGCCGCCGCCAGTCAGCTCGTTTCCCTGCTTGATATATCCCAGCGCTGTTTTATCCCACTGCGCAAACAGATACCCCTCAGCAAAAAAGGCATCCCGCTGCTGCTTGTATTCCAGGGCGCTTAAGGGGGTCATCTGTCCGGTTACAGCGACCTGCGCGATGTCCGCGCCCTTGACATCCACCTGGTCCAAATCAAAGCGCGGCTCATACCCACGTTTTTCATAATAGGCAAACAGGCTTGGTTCCGCCGGCACCAAAACAGAGGCAGCGCTGCCTTCTGCTGTCATAAGATGATGCGCTTTTTGCAGCAGGCGGGTGCTGATACCCTGACCGCGGTGGGAGATGCGCGTGGCTACCGCGAACACATACCGCGCAGGCATTCTGTGGCCGTCCGCAACCAGCGTCAAGGGCAGCATGCTCAGCATGCCGGTGACATCGCCGTTCTCCTCATGCACCAGCATGTTTTGATCTTGATGCCGGTTGTCAAAATAAAAGCGGGCGTCCGCTTCGTTTTCCAAAAAAGCTTCCTGCCACAGGCTGATTAATTGCGGCAGATCATGCGGCTGCGCTTGTCTGATCATAAAGGAGCCATCAAGGTCGCCTTGTTCTTGATGACCAATTCCGCCGGGTAATAGGATAATTTGGCGCGCCGCAAGCCCTCATCGCCGGCGTCGTCCTCCCGGTTGATATATTGGAAACCTGCGCAGTTGGCCTCGGCAAACTGCTGGTTGATCAATTGATATGCGCCCTGGATGTCGTGATACGCTTTTTCAATATGGATCAAATAGGTGTCATCGCTCAGTGGCTGGCCCATGGTAAACGCGATGACCTTGCCGTCTGAGCGCAGCAAGCCGCCTTGTAAACCCAGGTCAAAATAGTGTTTGAAAGCCTGTTCCACCGCGCAGGACTCGTCATACAAGTCCTCATTGTCGCGGCAGCCTGCCAATTTACACCAGATGATGCTCATCTCTCGGGCTTCATCAATATTGTCCCTGGTGATCTCTTCATAAGACCAGTTGGGGTTTTGGGCTTTAAAGCGGTTGATGTGGTTGCGCTTGGCACTCAGCTTTTTGCCGCTGAGCGTTATCATCCGTTCGGCTTCATACACATAGTCATAAAAATCCCGCAGGGGCTCAATCTGGAATTTGCCGGGGAAGGCGGTTTCCAACTTAAGGCGGTCCTCCTCAAGCAGGGTGTTGAAGACCAATTTCTGGCCTCTGGCTTTCACATATTCATTCAACGCACGTACAGCCGGGGCGACATCCTCCAAACCCGAGGGGAAGATAAAGGAAGGTTCCTCCTCATTGGACATGATGATCAGACTGTCCTCAAACTGGGAAAACTTGAGCTGATAAATCTCCCGCCAAATGAAGTTGGAAGTAAAATTGTACTCCAAAGCGCCTCTGTGGCCGCGGCTGAGCAAGCGGTCAAACAATACTTTGTTTTCAAGCTTGATGGGGGAGAAGGTCAGGGTTTTTACGAGGGTAGAAATACAGAACACACCTTTCTTTTTGTCAGATTACCGCGCGGGTTTTGCGCTCAAACATCCGGGATGATTGAGCACCTGTTCAATTATACCCTGGTTTTGTGAACTGTTCAAAAGGGTGTAAAAATCCGCACAATGCATACACGATGTGGCAATCATTTGTCCGGGTGTGCTATAATCCGGTATTGATAAGACGAAAGCAGCGGCATCCTGTGTGCGCGCTGGCTTTTAAAGCAGACGAAAGCAGCAGGTAAACAAACCTTTGAGACAGACAATCGCGCGCATTCACCTTGACATATACCGGGAGAATATCCGCGCTGTGCGCTTAGCCCTTGGCCCTGATGTCAGGCTGATGGCCGTGGTAAAATCCAACGCCTACGGGCACGGACTGGTGCAGATCGCGCAGGCTGCGCAGGAGGAGCAGGTTGATTTTCTGGCGGTTGCCATCGCAGAGGAAGGCGTCATCCTGCGCCAGGCTGGCATTGACATCCCCATCCTGGTGCTGGAAGGTTTGTCAGAGCGCAGCACCCGTCAGGCTGTTTTGTATGGCTTAACCCTCACCGTCCACACAAGGGAGCATCTGCTGCACGCGGACGCGGCGGCGCGGGAATGCGGCAAAGCTGTCGATGTCCACCTGAAGCTGGATACTGGCATGAACCGCATCGGTGTGAAGGACAAAAAGGAAATTCCTGGGCTGCTGGACTTGATGGCGACCATGCCCATGGTGCGCTTAAAAGGCGCCTTCACACATTTTGCCTGCGCGGACAGCCCCGATCAGGGCATGACCGATACGCAGCTGGCGCGTTTTTTTGAAATGATGGCGCTGCTGCCTGAGGGTCTTTTGCTGCATGCTGGCGCCAGTTCTGCCGCCCTGCTGCGGCCGGACACACGCTTTTCCATGGTGCGCGTGGGCATCGCCCTGTATGGCTACCCGCCGGTGAAAACCAAGGTCAACCTGCGCCCTGTCCTGTCCTGGGAGACGGAGATCATCCACGTGAAGGAAATCTGTCCGGGGGATTCGGTCAGCTATGGCGCCACCATGACTGCCAACCAGCCCAGGAAGGTCGCCACGCTGGCGGTCGGATATGGGGATGGCTACAAGCGCCTGCTGTCCAACAAGGTGGATGTGCTGATCAACGGCAAGCGCTGCCCGGTTCTGGGTACCATCTGTATGGATCAGACCATGGTGGACATCACAGACGCGGGCCTGGTTGAAACCGGCTCCCGCGCTGTCTTAATCGGCAAAGACGGGGAGGAAGAGATCACCGCGGATGAGCTGGCACACATCGTGGGCACCATCTCCTATGAGGTGCTGCTGTCCATCTCCTCCCGGGTGCCCAGGACCTATCACAACGAAGCATAAAGGGGACAACCATGCAATCAAACGCCGCAAAGAAGAAAAAAACCACCAAACTCCAGATTAAAAAGCCGTTTTTGAGAGGGAAACCTGTCAGCACCCTGGCCATCAGGCGCGGTTTTCGCATCCTCACTTATTTGTTGCTGTCCACCATTTTATATTTTTTCCTCGGGCAGCTGATGGTCATTGAGGTGCCCTGGCTGCGCATCCTGGTTAACCTGGTGGCGCTGGGCGCGTTTGCGGGCCTCTTGTACTCCAACGGCGCCCGTGAAGGGGAGGGCGATGTGAGCTTTGCCGAAATCGCCTACTCCAGAAAGCAGGAAGGCAAGCCGGTGAGTGAGGAGGATTTAAACCGCTGTTTCCATCCCGCAAAAGGCTTTGTGACAGCGCTGGCCGGCGCGCTGCCGGTTGTGCTGCTCTGTTTGGTATATGCCTTTATGGCGGTGAAGGATACCTACAGCCTGGGGGCATTGCCCTCCTGGGTCGGCGCGTATGAGAGCAGGGCGGATATTGGCCTGGCGCTCTCCTATTACCACGACTACGCAGGCATAGGCGCTGCGGATATCCTGCGGCTCATCGTGCGCCTTATGGTCTTTCCCTTTGTCAACATGGTGGGGTCCCGCAACGCGGATGCCCTGCTGTTGGTAGAGCGGCTGTCGCCCCTGTTGGTGCTCATCGTGCCCATGTTTTATGGCATTGGCTACCTGCGCGGGGAAACCTACCGCTCCATGGTGCACGGCGGCATCGCGGCCAACGCCAAGCGCACAGCGCAAAAACAGCGCAAGAAAAAGAAGGCTGCCGCCCGCCGGCAGGAGCCCAAGCAGCTGGTCTGATGGCGGTTCGTATTCTGGGCGGCATCCACCGCTCCCGCGTGCTGAAAACGCCAACCGGGCAGGATACGCGTCCCACGCGCTCCCTGGTGCGCGAAGCGGTCTTCAATATCCTGCAGGGGGAGGTAGAAGGCGCGCATGTGCTGGATTTGTTCGCCGGCTCCGGCGCTATGGGCTTTGAAGCCTTAAGCCGGGGCGCTAGCCACGCGGTCTTTTGTGACAGCGCGGCCGCTGCTGTAAAGACAGTTAAAGAAAACGCGCGCCTGCTCAAACTAGAGGCGCAGAGCACTGTTTTACACCACAACTGGGCCCAGGCGCTGGCACAGCTTGGAACGCGGCAGCAAGAATTCCATTTGATTTTTTTGGACCCACCCTATAAAATGGAGACAGAACCTATCCTCTCAGGCATCGCGCAGGCAGGCTTGCTGGCAAATGGCGGATGGATTGTGCTGGAGCAAAGCACAGACCAGGCACCACAAGTTCCGCAGCCGCTTACGCTGGACAAAACCCGCCGGTATGGGCAAACCAGCCTGTATTTTATCAAAAGGGGGAAGGAACACGCGTGAAAGCCATTTTTCCGGGCAGCTTTGATCCCATCACCAAAGGGCATCTGGACATCATCAGCCGCGCCCTTTGCATTGTGGATGAATTGGTCATCGCGGTGATGATCAACCCGGCCAAGCAGGGCTTTCTGCCTGTGGAGCAGCGCAAGCTGATGATCGTTGCGGCCTGTCTGGAAGCGGGATTGTCCGGTTTCAAGGTCGTGGTGGATGAAGGCTTATTGGCGGACCTGGCCAAGCGCGAGGGCGTCTCCCTGATCATCAAGGGCGTGCGCGGCGCGGCGGATCTGGAGCAGGAAACCGCGATGGCGCGCGCGAACAAACTGCTTCTGCCGGGGCTTGAGACGGTGTTGCTGCCCGCTGGCAGCCAGACCGCGGACATTTCCTCCACCCTGGTGCGTCAGATCGCCGCCATGGGCGGGGACATCAGCCATTTCGTACCTGCTTGTGTTGCACAAGTCATCATAGATCAGTTTTCAACCCCTAAACAACAAGATTGAAGGAGGATTCCCAATGTCTAAAACGGAAGTATTTGCCCTTGCGGATGAGCTGACCCTCTTATTGAAGAACGCCAAAAAAATCCCGCTGACGGATACGGTGATGGTCAGCCAGAACACCGCGGTAGATCTGCTCAAGCGCATGATCTCCGCCTACGATCCTTCCCTGGAAGACGCGCAGAAGATCATCGAGAATGAGGAGCACATCCTGGTAGACGCCAAAACCAAGGCGGAGGAAACCATCCAGTCCGCCATGGCACAGGCTCAGGGCACCGTCAACGAATCCAACAATTATGCGCAATCCACCAAGGAAAGCGCCGACGCCTACGCCAGCCAGACCCGCAAGGCGGCGGAGGACGAGGTCAGCGCCATCCTGGCAGATGCCCAGGCGCGCGCCCACCACATGGTGGAGGACGCCAAAGCCCAGGCAGATGAGCTGGTATCCAAAACAACGGTCTTAGCCCGTGCGGAAGCCCAGGCACAGGAGATTTTGGAGAACGCCAACCAGCACGCCCAGGCGCTGCGCACCCAGACCCAACAGGAGCTGGACGGCCTGCTTGGCCATGTGGACAACACGGTGGCCACCCAGCTTAACGAGCTGCGCTTAATCCGCCAGAACATCGCCAACATCCAGTACGAGGAAGAGGAAAACTAATCCTCAAACCGCTCTTTCCATTCAAAAAGCGTCCCGCGGGACGCTTTTTGAATGCCGGCACTGTTTTTATTTAAGTGATTTGAGCGCTTCCTTATAGGCGGCCGCCAGCTGCGGGTCGCTCAGGTCACCGGTTTCAAACATCTTGGTTTTCAGCTCCTCCGGCATCTCCACCACGATATCCGGGGTGACACCTTCCTTATGTACCTTGTTCCCTTCGGGGGAGAAGTACTGCGCGGCTGTAAACTGGAAGCCGGATTTTTCATCGCTTAAGGGCACCACAAACTGGATGACGCCTTTGCCAAAGGTCTGCTCGCCGACGATCTGCGCGCGCTTGTTTTCCTTGAGCGCGCCGGCTAAAATTTCGCTGGCGGAGGCGGAGTGCCCGTTCACCAGCACGGTGATGGGCATGGTTTCAGCACCCTGGGTGGTCACATATTCCTTGCGCCGCTCAAAGCGGTCCATGGTGTAATACAGCAACTTTTTATCCATCAGCATGTTGCCGATCGCTTCGGCGTCACCCACCCAGCCGCCTGGGTTGTCGCGCAAATCGAAGATCAAATGCTGCATGCCCTGCGCTTTTAAGGCTTCATAGCCTTCCTTGAAGGCTTCCTTGCTGCCGCCGGCAAACTCGTACAAAATCAGGTAGCCCACCTTGTCGTCAATCATCTTGTAATCCGCGCGGTTCACCGTGATGTTGGCCTTGACCAATTCAAAGGGCAGGGTCTCATCATTGCGGATGATTTCGATGTTTACCTTCTCGCCCGGCTTGCCGCGCATGATGTCCACCGCCTCGTGCATGGTCGCGGTGCTGACCATCACATCCTCCACCTTATAAAAGACGTCGCCCTTTTTCAGCCCGGCACGCTCCGCCGGCGTATCCTTGAATACGCGGACAATGGTCACAGAGCGGTCTTTGTAGTTGCCCAGCATCATCACACCGATGCCGGCATATTTGCCGCTGTCGTCCTCCTGCATTTTGCTCCAGGCTTCCTGCGGGTAATAGAAGGAGTAGGAATCGCCCAGTCCGGCCAGCAGGCCCTGGATGGCCCCGTCCAGCATGTCCTGTTCCTTGGGCTCCTCATAAAAATAGGCGTCCACATACTTCTTGACCTCGTCAAGCAACTCGTATTTCTTCAGACGCTCGTATTCTTCCTTGGGGATGGTCACGGTTTCCTTGTTGCCGGACGCCCAGCTCGCCCCGGCGAAAATGGGGGAGACAAGCAGGATGGCAACCAGCGTCATCAGGCTGATGAAGACAAGGAATTTGTTGGTCTTTTTCATACTCAGACCCCTTTCAAAATGGTGGTGATTACTTTCTGCTCTTGCTGGCGTCCCGCTTGCGCAGGTCATCAGCCAGTTTAAACAGCATCGCGTCCTTGAAATGCCGCAAATCAAGCCCGGATACCTTTTGGATCTTATCCAGACGGTAAACCAGGGTGTTGCGGTGAATATACAGGTCGCGCGCCGCGTCGGTCAGGTTGAGGTCACGGTTGATGAACACATTGACGGTTTCCAGCATCTCATCGCTAAACAGCTTGGCTGTCTTGCGGTTGAACACCGCGGCGATATAGGGCTTGGCGTCCTCCGGTGCGCAGTCCATCATGAAGCGCTCCAGAATCAGGTTGTGATATTGGTAAATTTGCGTCTCCGGCTGAAACAGGCTGCCAATCTGGATGGCCTTTTTAGCCTGTTCATAGGAGGCGGGCAAGTCCTGCAGGCTGTGCGCCACCTGACCAATGCCGATTAAGGCGTGCAGGCCCAGCTCGTTTTGCAGGGTGTCCAGCAGCGCCATCGCGTATTCCATCAGTTCATCCTGCCCCTCGTCCGTCAGATCCCGCGCGATGACCAGGTTGCGTGTATCCAGGGGGATAAGGAGGTCTGTTTCTGACAGGGGGATGTACTCCGCCAGCGTGTCATGCGGGATTTGCTGATGCAGGCGTGAAAAATTAATAAAAAGCGGCGCGCGGGGGGTGTCCTGCGCGATGGCATAGTCATGCATTAAGGTATCCGTCTCCTGCACGCTCAGTTCTTCATGCAAAAGACGCTTGAGCGCGTTGCCCAACTCCTTGGTGATGCCCTGCTCCTGCTTGAAGGTTTGGATCAATTTCGCGCACAATAGCAGCACGTCATGGGATTCGGGCCGGTCCTTGGTTGCCAGGGTGTAGGTTTCAAGCCCCGGCAGGGTCAGGAACAAGTAGCCGGATTTGGATACGAGCACATTTTCCTGTAAGGTGGCGGGCAACATGAAGGTATCAGGCTGCCGGGGCACAAGGCAGCGCCCTTGCCTGTCCAGCAGAAACACCGGCTGGCTTAGGGTAGAAAACAGGGCATCCACTTCCTGCAGCACCATGTCGGACAACTCGCTCACCTCACTTCAAATCAGTTTGAGTATAACATGTCAGCCTGCCCTTGCAAACAATCCGCCGCAAATCCCGCTTTTGTTAACGGATTCTTCACCAATTCATGACAGCGTTTTCATCGAAAAACGCCAAACGCACACCCAATCCGGGTACATTGATGATACCCCGTGTGATGCTTGCATTCAGGCGGTTTAAATGGTATTTTATTCTATGGCGCATTTTACCCAATACCAGCGCCATATTGTCAGGAGGACAGACATGAGCTATCAGTCAGAGAAGATCAGTGGGAACCAGTACAAGATTTCTTTCACCGTGCCGTCAGAGGAATTTGACGCCGCGATGCAAAAAGCGTATTTGAAAAACCGCGGCCGCATCAATGTGCCCGGTTTCAGAAAGGGCAAAGCGCCCCGGAAGTTGATCGAAAACATGTACGGCGAGGCCATCTTTTATGATGATGCCTTTGACCTGATCTTCCCGGACTTGTACGAAAAAGCGGTACAGGAGGATGATCTCTTCCCTGTGGACCAGCCCAGTGTGGAGGTTGACCAGATCGGCGGCGGCCAGGAGCTTAAGTTCACCGCCACCGTCTATGTGAAGCCCGATATCACCCTGGGGGACTACAAGGGCTTACAGGGCACCCGCCATGTACACCCCATTTCTGATGAAGAAATCGAGCACCGCATCTCCCATGACACCCAGAAGGTCACTACGGTGGAGGATGTTGAAGGCCGTCCCCTTGGTGAGGGCGACACCGCCAACATCAACTACCTGGGCAAACTGGACGGCGTCCCCTTTGAGGGCGGCCAGGCAGACGGGCATGACCTGAAGCTTGGCTCCGGTTCCTTCATCCCCGGCTTTGAAGAGCAGGTCATCGGGATGAACATCGGGGAGGAGAAGGTCATCAACGTGACCTTCCCCGAACAGTACCATTCCGAAGAATTGGCCGGCAAGGACGTCACCTTTGATGTGAAGGTCAATTCCGCGACCCAGGAAGTAAAGCCCGAGTTGGATGACGATTTCGCCCAGGACGTGTCCGAGTATAAGACCTTTAAGGAGTACCGCGAGGCCATCGTCAAGGAGCTGGAGGAGCGCCGCGACCAGCAGGCGGAAAGCGGCCTTGAGAACGAGTTGATCCAAAAAGCGGTGGACGCGGCGGACGGCGACATTCCCCCGGCCATGATCGAGCGCCAGATTGACCGCATGTTCATGAACATGAAGATGCAGATGGTCTACTCCGGCCTGCGCATGGAAGACTACCTGATGTACACCAACACCACCGAGGATGAATTGCGCGAGCGCTTCCGCGAGGATGCAGCCAACAACGTGAAAACCGAGCTGGTGTTAGACGCCATCGCCAAGCAGGAAAACATTGACGCGACGGACGAAGAAGTGGATGAGCAGATCACCCGCTACGCCACAGAAGCCCACCAGGATGTGGAAACCTACAAGGCCGGCATGTCCGACACCCAGCGCGAGAACTTCAAGGACCTGGCCATCACCCGCAAGGTGATTGAGCTGATCAAATCCAATGCCGACATCAGCGTGCACGAGGGCAGCCATGACGATGAGCCCATTGACGTGGCCGAAGTGATGGAGTCCGTCACCGAGGCGCTGGAGGACACAGCCGAGGAAGAAAAGCCCAAGAAGGCTGCCCGGAAAACCACGAAGAAAAAGGACGAGGAGTCCACTTTAGGCTAAACAGAAAGGAAACCACAGGACATGATCCCCTATGTGATTGAGCGTTCCGGCAACGCCGAGCGTTCCTACGATATTTATTCCAGATTATTAAAGGACCGGATTATTTTTCTCTCCGGCCCTGTCAACGATGCCATGGCCAATGCCATCGTCGCCCAGCTGTTGTTCCTTGATATGGACAACCCCAACGCTGATATCAACCTGTACATCAACAGCCCCGGCGGCTCTGTCACCGCGGGCATGGCCATTTATGACACCATCCAGTATGTGAAAGCGCCGGTGCGCACCGTGTGCGTCGGGATGGCGGCCAGCATGGGCGCCTTCCTGTTGATGGCGGGCACCAAGGGCAAGCGCATGGCGCTGCCCAACAGCGAGGTCATGATTCACCAGCCCTCCGGCGGTGCGGAAGGCCAGGCGACGGACGTGACCATCCGGGCCGAATGGCTGCTGAAAACCAAGCACAAGATGAACCGCATGATGGCGGAGATGACCGGCCAGCCCATTGAGAAGATCGCAAACGATGTGGAGCGCGACTTCTTCATGTCAGCCGAGGACGCGAAGGCCTACGGCATCATCGACGAGATTTTTGAGCCGCGTAAGGCAGAGGAGAAAAATGGCTAAAGAGCCAAACGATACCCGGAAAATCCCCCGCTGCAGTTTCTGCGGCAAAACCCAAAACAACGTCAAGCAATTGATTGCCGGCCCCAACGCCTTTATCTGCAACGAGTGTGTGGAATTGTGCGGCGAAGTTATTGGCGACGGCCTGATGGAGGACACCCGCAAAAGCAGGCTGCCCAAACTGATGACCCCGGCAGAAATCAAGAAGACGCTGGATGAGTACGTCATCGGCCAGGAGCGCGTCAAGCGCGCCTTGTGTGTGGCGGTTTACAACCACTACAAGCGCATCCGCTCAAACGCGCAGCGCGCGCAGGAGGTGGAACTGCAAAAGTCCAACATCCTGCTGGTGGGCCAGACAGGTACGGGCAAGACCTACCTGGCGCAGACCCTGGCGCGCATTTTGAATGTGCCCTTTGCCATCGCGGACGCCACCTCCTTAACCGAGGCCGGCTATGTGGGCGAGGACGTGGAGAACATCCTGCTGCGGCTGATTCAGGCCGCGGGCGGGGACATCCAGGCGGCCCAGCAGGGCATTATCTACCTGGATGAGGTGGACAAGATCGCCCGCAAGAGCGAGAACGTGTCCATCACCCGGGATGTGTCCGGCGAGGGCGTGCAGCAGGCGCTGCTGAAGATCCTGGAGGGCACCGTGGCCAATGTGGCGCCCCAGGGCGGGCGCAAGCACCCGCAGCAGGAAACCATCCCTATTGACACCTCCAACATCCTCTTCATCTGCGGCGGCGCTTTTGACGGGCTGGAGCATATCATCGCCAGCCGCACCGGCAGCCGTGTGCTGGGCTTTGGCACCGAGGTGATTGAGAAGGAGGAGGAGCGCGTCGGCAAGCTGCTGGCGCAGATCCAGGCAGAGGATCTGGTCAAATACGGCCTGATTCCGGAGTTGGTGGGCAGAATGCCTGTCCTCCTGCCGCTGGACACCCTGGATGAGACCGCGCTGGTACGCATCTTGACCGAACCCAAGAACGCGCTGATCAAGCAGTACCAGTACCTGTTTGAACTGGACGGGGCGGAGTTGTCCTTTGAGGAAGATGCCTTAGCTGCCATTGCACGCCTGGCGGTGGAGCGCAAAACGGGTGCCCGCGGCCTGCGCGCCACCCTGGAAGCAGCGCTCATGGACACCATGTTCGATTTGCCCAGCTCACCCGATATCGTGTCCTGTGTGGTTACCAAAGACGCGGTGACAAAGGGTGCCAAGCCGCTCATCAAAAAGCAGCCCAAAGCGCTGATGACCGCCGGTAAAAAGACTGCCAAGTCCAAACCGCTGCAAAACGACGCGTCCTAAACCACCACCCACTCTTCCGAGCACACTGTGTTTCTTCGCTGATTCAATTGCATTGATTTGGCCTGATACGCATCTGTCCCGGGAGAGTTTGACTATAAGGAGAACCCCATGGCGAAAGCAAAAGCCAATGAAATCTTGACCATCCCCTTCCTGCCCCTTCGGGGGACGCTGGTCTTCCCGCATACTGTGATGCACATCGATGTCGCGCGGGGGAAGAGCATCGCGTCGGTCTACGCTGCGATGGAAGAAAACCAGCGCATCTTCCTTGTGATGCAAAAAAATGAGGAAACCGAAGACCCGGGCATGGCCGACCTGCACCAGGCCGGCACCATCGCCACCATCAGCCAGGTGCTGCATCACTCCAATGTAGGCCTGCGTGTGTTGATAGAGGGGCAAAGCCGCGCTCTGCTCACCCATGTCAAGCAGGATGAGGATACCTGGATCGCTGAGATTACGCCCATCGCAGACGCGGTGGATCCTGCGGATCAGGAGGAGATCGACGCCCTCTTGCGCATGGCCAAGGAAAGCCTGGACGCCTTTGCCGAAAGCGGCAACCGGGTGTCGGAGGAATTGATCCGCGCCATCAAGCGCATCAAAGACCCGGACGAGCTAATCGACGTCGTCGCGGCTAATTTATTAACCAGCCTGGAGGAGCGGCAGGAGCTGCTTGCGATTGTTTCCCTCAAAGACCGCCTGGAGCGCCTGTGCGTGCTGCTGGCGCGTGAGGTGCGCAACGCCAATATTGACAGAGTGGTGCAGCTGCGCATCCGCATGCAGGTGGACAAATCCCAAAAAGAATACTATTTGCGCGAGCAGATTAAGGCCATCCAGGAGGAGCTGGGCGAGGGCGATGAGGACGATGTGGATGAGATGCGCAAGAAGCTTGCCGACATCCCGCTCAACGAAGAAGCCCGCGAAAAGGCCGATAAGGAACTGGAAAAGCTGTCCCGCATGATGGCGGGCAGCCCCGAGTCCACGGTGTCCGAAAACTACCTGGACTGGCTGGCAGAATTGCCCTGGGGCGTTTATTCCAAGGACCAGCTGTCGCTGGACCGCGCGCGAAAAATCCTGGACAAAGACCACTTTGGCATGGAAAAGGTCAAGGAGCGCATCATCGAGTACCTGGCCATCCTAGCCATGCGCCGCAAGGAGGACGAGCAGGTGGTGCCCAAGGGGCCCATCCTGTGCTTTGTGGGACCGCCTGGTGTGGGCAAAACCTCCATTGTGCGGGCCATCGCCAGTGCCCTGGACCGCAAGTTTATCAAGCTGTCCTTGGGCGGCGTGCGGGATGAGGCCGAAATCTACGGCCACCGCCGCACCTACATCGGCGCCATTCCCGGGCACATTATCAGCGGTATCAAGCGTGCCGGCACCATGAACCCGGTCTTTCTGTTTGATGAGATTGACAAGATGTCCAGCGATTACCGGGGCGACCCGGCCAGCGCCATGCTGGAGGTGCTGGATTCCGAGCAAAACAGCGCCTTCCGGGACCACTACCTGGATGTCGCTTTTGATCTTTCCCGCGTGCTCTTCATCACCACCGCCAACACGACGGATACCATCCCGCCCGCTTTGCTGGACCGGATGGAGGTGATTGAGGTATCCAGCTACACCGAGGAAGAAAAGCTGCAGATTGCCAAAAAGCATCTGCTGCGCCGTCAGATGGAGGAGAACGGCTTAAAACCCGGCAGCGTCAAAATGGGCCTGCCCGCCATCCGCAAGGTGATTGAGGATTACACGCGCGAGGCAGGGGTGCGCACCTTAACGCGCACCCTGGCCAAGGTGGTGCGCAAAGCGGCGGTTGAGATGCTGGACAACGAGGTGGACAGCGTCACCGTCAAAACCGATATGATCGAGTCCTACCTGGGCGCGCCGCGCTATTTGCGCGAGCTGCCGGACAAAAAACCCATCGTGGGCGTGTCCATTGGCCTGGCCTATACCGAGGTGGGGGGCGAGCTGCTCAAGGTGGAGTGCGTGGTCATGCCCGGCAGCGGCAAACTGTCACTTACCGGTCATTTGGGCGATGTCATGAAGGAAAGCGGCCAGGCGGCTCTGTCCTGGGTGCGGGCGCGCAGCGCGCATTACGGCTTGCCGGAGGATTTCCACAACAAGATGGACGTCCACATCCACGTGCCCGAGGGTGCTGTGCCCAAGGACGGGCCCAGTGCCGGCATCACCATGACAGTGGCCATGGTGTCAGCCTTAAGCGGCCGCAAATCCCGCCAGGATCTGGCCATGACCGGGGAAATTACCCTGGGCGGGCGCGTTTTGCCCATTGGCGGCATTAAGGAAAAGCTGCTGGCAGCCTATCGCGCCAAAATCAAGGTGCTGGCTTTGCCTGCGGAAAACCGCAAGGATGTGAAGGAACTGCCGGGGTACATCCAAAACGCCTTTGACATCCACTATGTCACCAATGCGGATGAAGTGATCGACCTGGCGCTGGAGCAAAACAGTGGAGATTAAGACCGCCACCTTCATCACCAGCCTGCCGCGCTACACCAGCTTTCCGGGCATTGGCCTGCCGCAAATCGCGGTGGCCGGCCGCAGCAACGTGGGCAAAAGCAGCCTGATCAACAGCCTGTGCAAGGCGCGCAACCTGGCCAAAACCAGCTCCACCCCCGGGAAAACCCGCCTGATCAACGTGTTTTTAATCAACAACGCGTTTCACTTAATCGACCTGCCCGGTTACGGCTACGCGCAGGTATCCAAGAAGGAAAAACAATCCTGGGGCATGATGATGGAGGAGTACTTCAGCCATTCGGAGCACTTGAAGCACGTGCTGCACCTGGTGGACATCCGCCATGAACCCAGCAATGATGACAAGCAGATGAACGCCTACCTGTACGGCCACGGCTTTCCCTTTTCCGTCATCGCCACCAAGGCGGACAAGCTGTCCCGCGCGCAGCGGGGCGCCATGCTGCCCAAATTGGCGCGCACCCTGGCGGTTCAGCCCTGGGAGATCATCCCGTACTCCTCCCAAAACAACGAAGGGCGCCTGCAATTGCTGACCCGCATGGAAGAAGCATTGGCCATGCCGGATGAACTCGTCCTGTAAACCCGTGCAGCCCGTTCATTTCGTTGCCTATCCGGGTGTTGGATGCTATACTGAACCTAAGAAACTGCATCGGAGGGTACCCAGATGATTCATGTTGAAATCATTCAGCCAACCAAGAAAGGCCTCAAGCCGTTCATTCAGCTGCCCTTTGATATTTATAAACACGATAAAAACTGGGCGCCGCCCAACCGCAAGGACCTGGTCAGGACGCTGACCGGCAAGGATAACGAGTTCTTCTCCCGCGGCATCCAGCGCTATTTCCTGGCCCATGATGATGAGATGCCCGTCGCGCGTGTGCTGGCTGGCATTGATCTGCGCATGTCCACCCGCGTGGGGGAGACGGTGGGCTATATCTGTCTGTTTGAATCCTTTGAGAATTACGAGTACGCCCAGGCTGTGCTGGACGCCGCCATGCGCTTTTTGCGCGAACATGGCGTCAAAAAGGTATACGGCCCGGTCGCGCCGCGCTATGATTTGCTCAACCGCGGGGTGCTGGTGGATGGCTTTGACGGCCCGCCCGTCTTGCAAAACGCCTATAACACGCCCGCCCTTCCCCAGATTCTGGAAAAATATGGGTTCGAGAAATGGCGGGATTACCTGGCCTACGACATCCCGGTGGATACCATCCCCATTGACCGCATCCTGTCCATGGCCAACCGCATCCGCAACCGCTTTGGCTTTCGGGTGGAGCATGTCAACTTTAACCGCAGCAACTTAATCCGCGTCGCGCAGGACATCGCGGCTGTCATTGGCGAGGCCACCCCGGATGAGCCGGGCAGCTACATGCCCACGCCGGAGGATTTGCTGCAGCTGTTCAAGCGCATCAAGCCCTGGCTGCGCAACCAGTCCGCTGTGATGGCTTACGCCGGCAACAAGCCCATTGGCGTGGTGATTGGCTTTTTGGATTCCAGCCCCTCCGTCATCGGCACCGATGGCAGGAACACCCCCTTAAACTGGCTGCGGCGCGTCATCAAAACCCCGCAGACCAAGACCGCGCGCTGCCCCGCGCAGTACGTGATTCCGGAGTATCAAAACAAGGCGGTCAACACCGTGCTGCTGGCGGAAGCCGTCCGCGGCGCCAAAAGCCTGGGCATCACCCGCATTGAGGGCTCCCTGGTGGATGAGACGCACATCCAGTCCGTCAACAACACCCAGTCCGCCGGCGGCAAACTGTACCGCCGCTATCGGGTATACCAGCTGGCGCTGTAAACCATCTGCTTCCTCGGTTTTCCAGGGAAAAGCGAAAAACCCGCCGCTACCTGTTGACAAGGGCGGGTCCCTTTGCTAAGATACCCCTTGCGTGTTAACGTACCTGGGTGTGGCGCAGTTTGGTAGCGTGCTTGAATGGGGTTCAAGAGGCCGGAGGTTCGAATCCTCTCACCCAGACCAACGAGAAGCTCCTTGTAAATCAAGGAGCTTCTCGTTTTCCCTTATGTGGCTTGGCTTTCCGAGCGTCTTTCCGGTGGCATGGTGAGAAGGAATTTACCCATCAAGAGTGCAAAATGTGACACGGAGATGACACGAAAAAGGCGCGAGGTTTTAAGGCTTAGAACTTCCCGCCCCGGCCGCCGTAGGAGGTGCCGCCGCGGCTGCCGCTTGAGAAACCGCCGCCCTTGCCGCCGCTGCTGCTGCCGGACTCAATCTTGGTGCGGGTCACTGTCTGATAAAGGTACAGGTCCTGCTGCCGGGTCAATCGTAGGGAGTTGGGCACGATGTACTGGTCGGCGTTGTATTTAAACGTGGCGATCTTCATGTTGCTTTTAAGGATAAAAGCATAGACCAGCCCGATTGCCAGGGCGATGCCCAGCACATAGGGCAGGAAGCGCACAACCTGCTCCATAGGCGTTAAGGGCACCAGCAGGCGTTTGACATAGCGCAGATAGTTCGCGAAAGCGCCGTAGTAATCCCCGTTTGACAGTTTGCTTTGGACAACGTCACGCAAATCATAACTTTCACGGTGTGTCAGCAGTTCGATTCCTTTTCCTCTGGCCGCCTCGTAATAATCCCGGGTGTCAAACATGATGGCAAGCGCGGCACCATCAGGGTACTTGGCTGCGTCACGGAAGCCATGGTAGTAGTCAAAGGAATAGTCCATGGGGCTTTTGCCCTGGGAGTTATTGGTCGTGTGCAGGATGACATCAAACTGCGTCAGTTCGTACAGCTCCGCCGCCTGCGCTTCCAGTTTGCGCACTTCCTCAATGGATAACACGCGCGCCTGGTCGTCCACATGCTGCAGGGCAAAGGCCTGCGCGGTGAGGGCGAGGGTAAGCAGCAGCAATAAAACAAAGGCTGTTTTTTTCATTTGAGCACCCCCATCGCGGACAGCGCGTAGATGCCCGCCACACCCGCCGCGGCAATCATACCGGCTAAACTCAGCATCCGGCCAAAGAATTTGGATTTGGACCAGGGGATGTCACAGGTTAACTCACCCGTTTGCCCGTTGATGGCAAACGTATAGGTTTTGCCTTCCTTCTTGGTGGTAATCAGCCAGATGGGGTAAAGGACAGGGGCGGAGCTGCCGTTTTGCACCTTGATGCTGCTGCTTTGTGTCACCACGGTGGCATAGCCCATCACCGTCCTGCGGAAGGCAGCGTCTGTGGTGCTGCGCACGCGCTCATTGGCGCGGTTCATGCACACCTCTGGCGTGACATCCGCGCGGTTGGCCTGCGCGCCGGAGAGCGCCTGGGGAATGAAGGCGATGGCTTCCTGGTTGTTGTAGGGCTCAATGGATTCGGAAATCTTGTTGTCCAGCCGCTCGCTGGCATCCACCGGCAGGTTTTCAAAACCCAGCGTGCCCGCCCTGTGAATTAAGAAATGGCGCGTGGTCCGAACCATGTATTGACCAGAGCGATGGGAGCTGACCGTTGTGCCGCGGTAGGTCATGTTGGCGTCTGCCTCGCAGTTAAACAGCCAGTAGGGGGCGTACAGTTTCCGGATTTCATCAATCTGGTTGCGGCTTTTTAAAAACAGGTTGGGCACCAGCTTGCGCGTCTTGAAATAATCCTGAAACATCTGCTCCGCCTGCGCCTTTTCAATCTTAAAGGGGATTAAGCGCTCCGGCCGCGTCTCATCCGTAAATTGTGTTGGAATCACCGAAGGGCTGCCGCAAAACGCGCAGTTGGTCGCGACGGTGGTTTCCTCTGTATACAGCTGCGCGCCGCAGGAAGAGCAGGAGTAGGCCTGGGTTTTTGTTTTCTCTTCCGCTGAAAAATCCCGGTCCCGCATCTCCCAGTACATATCGTCCGGGCGGCTGGATTCCTTTTCAATTTCATTAACAGCGGTGATGACCTCCGGGTCAAAGGTGTTCCCGCAGGAACCGCATGTCATCTCCTGGCTGCGTCCGTCATACTCAAGCGGCGCGCCGCAGGAAGGGCATTTATAGGTCAGGGTGCTCATGATCGCTCACTCCTTTCAGGGTGCAGGATGCGTTTCTTTCTGATGCCATTATACAAATCACACGCAAACTTGTAAAGAACAATGCGCTGGGCAGGAACAGCTTGTCCTGCAGTGTTTCATATCTAAGGGCGGGTGCTTTGTTCATGCCTGGTCCTTCCCTTGTTTTTGTGGTTCAAGCCGCTTGCCTAAGCCGGGCTTCCTGTGGTATACTGGCAATAGTCAAAGAAGGTCAGCCTCTTTGGCGGGAATGGAGGGAAGCACATGCGACTGAGCGACTTGATCGAGGAGTTCATCAAAGATCTCTGGGGCAAGGAGGAAACAGAGGTTCAGCTCAAGCGAAATGAATTGGCGGAGTATTTCCGCTGCGCTCCAAGCCAGATTAACTACGTACTATCTACCCGTTTTACACCTGATCACGGCTACGCCATCGAAAGTTTTCGGGGCGGCGGCGGGTTTATCCGCATCACCCGGCTTTCCCAGGATGACACGGAACACCTGCGTTATCTTACCCACGAGCGTGTGGGGGACAGGATCAGCGCCAATGAAGCCCGCCTTTTGTGTTTGCAGCTGGCACAGCAGGGTAGGATACCCCAAGAGACGGCGGATATTATGATCGCCGCGCTCAGCGCCCAAGCCCTGTGTGTCCCGATTCCGGAGGCGCTCAAGGATGAAATCCGCGCCAAGACCCTGCGCAGCATGCTGCTACAAATCGCGCAGCAGGCTGAGTAAAGGAGGATGTTCATGATTTGTGAAGTTTGCCGCGAAAAAAACGCGGATATTGTCTTTAAAACGGTCACCGGCAACCAGGTGGCGACCAAGGCGATGTGCATGTCCTGCGCGCACAACATGCAGCAGGATATGATGAAGATGTTTATGTCCCTGGGCTTCAAACAGGAGCAGGTGGTGCAGGAGGAAGTAAAGGCGGAGCCAGCGCCTTTGATGCCGCGCTTTTTGTGCACCAACTGCGGGCGCCCCTTTCATGAATTGGATGAGCACACCATGGCTGGCTGCGCGGTCTGTTATGAGGCCATGCGGACGCAGATGGACAGGATGCTCAAAACAGAGGATGCCCAGCCAAACGCGGCTGAACTTGCCGATGAGGAAGCGGTTGGGGCCACTGATGCGGACATTGAGCAGGATATGCGCTTCAAGCTGATGGAAGCGGTCATCCGGGAGGATTTTGAGGAGGCGGCCCGTTTGCGCGATTTGCTGGCACCCAATGATCCTCAGGAGGAAAAGGCCTAAGCGTGCGGGACAGCGTTCTTTTTACAGAGGTATCCCTGCGGCGCAACTATCAGGACCTCACCTTTTGCCCGCAGGATGACGCGGAGGATTTATCGCAAAGCTATCACCGCGCCATCGCGGCGCTCGCCAAAATCCATCCGGATTACAGGGTTTTTGACGGCCAGGCGCTGGGGGAAGAGAGCCTGCCCTTTGGGCACAGCATATTTTTGCCGCCAAAGGGTGACCAGCTCACCAAGGCTGCGCTGTTTACAGACAATACCTCCAGTTTTTCAGCGGCCATCAACATGGATGAGCATCTGGTGCTCAGGCGCACCGGCAAGCCGGACGAACTGCCCGCGATGATTTCTGCCCTGCGGGAAACTGAAACGGCGCTCGCCAAAGCCGGACATCCCTTCGCGCACGATGCGCAATACGGCTATTTGTCCTATCGCCCGGCGCTGGCGGGCAGCGGGCTGCACGTCCGCCTGGTGATGCACCTGCCCATGCTGCACTTCTTAAAGCAGCTGCGGCCCATCACCGAGGCGCTGGGGGTAAAAGGCTGCACGATTATGCCCGCCGCCGCAAAAGGCGGCAGGAACCCGGCACGGCTGTACACGCTCACCAACATCAGCAGTTTTAACCAAAGTGATGAGCAGATTGTAGCCCAGGTGCTCTCCTGCGCGGAGATGCTGGCAGACAAGGAAAGCGCTATCTTAAACAAAGCGCTTGCCCTGGGGGAGCAGTCTACGGTCGCCGACCAGGTCTGGCGCGCGTATGGCTTGCTCAAATATGCCAGGCGCCTTGGCGCAGCTGATTTATTGATTCACTGGAACAGCCTGCGTATTGGCGCGCAGGCCGGGATGTTGCCCCTGGATATCAGCCAAGCGGACAGTTTATTGCAATACGCCAATGATGACGCCTTCCAGATGGAAGGCACGGACCCCAAAACCTATGTTTTTTTACGCGCGGACGCCGTCCGCAGCGCCTTATCAGGAGGATAAACCATGTCCATGTTTGGAAAATTTAACCAAAAGGCAAAACAGGTGCTGGATATTTCCCAGCAGTCTGCCATTTCACTTCGCCACCGCTTCTGGGGAACGGAGCATTTGTTGGTGGGCTTGTTGACCCGGGCCGCGGACGACCTGCCCAGCCTGCCTCATAATATTACGCTGGAAAGCGTGCAGGACGCGGTGCGCCAGCTGTCCTCGCCCAGCCAACTCCCGCCCAAGGTGCTGGAGCTGACCCCGCGCATGAAGCGCGTGCTGGATGAGTCCTTGGCGCTGATCCGTCAACGCCAGCTGGGCCAGGTGACAACCCACGCGTTGTGGTATTGCCTGCTGTCGGAGGAGGACTCCGTCGCGGTGCGCATCCTGACCGTCTTTGGCGCGGACATCAACCTGCTTAAGCGCGAAGCGTCCGATTACCTGCGCGCCACGCCGGATGAGAGCGCAGAACAGAGCAAATCCACCCTGGAAAAGAACAGCCGGGATTTAACCGCGCTTGCAAAACAGGGCAAGCTGGATCCGGTCATTGGCCGGGAGAAGGAGATCGAACGCATGGCGCAGATCCTCTCCCGCCGCACCAAGAACAACCCGGTTTTAATCGGCGCGCCCGGCGTTGGCAAAAGCGCGGTGGCCGAAGGCCTGGCACAGCGCATTATTGAAGACGATGTGCCCGAAACCCTGCTGGGTAAGCGCCTGCTGTCCCTTGATTTGGGCAGCCTGATTGCCGGCACCAAGTACCGGGGCGAGTTTGAGGAGCGCATGAAGGACGTGGTGGCGGAACTGGAGCAGGACGATTCCACCATTCTGTTTATTGACGAATTGCAAAACATCATGGGCGCCGGCAAGGCGGAAGGCTCCATTGACGCAGCCGGAATACTAAAGCCCGCCCTCGCACGGGGAGAGATTCAGTGCATCGGCGCGACCACGCTGGAGGACTACCGCAAGCATATCGAAAAGGACGCAGCCCTCTCCCGGCGCTTCCAGCCAGTGATGGTGGACGAGCCGGACAGCGAGCGCTCTGTTGAAATCTTAAAAGGCCTGCGCCCGCATTATGAGTCCCACCATCAGGTGATGATCACTGATGAGGCGCTGAATTCCGCCGTGGAGCTGTCCGCCCGCTATATCGCGGACCGCTTCTTGCCCGACAAGGCGGTGGACGTCATGGACGAAGCCTGCTCCCGCGTGCGGCTTCGTGCCTTCGCAGCGCCAGGGGACCTCAAGCTGTATGAGCAGGAGCTGGATGAAGCGGTCGAAAAGAAGCGCGCGGCCATCGCGCGCCAGGATTATGAGGCTGCGGCCGACCTGCGCGATGATGAACGCCAACTGCGAGAGAAAATCAACCAAGCGCGGGATGAGTGGAAGCAGACCCAAAAAACCCTGCGGCCCCAGGTGACGGAGGACGATGTTGCCGATGTGGTGGCAGGCTGGACGGGTATCCCGGTGCAGCGCATGACCATGATTGAAAGCAAACGCTTGATGCAGCTGGAGGAAACCCTGCACAAGCGCGTCATCGGCCAGGATGAGGCGGTCACCGCGGTGTCCAAGGCGATCCGCCGCGCACGCGCTGGCTTGCAGGATCCCAAGCGGCCGATTGGCTCCTTCATCTTCCTGGGCCCAACCGGTGTTGGCAAGACAGAGCTGTGCCGTGCCCTGGGCGAAGCCATGTTTGGGGATGAGGACGCCGTCATCCGCCTGGACATGAGCGAATACATGGAAAAGCACACCGTCTCCCGCATGGTGGGCTCACCTCCTGGTTATGTGGGCTATGAGGAAGGGGGCCAGCTGACCGAACAGGTGCGCCGCAAGCCCTATTCCGTGGTGCTGTTTGACGAGATCGAGAAGGCGCACCCGGATGTGTTCAACATGCTGCTGCAAATCCTGGAAGACGGCAGGCTGACGGACAACATGGGCCGGGTGACCAGCTTTAAAAACACCATTATCGTGATGACTTCCAATGCCGGCGCTGCCCAACTGGCAACCGGCCGCTCCCTGGGCTTCTCGGATTCCAGCGCGCCGGCCGGCATGAACCACGAGGAGATGAAAACCCGCGTTCTGGACGAAATCAAGCGCATGTTCAGGCCGGAGTTCATCAACCGCGTGGATGAGATCATGGTCTTCCATTCCCTGTCCAGCGAGCAGATCGCTCAGATTGCCAAACTGATGCTAAACACCATCATCACCCGCATGAAGGAGCAGGGCATCACGCTGGCGTTCGCGGATGACGCGGTCGCCCTGCTGGCCAAATCCGGCTTTGACCCGCAGTACGGCGCCCGGCCGCTGCGCCGCGCCATCCAGCGGATGGTGGAGGACGCGCTGAGCGAGCAGATCGTCGCAGGCGTTTTGAAGGAAGGCGACCACGTGCACATGTTTGAGGAGGACGGCAAGCTGTCCTACACCCTCAATAAGGCAGAAAACGAGGCGTCAGAGCCAGTCACCGCCGACGTACCGGTCAGCTAAACCATTCGTTTCAAACCAATCGCCAAAGCGCCTGGGAAACCGGGCGCTTTGCTTTGTGAAATCAGGCAATTTTCTTGACCGCATGCAGCAAACATCCTATAATAGCGCAGGAAAGAGGGGGTTTGAGGAATGCGAGAGAAAAACACGTTTTACATCACCACACCCATTTATTATCCCAGTGGGCATATGCACATTGGGCATACCTATACCACCGTCGCAGCGGACACCATGGCACGCTTCAAAAAAATGACCGGGCACCAGGTCTATTTCCTGACCGGCACGGATGAGCACGGCCAGAAAATCGAGCGCAGCGCGCAGGAAGCCGGTGTTCCGCCGCAGCAGTTTGTGGACGGAATTGTAGCGCAAACCAAGCAGTTGTGGGACTTGATGAACATAAAATACGATGATTTCATCCGCACCACCGACGAGCGCCACATGCAGGCAGTACAGCGCATCTTCCAAAAGCTGTATGACCAGGGCGATATTTATAAGGACGCCTACGAAGGGCAGTACTGCGTGCCCTGTGAAGCCTTCTGGACGGCCAGCCAATTAAAAGAGGGCAACCTGTGCCCGGATTGCTCCAGGCCAACCGAGTTGGTGCGCGAGGAAAGCTACTTCCTGCGCATGAGCAAGTACCAGGACTGGCTGATTGAGCATATAAAAACGCATCCGGAGTTCATCCAGCCGCCCTCCCGCGCCAAGGAAATGCTGCAAAATTTCTTAAAACCCGGACTTCAGGACTTGTCCATCAGCCGCACCTCCTTTTCCTGGGGCGTGCCCGTTCCCTTTGACCCGGAGCATGTCATCTATGTATGGATTGACGCGCTGAGCAACTATATCACCGCGCTGGGCTATACCACGGCTAACCAGGACTTGATGGACACCTACTGGCCGGCGGATGTGCAGCTGGTCGGCAAGGAGATCACCCGTTTCCATACCATCTATTGGCCCATTATCTTAAAGGCCCTGGGTTTGCCGCTGCCCAGGCAGATTTTTGCCCATGGCTGGCTACTCTTCAATGAGGACAAGATGTCCAAATCCAAGGGCAATGTGGCCTACCCCGGGCCGGTGGTCAAGCACTATGGCGCGGACGCGCTGCGCTACTACCTCATGCGGGAGATGCCCTTTGGCGCGGACGGCAACTACACCAACCAGGCCATGATGACCCGCGTCAATTCCGACCTTGCCAACGACCTGGGCAACCTGCTCAGCCGTACGGTGGCGATGATTGAGAAATATTTTGACGGCGTCATCCAGGCACCTGGCAAATTTGAACAGGTCGATCTGGACTTGATTGATCTGCTTGAAGCGCTGCCCAACAAGGTGGAGGAGGAGATGAACGCCCTCCAGTTCTCCCAGGCGCTCAGCGAAATCTGGAAGGTCATTGGCGCCAGCAACCGCTATATCGACCTGACCGAGCCCTGGATTTTGGGCCGCAGTGAGGAAGGCAAGGAGCGCCTGCGCACTGTGCTGTATGTGCTGGCAGAAAGCCTGCGCTTCATCGGCATTTTGATTTACCCGGTCATGCCCTCAACGCCGCAGAAAATGTTCTGCCAGCTGGGCATTTCGGACGAAGGCATCCAAACCTGGGCTTCTCTGGACCGCTTTGGGCGCACCCCGGCCGGCCAGCGCGTGATGAAGGGGGAGGCCATCTTCCCGCGCATTGACATCAAGGCGGACCTGCCCGTTTTGGAAGCGGAAAACGAGGCTGAGCATCAAAAGAGCAATCCCAATGCCGCAGAGGAAGAAAAAGCAGAAAAACCCGCCGTTCCACACATTGGCATGGAGGACTTTCAGAAAATTCAGCTGGTCACCGCCAAGGTGCTGGCATGTGAAAAAGTCAAAAAGAGCGACAAGCTGCTTAAATTCCGCTTGAAGGTGGGGGATGAGGAGCGCACCGTGCTCTCCGGCATTGCGGAGCATTATGAGCCGGACACCCTCATCGGCCGTACCTTAGTGCTGCTGGCCAACCTGCCGCCGCGCAAGATCCGCGGCATTGAGTCAGAGGGCATGCTCCTTTCGGCTGCCTCTGATGATGAAAGCACCCTCCGGCTGCTGTTTGTGGACGAGGGCGTGGGCGACGGGGCGGGCATCGCGTGAGCCAGCCCATCACACTGTTTGATTCCCACTGCCACCTGGACGCAGAGCAGTTTGATGCCGACCGTGACACGGTTATCCGCGCGCTGCCGGATTTTGACATCGTTGCCTGTTTAACCTGCGGCAGCGACATCGCCACCTCAAAGGCCGCCATTGCTTTGGCGGAGCAATATCCCTATGTGTACGCCGCGGCCGGCATCCACCCGCATGAGGTTAAAAAGGCGTCCTTTGATGATCTGAATGAGGTGGAGGCCCTGCTGTCCCATCCCAGGGTGGTGGCGCTGGGGGAGATTGGGCTGGATCATTACTACGATTTTTCGCCCCGGGATTTGCAGGAAGAATTCTTAGTCAGGCAATTGCAGATCGCGAAAAAGCACAGCAAGCCGGTCATCCTGCATGTGCGCGAAGCGCATGGGGCGATGATTGACCTGTTGACGCAGCACAAGGACAGCTTGCCCGCAGGCGTCTTGCATTGCTATTCCGGCAGCGCGCAAAGCGTGGCGGTGTATGAAAAACTGGGTTTTCATATCTCCTTCGCCGGTTCCCTCACCTTTAAAAACGCGCAAAAGCTGCGCTTGGCAGCCGAGGCAGTCAGCCTAAACCGCCTGTTGATTGAAACCGACAGCCCCTACTTAGCGCCGGTACCGCACAGGGGCAAGCGCAACCACCCCGGTTTGGTAGGCGAGGTCTGCCGGCTGCTGGCGGACATCAGGGGCATGAGTACAAAGGACATGGCAGACCTGACTTGCCGCAATGCCTGCGCCCTTTTTGGGCTGGATGTACAAAGCATCTCCCTGCCTGCCCCATAAAACAAATGTGACATTCGTGTTAATTTTGTTAAGTCTTCAAGAACAATTTGTGCCAATTTATGCTATACTGATAGAACCGTCCTTGGAAGGAGGCTTCTGGTGAACCGACAGATCATTCTGGCTTCCGCTTCGCCAAGGCGGCAGGAGTTGCTCACCCAGATGGGTGTGCCCTATCAGGTGCATGCGCCGCAGGTGGATGAACACTTAACAGGCAGCGCTAAGCAGGTGGTGCTTGAATTAGCTCGCCGCAAGGCGCTGGCTGCTGTGTCCGCCTACCCGCAGGCGGCCATTCTGGCCGCGGATACCCTGGTCACCATCCATGGGGTGGTGCTGGGGAAGCCAAAGGATGTGCAGGACGCGGCGCGCATGCTGGGTTTGCTCAGCGGCGCCTGGCATGAGGTGCACACCGGGGTCTGCCTGGCATTGGACGGCAAAATCCAAACCGCCCACGCTAAAACCCGCGTGCAGTTTTCGGACTTAAGCCAGGATGAAATCGCCTTGTACTGCGCAAGCGGTGAGCCCATGGGCAAGGCGGGCGCTTATGCCATCCAGGGCTTGGGCGGCATGTTCATTCAGCAGATTCACGGCAGCTATACCAATGTGGTCGGCCTTCCCACAAACCTTGTGTACCAGATGCTCAAGAAGGCAAATATTCTGTAAAGACAGGGATGTTACATGGCTATTATCGCGCCTGATATCGGCATAGATTTGGGGACATCGAACACGCTGGTGCATGTTCGTAAACGCGGCATTCAAATTAATGAGCCCACCCTGCTTGTGGTATCAGGCACCGAGAAACGCACCATCAAGGCCATTGGGCAGGACGCCCTGGCGCTGGTGGGCCGCACCTCTGTCGGCGATATCGCGGTGCGTCCCCTGCAGGACGGCACCGTGAAGGATTTTGACCTCACCGAGGCGGTCTTGCGCTATTTTATCCGCAAGTCCATCGGCGTATCCCACCTGGTCAAACCGCGTATGTACATCACAGTGCCCAGCCGCATCTCGCAGGTGGAGAAGCGGGTTATCCGTGAAGCCGCCATCAGCGCAGGCGCGCGAAAAAACGCCATCCACCTCATTGATAAGCCCTTCGCCTCCGCCTTTGGCTCTGGCTTGCCGGTCTTCGCGCCGGAGGGCAGCATGGTGGTGGACATCGGCGGCGGCACAACGGAGGTTGCGGTAATCGCCCTGGGCGGCATCGTCCTGTCCCGGTCCATTCCCTCCGGCGGCATCAAGATGGATTCTGTGATTGTGGAGTTCATCAAGCACGACCACAACATGCTTATCGGCGACCGGATGGCGGAGGATATCAAGATTGACTGGGGCTCCGCCCTGCCATCCTCTGATGACCGCAAGGTGGTGGTGCGCGGGCGTGATTTAATCACCGGCCTGCCTCAGACGGCGGAGATCGCCTCCAGCCGCTTTTATCAGGCGCTGCAAGGCCCCTGCCTTAAGATTCTGGACACCATCCGCGAAATCCTGGACAAGACGCCGCCGGAATTGTGCAGCGACATCTTCCGCAAAGGCATCTACCTGGTGGGCGGCGGCGCGCAGCTGTACGGCCTGGACCGCTTTTTGGCGTCTGAACTGGGCCTGCCGGTCACCCTGGCCCGTGACCCGATGCTCACAGCTGTCAACGGTGTGGGCACGATGGCGGAGCGCAGCGATTTACTCAACAAACTGACCAGATCCAACTTTATTCGGGATGACAATGCCTAAACCTAAGCCAAGAAAGCCATCAAAGCCGCGCGCCAGGCGCGAAGCGCGCCCCGCGCAGACCAGCGCCGAACGCCAGCGCGGCATCAGCCGTCTGCTGGGCTTGCTGACGGCATTGCTGTTATTGATCGTCATCGCTGTCATGATTTTGTCACAGCTTTTTGACACGCCCATCCTCAAGGTGCCCCGGCAGGTGGTGGCGCGGGTGGTCACGCCGGTCCAAAACGCGTTTGCGTCCGGGACTGATTTTATTGTGGATTACCTGCGCACCCTGAAGCTGCGCAGCAACTTCGAGTATGAGTATAACCTCCTGCGTGAGCGGGTGGATGAGCTGACCGACCAGGCCATGCTGGCCAACGCCCTGCAGCACCAGCTGCAGGCCTATGCGGACTTAAATGACGAAGTGCAGCGCAACCCCGGCCTCAACGGCATCAAGGCCAACATCATCGGCCGGGATACCACCAACTATTCCTTCGTGCTTACGCTGGATGTGGGTTCAAACGCCGGCGTGGCTGACAACATGGCGGTTGTGGTGCCGGGCGCCTTGGTGGGCATCACCTATGACACGCAGACCAACAGCACCAAGGTGCGCGGCATCATCGATACCCAGTGCGCGGTCGCGGCGCTGATAGAGTCAAACCGTGACCCTGGCACCGTCTCCGGCACGCTGGCCATTGACGGCCAGAAAAACTGCCGCATGTATTACCTGTCCTATACCACCCTGCCCAGGCCGGGTGACTTGGTGGTTACCAGCGGCATGAACACAGGGCTGCCCAAGGGCATCCCGATTGGTCGCGTGCGCGAAAGCACCCGCGGGATGGAGGACTCCAAGCAGTATATCGTGCTGGAACCACTGGCCGATTTTGACCATATGGAGTATGTCATCGTTTACCGCTACCAAAAAATCCTCACGGCCGAGGAGCGCGTCAAGCCGCCGGAGCAATCCTTTGTTCCGCTGCCGCCCATCAAGCCGGTGCCTACTTTGATTGGCCAGGCGGAGCCGGTGGAGGATCCGGATGCGTCCCCGTCACCAGGGGACGAAGTCACAGAAACCCCTGCGCCGGATGAATCCCCCCTGCCGGATGAAACCTATGAACCGGACCAATTGGATACGCCGGAGGACACCGACGGGACAGGCACAGCAGATGAGGGCATATCCTACAACGCACCCGTCATCATTGACACGACGTCAACGATAGAGCCCTCACCCGAACCCATCACGCCTTCGCCAACCCCCACCTTCTCCCCAGAGGACATGACCGTAGAGGAGGACGGCTGATGCAGGCTGTGTGGCAAAGAGGCAGCAGCATAACGCGGGCAGCATACAAGTTTTTGAAGGTGGTGCTCCTGGTTTTGTTGTTTTTCTTGCTGCAGACGGTGGTCATGCCCCACCTGAAAATCGCGGGCATCATGCCCAATTTGCTCATGGTCATCATCGCGATCATGACGGTCAGCTACGGCAAACTGTACGCCTTTATTTCCGGCGCGTTAATCGGCATCATTTTGGAGGCCATGTCCTTTAGCATCCCGCTGTTTTATTTGCTGATCTATCCGGTGTTGGCGCTCCTGTGCGCCCAGGTCTTTGCCGACATGTCCGACATCAAGCGGGAGATGCGCCGCATCCGCGAAGCCCAGCGCTTGAGCGAGACCGAAGCGCAAATCCAGGCGCCTTTCATGCGGCGCAAGTTCCGCATCCGTTTTCGCATCCGCCGTGACTCGCCCCATGACTTAAACGCCCACCTGCGCATCCTGCTCAACGCGCTGATGCTGGTCTTCCTGTTTGAAGGGGTCATGATGCTGTATATTGCCTTAAGCGGCATTGACGTCACCTTCAACCATTTTGTGCGCATCCTCTACACCGCGGCTTATACAGCGGCCTGCTGTGTGGTGATGTTTCCCATCCGCGCCTGGCTGGGCCTTTACAAGCGCCCGCGCCGGTTAAAGGTCGTGGAAGGGGAAACCGAGGTGACCACCAGCCGCGAAATCCTGCGGCAAATCGCTCTGGTGCCCGATGAGGCGCCGGAACCCAAAAAGAACGTCTTCCAATTCCTCCGCAAAAAACCCAAGGCTCAAGAGGATGAGCCGGCAGCGGACGAACCCATACCGGATGAAACAGATTCATCCACGCCCGAAGGGGAGGTGCCCACTTCATGAAAATCAATCAAACCATCATCAGGCGGTATTTAATTTTCACCATCCTGGTTGTGGTGCTGTTTTCCACCTTGTTTGTGAAGCTGTACAGCCTGCAGATTGTCAACGCGGATCAATACCAGGAATCCGCCGAAACCAGCAGCTTTAAAACCATCCGCGTCACCGGCCGCCGCGGCATGATCACGGATGCCGAAAGCGTTGTGTTTGCCATGAGTGAGGACACCTACAACGTCAGTTTCCTGGTCACCAACGCGGAAATCCAAAGCGAAAAACGGGTGAAGGAATTGACACCCGCCATCCTCAAAACCATTGATATCATGAAGTCCTACGGCATTGAGATGAAACACGAGTTTGTCATCCAGCGCAACCCGGAGACAGCCCTGTGGGAGTTCAATTTCGGCAAAGGGATTAGCGAAAAAGCCTGGGAAATCCGTGAAACCCAATGGTATGGCAACCACTATTTGTCCAAATCCCGCTACCCCACGGCGGAGGATTGCTACAATTTCCTTTACAAACGCTATTTCCTGGATCAGGTGGAAAACCTGGATGAGGAAACCGCCCGGCAAGTGATGGCTGTGTATTCCGAGATGCGCATGAACATCTTCAACTCCATGCCCATCATCATCGCGGAAAATATCCCCTTTGAGGCCGTGCAGGAAATTTCCAGCCTCACCATGTCCTTGCCCGGCGTGGGCATTGATGTGGGGGAAAAGCGTGTCTACCCCCGCCATAATGTTGCTTCCCAGATCATCGGCTATGTGGGCCCCATCGCGGAGAGCGACAATTACGCGACCGAACTGAAGCCCATGGGCTACCAGCTCAACGACATCATTGGCAAGGACGGCATTGAGCGGTCGATGGAAAACTGGCTGACGCCCAATATCGCCAGCCGTTCCGGCAGCCGTGTCATGGAAAAGGACAACCAGGGCCGCTTAACCCGGCAGATGAGCTACACCCAGCCCACGGACGGCAACAACGTCAAGCTGACCATTATCGACAGCTACCAGCGCGAGGCCGAGCGCGCCATTGCCGCCAATGTGGAGTTCACCCGGGCCCAGCAGGAGCGGGAGATGTTCAACGACCGCTGGCGCAGCAACAACAAAGCCAAGCTTGAATCGCGGGATTTTCTGGAATACCCGCTCAAATTGGCCAGCACCGGTACCATGGTGGTGGTGGAGGTCAATACCGGGAAGGTGCTGGCTATGGCGCAGTATCCTACCTATGACTTAAACGCCATGGTTGCCGGCGGCAAAGAGGTGGAAGACATCCTGCTGGATGAGCGCAGACCACTGGTCAACTACGCGATCCATTCCAAGGCAGAACCTGGCTCCATCTTCAAGATGGTGACCGGCTTGGCTGCGCTTACCAACGGGGTGCTGAGTGTGGATGAGCGAATTTCAGATGAAGGCCCCTTTATGAAGTACACCACCAAGGAAGAGGACGCCCCCACCTGCTGGATTGCCAAGGGCTACCGGAAGGATCACGCCGATTTGAACATCGTGTCCGGTCTGTCCAAATCCTGTAACTACTATTTCTATACGCTGGCCTGGAAGCTCTATGGCGAAACCGGCAGCACCCTGCTGTATCAGTACGCGGCGCAAATGGGCCTTACCACGCGCACCGGCATCCAATTGCCGGGTGAAGCGCGCAGCATTGTGGGCAACCAGACCTCGGTGTATGACCCGACAGTCTCCCTTAACGAGCAGGAAACCAACCTGCCCCTCCTGATCGCTGCAAAAATCAAGCAGCACCTGCAAAACATCGGCGCCAGCTATGGCATCACCTATGATGACAAGCGCCTGGACGCCTGCATCAAGCAGCTGATGGACATGGCGCTCGTGACCGACCAGGGGAAATGGCCGGATGCCATGCGCCCCATCCTGATGGCGGAATTGAACATGACCCGGGAGATGGTCTGGCTGCAAGCCGTCATTGGCGAAATCTGGTACGCCTTGAACGACCTGAAATGGGGCGGCAGCATGGAGCTGCAGCTGGCCATCGGCCAGTCCATTACACTCCTGACCCCGGCTGCGGTCGCGCGCTATGTTGCAGCCATCGGCAACGGCGGCACGGTCTACAACCTGTCCATCATCGATTCCATCATCTCCCCGGAAGGTGAAATCTTAAACCAGTACCAGCCCAGCATCTTTGGCAACCTGGACAGCGCCCAGCCCTTCATGCCCTACATCAAGGAAGGCATGAAAGGCGTGGTTGACGAGTCGGGCACCGCCAGGCGGTATTTCGATGACTTCAAGTATAAAGACGAACTGTGGGCGAAGACAGGCACCTCGCAGGTCATGATTGGCGGTATCAAGCTGGACCTTGAAAACAACGGCTGGTTCGTCGCGCTCACGCCCTTTACCAAGCCCGCTGAAATCGCGGTCGTGGTGTTAATCCCCAACGGCAAGGCAGGCGCGGAAGCCACGCGCGCTGCGCGCGACTTCATCGGTTGGTGGTACGATGACCAAAGCAAATTCACCGGCGAAACACCTGTTGTGCCTGGCAACCAGCTGATGCCTTAAGGAGGGGTCATGGGTAAGTCGTATTTGTTCATCTCCGGCAAGGGCGGCGTCGGTAAATCCACGCTGTCCGCGGCCCTGGCTGTTTTTGCGGCACAGTCTGGCAAGCGCGTGGCAATCATTGACGGTGACATGGGCCTTCGAAGCCTGGATTTGATGCTGGGGCTGCAGGATCTGGTCCTGTATGACATGGCGGATCTGGTCAAGCGGCGCTGTTCGCTGGATCAAACCTTAATCAAGCATCCGGATTTCCCCACCCTTCATTTAATGGTGGGTGGCCAGCAGGCCAGGCCCAAGGACTTCAACAAGCAGGATGTACAGAAGATCCTGCGCACCTTAAAAAAACGCTTTGACCTGGTGCTGGTTGACGGCCCCGCAGGTCTGGGCCGCGGTGTGCGCATTTTTGCCGAATTGGTGGACGAGGTGCTCATCGTCGCGACCCCGGACCCCATCGCCATCAGAAGCGCGGAAAAAATGGCGTCCCAGCTGTATGCCTCCGGTGCCCGGCCGCAGATGCTGCTCAACCGCATGAGCCCGCAATACGTGCTGGACGGCGCGCTTGATCAGCCGCAAAACCTGTCCTTCGCCTTGGATATCCCCCTGCTGGGTGTCTTTGAAGAAAGCAAGCCCCTGTACAAGGCTGCCCTGCAGGGCAAGACCGCTGCGCAGGCCTTGGATGAGGGCATCACGGCAGAACTGCGCAATGTCTTGCACCGCATGGAAGGAGAAGATTTACCCTTGCCCGAGTACAAGCCAGAAAAACTAAATGTCTTCCAGCGCATCTGGAAGTGGCTTGAGGATTAACCATGAGTATTTTTGAAGACAAACGCTCCAGACCGCATTTTGATTTCACCCTGCTGATTATCACCTATTTGCTGATGATCGCGGGCGTTTTGGCAATCTCCGTCGCCACCTTTGACCCCAGCGTATCGGCCGATTTGCCCTTGCTCAACCGCATCCTGGCATCCAACACCGGCTCCTGGCAGGCCATCTTTGTCGTTGCCTCCCCGGCGGTTGTCTGGTTTATCGTCAGCATTCCCTATGAGCATTTTAAGACCTTCGCACCGGTGTACTATATTGGCATCGTGAGCTTTTTGCTGGTGGTGCTGGTCACCTCAACCGCCATCCGTGACGTGCGCGCCTGGTTCAATCTGGCACTGGGCCGCATGCTGCAGCCCAGTGAGTTCGCCAAGATCACCATCATCTTAATGCTGGCCAAGGAGATGTCTTCCAACGTCAAGCCCCTCAGTAACATGCGCTCCATCATCCGGCTTGGGGTCATTGTCATGCTGCCTTCCGCCATCACGGTGTTGTCCGGTGAGACGGGCAGCGTGATTGTCATGGTCGGCGTTGCCTACACCATGCTGTATTTCAGCGATGCGGACTGGAAATGGCTCTTGTCCATCGGCGTTATTGCCATACTTGGCATTGTCGGCTTCTTTGCATATGGCATCATCGGCGGCAGCTCCCACTATATCTTCCAGCGCGTGTTGGCTTTCCTGGATCCGCATGCGTATGGGCAAGGCGCGGGCCTGCAGTTGCTGCAGTCACAAAAGGCGATTGGCTCAGGCGGCTTGACGGGGGTGGGGATGTTTGTGCCCGGCTCCATGAGCCAGCTCAACTTCATCCCGGAGGACTGGACAGACTTTGTGTTTGCGACGGTGGGTGAGGCAGTGGGTTTTGTCGGATCCGCTGTCATCGTATTGTTATTCCTGTTTTTAGTTCTTCGAATGCTGTATTTGTCCCGCTTTACCTATGACAGTTTTGGCAGGCAGATCATCATCGGCGTCATGGCAATGATCTTCATTCACGTATTCCAGAACATCGCGATGACCATCGGCCTTATGCCCATCACCGGCATTCCGCTGCCCTTTATCAGCTACGGCGGCTCCAACCTGCTAACCAACCTGATTGGCATTTCCCTGGTGCTCAATGTCACCAAGAACCGCACAGGCTCCATGCCCGCCTACAACCTGCCGGCTGGCAGCACCACGCGTCAGCGTAGGCGGCGGCGCGCGTCCATTTTTGTCAACGTCACCAAGCGCGACAGCATCCGCAACATCAGGAGGCCGCGCCGCAAACAGGCAGAGCAATAGGTCAATCCGTATTCAGTTTAAAAACTTGATAGGTTTTATCTGTTTTGGCTTGTGTTTGCCGCCTACCCTCTGTATAATGCCGCCAAGATCAAGGTTTGAATGGAGGACCAAGATGGCTCTGGTAAAATGTCCGCGCTGCGAACTGAATTATATGAAGGACAGCGATACGATGTGCAAGGTGTGTTACCGTGAACTGCACGGGAAACTACCTTCTGATGACATTGAAATCTGCTCTACCTGCAACGAGGCCAAGGCGCTGCCGGGCAAGGATGTATGCCTGTATTGCCTGCGCGAGATGGACAAGCAAAAGGGCATCAAGACCGAGCTGGACGAACCGGTGGAGATCGGCCTGGACCCCGTGAGCGGGATGGAGGAGATCATCCCCGAGATGTCGGAGGACGACGACCCGGATTTCCACGCCCTGGGCGACGCGCTCTCCCTTGAAGCCATGAGTGAACAAGAGCACGATGAGGAAGACGACGAGGAGATGGATGACTGAATCTCCCCGCGTATTCGCCATCAGTGACCTGCACCTGCCTGGCAACCAGGACAAATCCATGGATTTGTTCGGGGCTCACTGGCAGGATCATTTTTTCAAAATCCAGGAGGACTGGCACAAAAGGGTAGGGGAGGAGGACATCGTCCTCATTCCCGGGGACATTTCCTGGGCCATGCGGCTGGACGAAGCACTGGCTGATCTGGGTCAGATTGGGCGTTTGCCCGGCCGGAAGGTGATGATCAAAGGCAACCACGATTATTGGTGGAGTGCGATCAGCAATGTCCGCGCGCATTTGAACGAGGGGTTTTACGCCCTGCAAAATGACGCGGTCGCGTTGGAAGGCTATGTGTTCGCGGGTTCGCGCGGCTGGGTGATGCCCGACGGCGAGGACGAGGAGCCCGATACCCAAAAGATCTACAACCGGGAGCTGATCCGCCTGGAACTGTCCCTGCAGCAGGCCCAAAAGCTGCGGGGGGAGCGCAAACTGATCGCGCTGTGCCACTTCCCGCCCTGTAATCACAAGGGCGAGGACACCCCGGTCACCAGCCTGCTGGAGCAGTATGCTGCGGATGCCGTGGTATACGGCCATTTGCATGGGGTTGCCTGCTTTAGCAGCTTCCGGGGGGAGAAAAACGGCATCCAGTATTATCTCGCCTCCTGTGATTGCATCGGCTTTAACCTGTTGGAAATTGGTCATTCAAGCGATGAAAGTCAGTAGTAAAGACCAATCCCGTGATTCCCCAAAGGATTTTTCCAGCAGTTTATTAACAATTTCATGATTCGCTACAAGGGAACCCGCGAAAACCCCGTTAATTAGCACAAAATAATCCAAGAATAAAACAATCGTTCCCATTAGACAGCTGCGAATGCCGAACAAGTATTCGCAGTTTTTCTTGTTGTGACCTGATAAATCCCTTTTATTGGCCCAAAACTTTTGAAACTGCAACAGGAACAGTTTACGCAGGATTCCATCTTGTGGTATTTTGTGTACGAAAAGGGCGATAAGTGGTGATTGGTGGTGAAGAACGTGCCGGATAAGGGCATCCATTCCCAGAAGAAGAATTCCAGGATTGAGGATCAACAGGGCGCGGAAGCCACGCGTCGCCTGGGTTTTATCGGTGTTTACAACCACTCTATCGACGGCAAAGGCCGTGTCATCGTGCCGCTGCCCTTCCGCAACCTCCTGGGGGACCGCATCATCGTCGGGGTCAACATGGCCCAGGACTCCATCGCGATCTATCCCTATGACGTGTGGGAGGAGAAGGTGGACATGCTCACCAAGCTCAGCCGCGAGGATGTCTCGGCGGAATTCTTCTTAGCCCGGTTCGCGATGTATTCCTTTGACGGCCTGGGATATGACTCCCAGGGGCGGGTGCTGCTGCCGGCAGCCCTGCGTGAATTGTTCTTAACCGACGCCCAGGGCGTTCAGGTATCCGGCACCACCGAATACGTACGTATCATCTCCGACGAGCAGGCCAAGCTGGAGCGCGAGCAGTTCAACACCCGCTTCCCCAATCCGCTGGAAGCCATCAGTGAGATCCAGGCGCGGGCGCGTATGAAATCAAACGAGGGATCATAACAGGGATTCTTCAGAGAGGAAAACAGGATGCAGCAAGTTAAACAGGCAAGTTACAGGCAATATGTTCTGGCAGGTGACACGCTGACGCAGCGTGAGCGCATTGCTGTGTCCTCCCATGTCAATGTGGACAACCCCGGTGACCAGGACAGCCGGGATTTGTTTATCGCGGATCGTCCGCAAAGGCAGGCGCTCAGCATTCCTGTGAAATGGGCATCCATCTTCATCCTCATCAGCATTGTTCTTTGTCTGTTCATGATTGGCAGCAAGATCGCCTTGACGCGGGCACTCCATGAAGAGTATGCTCTGCTGGGCGAGCGTTATCGCGTTGCGCAAACGGAATACGCCCGCCTGGAGGAGACTTTCGGCCAAAAGAGCGATGCCTCCGGCATTTGCTATTATGCAGTGCAAGCCCTTGGCATGCGCCTGGCGGGGCACGCGGAAACCATTGGCGTGCAGGCGGCGGGCATCCCGCTGACCCAGTTGCCGGATACGCAGCTGGGCATTGCCTCCAGCGGGCACTAATTATTCTGATGAGGTTATTGTATGAAATTATCACACTTGGCAGCGGAAGCCCAGGCTTTTGCGCTGGAGTTGACAGGAGATTGTGACATCCTCAGCCTGAGCGCTGACAGCAGGGATCAGACCCATCATGGGTTGTTCTTTTGCATCAAGGGCGCGCATGTTGATTCCCACAAATTCGCGGAGCAGGCGGTTAAAAACGGCGCGGTCGCGCTGGTCGTGACACAGTTCCTGCCGCATATCAAGGTACCGCAGTTAAAGGTCACGGATGATCGTGCCGCAATGGCGCTGATTGCCCGTGCCTTTTATGGCTTTGCGGATGCAGGGATGAAACTCATTGGCATCACGGGCACCAAGGGAAAAACCACAACCAGTTATCTGGTGAAGGCTATTTTGGAGCGCGCGGGCTATACCTGCGGGCTTATCGGCACCACCGGCAACATGATTGGCAATCAATGGATGAACAGCAACCTCACCACACCCGACCCCATTGAGCTGCACAAGACGCTGCGCCTCATGGCGGACGCGGGCTGCCAGTATGTCATCGTGGAGGTATCGGCTCACGCCATTTGGATGCGCAGGCTGGAGGGCCTGGTGTTTGAAGCGGGCTGCTTTACCAACCTGTCCCAGGACCATCTGGATTTCTTTGGCACGATGGAAGCTTATTTCAACGCCAAGCGCGATTTCTTCATCAAAAACGCGGTAAAAAACGCGGTGCTGTCCCTGGATGACCCTTGGGCTACGCGCCTGGTGAATGAGCTGAAAATGCCCAAGATCAGCTACGCTATCTGCACCAACGCGGATTTGTTCGCCCGTGACATCCAGATTGAAGAGGGCGGCGTCTCCTTCAAGATCAGCCTTTGGAATGAAAAATATTACCCCGTGCAATTGCAGCTGATGGGGATGTTCAATATCTACAACGCCCTGGCGGCTGCCGGTATCGGCCTGATTTTGGGCATGGAGCCAGAGCTCATCTGCGCGGCCTTGGAAAGCGTTACCAGCGTGCCCGGGCGCGCGGAGGTGCTGGATACCAATACAGAGTACAAGGTGGTGCTGGATTATTCGCACTCACCCGACGCGCTGGAGAACATCCTGCTTGCCATTCGTGAGTTTATCAAGGGTCGCCTGATTGTCGTCTTTGGCTGCGGCGGAGACCGTGACCAGGGCAAACGGCCCATCATGGGCGCAATCGCCGGCAAGATGGCGGATCTGTCCATCCTTACCAGCGACAACCCGCGGGCAGAGGACCCGCTGGACATCCTGGGCGCGATTGAAGAGGGCATCAAGCCAACCGGCGGCCTGTATGAGGTGATTGAGAACCGCAGGGAAGCCATCAAGCACGCACTCAGCATCGCCGATGCGGGTGATGTTGTGCTGCTTGCCGGCAAAGGGCACGAAACCTATCAGGAGATCCACGGGGTCAAACGCCCCTTTGATGAAAAATTCATTGTCAATGAACTGCTGGAGGAGATGAGCGCGGAGGGCAAAGCCAATGCTTGAATTTTTGAGCGGTGCCATTGCGCTGGTCATTGTCCTTTTGCTGATGCCCGGTTTCATTAAATATATGAGGGAGCGGGGAATGATCCAGCCGGATTATGACCTGGGCCCGGATTCCTTTAAAAAGAAGGACAAGCCCCCCAACATGGGCGGGCTGATTATCGCGCTCGCGGTCTTGGTGGCCTCCCTCATCATCAGCCTGGTTTCAGGCAATATCAATGTGCTCCTGTTGTTGTTTGTCGCAGCCTTTGGCGGCCTGGCCATTGGCTTTGCGGATGATTTTATCAAGGATGTCCAGCAGCACCACGACGGCCTGCGGCCGCGCTACAAGCTGATTGGACAGACGGCGGTGGGTCTGTTGTTCTCACTCATCACGATGAACCTGCAGGGCACGGCCATCCACCTGCCCTTTACCAAAACAACGCTTGATTTATCCTTTGCCTATATCCCGCTGATGACCCTTCTGTACGTATTCATGACCAACTCCGCCAATTTACAAGACGGGGTGGATGGCTTGATGAGCTCCGTCACCCTGGCTGGCAGCGCGGCGCTGGGCGCCATTGCCCTTATCATTAAGGGCGGCAGCCTGGGGGATCCGGGCATCGCCTTTGCCTGCTTCGCGCTCACTGGCGCCTGCCTGGGCTTTTTGTTCTTCAACCAGCACCCCGCGCGCATCTATATGGGAGATACAGGCTCCATGTTCATCGGCGGCTTGCTGACCGGTGCCGCGATGCTGTTGCGGCTTCAAATCTGGCTTATCCCGCTATGCTTCACAATGATCATGTCATCCGTTTCCGTCATCGCGCAGCGGCTGTATTTCAAGGCCACCGGCGGCAAACGGCTGATTAAGATGTCACCCATCCACCATCATTTTGAAATGATTGGCTGGAGTGAAAACAAAATCGCGCGCAGATATACGCTGACCATTATCGCGCTGTCTGTGCTGGCAGCACTGGCCGCGCTTCCCATCGTGTCGTAAATTGAAGGTAGGTGGGTGACGTGGGCAAAGGTGCGGCAATCAGGCAGGAGGCATTCAGGGAATACGGGAACCAAACTGTGCTGGTGGTTGGCGCCGCGCGCAGCGGCCTGGCCGCCGCGCGCTTGCTGCTTTTTTTGGGTGCCAGGGTCATCCTCAATGACATCAAACCGCAGGACGCGTTTGCTTTGGATGAAGAACTGCTGCATCACCCGCTTTGTGAACTGCGGTTCTCAGAACCTGCCGCGCCCTTGCTGGCACAGTGTGACAAGCTGCTGATCAGCCCGGGTATTTCAATCGACGCGCCATTTGTAATCCAGGCGCTTGAGGCAGATATTCCTGTCATTGGCGAGCTTGATTTCGCCGCCTCCTGCACAGACCTTGACCTGATCGCTGTCAGCGGCACCAATGGCAAGACCACCACAGTCACCCTGTTGGGGGAGATGTTCAAGCAGGCAGGACGTGTTGTTCACGTGGCCGGCAACATAGGCTACCCGCTTTCTGCTGCTGTGCTGGAAGCGGAGGAGAACGATTTGCTGGTGGTGGAGGTGTCCAGCTTCCAAATGGAAACCAGTACACGCTTTCATCCGCGCGTCGCAGCGCTTTTGAACATCACGCCCGATCACCTGGACCGCCACAAAACAATGGACAATTACATCGCGTTTAAAAAGCGTCTGTTTGCCAATATGACGTCACACGACGCGGCTGTTTTAAACTATGATGACCAGCGTGTCCTGGCCTTGTCCGAATTCTTGTCTGCACAAACCATTTGGTTTTCATATACCGGCAGCGCGCCAAAAGGCGCGGTTTTACGCGATGGACAGATTGCCTGGGTAGAAGAAGGGGAATTGCGCCCCATCTGCAAAGCGCAGGATTTGCTGATCCCCGGCGCGCACAATGTGGAGAACGCCCTGGCCGCGGCTGCCATCGCGCACCATCTGGGTGTGCCTTTCCCGGTCATCGCCTATACGCTCAAGACCTTCAAGGGGGTTGAGCACCGGATTGAATATGTGACAACCATCAATGGGGTTCGGTGGTTAAATGATTCCAAAGGCACCAACCCAGATTCGACCATCAAGGCCATTGAGGCGATGACAGGTCCCACGGTATTGATCGCAGGCGGCTATGATAAAAAAATTTCCTTCCAAACGCTTGCTGAAGTGATCGTTCAATCTGGCCGCATCCATCACTGCGTTCTGTTTGGACAGACCGCGCCGCAAATCAAAGAGGACTTGGCGCAAAATGGGTATCACGCTGTGTTGATCGCGCCGAACCTGGAGGAAGCGGTTCATCTTAGCGCAAACCTTGCGGTTGAGGAGGACACTGTCCTGTTTTCGCCCGCTTGCGCATCCTTTGACATGTTTGATGATTATGAGCACCGGGGACGAGCGTTTAAGCGTCTGGTTCACCAGCTAAAGGCAAAGGGGGATTAGGATGCAGCACATGCCGCCCACACCGCCGGAAACAAACCGGAACAAGCAGCAACCCAGCCATCAGCAGCCCTGGGCGAATGAGCAAGCGTTTGAGCAGCAGGATCCTTTCTACCAGCCCGAGGACATCCAGGACGACAGCATGGAAGAGGGACAGCCGCGCCCTAAGATATCCGGCGCAATGAAACTGTTGCTGTCTGTCCTCATCATCGCTGGCGCATTGTTTTTGCTCAAGTCCTTTGTGTTTACCATCAAGAATATTCATTTCACCGGGCTTAAGAACATCTCCCAGGCGGATGCCGCCCGGCTGACAGGACTAAACTCTGGTCTGTTTTACTTCACATTGTCGGAAGACGATGTCCAGGCCAGGGTTGAATCAAATTATTATTTCCTGTATGAAGGCATGGCCAAGATTTTCCCCAATGGCTTGTCTGTCAAAGTGATTGAGCGCTACCCCTTCGCTTTCTTTACACATTTGGGTGTCGGCTATGTGCTGGCGCAGGATGGCTTTATCCTGCGGGAGACGCGCGATTTGAAAGAAGGCTTGCAACTCATCCAGGTCAACGGTCTTGCTGTGTGGGGCCAGCAGACGGCGGGCAGCTTTCCAACAAGTACGGATCCTTCGCAAAAGGACAGCATGATTGCCCTCTTCCAAGAGTTGGAAAACTGGGGCTTTAAGACAGAGATCGCCACCATTGATATGTCCCAGACACTTAACATCTCTTTGCAAACCAAGGATGGGTATACCATCAATCTGGGCAGTGAGGAGAACCTGCACGCCAAGATCGGCACCGTAGCATCTGTCGTCAATGAATTAAGAAGGCGGAACATGACTGGCGGTATCATCGAAGCCACCCTGCCGGGGGAGGCAACCTACCGCATTGAACAGTAAAGCCGGGCCAAATATAGAATCAAGTATCATAAAACGAAACATTCCATGGTCTGTTTTATGGGAATCCTTGAAAAGGCTTGCATAGATGTCTCAAAAAGGTTACAATAAACCGGCCGGACAATATTTGCTGTGCGGTTTGCCAGCGTTTGCTAATAGGCAAGGAAAATGCCTGAGAAATGGAGAGGTTTGCGATGAGTACTATCAGCGTCATTGATTTTGGCACCAGCAAAATCGTTGCACTGATCGCGGAGGTCAGCGCCAGGCAGCGCTGTGACATTGTAGGGGCAGGCACTGCGCCTTATGATGGCTACGCGAATGCAAGGTGGAACAACGGCAGCCAGGTAAATGAGGCCATCAGCACCGCCATCGCGAATGCTGAGGATCAGGCTCGTACCAACGTCAAGGCTGTATATTGCGGGGTGCCCGGCCAGTTCTCAAAGGTCTACTCCTTTGAGGTTAAGGTGGATTTGCAGGGTGCCGATCCCCGCGTCACCAGCCGGGACATCGCCGCCTTGTTCGCGCTTGCGGATGAGCAGGTGCAGGGCATCCCCGGCACACCCATTCACCGCAGCCCGGCCTGGTTTGTGGTGGATGACGGCAAAAAGACGCTGGAGCCGCTCAACCAGCAGGGGAACGAGCTGCGCGCGTTAATTTCCTTTGTCGTCGCCGACCGCTTCTTTATAGAGGACATTACCCAGCGCCTGCTGGCCATCGGCAAGACGGCTGCCGGCTTTTTCTCCACCTTGATGGGTGAAGCCATGTTGTTTATATCCGAGACTGACCGCGACCGTACCGCGCTGCTAATTGACATCGGCTATTTGAACACCGATGTCATGGCGGTGGAGGGCGACGCGATTATCTTCCATAAAACGCTGCCGCTGGGTGGCGGACACATCGCGGCGGACCTGGCTTATGGCCTGGAAGTGCCGCTGGACAGCGCCGAGCAAATCAAGCGCGGCTTTGAGTTTGGCCCCAGCAGCACGAAGACCAGCTTTGATGTCACGCTCTCAAACGGCGCGACAGAGACCTTCAGCCGCGACAAGGTGGCGGAAATCCTGCTGCCCCGTGCCGATGAACTCTGCGAAGCCATCGTGGACGCGGTTCGTGAATCCTCCGTCCGCCTGGGCAACTGGTCACCTGTTTATTTGACAGGAGGCGGCCTGGCCATCAACAAGGGTGGGCGGGAGCACCTGTCCGAAAAAATGGATCGTCCCGTGCGGGAATTGCCGCGCAAGGCTGTCAAACTGTCCAGTGCTATTTATTCCAGTTCGTTGGGCTTGCTTGATTTGATTATTGACACCAAGAACTCTGCCAATGCCGGCCAGACAGGTCTGCGCGGTTTCCTGCGCGGCCTGTTAAACGGCTGATTCACCAACACAAGCATAAAGGGGGACATACCATGCAGGTTAAGCAGGTTGAGCCTGAAGTCACAACGAATTTCGCATCAATTAAGGTTGTCGGTTGCGGCGGCGGCGGTGCCAACGCGGTCAACCGAATGGTGGAAGCGGGCCTCAAGGGCGTTGAGTTTATTGCGGTCAACACCGATAAACAGGCGCTTTCCACCTCCCGCGCCAACAAGAAGATTCAGATTGGCGAAAAACTGACCAAAGGCCTTGGCGCTGGCGCGGTGCCGGATATCGGCAAGCGCGCGGCGGAGGAAAGCCGGGAGGAAATCGCCCAGCACCTCAAGGGCGCGGACCTTGTTTTTGTCACAGCCGGCATGGGCGGCGGTACCGGTACGGGTGCTGCGCCTGTCGTGGCTGATATCGCCAGGGACTTAAACTGCCTGACCATCGCGGTGGTCACCAAGCCTTTCCAGTTTGAAGGCAAGCAGCGCATGCGCAACGCCGAAACCGGCATTAACGAACTGAAGCAGTTTGTGGACACCCTGGTGGTCATCCCCAATGACAGGCTGCTGGAAGTCGTAGCCCGCGGAACCTCCATGCTGGAAGCCTTCCGCGTAGCGGACGATGTCCTGCGCCAGGGCATCCAGGGCATTTCAGACCTGATTGCCCTGCCCGCCCTCATCAACCTGGACTTTGCCGACGTGAAGACCGTGATGGAATCCGGCGGCATGGCCCACATCGGCATCGGCGTTGGCAAGGGCGAGAACCGCACCAGCGAAGCCGCCAAGGCTGCCATCGCAAGCCCGCTGCTTGAGACCAAGATCGACGGCGCGCGCGCCCTGCTCATCAACATTACCGGGTCTGAGGACATCGGTATCCTGGAGATCAACGAGGCCGCCAGGCTGGTCCAGGAGAGCGCGGACAGCGAAGCCAACATCATTTTTGGCGCTGGCATTGACAATAACCTGAAGGATGAAATCCACATCACGGTGATCGCGACCGGCTTTGAGAAGAGCGCCTTCCCCGCCCGGGAATCCAAGAAGAAACCCTTCCGGGCCTCGGTGCCCTATGGCAGCGCTACCGCCGCGATGAACCCCTATGAGAACCGCGCCGGGCTGGAGCGCCAGGAAACGGCTGGCTTTGAAGCGCCCTCCGTGCAAAACCTGTATGACAACCAGGAGGCGGCCTTCTTCCCGGGCACCAGCCGCCCCACCCCGCAGATGCAAGGGATGGGTATGCCCCCGCCCGCGGCTGCGCCGCAAGGCTACCAGCCGCAGCAGCCCTATCCCTATGTGCAGCAGACGCCGCAGTTCCAGAACATCCAGCAGCAGCCGGGTTCTGCGCCCTATCAGCAGCCCGTGCAGCCGCAGCAATCCCAGCAGGCAGAGAAAGACGACCTGGGCGTGCCGGCTTACCTGCGCCGCAGCGTAAAAAAGTAACGCACCGCCCACTGAATCATTGAAAAAAGGGTATCATGGATATGGTATCGTCTTATAACAAGATGACAGGACCTGGAAAGCACAAAAACACCACGGAAGCACCGGGGTGTGCCAGGGAATGACGCTATCAAGGCATGCCGCGCGGCATGCCTTTAGCATAAGGAGGGCGCATGGAAAAGAAAACACCGCTATATGATTTGCATCTGGAACTGGGGGGCAAAATCGTCCCCTTCGCTGGCTACCTGCTGCCGGTTCAGTACCAAACGGGCGTCATCAAGGAACACATGGCTGTCAGGACAGCCTGCGGTTTGTTTGATGTCTCCCACATGGGCGAGATCTTGATCAAAGGCCCGGACGCTTTAAGCAACCTTCAGCGCTTTTTAACCAACGATTTTGCGGACATGGACATCGGACGCGTGCGCTACAGCCCCATTTGCAACGAAAGAGGCGGCATCGTGGATGACCTGATTGTCTACAAGTTCGCGCAGGACGAGTACTTCCTGGTGGTCAACGCCGCCAACAAGGACAAGGACTACGCCTGGTTTACACAGCACGCCAAGGGCGATGTGGAGATCATTGACCTGTCCGATCAATACGCCCAACTGGCGCTGCAGGGCCCCAGAGCAAAGGATATCCTGTCCAAATTGACGGACGCGGACAAACTGCCCACCAAGTATTACAGCTTTGTCCGGGATCTTGATGTATCGGGCGTCCCCTGTCTGGTCTCCCGCACCGGTTACACGGGTGAATTGGGGTATGAGCTCTACTGCGCGCCGGACAAGGTGGTGCAGTTGGCAAAAGCACTGCTTGAAGCCGGGGCGGATGAGGGCCTCATTCCCTGCGGCCTGGGGGCCAGGGATACCCTGCGCCTGGAAGCGGGTATGCCTCTGTACGGCCACGAAATGAGTGATGACATCACCCCCTTTGAAGTCGGCCTGGATTTTTTCGTCAAGCTGGACAAGGAAGATTTCATCGGCAAGCAGGCGCTATTGGACCTGGGAGAGCCCCAGCGCGTCCGGGCAGGCCTTGTTTTGACCGACCGGGGGATTGCCCGGGAGGGGAGCGACGTGTATCATGAGGGCAGGAAGGTGGGCGTCACCACCAGCGGCACGCTGCTGCCGTATACCAACAAGGCAAGCGCCATGGCGCTTGTGCAAAAAGACATCGCGCAGGCGGATACCGAGGTGGAGATTGATGTGCGCGGCAGGCGCCTGAAGGCCAAAGTGGTGGACTTGCCCTTTTACAAAAGAACCTGATTGAATTATTTTAAGGAGGACTCTTATGAACATTCCCAAGAATCTGAAGTACGCATCTACCCATGAATGGCTCCAGGTGGAGGGTGACAAGGTCACCATCGGCATCACCGATTTTGCGCAGAAGGAACTGGGCGATCTGGTGTTCATCAACCTGCCCAATGTGGATGATGAAGTGGCAGTGGACGAAGCCTTTGCCGATGTAGAGAGCGTCAAGGCTGTCAGCGACATCATCAGCCCCATCAACGGCGTCATCTATGAGGTGAACGAAGCGCTGATGGACCAGCCGGAATTGATCAACGAGGACGCCTACGCCGCCTGGATCGTAAAGGTCAAGGACGTTACCGGGCTTGAAAACCTGCTGGATGCGGATCAGTACGCCGATCTCATCAGCAAGGAGGACTGATATGGGGAGCTACCTGCCCAGTACCCAGGCGGAACAGCAGGAGATGCTGGACGCTATTGGGCTGAAGGAATTACGGGATCTCTTTGTTGACGTCCCCCGTGAGATGTTGCTGGAGGATTCCGTCAACATCGCGCCTGGCTTGTCAGAGCTGGGCGTGCGCCGCGTGATGGAAGGCATGGCCAAGAAAAACACCGTGTTTGATATCGTCCTGCGCGGTGCCGGCAGCTATGACCACCACATCCCCGCCATTGTGGGCACCGTCACCTCCAAGGAGGAGTTTTTGACCACCTACACACCCTACCAGGCGGAGATCAGCCAGGGGGTGCTGCAATCCATTTTTGAATACCAGACGATGATTTCCGAGCTCACTGGCATGGATGTGAGCAACGCGTCCGTGTATGACGGCGCGTCCGCCGCGGCGGAGGCTGTGATGATGACACAAACCCGGGGCAGGGAGCGCGTCTATGTCGCCGAAACTGCGCACCCGGAAGTGATCGAGACCATCCGCACCTACTGCTGGGGGCGGGATGTGCCGTTTGAACTGATCCCGCAAAAAGATGGCGTGCTGGACTTGAGCGCGCTGGAAGACCTGCCAAAGGACACGGCCTGTGTCTACATCCAGCAGCCCAACTTCTTTGGTCTGTTTGAGGATGCCGAAAAGGCTGCGCAGCTGGCTCACGCAGCCGGCGCCAAGGCTGTGTTGGGTGTGTATCCCATTGCACTGGGCATCATGAAAACACCGGGCGAGATGGGCTATGACATCGCGGTAGGCGAAGGACAGCCCTTGGGCATCCCCATGAGCTGGGGCGGCCCCTACCTGGGCTTCATGACCGCCAAAAAAGAAATGATGCGCATGCTGCCCGGCCGCATCGCCGGGGAAACCGTCGATAAGCAGGGCAAAAGGGCCTATGTGCTGACGCTGCAGGCCCGTGAGCAGCACATCCGCCGGGAGAAGGCGTCCAGCAACGTATGCACCAACCAAGCCCTGTGCGCGATGACCTCCGCTGTCTATATGGCTGCCATGGGGCCGGAAGGCCTGCAGGAGGTGGCGCAGCTGTGTTATGAAGGCGCCCACTATTTCGCGGATGAGCTTGCCAAACTCAAAGGATTTGGGCGTGTCCATGAGGGCGAGTTCTTCAACGAATTCCTGACCAAATGCCCCATGGATGCCAATAAGTTTGAGACCGAAATGGCTAAGCGCGGCATCCTGTGCGGCCTGCCTGTTAATAACAACATCCTCTGGTGTGTGACAGAAAAATTGGACAAGGCAGCCATTGATGAAATCATCACCATCATCAAGGAGGTGAGCGGACAATGAAACTGATTTTTGAACGCAGCGTCAAAGGACGCAGAACTTTCCAAATGCCCGCGAGCACCTTCCCCAAGCGGGAGCTGCCGGAGGCGCTCAAACGCAAAACCGCGCCCCGCTTGCCGGAGATGAGTGAGGTCGCCATCAGCCGCCACTACACCAAGCTGGCCAAGCAGGCCTTTGGCGTCAACAGCGGGTTTTATCCGCTGGGCTCCTGCACCATGAAGTGGAACCCCCGCATCAATGAAGCGGTGGCCGCCTTGCCCGGCTTCTCGCGGGTGCATCCCCTGCAGCCCAGGGACACAGTCAAGGGCAGCCATGAGGTGTTGGACAAGGCGCGCGAGGTGCTGTGCGAAATCACCGGCATGGATGACATGACCTTCCAGCCGGCCGCAGGCGCGCATGGTGAGTATGTCGGGCTGCTGCTGATGAAGAAATACCACGAAAAGCGCGGCGATTTCCAGCGTACCCGTGTGCTGATTCCGGATTCCGCCCACGGCACCAACCCGGCCAGTGCGTCCATGGTGGGCTTCACCGTAACGCACATCCCGTCTGATGAAAATGGCTGCGTCAACCTGGAAGCGCTGAAGGCAGCGCTGGATGATACTGTAGCCGGCCTGATGCTGACCAACCCCAACACGATGGGCATCTTTGACCCCAACATTTTGGAGATTACACGCCTGGTGCATGAAGCCGGCGGCCTGAACTATTACGACGGCGCCAACCTCAACGCCATCATGGGCTGGGTGCGCCCCGGTGACATGGGCTTTGACGTCATCCACCTCAACCTGCACAAGACCTTCTCCACGCCGCATGGCGGCGGCGGCCCCGGCGCAGGTCCGGTCGGCTGCAAGGAGATTCTGCGTCCCTACCTGCCCCAAAGCCATATGGGTGAGTGGGACTCCCGCAGGCCCGACAGCGTGGGCCAGGTCCGTGCCTTCTTTGGCAACTTCCTGGTGGTCGCGCGTGCCTTGACCTATGCCCTCACCCTGGGCAAGGAAGGAATCACCCGCACCAGCGGGATGGCCGTGCTAAACGCCAACTACCTCATGCGCAAGATAGAGCCTTTCTTTCCGCCGTACTACAACCGCATCTGCATGCACGAGTTTGTCATCTCCCTTGACAAGGTGAAGAAACAAAACGGCGTTGGCGCGCTGGATGTGGCCAAGTGTCTGCTGGACTACGGCATGCACCCGCCCACCATGTACTTCCCGCTGAATGTGCCGGAAGCCTTGATGGTGGAGCCGACGGAGACCGAAAACCGCGAAACCCTGGACGAGGCAGCCCAGGCCTTTGCCGAGATTTATGAGGCCATCAAGAACGACCCGGACAGCTTGCATGACTGCCCGAAGACCACCTATATCAGCAGACCTGATGAGGTTGGCGCCGCGCGCAACCCCATTGTGCGCTACCAGTTCGATTAAGGTGTAACAAGGACAATTCAAGGAGCGTTTTCAAGCAGAGAACGCTCCTTGAATCATTGATGAAGAGGGATACTAAATGGATTATCAGCTGCTGATCAAACAGTACGAGGACGCCATCATTGCGCTGCGGCGGGACATCCACAGCCACCCGGAGCTGTCAAACCAGGAGGTGCGCACCAGCCAACTGGTGTGTGATGAGCTAAACAGGCTGGGCATTCCTTTTAAACGCCTGCACAATCACTGTGTGGTGGGCATCCTGGCGGGCGGTAAGGGGGAAGGCAAGCGCATCGCGATTCGTGCGGACATGGATGCACTGCCTGTCCAGGAGGAAACCGGCTTGCCGTTTGCCTCCAAAACCCCTGGCGTGATGCATGCCTGCGGTCATGACGGGCATACCGCCATGCTGCTGGGCGCAGCTAGGATGCTCAAGGACCACCAGGCAGACCTGTCTGGAACCGTCTATTTTTGTTTTCAGGCAGCGGAGGAAGTGGGCGGCAGTGCCCAGACCCTGATTGATTACCTGCATGCCCAGGGTGGGGTGGATCAGGTCATCGCTGCGCACCTGTGGGCGGATATTGACAGCGGTAAGATCTCTGTCATGCCGGGCGCCCGCATGGCCAACGCTGATAATTTTAAGATTACAGTGCGGGGGAAGGGCGGGCATGGCTCCCGGCCGGACCAGTGTATCGACCCCATCAAGCCCCTGTGTCAGTTGGTGCTTTCTCTTTCCGCCATCCCGTCCAACCGTGTCGCGGTGACAGAGCCCTGTGTGGTGCACGTCGGTAAAATCC
>CAYFUH010000003.1:0-8342 GCA_964346355.1 uncultured Christensenella sp. | reverse complement strand
TCCGGTTGCTGTGCCATCTCTGCCTGCTTGCTGCGGAATTTCTCCCCGGTATTGCCCAATACGGCATAGGAGGCGATCTTGCTCTCCTCTACACCTGGCTGGTTGAAAGCGTCAATGTCCAACAGTTCGCCGGCGTAGGCCGTCACCAATTCCAGGAAATAAATCAACTGGCCAATGGTATGCGCACTCACTTCGGGCAGGACAATTGTCTGGCTCATCCGCCCGGCGCGCAGCAGCGCGTATTGTGTGCCGCGGTATTCGGCGTCCAGCAATTCATTTAAGCTCTTGCCGCCCAAAAAGGCTACATCCGGGAACTCCTCGCAGCCGTGGGGGATGGGCGTGGTCTGGCGGAAGTTCTCCACCTGCAGGAAGGTGACAATCTTGTCATAAGGCCCCTCGGTGTATAACTGCAGTTGGCTGTGCTGGTCTGTTACGCCCAGGGATTTAACGGGCGTCTGGCCAAGGTTGACGGCCATGCCCTTGCGGGTAACATTCTTGCCCAGGCTTTCCGCCCAAAGCTGGCAAAACCAGTCGGCCATGTACTTCAGGCTGTCAGCGTAAGGCATCATGACATGGACATTGATGCCCATCTCCTCCATCGCGATGTACTGAATCACAGCCTCCAATAGCGCAGGGTTTTCCCACACATTGTCGCTGGCGCAGCGCTTGTCCATGTCCGCAGCACCTTCCAGCAAGGCGTCAATGTCGATGCCGCAAACGGCAGCCGCTAAAAGGCCAACCGGGCTTAACTCGCTGAAGCGTCCGCCCACGGAGGCAGGGATATAAAACAGCTTGAAGCCTTCCTTCTTGGCCAGTTTAATCAGGTTGCCCCGCTCACTGTCTGTGGTGGCGACGATGTGCTCATGCCAGGAAGCGCCCACCGCTTTTTTTAACAGGTCGCTGATGATTAAATACTGGCTCATCGTCTCCGCCGTGGCGCCGGACTTGGTGATGATGTTGAAGCAGGTGGTTTTCAGGTCAATCACGTCCAGCAGCGCCTGCATGCGCTCCGGGTCGATGTTGTCCTCCACATACAGCCTGGGGCCGCCGCGGGCCTCCTTGGTTAGTTCATTGTAGCGCAGGTGGTTGAGCGCCTGCTGCACGGCAATGGGGCCCAGGGCGCTGCCGCCGATGCCCAGCACCACAAAGGTGTCAAAGCGCGCGCTGATGTCCTGTGCGGTCTTTTTGATGTCCTGCACGATCTCGGCCTGGTTGTAGGGCAATTCTGTCCAGCCCAGCCAGCCGGTGCCGCGGTGTTTCTTAACCGCCATGAATGCGGCCTTGGCCTGGTCTGCCTTTGCCTGGATGTCGCCCGGGTGGATGCCGTATTGCGCGCCAACGGTATCAGCCATCAGATGGTTGATATCCAGAATGATTCTTTTTTTCATTTGTTTACGCCTCCTGTTCGTGTTGTTTTATTATAGCATAATCAGGCTAAAAGGGGTGGAAGAATCTGCGGGAGCGTTGTTGTTTTACACCGGGATACGCCTGTGCTATAATACACCCATCGTCAATAAGGAGTGGAGTGATTTGAATAGTCCTGTGCTCAGTGTCATCATCCCTGTGTATAACGCCCAGGAATGCCTTCCTGTAGCCCTTAAAAGCGTGTATGACCAGGGGGTGGATGATATCGAAATCATCCTGATCAACGACGGCAGCCGTGATAACAGCCTTGCGGTATGCCAGGAATACGCCCAGAGGGACCCGCGCATTATTGTGCTGGACCAAAAAAACAGCGGGCCGGGTGCAGCGCGCAACACAGGGCTTGAGGCTGCCCGGGGGCAGTATATTTCCTTTGTGGACAGCGATGACTACCTGGTGCCTGGCGCGTATGAAAAACTCCTCAGCGCGGTTAAACTGCATGAGCCCGACCTCATCATCGCGCACTTCAACATCATCATGAAGGGACGGGTGATAGACCGCGGTTATGTCAAGGGGGATGAGACGGTGAACAAAACCGGCTTCCTGCACAAACTGTCGCGCCGCCCGGGCAGCTATTATTACAGCGCACTGTGGAACAAACTGTACAAGCGCCAGGTGATGCAGGAGAACAACCTGCAGTTTGACCACTCCTACACCTGGGGTGAGGATTTTGACTTCAACATGCGCTTTTATCACCATATTGACAAGGTCAGCTTCATCAAGGAACCCATCTACAACTACGAGCGCACCTACAGCGGCCAGACCTGGCGGACGATGTTTAAACTGGGCGACAGCTTCAAGATCAAGTCCAGGCTGTATGAGCAGCTGAAAACCTTGTATCAGAAGGCGGGTTTGTGGGCCAAATACCGTGCCTATATTTATCGCTATATCTTCAACGTCACCATCAGCACATAAGGCGCGGCCGCGCTTTACAAAACCCCCTGATCGTGTATAATAAAAGCGCGATGAAGGGGACGGGTGCCGCATCCCTTCCAAAAGCGAGCCAGGGATGGTGCAAGCCTGGCAGGAAGCGCGGCAGCAGATCACCCCGGAGCATGAGCTAATCCCTCACGGCCGCCGCCGTTATCCGGCAACAAGTGGGCGCTTGCGCCAAATTGGGTGGTACCGCGGATTCTCCGTCCCATGGGGACGGTTTTTTTATTGGAGGAAAAGGATGTACAAAAAGGTAGTCAGCGACTTGAACTTCGCCAGCAGGGAGCGGGAGGTTTCGCGCTTTTGGGCAGAGAACGACATCATGAACAAGAGTTTTGCCCAAAACAAGGGAAAAGAGAAGTTCAACTTCTTTGAAGGGCCGCCCACAGCCAATGGCATGCCGCATATCGGCCATGTCATCACCCGGGCGATGAAAGACCTTTTCCCGCGCTACCAGACCATGAAGGGCAAGGATGTCTACCGCATCGGCGGCTGGGACACCCATGGCCTGCCGGTGGAGCTGGAAGTTGAAAAAAAGCTGGGCATTGATGGCAAGGACCAGATCGAGGCCTATGGCATCGAGCCCTTTATTCAGGAATGCAAGAAGTCCGTCTGGAAATACCTGAAGGACTGGGAGGAGATGTCCGACCGCGTGGGCTACTGGGTGGACATGGACAAGGCCTATGTTACCTATTACGACAGCTATATCGAGTCGGTCTGGTGGAGCTTAAAGCAAATCGCGGATAAAGGGTTGCTGTACAAAGGCCATAAGGTGGTGCCCTATTGCCCGCGCTGCGGCACCGCGCTGTCCAGCCATGAAGTGGCCCAGGGCTATGAGGAAGTGACGGAGTTTTCGGCCTTTGTACGCTTCCCAGTCGTTGGGGAGATAAATACCTACCTGCTGGCCTGGACCACCACGCCCTGGACCTTGCCCTCCAACGTCGCCCTGTGCGTGAACGAGAAGGAAACCTACTGCCGCTTGCAGCAAAACGGCGACACGCTCATCATGGCGCAGGCGCTGGTTTCCAGTTTGTTTACTGAGGAAGACCAGGTGAAGATCCTGGACACCTTCCCCGGTAAAGACCTGCTGGGCATGGCTTACGAGCCCCTCTGGCCGCTTGTTTCCCCTAAGGAAAAGGCCTTTTACGTAGTCGCGGATCCCTATGTCTCGCTGTCAGACGGCACCGGCATTGTCCATATCGCGCCTGCCTTTGGTGAGGATGACGCCCGCATTGGCCGGGAGAATCAACTACCCTTCATCCAGCTGGTCAACACGCAGGGCCGGTTTGTAGAGGATACACCCTGGGCGGGCACGTTCATCAAGGACGCGGATCCTGATATTTTGGAGGATCTGCAAACCCGCGGCCTGCTGCAGCAAAAGGCGCTGTATACCCATAACTATCCGCACTGCTGGCGCTGTGATACACCACTGATGTACTACGCCCGCGCCACCTGGTTCATCCGCATGACCGAGGTGAAGGATGAGTTAATCAAGAACAACCGTTCCATCAACTGGTATCCGGAGAACATCAAGGAAGGCCGCATGGGCAACTTTGTGGAAAACGTCCTGGACTGGGCCCTCTCGCGGGAGCGCTTCTGGGGCACCCCGCTGCCGGTCTGGCTTTGCGAGGACAACCACATGCATGTCATCGGCAGCAAGGAGGAGTTGGCGGAATTAAGCACCGCGCCCTTGGCGGAGGATTTGGAGCTGCACCGGCCGTATATCGACCGGGTGGTCCTGCGCTGCCCGGAATGCGGGAAGGACATGCACCGCACCAAAGAAGTGATCGACTGCTGGTATGACTCTGGCTCCATGCCATTTGCTCAGTGGCACTATCCAAAGGAAAATCAGGAGGAGTTCCACGCCCACTTCCCGGCGGATTTCATCTCAGAAGCGGTCGATCAGACCCGCGGCTGGTTTTATTCCCTGCTGGCGATTGGCACCCTGGTGTTTGGCCAGTCACCCTATAAAAACTGCCTGGTATTGGGCCATGTGCAGGACCGGGACGGCCGCAAGATGTCCAAGCACATCGGCAACGTGATTGACCCGATGGAGGTGATTGACCAGTTCGGCGCGGACGCAGTGCGCTGGTATTTCTACACCGCGGGCGCGCCCTGGCTGCCCAGCCGCTTTTATCACGACGCGGTCAACGAGGCGCAGCGCAAGTACATGAGCACGCTGTGGAACACCTATGCCTTCTATATCCTCTACGCGCAGATTGATGGCTTTGTGCCAAAGAATCACCCGATCAAAGAGGCAAAGCTGACCTTGATGGACCGCTGGATCTTAAGCCGGCTGCACTCCACTATCAAAGCCGTGGACGAACACTTAAGCCATTACCGTGTGCCGGAGAGCGCCAACGCCCTCAACGAACTGGTGGACGACCTGTCCAACTGGTATGTGCGCCGCGGGCGCGCCCGGTTCTGGGGAAAGGGCATGGCAAAGGACAAGGAGGCTGCCTTCATTACCCTGTACACGGTGCTGGAGGCGATCACGCGCCTGAGTGCGCCCTTCACGCCCTTCATGGCAGAGGCCATCTACCAAAACCTGGTGCGGTCCGTGGATCAGGACGCGCCGGAATCCGTCCACTTGTGCGCTTTCCCGGTTGCGGATGAAGCCCAAATTGACCCGGAGATGGAGCGCCAGATGGCGCAGCTGCTGCAGGTCATCCAGCTTGGCCGCGCCGCGCGCAACCTGGCCAGCCTGAAGGTGCGCCAGCCGCTTTCAAAGCTGCTGGTGATGGGCGCTGATTTGGGTGCGGAATATCAGGAGTTGGCAGCGGATGAACTGAACGTCAAGGAGATCGTGTTCACGAGGGACGCGGATGCCTTCACCGGCTATCTGCTCAAGCCGCAGCTGCGCACCCTGGGCCCGCGCTTTGGCAAAAAACTGGGGCAGATCAGCCAGCTGCTGGCCAAAACCGATGGGACGCAAGCGGTGGCGGCCTTCCGCAGGGGAGAGCCATTACGGCTTGAATTGGATGGGGAAGCAGTAGAACTGGCCGAAAGCGACGTGCTGATTGAAACCACCCAGAAGGAAGGCTTGATCGCCCAGGAGAGCTATGGCGTCACAGTGGGCCTGGATACCAGCCTGACACCGGAACTGATTGATGAGGGCTATGCGCGTGAGGTGATCAGCAAGCTGCAGACCATGCGCAAGGACGCCGGCTTTGATGTGGTGGACCGCATCCTTGTCTGGTATAAAGCGGATGAAGCCTTAGGCCAGGCTTTGGCAGCCCACGCTGCTTTTATCAGCGAGGTGGTGCTGGCAGAGACATTTACAGCGGATGAAGCGCCCGCGGACGCCTTCACCCAAACCTGGGACATCAACGGCTGCGAAGCCACCCTCAGCATTACCAAACGATAAAATATAACATGACAAAAGCCGCTGTGAGTCCTTCGCAGCGGCTTTTGTCATATCACTTTTTATTTACTGGTTTTTAAGCGCTCTTTTGGCCAAAAGCCCAGCCCCGATGAGGCCGCTGTTGGGCCAGAGGGCAGGCGCCTTGATGTAATCATCCATGTCCGGCAGCTGCTCTGTGTCCACATAGCAGTTGACAAACTTCAGCATCTGCTGGCGCACCATGGGCAGCAAGTTTTCCTGATGCATCACGCCGCCGCCCATTAAGATCATCTCGGGTGAGACGGTCATCAAGGCATTGGCGCACAATTGGCCCAGGTAATAGGCTTCCAGCTCCCACCCGCGGTGATCAGCCGGCAAATCCTTGGCGGGGATGCCCCAACGCGTCTGCATCGCGGGGCCGGAGGCAAAGCCCTCCACACAGTTGGGGTGGTAGGGGCAAATGCCATGCAGCAGCGGGTCCTCCTCATGCCGCGCCAGCAGCATGTGGCCCCATTCAGGATGCATCAGGCCATGGATCAGGTTGCCTTCCAGGTACAGCCCACCGCCGATGCCCGTTCCCACGGTAAAATACAGGCAGTTCTTCAGCCCTTTCGCGGCACCCAGTTCACACTCGGCCAGGGCAGCCGCGTTGACATCGGTATCAATCTCACAGGGCACACCCAGTGCATCACGGAAGGTGTCCAGCAGGGGATAGCGCTGCCAGGCCAACTTGGGCGTGTTTAAAATTGTGCCGTAGGTGTCTGAGGAGGTGCGCAAATTAAGGGGGCCAAAGTTGGCGATGCCCAGGGCATCTATGCCTTTGTCCTCAAAAAACGAGCACATCGCGGGGATGGTCTCATCCGGGACGGTGGTCGGCAGGCTGGTATGCTCAAGCAGGTTAAAAGCCTCATCATACACGCCCAGCACCATTTTGGTGCCGCCGCCTTCAATTGCCCCTAAACGCATTTAGGACAGCTCCGAATCCAGGATATCAATCTGATCCTTCAGCATGGTCTGCAAGCGGGTTTTAAACTTCTGGGCATCCGCCTCCAGGTCCTCAATTTCCTTTTTGAGGGCATCCTTCTTGGCTTCCAGGTCTTCCATCTCGGGGTCGGGCACCATGTCCTCGGCTTCCTGAATGATCTCCTCCGCGCGCTTGCGGGCTTTTTCCAGCACCTCATCACAGGACTTCTGTGTTTTTTCAAGCAGTTCCTGCGCAGTTTTCAGGTCGCTGGGCAGGGCAGGCTTTTCATCCGCGGCGGCAATCGGGGCCAAGGGGGCTGGCGCCGCGACCGCGGGCATGTAGGGCGCGGGGCTTGCCTGCTGCTGCTTGAGCTGGTCGCGCAGCTGCGCGATGGTCTGGTTCATGCTTTCCATCTCATCGCAAATCGCGTCCAGAAACTCGTCAACCTCCAGGGGGTCGTAACCGCGGACGGCTTTTTTGAATTCTTTCTCCTCGATCATCGTTACTGTGATGGCCATGATGATTCTCCCTTCAGTGAACTGTTTTATTGCGCGTAACGCTGTGCGTTATAAGGTTCCTGTTGTTGCTGCTGCATCGGCGGGGCATAGGGGTTTTGCTGGGGTTGATAGGCCGCCTGCTGCGGCTGCGGCTGATACATGGGCTGCTGTTGCTGGAAAGCAGGCTGCTGCGGCTGTTGGTAAGCCGTCTGCTGCGGCTGCATTCCGGGTTGTGTCTGCGGCTGCGGGCGCGCGGGCGCGTTGGCACTGGCGGTGATGGGGTCGGTATACACCATCATGCCGCTGGGCGCCAGGATATAAAAGCCTACCTTCACAGACAGACGGGTCATGGTGCCGCCAAGCGCAAAGCAGGCGCCGTTTAACATATCCACATAGCGGCGCACTTCGGCTTTGTCAATCAACTGGTCCATCACCACCAGCGTGCACTGCCCCTTGCGCAGGCAGGTCATAGCTTGCCTGCAGCCGGTGATGTTGGTGATGTTCACCACATAGGCATCCACCATCTTGGGTTCCATCTCGGGCGTGGCGCCCGGGAACTGGACGATGTTGTCCGGCTGTTGCTGGGGCTGGTTATGCTGCGCGGCGCGCCTGTTGCGGCCAGATTGCTCCAATTGCTGGCCCATCTGGGCTTGCTGGGGGGAAGTGGCATACTGCTGTTGCTGCGGTGGTGTATATTGCTGCATCGGCTCCTGATAGCCATGGGTTTGCCATGCGTTATTAGGGGCTGTTTGCTGTGTTGGCTGCTGGTGAAATACAGGTGCCTGCTGCTGTTGCTGATATGCCTGTTGGTAGGGCTGCTGATAAACCGGTTGTTGGTATTGCCCCTGCTGCACCGGCGCGGCCTGTTGCTGATAGGGCGCCTGGTGATAGGTGTTGGGATAGGTGCCCTGCATGGGCGCTGCGCTCATATCCTCCTGATAGGGCTCCTCCTGGTGGTCCGGGGTGCCGTAAAAAAAGCGGTTTTCTTTGCTGAATACGGATTTAATGCGGTCCGCCGCGCGGTTTGTCAGATCACGAAAGTCCATTATTTCCTCCTCAGTCCGGATTGAACTGAACCCAAACATTCCATAGTAGTATAGCGAAAATCAACCCTGCATGCAAGCAAAGCGGCTAAAAGAGCCGCACGGTCAAGCCTTCGTATAAATGTCCGGCATTCACAGGC
>CAYFUH010000002.1:0-115085 GCA_964346355.1 uncultured Christensenella sp. | reverse complement strand
AACGGTCAGTTGATTACTCTGGGCACACTCGCAATCAAATAACCAATCTATTTGCATTTTTCGGCTGCTTTTGCAGCCTTTTTATTTGCCCAATAAAAAATGCGCCCATTTTAACGCGGGCGCATTTTTTCGTGTCAAGCTTCAGGTGCGGATTTCAGCCTGGAAGGCTTGGTGCAGGCTCTTCTTCACCTTTTCAATCACCCGGTTGATTTCTTCTTCCTCCAGGGTTTTTTCAGGATGCCGCAGCGTGAGGGAGAAAGCGGCGGATTTCTTGCCCTCGCCAACCTGTGTGCCCTCAAACACGTCAAACAGCTGCACATCTTCCAACAGTTTGCCGCCAGCACGCATGATTTCCTGCATGACAGGCAGCAAATCCTGTTCCTTTTTCACAACCAGTGCCAGATCGCGCAGCACGGCAGGGGTACGGGGGAGCGGCTTCACCGCGTCAAAGGGCTTGCGCAGGTTTGCGTAGGCTTCCAGGTCAAACTCCGCGATGACACAACCCGGCTTAAGATCCGCCTGCTCCGCGGTCTTGGGATGCACCTCACCTACCGTCGCGATGACCGCGCCCTCAACCAAAATGCGCGCGCAGCGGCCGGGATGATGATAGGGCTCGCCGCCTGGCTGAATATCCCAGGTAATGTGGGCTTTCTCCAGGAGCGCAAGCAGGGTGTCACGCACAAAGTAGAAGTTCGTCTGCTCGCCGTAGGCGCCCAAGCACAGGGCGCTCCGCTCAGAAAACAGACCGTCGTCTGTTTTTGGCTCGTGGAAGTATACGGTGCCCAGTTCATACAATAGCGCCGACTCGTTGCGCTGATTGAGGTTTTTGGCAAGCGTGCGCAGCATATCCGGCACCAGGCTGGTGCGCATCACAGCGGTGTCCTCGCCCAGGGGGTTGGTGATCCTGATGGGGGTATTGCGCTCATCTTCCGCGGGCAAGCCCAAGGCGTCCAGCTGCCTTTGCGCGGTGAAGGACAGGTTGATGATTTCATCAAATCCCTGGCTGTTTAATACCTGGTGCACATCCCGCTTCATTAAGCGCGCAGCGCTGTCCTTGCCCTGGGTGGTTTCGCCGCGCATCAGGGTCTCGGGGATGCGGTCATAGCCCGCCAGGCGCAGGACTTCCTCGCAGACGTCGGCTTCCTGCTCAATATCGGTGCGGTGAAAAGGCGGGGTGACAAGCAGGGTGTCGCCATCAAACTCCGCCTTAAAATCAAGCCGGGTCAGCAAGTCTACCATCTCCTGGCCATCAATGTCAGCACCGCTTCTGTGTTTGATGCGGGAAACGGAGGTTGTCAAGGTTTTCTGTGTTACAGGGCTTGGATAATGGTCAATCATACCCGGCACGACATCGCCCGCACCCAACAGTTCAATCAATTCACAGGCGCGCGCCATGGCCTGCTTGACGGTGGCAGGGTTCACGCCGCGCTCAAAGCGCCCGCTGGATTCCGTGCGGATGCCCAGCCTGCGGGAGACAATGCGGGTGAGGGTGCGGTCAAAGGCAGCGCACTCAAACAGCAGCTCTCGGGTATTCTCTGTAATCTCGCTTTCCAGCCCACCCATGATGCCAGCCAGGCCAGTGGGACCGTCTTCATCGCAAATCAGCAACTCGCCGCCCATCAGGTGGTGCTCCTTGCCATCCAGCGTGGTCAGCTGCTCACCCGGCTTCGCCTCACGCACAATGATATGATTGCCTCGTACCTGCCCCAAATCAAACGCGTGCATGGGGTGTCCTGTCTCCAGCATCACATAGTTGGTGATGTCCACAATGTTGTTGATGGCGCGGATGCCAGCCGCGTGCAGGCGGGCGCGTAGCCAAAGCGGGGAGGGGCCAAGGCGCAGGTTCTTGACCACCTTGGCGGTGTAGCGGGGGCAGAGGTCCGGGTTTTTGATGGTGACTTTCGCAAATTCATGAATGTCATCCCCTGTAGTGATGTCGATATCCCCGGGCGCTTTGAAGGCAGTATCAAAAACAGCGGCGGTTTCCCGCGCCACGCCCCAGATGCTCAGACAATCCGGGCGGTCGGCCAGGATGTCAAAATCAATGATTTCATCCTCCAAACCCAGTGCGGCTTTGAAGTCCATGCCCACAGGGTAGTCTTCGTTCAAAATCAAAAGGCCAGCTTCACCGACGGATGGGTACAAATCTGTTGGAATCATTAATTCCACGCTGGAGCAGAGCATGCCTTCGCTTTCTACGCCGCGGATCTTGCCGCGCTTGATGGTAAGGCCTGGCAGTTTGGCGCCGACCACCGCGGTGGGCACCAGTTGCCCTGCCGCCACATTGGGCGCGCCGCAGACAATCTGCAGCGGGCTTTCGCCGCCCACATCCACCTGGCAAATGTGCAAATGGTCGCTGTTTTCATGCTTTTCACAGCTTTGCACCCGGCCTATCACCACGCCTGTGAAGGGCAGCATGGGCTCCATGGTTTCCACCGCAGTGCCTGCCATAATCATGCGGTGCTGGTACTCCTCCCGCGGCGCGTTGACGCCGGTGTATTCCTTAATCCAATGATATGATGCTTTCATTGTACGAACTCCTTATGAAAACTGGCGCAGGAAGCGCTCGTCGCCCTCATACAGCCAGCGCATGTCGCTGATGCCGTATCGCAGCATGGTGATGCGCTCCACGCCCACCCCGAAGGCAAAACCGGAATAAACGCTGGAATCAATCCCGCAGTCCTCCAGCACCTTGGGGTTGACCATGCCTGCACCCAACACCTCAATCCACCCGCTGTCCTTGCAAACACGGCAGCCAGCGCCTTTGCAGACGATGCAGGTCAGGTCCACCTCGGCAGATGGCTCCGTAAACGGGAAGTAGGAGGGGCGGAAGCGGGTCTTGATATTGTCCCCGTACAACTGCCTGGCAAAAGCGCCCAAGGTGCCGCGCAGGTCAGCCATGGTGACGTCCTTATCAATCACCAGGCCTTCAATCTGGTGGAAGACCGGGCTGTGCGTCGCGTCCACCTCATCCGCGCGGTATACACGGCCAGGGCAGATGATGCGGATGGGCGGCTTGCGCTCCAGCATCACACGGGCTTGGACGGGGGAGGTATGCGTGCGCAGGACGATGTTCTCATCGATATAAAAGGTATCCTGCGCGTCACGGGCGGGGTGATTTTTGGGGATGTTGAGCAGCTCAAAATTGTACTTGTCCAGCTCAATCTCTGGCCCCTCCACCACTTCAAACCCAAGGCCCACAAAGCAGTCAATCACTTCGTTCAACACCAGGGTATGCGGGTGAGGCGTGCCCAGACGCGGCAATTGCGTTGGCAGGGTGACGTCGATGCGCTCCTGTTTCAGGCGCGCTATCAGCTCCTTTTCCTTCAGGGAGCCCTCACGGATGGTGAGAAAGCCCTCAATCTCATCCCGCGCCTGGTTAATCAACTGCCCAAAGGCGGGCCGTTCCTCTGGCGTTAGGCTGCCCATGCTGCGCAGCATGCCGGTCAGTTCGCCCTTTTTGCCAAGCAAAGAAACGCGCAGCGCGTCCAATTCCTTGACGCTGGCTGCATTTTTGATGTCCTGTTCTGCCCGGCTGATGAGGGCTGTGATTTCCAAGTTTTTGTCCATCTCTCCTCCAATAAAAAACGCCCCTGCCTTCGCATGGGACGTGATGTCACGTGGTACCACCCAATTTCCGCGCTGTCGCGCGCTTTGACCCTTAACGCGGGAAACGGCAGGGCTTACTGTGCTTTCAGCCCGGCGGCTTGGAAGTGAATGCCCTGTCGCTTCATGGGCCGCTTTCAGCGTTTGCGGCCCTCTCTTTGATGAAGCGCGGCGTCAGGGGTTGTCCTTCGTCACAGCCGATGCGTTATCCTACCACCCCGTACGATTTGCTGTCAACCAAAAGCGCTTGATTCTTGCAATTCATATGAAATCATGCTATTTTTTGACATGGAAAGCAGGTGTATTGTGCAAAAACAAATTTCGTGGTTCCCAGGACATATGGCAAAGGCCAGACGCCTTTTGCAGGACCAGCTGCAGCGCATCGACGCGGTGATTGAGCTGTGTGATGCGCGTCTGCCCCTGTCCAGCCGCAATCCTGATCTGGACCCGTTGATTAAAAACAAACCGCGCATCCTCTTGCTCAACAAATCGGACCTGGCAAACCCCGTTGAAACCAAAAAGTGGCTTGCCTATTTTGAAGCGCAGGGGCTTGACTGCATGGCGATTGAGATGGGCCGGCGCAAGCAGAATATCCAGAGCGCCATCATCCGGATGACGGAGGACAGGCTGGAGAAATCCCTCAAAAAGGGCATCCACCGTGCCGCGCGCGCCATGGTGCTGGGCGTGCCCAATGTGGGCAAAAGCACGCTGATCAACTACCTGGCTGGCCGCTCCGCCTTCAAGGTGCAGGACAGGCCGGGGGTGACCCGCGCGCCGCAATGGATTACCGCTTCCTCCAAACTGGAGCTATTGGATACGCCCGGGCTGCTGTGGCCCAAGCTGGATGACCCGGTCGCAGCGCGCCGGCTGGCCTTTATCGCTGCGGTGCGGGATGAGGTGTTGGATGTCTATCACCTCGCCCTGGCGCTGATTGACGAATTGATGGTCATCGCGCCTTCCGGCATCATGAACCGCTACAAAATAGCGGATGACGGCCTGCGCGGGCAGGCCTTGCTGGAAGCCATCTGCAAAAACCGCGGCTTTTTAATCAAGGGCGGCGAGGCGGACCTGGAGCGCGGCGCGGCGTGTGTGCTGGATGAGTTCCGCGACGGCCGCCTGGGTCGGATTACGCTGGAATTGGCAGAGGATGTTTCGTGACAAAAGCAGAGCAAATCGCAGCCATCTACGCGCATGACCTGCAGCTATGGGAGCAGGGCTTGGTGTTTGCAGGCATTGATGAAGCGGGGCGCGGGCCCCTGGCAGGCTGCGTCACGGCAGCCTGTGTGGTGATGCCCAAGGAACCCCGGGTGGACATGGTGTTTGACTCCAAGCGCTTAAGCGAAAAACAGCGCGAGACTGTCTTTGAGCAAATCAGGCAGCAGGCACTGTTTGTGGGCGTGGCAAGCGTGGAGGCGGAGGAGATTGACCGCATCAACATCCTGGAAGCCACCAAACTGGCCATGCGCAGGGCGGCTGAAGGCGCTCCGGTTGACCTGTTTTTAGTGGACGCGGTCAACCAGGTAGGCCTTGAAAGGGAGGAGCGGCCTATCATCTCTGGTGACGCTGTCAGCTATTCCATCGCGGCTGCGTCCATCATCGCCAAGGTGACGCGTGACCGCCTCATGCGGGAGTTGGACGTTTTATATCCGGCATATGGCTTTGCGCAGCACAAGGGCTATGGCACCCGCCAGCATATTGAGGCGATCCGCCAATGGGGCCCTTGCCCCGCGCACCGCGAAAGCTTCCTCACACGGATTCTTGCCAAATGAGCCAATATAAAATCGGCCTTGAGGGTGAACGCAAAGCCGCGCAGTATCTAAAAAAACAGGGCTTCCGGCTGCAAAAACAGCGCTTTAAGAGCCGCCATGGGGAGATTGATTTGATTGCCAAAAAGGGCAATCACTTGTATTTTATAGAGGTGAAGCACCGGCCCAACGCCCGGCTGGGTGAAGGGCTTAAAACCATCACACAGGACAAGCGGCGCAGGCTGCTGGAGGCAGCGCGGGCGTATCTTTCAAACAAACCTGCGCCTTGGCACCTGGCCTACCTTGAGATCACCCGGGCAGGCATCCTGCTGTATGAGGATGTTCTGCACGAACAATGAGGGATTGACCATGAAGAAAAAACTGATGATTTTAGGCAGCGTCCTGCTGATCGCTGCGGTTGTTGTGTGGCTGGCATTTGGCCGTCAGGCAAGCACGCCGGTTGATTACGATGTTGAACTGCTCAAAAACGGCAGTTTTGAACAGGTGAATGACGAGGGCACGCCGGATGGCTGGCTGCCCGAATCCTACCTGAAGTATAAAGACATCACCCGCTTTGAGGTCACAGAGGGCAAAGAGGGCAAGGGCGTCCAGATCATCAGCTATGCGCCCAATGACGCACGGTATTATCAAACTGTCAAGGTAAGTCCCAATACCATCTACCGCTTCAGCGGCTATATCAAGTCCTCCGCGCAGGGCGGCCGCGGTGCCAATTTATCCATCGCCGATGTATATGTGTTTTCAGAGGCGGTGTATGAAACCGGTGGGGACTGGCAGTATGTGGAATTATACGGCAAGACGGGCGCAAAACAGCGCCAGGTGACCGTATTCGCGCGCCTGGGCGGCTATTCGGGCGAGGCGGAGGGCGAAGCCATCTTTGACCAGCTGTCGCTGATGGCCGTGAAGGATACGCCGATGGACGTGCGCCTTGCGTCCTTGGAAAAGCAGGAAGCGCCCAAGCAGGATGCGCTTGCAAATCCACGCGAAAGCGCGCCGTTTGCCCCTTGGTTTGTAGTGATTTACCTGGTGTTTGCGGTCCTTATGGTGTATATCGCCAGGACTGCGCAGCGGATGGAAGGGTTGCAGACTGCCAAGGATTCAGGCAAGTATTCCCTGGTTTTGCTCTTTGCGCTGCTGCTGTTTGCCTTCCTCTCCCGCCTGTATTTGGCGCAGTTGGTCGCCGGTTTCCCGGTTGATGTGGGCGCTTTCCGCGCCTGGGCAAACAACATGGCGGATGTGGGCCCCGGGCAGTTTTACCTGCAGGAAGGCCACCGGGATTACCCGCCCGGCTACATGCTGGTGCTGTGGCCTATTGGCCTTCTTGGCAAGCTGCTGGGCGGCGGCGCGAGTGCCATGATGGTCAAGATGCCCGCCATCCTGTGTGACGTTGCCATCATCGCGCTGCTGTATCATGTCGCCCAAAAACGCACCAACAAATCAGGCGCCCTCTTGCTGTCCATGCTCTATGCCATGAACCCCTTAACCTATCTGGCGGGCGCAGCCTGGGGCCAGGTGGACAGCCTGCCGTCCCTGCTGCTCCTGATTGCAGTATTGCTCATCATGGATCAGCGCTGGCGCTACGCGCTGCCTGTCTATGTACTGGCAGTGCTGATGAAGCCGCAGGCGCTGATGGTGGGGCCATTGGGCTTGCTGGCGCTGGTGATGGCGTTTGTGTGGGAAACAAAGCGGGATAAGCTGTTCAAGGATACGCTGATTGGTGTGGGCTTAAGCTTCGCGGTCATCGCATTGGTTGCTGTGCCCTTTTTCAACGAGGAAAACGGCATTTCCTGGCTGCTGGGCTTGTACGGCAACACGATGAGCTACTACCACTACGCCACCGTCAACGCCAACAACCTGTATTTCCTGTTCAAGCAAAACTGGGTGTCCATTGAGAACGCCGCGCCTTTCCTGCTGCGCCTTGTTGGCAGCCTGGTGGTGCTGCTGCCGATTGCAGCCTATTTGTACCTTAAGATAAAAGAGCATAAGAAAAAGCGCGACACCAAGCCCCTTGATATGATTTTGCTGGCTGCTGCCACGCTGCCGGCCTTCGCGGTGCTCATCCCCATGAATATGGCGCTTACTGGCACACTGCTGATGGTCTCTGTCTTTGCCTTGGTTGTGCTGATGTATATCAATTCAAGGGATGTGCGCAGCCTGCCGCTGTTGGCGGCGGTGCTGCTCATCGGCTTTTCCATCCTGGGCACCATGATGCATGAGCGCTATTTGTTCTTGGCGGTTGCCCTCATAACCCTGTCCTACATCCAAAAACCGGACCGCCGGGTGCTGGCCCTGCTGCTGGCGGTAACGGCGCTGTGCTTTCTCAACACCGGGGTCGCCCTGGACCGCGGTATGCGCATTGGCGGCAGCATGGGCAACCTGGACGCGCCCAGCGCAGGCTTGCAGTCGGATTCCGCCTGGCTGGAATACAGCCTGTCCTTCCTCAGCCTGCCTTTGGCCGGCTATGCCCTCTACTTAGGGCTTGTTTTCTCCAGGAAGGAGGTTGCTGTGAAGGCCATCGCGCCGCGGCTGGACGCGGCGAAGCTCAACCCCAAGACCCGTTTTGCCTTCCTCAAAAAGCGGGAGCAGGTCCGGTTTGACCGCAAGGATGCCCTGCTCATCCTTGGGGTAACCCTGCTGTACGCTGTCATCGCCCTGGTTAACCTGGGCGCTGCCGTAGCGCCGCAGACTTCCTGGATGTCCACCATCGACCAGACCGAGGCTGTACTGGATCTGGGGGAGGTACAGCATTTCAAACTGATGATGTACGGCGGCATCCAATGGCAAACCAGCGTGTTTGAGGTGGAGGTCAGCGAGGACGGCGAAAACTATACCAGCTACCCCTATCAAATGACGCCTGGCTCCCTGTTTGCCTGGCGGTATTTAAGCTTCCCCTACATTGACAAGGACGGGAATACACAGTATGACGGCAACCCCAGGGAGTTGACAGGCCGGTATGTGCGCATCAGCAACATGTCTGCGCGGCTCACCCTGTTTGAGGTTGTGGCCCAGGACTTTGTGTCGGGTGAGAACCTGCCCTTTGTCTCCGCCAGCGCGGGCGCGGAATTCCTGATTGACGAGCAGGATACCGTAAAAGGCCGGCCCACATGGTTTAACAGCATGTATTTTGATGAGATCTACCACGCCCGCACGGGCTATGAGCAGCGCAATGCCTTGCAGGGGCTGGAACCCAACCAGATCTATGAAACCAGCCACCCGCCGCTGGGCAAGGTGTTCATCACCTTTGCCACCATGATCTTTGGTATGACGCCCTTTGGCTGGCGTTTTGCCGGCGCCTTGGCCGGCATCCTGATGCTGCCGGGTATGTACCTGCTGGGCTGTCAGTTAACCAGGAGACGGGGTTTTGGCCTGTTCGCGATGGGGTTGATGGCCTTTGACTTCATGCACTTCACCCAAACGCGCATCGCCACCATTGACAGCTTTGTCACCCTGTTTATTATCTACTCCTATTTCTTCATGATCCGCTACATGATGATGGATCACCTGCGCACGCCGCTTAAAAAGAAGCTGCTGCCGCTGTTCCTCTCCGGCCTCATGATGGGGCTGGGTGTGGCCAGCAAATGGTCAGGGATTTACGCAGGTATGGGTCTGGCGGTTCTCTTCTTTGGAAGTCTGGCACAGAACATCTTCAATGGCTATGCCTGTAAAAAGATGACAGAGGCGGAGCGCAAAAGCCTGGACGCGGAGCAAGCGGAAACCGCGCGGGCATACGGCGATCGTTTCCTGTATGAGGCGATCCTTACCTGCCTGTGGTGCCTGCTTTTCTTTGTCGTCATCCCGGTGGTCATCTACTACCTGTCCTATATCCCGGTGTATATCGCATCACCCGGCGGTGTGACAGTTGAAAAGATCATCCGCAACAACATCAGTATGTTTGAGTATCATTCAGAGCCGGGGCGCGGCGCGGACCACGCCTGGGCGTCCCCCTGGTACAGCTGGCCCATCATTAAAAAGCCGATGTATTACTATTCCGGCGGCGTCATCAACGGGACATCCAGCGTCATCTGGGCCTTTGGCAATCCCCTGGTCTGGTGGGGCGGCCTGCTGGCGCTTTTGATGACCGCTTTGTACGCGATTTATGAACGCTCAAGCGTCAGCAAACGCCTCATCGCCCATGACAAAGGGGAGATATCCGACCTGTCCTATGACAGGCGGCCTTTGATCCTTTTGGTTGCCTTCCTGGCGCAGTACCTGCCCTGGGTGCTGGTGCCGCGGGGGACCTATATCTACCACTATTTCCCGTCCGTTCCCTTCATCATCCTGTGCATGACCCTGATGATGGACTACCTGTATGACTGGCACAAAAAGGCAGCCAAAATCACGGGTATCGCGCTGGTTGTCATCGCGGGTGCGCTGTTTGTTGCCTTCTTCCCGTACATCAGCGGCGTGCGCGTCTCCACCGCCTGGCTGGAGGCCATGCGCTGGCTGCCCAACTGGCTGTATTACTAAGAGAGGGGCTTATCTATGTTAGCCCAAACCAAATGCTTTGCCTTAATCGGCATCACCGGGGAGCCGGTCACGGTGGAGGCCTATGTGGCCTCCGCCAGCACCTTTGTATTTAACATCGTGGGGCTGCCGGACGCGGCGGTGAAGGAAAGCCGGGACCGCGTGGTTGCGGCGCTCAAAAACAGCGGCTTTGTGATGCCCTTTGGACATACCGTGGTCAACCTGTCACCCGCTGATGTCAAAAAAGAGGGCACCGCCTTTGATTTGCCCATCGCGGTCGCCATTATCTTAGCCAGCCAGCAATTGATGGCCAAACCCCTTGATGATACCGCGCTGATTGGGGAATTGGCGCTGGATGGCAGCCTGCGCGCGGTCAACGGCGCACTGTCCATGGTCATTTCAGCCCATGAGCAGGGCGTTCGCAAAATCATCCTGCCCCGTGACAACGCCAAAGAGGTGGAGGTGGTCACCGGGATGGAGGTGTATCCCGCCGCCAACCTGTATGAGGTCACCCAACACTTAACCGGTCAAAATCCCATCCCGGCGCAGGCGCAGAAGACCTATCAGGAGTGCCTGAACGAAGCGGTGTTCGACCTGGATTTATCCCAGGTGCGCGGCCAGCAATTGCCCAAGCGGGCGCTGGAGATCGCCGCGGCTGGCGGCCACAATTTACTGTTGATCGGCACGCCCGGCTCCGGCAAGACCATGCTGGCACGCTGTCTGCCCGGCATCCTGCCGGAGATGAGCCAGGAGGAAGCCTTTGAGACCACCCGCATTCATTCCGCCGCCGGCGTGTTGAAGCCGGGGTCAGGGCTTTTGACTGTGCGCCCCTTCCGCACGCCGCATCATTCCGCGTCCATGGCCGCTCTCATTGGCGGCGGCGCCAACGCCAGGCCGGGGGAGGTGTCGCTTGCGCACAATGGCGTGCTGTTTTTGGATGAGATGCCGGAGTACCCGCGATCCGTCCTGGAATCGCTCCGCCAGCCGCTGGAGGACGGCGTCATCACCGTCAGCCGCGTCAAGGTGCACACGCAGTACCTGTCCCGCCTGATGCTGGTTGCCAGCATGAACCCCTGCCCCTGCGGCTATTTTGGCAGCAAAACCCGGCATTGCCGCTGCGGCAGCCATGACATCAAGCGCTATTTGGACCGCATCTCAGGCCCCTTGCTTGACCGGATCGATCTGCAGGTGGAGGTGGATGTGGTGCCGGTGGAGGACATCGTGCAGGAGGGTGAGCAGGAGGGCAGCGATGCGGTGCGCCAGCGCGTGCGCGCAGCCCGTGCAATCCAACAAAAGCGCTTTGAGCGCACCGGCATTCGCACCAACGCGCAGATGAACGGCAAGAACCTGGAAGAGCAGGCGCTGCTGACAAAGGAAGCGCGGACATTGCTTCAAAACGCGGTGAAGAAATATAACCTCAGCATGCGGGCCTATACCCGCTTGATCAAAGTAGCCCGCACCATCGCGGACTTGCAGAACGAGGATATGGTCGGGCTGCCAGCCATGGCGGAGGCCATCCAGTACCGGATGATGGACGGCAAATACTGGGGTGAGCAGCATGCCTGATCAGAAGGAGTTGCTGTGTCTGGCCTGGCTGTCCTGCAGTGAGAGCCTGGGCTACAATGCCAGGATGAAACTGATGGCAGCGTTTCAGACCGCCAGCGCTGTCTTTGAACGCTTCTCGCCGCGCGTGATGGAGATCATCGGCGAAAAAGCCTACGCGGAATTGGCGGACCTGAAGAAAGCAGGCCTTGACAAATTAGAACTGGCGCTTCACAAATCAAACGTCAAGCTGTGCACGCCCGGGGATGATTGTTATCCAGACCAGCTTGCGCACATACCGGACCCGCCGGCGCTTTTGTTTTACCAGGGCACGTTATCAAATGATGAACCGCGCGCCATCGCCATCGTCGGATCCCGCCGTGAAACCCGCTACGGCAGGGAGCAGGCCTTTGTGATCGCGAAGGAACTGGCACAGCAGGGCGTCACCATCATTTCCGGCTTGGCGCGGGGCATTGACACCGCGGCGCACAAAGGCGCGCTGGCAGCGGGCGGACGCACCATCGCCATTTTGGGTTCTGGCATCAAGCGCGTCTATCCCAGGGAAAATGAAGCTCTGGCAGCGCAGATTATAGAACAGGGCGGCGCGGTGGTGAGCGAGTTTGCGCCGACATCAGAACCGATTGCCTTTCATTTCCCCATCAGAAACCGCCTGGTTTCGGGCTTCAGTCACGGTGTGCTTCTGGTGGAAGCCCGCGAAAAAAGCGGCACCTTAATCACCGTTGGCCACGCCTTGATGCAGGGGCGTGAGGTGTTCGCGCTGCCAGGGCCGGTGGACGCGCCGGGCAGCGCTGTGCCCAACCGCATGCTGCGTGAAGGCGCCCGCTTGATCACCTGTGCCGGGGACATCCTGGAGGATATGAGTTGGGGCCATAGCGCTCAGGGTGAGCAGACCAGCTTCATCATGCCTGATTTGACAAATGAACAACGCAGGTTATATGATTCGCTGTGCGATGAGCCGCGGGATTTTGCCGAACTCATGCAAACAATGAACCTGCAGGCACAGGAACTGAATGTGCTGCTGACCACCCTTGAGATGGAAAACCTGATTGAAGCCCTGCCGGGTAGAATGTTTAAAGCAATCAGACAATAACGGACGGAGGACATCCTTGAAATCTAAGAAACACAAACTGGTCATCGTTGAGTCGCCTGCCAAAGCGCGCACCGTTGCCCGCTTTTTGGGGCGTGATTATAAGGTGGAGGCCTCTCAGGGCCATGTGCGGGACTTGCCCAAGTCCCAGTTTGGCATTGATACCGAGCAGGACTTCGCCATGAAGTACATCACCATCCATGGCAGGGGACCCATTTTGGCCAAGCTGCGCAAGCAGGCGGCAGGCGCCAGCCAGGTCTATCTGGCGACTGACCCGGACCGCGAGGGCGAGGCCATCTCCTGGCATTTGGCGCAGGCGCTGAAACTGGACGACAGCAAGCCGCTGCGTGTGGAGTTTCAGGAGATTACCAAAAACGCGGTCAAGGAGGCGGTCAAGTCCGCCCGCACCATCGATATGGACCGGGTGAACGCGCAGCAGGCGCGCCGCGCGCTGGACCGCGTGGTGGGCTACAAAATCAGCCCCCTTTTGTGGGCGAAGATCAAAAAAGGCTTGTCTGCCGGTCGTGTGCAGTCCGTCGCCGTGCGCCTGATTGTGGACCGGGAGGACGAGATTGATGCCTTCATCCCGGAGGAGTACTGGGACATCAGCGCTGATTTTGAAGCGCTCAACGCCAAGGGCAAGAAGGTGCTGCTTTCGGCGCGGCTTAATAAGCTAAAAGGCAAAAAGCCGGAGATCACCAATGAAAAAGCGGCGTTTGCGGCAAAGGAACTGATCCAAAACAGCATCTTTAAAGTGGGGACGGTCAAAAAGGGCACGCGCAAGAAATCGCCCGCGCCGCCCTTTACCACCTCCACCCTGCAGCAGGAAGCCAGCCGCAAACTCAACTACACCTCCTCCCGCACCATGCAGATTGTGCAGGGCTTGTACGAGGGGGTGGAGCTGGGCAAGGAAGGCAGCCAGGGTCTGGTAACCTATATCAGAACCGACTCTGTGCGTGTCAGCGCCGAGGCGGTGACCGCCGCGCGCGAGGAAATCCTGAAAACCTACGGCAAGGAGCACCTGCCAAGAACTGCGCGGGAGTACAAGACCAGAAGCCGGGCGCAGGATGCGCACGAGGCCATCCGCCCCACAGACATCACCAGGACGCCGGACAGTTTAAAAGCCTTCTTGTCCCGGGAGCAAATGCAGGTATACCGCTTAATCTATAATCGCTTTTTGGCCAGCCAGATGAAAAACGCTGAGTATGAAACCTTAACGGCTGATCTGCTGGCGGATGAGGTAGATTTGCGCTATTACGCGGAGCACAAGTCCTTCCCCGGTTTTACCGCCATTTATGAGGAGGGTGAGGACGACAACGGCGTCAGCATCCAGGACGTCATGCCGGACCTTCAAAAGGACAACACAGTGGACATTCAGGAAGTGCATGCCGAGCAGCACTTCACCCAGCCGCCCTCCCGGTATACGGAAGCCTCCCTCATCAAGTCCATGGAGGAGCGGGGTATTGGTCGTCCGTCCACCTACGCGCCCACCATCGGCACCATCATTGCCCGCGGGTATATCTCCCGCGAGAAGCGCAGGCTCTACCCGACGGAGATGGGGCGCATGGTCAATGACATCATGATGGAGTATTTCAGCCCGGTGGTGGATCTGGAGTTCACCGCGGATATGGAGAGCAAACTGGACGAGATCGCCGAAGGCAAGCTGGACTGGAAGGACATCCTGCGGGATTTCTATCCGTCCTTCAGCCAGATGGTAAGCCAGGCGGAAGAGCAGATTGAGAAGGTGGAGATTCCGGACGAAGTGTCCGACATCCCCTGTGAGGTCTGCGGCACCATGCTGGTGTACAAGATGGGCCGCTATGGCCGCTTCCTGGCTTGCCCGCGTTTCCCGGAATGCCGCTTTACCATGCCCATTTTGACCTATATCGACGCACCCTGCCCCACCTGCGGCGCCAGATTGCTGGAGAAAACCACGCGCAAGGGCCGCAAGTTCTATGGGTGTGAAAAATACCCGGAGTGCGAGTTCACCTCCTGGGACAAGGTCGCGACAGAGAAATGCCCCAAGTGTGACCACCATATGGTCTACAAGTACCGCAAAAACAGCCAGTTCCGCCTGTGCACCAATGAAACCTGCCGACACCACGAGGTGGTAGAGGAGGCGCCGGAGGCGGAGCATGCCTGAGGTAAGGGTACAGGTTATTGGCGCGGGGCTGGCGGGCTGTGAAGCAGCCTGGCAATTGGTCAAGCGCGGGATTCCTGTCACCCTGGTGGATATGAAGCCGGAGCAGAAGACACCGGCGCATTCCTCCCAATACCTGGCCGAGCTGGTTTGCAGCAACTCCCTGCGCGGTGACCGGCTGGAAAACGCGCCGGGCCTTTTAAAGGAAGAATTGCGGCGGCTTGATTCCCTGATTTTGCGCGCGGCGGACGGCACCCGTGTGCCGGCCGGCGGCGCTTTGGCGGTCGACCGGGAGCGCTTTGCCAAGACCATCACGGATACTTTGCTCAATCACCCATTAATACAGTTTGAAAGCCGCGTCGTGGAGGCGTTTCCGGAAGCGCCCTTTATTATCGCTACAGGGCCGCTAACAGAAGCAGGGCTGGCAGACGCTATCCGGCAAATCGCGGGCACCCTGCATTTTTATGACGCGGCGGCGCCCATTGTGTACGCGGATTCCATTGACATGAACATCGCCTTTCGGGCGTCCAGATACGGCAGGGGGGATGACTACCTCAACTGCCCGATGAATGAAGCGGAGTATCACGCCTTTATTGACGAATTGATCAACGCCGAATGCGCGGATATCCATGGATTTGAGGACAAACAGCTCTTTGACGGCTGTTTGCCCATCGAGTCCATCGCCAAGCGCGGCCGCATGGCGGCAGCCTTTGGGCCCATGAAACCGGTTGGCCTGCCAGACCCAAGAACAGGCAAAGAGCCCTTCGCTGTGGTGCAGCTGCGCCAGGATGACGCGGCGGGCAGCTTGTATAACCTGGTTGGCTTTCAGACACGGCTTTTGTTCCCGGAGCAAAAGCGCGTCTTCTCCATGATTCCAGGGCTTATGGAGGCGGAGTTCGCGCGCTATGGCGTCATGCACCGCAACAGTTTTATCAACAGCCCCGGCTTCCTTGAGCGCACCTACGCGGTGAAGGGACAGCAGGGGCAGTTTTTTGCCGGGCAGATCACCGGCGTGGAAGGCTATGTGGAAAGCACTGCTTCCGGTTTGAGCGCGGGCATCGCCATGGCAGCGCAACTAAAAAACTGCCCAGCGCCAGATTTCCCGGAAACAACCGCGATTGGGGCATTGGGGGCCTATATTTCAGCTCCCAACCGCAACTTTCAGCCCATGAACATCAATTTTGGTATCCTGCCGCCCTTGCCCATGCGCGTGAAGGGCAAGCAGAACCGGTATGGAAAGCTTGCGCAGCGCGCGCTTTTTGAGCTTGAGCAATACCAACAATCACGACCGGACTTGTTTTAAGGAGAACAGGATGGAATTACGAGGCACAACCATCTGCGCGGTCAAACGGTTTGACCGCATCGCCATCGCGGGGGATGGCCAGGTGACGATGGGGGAAAGCACCATCTTCAAAAGCACCGCCAAAAAGGTGCGCAAGATTTTTAATGACCAGGTGACGGTGGGCTTTGCCGGCTCTGTGGCGGATGCCTTTACCCTCAGTGAGCGCTTTGAAGAGAAGCTGACACAAACGGGCGGCAACCTGGAGCGCGCCGCGGTGAACCTGGCGCGCGAATGGCGCAGCGACAAGGCCCTGCGCCAGTTACAGGCCATGCTGATTGCCGCCAACAAAGACCAGATGCTGCTGATTTCCGGCACCGGCGAAGTGATTGAAGCGGATGACGGCATCTGCGCTATTGGCTCCGGCGGCAATTATGCCCTGGCAGCCGCCCGCGCACTGGTGCAAAACACAGATTTGCCAGCGGTGGACATCGCCCGCAAAGCGCTTGAGATCGCTGCCTCCATCTGTGTTTTCACCAATGACAACATCCTTGTGGAAGAGGTGTCCTGATGAGCCAGTTAACACCCAGAGAAATTGTGCGGGAACTCAACCGCTATATCATCGGCCAGGATGAGGCCAAGCGCCAGGTAGCTATCGCGTTGCGCAACCGCTACCGCAGAAGCCAGGTGGAGGAAACCCTCAGGGAGGAAATCTTCCCCAAAAACATCCTGATGATTGGCCCCACCGGAGTGGGCAAGACGGAGATTGCCAGGCGTCTGGCGCGCCTTGTGAACGCACCTTTTGTGAAGGTGGAAGCCACAAAGTTTACGGAGGTAGGCTATGTGGGCCGGGATGTGGAAAGCATCATCCGGGATCTGACCGAAAACGCGGTGCGTATGGTCAAGCAGGAGCATGAGGAGCGCGTGCGCGCCCGGGCCGAGGTGCTGGCAGAGGACCGCCTGATTACCCTGCTGTCCAGCCCGCCGCCGCGCCAGGCCGCCAACCCCATTGACATCCTGCTGCGCGGCAGGCAGAAGGAGCCGGAGCAGACAGAGGAAGAAAAAGCGCTGCTCACTGGCCGCCGCACAGATTTGCGGCAGCAATTAAAGGAAGGCCAACTTGAGGAGCAGGAGCTGGAGATCGAGGTGGAGGACGTCATGCCGCAGCTTGAGGTAGGCGGCGCGTCCATCAACATCGGTGACATGATGGGCGGCATGATGCCCAAGAAAACCAAGCTGCGCCGGGTCAAGGTGAAGGAAGCGCGCAAGATCCTGATCGCGGAGGAAGCGGAGCGTTTAATTGACATGGACGCCATCCGTGAGGAAGCGGTCAGCAGGGCTGAGCAGGACGGCATTGTATTTATTGACGAGATTGACAAGATTGCCGGCCGCTCCAATGCCTCATCCGGCCCGGATGTGTCCCGGGAAGGCGTGCAGCGCGACATCCTGCCCATCGTTGAGGGCAGCGTGGTCAACACCAAGCACGGCGCGGTACGGACTGATTTTATGCTCTTTATCGCGGCGGGCGCCTTCCATGTGGCCAAGACATCGGATTTGATCCCCGAATTGCAGGGCCGCTTTCCGGTGCAGGTCAACCTTAAAAGCCTTACAAAGGAGGATTTTGTCAACATCCTCACCCAGCCGGACAACGCGCTGACGCTGCAGTACAAAGCGCTTTTGGCCGCGGACAAGGTCAAGCTGAGCTTTGAGCCGGACGCACTCAATGAGATTGCGCAGGCAGCCTGCAACTTAAACGACGCAGGGGAAAACATCGGCGCCAGGCGGCTGCATGCCGTGTTTGAGGAACTGTTGGAGGACATCTCCTTTAACGCAGGCGGCGGGGACATGCCGGAGGTGGAACTGACCATCACCGCCCAGTACGTGCAGGAGCATGTAAAGGCAGCCAAGAAGATTGACCTGCACAAATTCATTCTGTAAAAATCACTGTATTTTGCAAAGCCCCGCCCTGTGCGGGGTTTTTGTGTGCATCGCGTGAATGATCTGTTAAAAATGGGGCAAAAGGATGGGGGCAACTGTGCCTTTCTTGCCCCTGCCTCTTGTGACGTGGTATAATTGTTACGGTTTTTGAACCGAAGGAGACGTGCATGTTAGAGAAACTTAAAGGAATCCTGGGCATGGGAGCAGAAGCCCAGTTAAAGCCGCTGCGCAAGCAGGCGGAAGCCATTGAAGCGCTGGAGCCAACCTACGAGCGCATGAGCGATGAGGAGCTGCAGGCGCAAACACAGATTTTTAAAGACCGTTTGGACAAGGGCGAAACCCTGGACGATATTTTAGTGGAGGCTTTCGCAGTGGTGCGCGAGGCGGCCAAGCGCACGCTGGGGCTGCGTCCCTTTAAGGTACAATTGATCGGCGGCATTGTACTGCACCAGGGCCGTATCGCCGAGATGAAAACCGGTGAAGGTAAAACGCTGACCGCTTGCCTGCCCGCCTACTTAAACGCGCTGAACGGCAAGGGCGTGCACATTGTGACTGTCAATGACTACCTGGCCAGCTTCCAGGGCGAGGACATGGGCAAGCTGTTCCGCTTTTTAGGCCTCAGTGTAGGTGTCATCATCCACGATTTGGACAACGAGCAGCGCAGGGCAGCCTATGCCTGCGATATCACCTACGGCACCAACAACGAGATGGGCTTTGACTACCTGCGCGACAACATGGTCATCTACGAGCGGGATATGGTGCAGCGCGGGCACGCCTTCGCCATTGTGGACGAGGTGGACTCTATCCTCATTGACGAGGCCAGGACGCCGCTGATCATCTCCGGGCAGGGTGAAAAATCGACCGACCTGTACGAGCGCGCTGACCGCTTTGTGGTGCGCTTAAAGCCCGAAGCGGACTACACCGTGGAAGAGAAGGACCGCGCGGTGGTCTTCACCGAGGAAGGCGCCAAAAAGGCGGAGCAGGCCTTCTCCATTGAAAACCTGAATGATCCGGAGAATAACGAGCTCAACCATCATTTAATCCAGTCGCTCAAGGCGCATGCCTTGTTTAAGCGGGATGTGGATTATGTGGTTCAAAACGGAGAAGTGGTCATCGTGGATGAGTTCACCGGCCGATTGATGATTGGCCGCCGCTATTCCGACGGCCTGCACCAGGCCATTGAGGCCAAAGAAGGCGTAAAGGTGGAGCGGGAGAGCAAGACGCTGGCGACCGTCACCTTCCAGAACTACTTCCGTATGTACCAGAAACTGGCTGGCATGACGGGTACCGCCAAGACGGAGGAGGCGGAGTTCCAGGGCATCTATTCGCTGGACGTTGTGCAGGTGCCAACCAACATGCCCATGATCCGCGATGATTTAAATGACATGGTCTACCGCGGCAAGCGCGGCAAGTACCGCGCGGTGGTGGATGAAATTGTCCGCCGGCACCAGACGGGTCAACCCATCCTGGTAGGGACCATCTCCGTTGAGGTGTCAGAATACTTAAGCGATCTGCTCAAGCGTGAGGGCATCCCGCATGAGGTGCTCAACGCCAAACACCATGCGCGGGAGGCGGCCATTGTTGCCCAGGCGGGGCACTATGGCGCAGTCACCATCGCGACCAACATGGCCGGCCGCGGCACGGACATCCTGCTGGGCGGCAACCCGGATTTCCTGGCCAGACGCACCATGCGCCAGGAAGAGTACCCCGAAGACATCATCGAGGAAGCGACCGGTAAAAGCGAAAAGGTCAGCCCGGAGGTACTGGAGGCGCGCAAGCGCTATTTGGCGCTGAGGGAGGAGTACAAAAAGACCACCGACAAAGAGCATGACCGCGTGGTCACCGCGGGCGGCCTGCATATCATCGGCACAGAGCGGCACGAAAGCCGCCGCATTGACAACCAGTTGCGCGGGCGCGCCGGACGCCAGGGCGACCCGGGCTCCAGCCAGTTTTTTATCTCGCTGGAGGATGACCTGATGCGCTTGTTTGGCGGGGAGCGCATTGAAGGTATGATTGGCAGGCTGGGCATGGATGAGAACGAGCCGCTGGCTGCAGGTATGCTCACCAAACAGATTGAGAATGCGCAAAAGCGCATTGAGAGCCGCAACTTTGAAGTGCGCAAAAACGTGCTGCAGTATGATGACGTCATGAACCAGCAGCGCGAGTTGATCTACTCCCAGCGCCGCCAGGTGCTGGAAGGCCAGAACATGAAGCAGACCATCATCACCATGGGTGAGAAGGTGCTGGATGACGCGGTGGCGCGCTTCTGTGTGGGTGAACCCGGGGATTGGGACATCAAGGGCTTAACGGACGAGGTGGAGCGCCTGGCTATCCCCTCGGGCACCATGAAGGCAAACGCCGAAGCTGTCAAAAACTTTGACAAAGAGGGATTAGCCGCCTTCCTCAAAAAGACGGCTGCAGACCATTACGCGCGGCGCGAGGAAGAAATCACCAAGCTGAACATCGACATGCGCGAGTTGGAGCGCAACATCCTGCTGCGGTCGGTTGACAACCGCTGGATGGATCATATCGACGCGATGGACCAACTGCGCGACGGCATTGGCCTGCGCGCCTATGCCCAGCGCAACCCGGTGACGGAATACAAGGTCGAAAGCTACGACATGTTTGACGAGATGACCCGCTTAATTCAGGAGGACACCATCCGCACCCTGTTCCAGTTGCGCATCCAGCAGCCTCAGGAGCGCGCAGCCGTCGCCCGGGTCACCAGCCAGAGCAGCGCGCAGCAGCAACCGAAGAAGACCAACCAGCCCATCCGGACCAAGCCCGGCGAAAAGGTGGGCCGCAACAGCCCCTGCCCCTGCGGCAGCGGCAAGAAATACAAGCATTGCCACGGCAGGCAGGGCAACCAAGAGTAAAGGATATTGATGATGATAATCGGCGCGGATCAAATACAACAAAATCTGGACAGCATGCAGGAATCGCTGAAGGAAATCCGCAGCGGCCTTCGCATTGAGCAGATGCAGCGGGAATTGACCGAACTCAAAGAGGAGATGGCTTCACCCGGCTTCTGGGACGACCTGGAGCGCTCCACGGTGGTCAACAAGCGCATCGCCCGGCTGGAAAACAAAATTGAGCAGTATGAATCCCTGGAAAACGCCCGGGAGGATCTTTCCCTGATGCTTCATATGGCGCTGGAGGAAGAGGACGCGGGCATCGTGGCTGAAGTGGATACCGACGCCCGTGACTTGCAGGAGAAGGTGGACGCCCTGGCGCTGGAGACGCTGATGCGCGGGGACTATGACCAAAACAACGCCATCCTGTCCCTGCACGCAGGCGCGGGCGGCACGGAAGCCCAGGACTGGACGGGGATGCTCTACCGCATGTACTCCCGCTACTGCGAGAACATGGGCTTTAAAACCACACTGATTGATATCCTGGAAGGCGATGAAGCGGGCGTCAAATCCGTCACGCTTGAGGTAGAGGGCGACAACGCCTATGGCTATTTGCGCAGCGAAAAAGGCGTGCACCGCCTGGTGCGCATCAGCCCCTTTGACTCAAACGCCAGGCGGCATACCTCTTTCTCATCCCTGGATGTGGCGCCCATGCTGGAGGACGACGGGGAGATTGAGATCAACATGGAGGAAGTGCGTGTTGATACCTACCGCTCCACCGGCGCTGGCGGCCAGCACGTCAACAAGACCGACTCCGCCGTGCGTATGACACATATCCCCAGCGGCATTGTGGTGTCCTGTCAAAACGAGCGTTCCCAGATCCAAAACCGCGAAATGTGCATGAAGATGCTGCGCGCGCGGCTGCTGGAATTGCGCGAGCGCGAGAATGAGGAAAAGATGGCCGACATCAAGGGGGAGATGAAGAAGATCGAATGGGGCAGCCAGATCCGATCCTACGTCTTCCAGCCCTACACCATGGTGAAGGACCACCGCACAGGCTTTGAATCCGGCAATATTGATGATGTGATGGACGGCAACATCGGCAGCTTCATCACCGCCTATTTAAAGATGCAATAAGGATTATGTCACAGGCAAAGAACACCAGGCCAGCCCCATTTTGGCAGGTCATCCCCATCGCGCTGATTGCCATTGGCATCCTGATGATGCTGCCCATGGCAGTCATTCGCCCAGCCAGCGACAGCCAGTATGTCGCTGGTTTGTTTGAACAGCACGCGCAAACAGAGCCAATGGGCCTTGCACCAGGCGCCTATGCACAATTAGCAGAAGGATTGTCAGACTACTTGTTTGGCAAAGCGGAAACCGCGCAAAGGTTTGTGGAAAAAAACGGGGTTAAAAGCCCTGCCTTTTCCGAGGAGGAACTGACACATCTGGCGGATGTGCGCGGTTTGTTCCGCCTTTCGCGTAGTGTTTTTTATGGTGGCATTGTTCTTCTGATCATCAGCGCCTTTTTGTCAGCTGCTTCTTCAAGTTGGAAACCGCGGCAAGCTTTGCTGCGGTTTATCAGGAACGCCATCAGGGGTGGATTCATCAGTCTGCTTGTGCTATTGATTGTTGTTATCCTGGCAAGCATCAATTTTCATCAGGCGTTTTATAGGATGCACCAGTTGCTGTTCACCAATGACCTGTGGTTGTTAAACCCGCAGACAGACCTGCTGCTGATGCTGATGCCGGAACCGTTTTTTATCGCCTATGCCAAGGATGCTGGGCTGCGGATTGGAATGGTGCTTTTGGGCGCGCTCCTGGCTTTGCATGTTGTCAGTTTAATCATCCGCGAAAGGAAGGCGCTGTCATGAATGTCAATGAGCAAGACAAGCTCATCCTCGCGATTGAAAGCTCCTGCGATGAGACCGCCGCAAGCGTCATCAAAAACGCCCGGAGCATCCTGTCCAACGTGGTGTATTCCCAAATCCAGCTGCATGTGCCCTATGGCGGTGTGGTGCCGGAGATCGCCAGCCGGTCGCACATTGAGAAGGTGGACCTGGTGGTGCAGCAGGCGATGGCAGAGGCCGGGCTTCATTTTCAGGATCTGGACGCTGTCGCGGTGACACAGGGGCCTGGTCTGGTTGGCGCTTTGTTGGTGGGGGTCAGCTACGCCAAGGGGCTGGCCTTCGCGCTGAAAAAACCCCTGATTGCTGTCAACCATATCGCGGGACATATCGCAGCCAATTATCTGGCCTATCCAGACCTTCAGCCGCCCTTTTTGTGCCTGGTGGTCTCCGGCGGCCACAGCCACCTGATTGAAGTAACAGACCAGGGTCTGAACTTGCTGGGCTGCACGCAGGATGACGCGGCGGGTGAAGCCTTTGACAAAGCGGCCCGCGTTCTGGGCTTGCCCTATCCTGGCGGCCCCAATTTGGATAAGCTGGCGCAGGAGGGCAACCCGCTGGCCTATCATTTGACGGAGCCCAGGGTAACGGGCGCCTATGACTTCAGCTTCTCTGGCTTAAAGACCGGCTTTATCAACCTGGCGCATGGCATGGATCAGCGCAAGGAAGCCTACAACAAGGCGGATCTGGCTGCCGTATTTCGGCACACCGTTGTCCATCATCTGTGCAACAAAACCATCAAAGCCTGCCAGGACAAGGGCTGGACAAGGCTGGCTCTGGCGGGTGGTGTCTCCGCCAACAACCTGCTGCGGCAGAGGTTGAGCGAGCTGTGTGAAGAAAACGGCATCACGCTGTATATGCCGCCCTTGTTTTTGTGCGGGGATAACGCGGCGATGATCGGGGCTGCCGCCTATGAGCAATACAAAAAAGGGGAGTTCGCGGAGTGGAACTTGAACGCGAACCCCAGTTTATCCTTAGACTTTGGCGCGTAATACGATGCGGTGAATCTCCGGCATTGGACCGATGCGCATGGGCAAAATAGAGGTGCCCACCCCGTTGCTGACCCGGATGTCCACACCGTTTTCCTGATACCAGCCGGAGCGGTACCTGTCCTTATAGATGCTGGAGGAGTGCAGGGAGCGGCCAAAGAATACCAATTGCCCGCCGTGGGTATGCCCGCACAAGGCCAGATGGAAGGCAAAACCCGCCTCATAGGCATCGGGAATCAAATCGGGCGAGTGCGGGATAAAAAGAACAAAGTCCGCGTCCTGTGATTGTGCGACGAGTGGCTCAAAATCCGGCCTGCCGCAGCGCTTGTCATCCGGCCCGCACACAGCCAGCCGCTTGCCTTCCCGGGTGATGAGGTGGGTTTCATTGACGAGGGGGATGATGTTCTTCGCCCTCATCGCGTCCAAGATATCCGGCACAATGATTTGATGCTTCGCGCCGATGTCGTGGTTGCCCAGCACCGCCAGCACGGTTTTGTCCGCTGGGAAGGCCGGGATCAGGTTAAAAAATGCCAGTGAGTTGGTGGGGATATCCCCATAATCACCGCCTAGGATGATCAGGTCCGTATCCAGGTTCACCACCTTTTGGACAACAGATAGCGCTTCCTCCTTTTTTAAAAAGGGGCCGTAATGGATGTCTGACAGGAAGGCAATGGCCAGGTTGTCAAAAGCCGCGGGCAAGTGTGCGGATTCATAGGATTCCTCGCTTACCTGCAGCTGCCCCGCCAGATAAAAGGGATACAGCCATTTCTTGTCCTTGGGGACATTTTTCAGCAGGCGGGGGAAGATGCCTGCCGCGATTTTCTTGATCACAACGACCCTCCGGGATGACCTAAACTGTGGGATGCTTTATTCTACCACAGAATGTATGGAATAAAAGGATGGTACCTGCTTTGAACATGAAACGAATCCTGCCTATCGCATTGGTTTTGCTAATCGCAGCGCTGCTCATCATCAATTGGCAAAATGGCAGCGTGCCCGTGCCGGATGCGCCGGCACAGACCGCGGCTTCCGCGGAAACCGCGCAGCCAGCAGACATAAACATTACACAGCAGCCTGCAGCGTCTGTTCTTGATGAGGACGGTGTTTACTACACAGCGGAGGATGTAGCACTTTACCTGCACACCTATCAGAAACTGCCCAAGAACTATATCACCAAGCAGGAGGCCAGGGCGCTGGGGTGGAGCGGGGGTGACCTGCGTCCCTATATCAAGGATCACTCCATTGGCGGGGACCGCTTTGGAAATTATGAAGGGCTGCTGCCAAAAAAACCGGGCAGAGTATATTATGAATGCGATATCGACGCGCAAAACAAAGCCTCCCGCGGCGCCAAACGGATTGTGTATTCCAATGACGGCTTGGTCTATTATACCTTTGACCACTATGAGAGCTTCACATTACTATATGGAGAGGAATAAGATGCGCATCATCAAACTGGACGGCAGGAAGATGGATACCAGGCAGGCGGCCTGGGGACATATGAAAGACGCGCTTGGTTTACCAGAATATTTTGGCAACAACCTGGACGCCTTCAGTGACAGCCTGGGGGAGATGCGCGATGTCATCATCCAGTTTTCCTATGTCAATGCGGCGCTCAATGCCCTGGGCTCCTATGGCGCCGGCATCCTGCAGGTTCTGCGGGATCAGGCGGACAGCCGGGCGGATTTTGTCCTGAAAACAAGCGCCAATTAGGCGGTCTTGCGCGCTTTCATCACCTGCGCCAGCGTCTTGCCAATGGGCTCCCGGATCACCAAATCGGCTGCCTGATCCAGCTGTGTCGGGTCACGGTTGATGATGACCAGTTTGCCGCGTGACAGCTGCGCGTAGTAGGCGGCTGGGTAGACGGAGAGCGAGGTGCCGCCGATGATCAGCAGGTCAGAAGCCTGGATATGATTGACCGCAGTCTGCGTCACCTGCGGATCCAAGCCTTCCTCATACAGCACCACGTCCGGGCGGATCATGCCGCCGCAGGCGCATTTCGGCTCCTCTTTTGACGCTAGAATAAAATCAATGCCCTGATAGGTTTTGCCGCAGCGCATGCAGTAGTTGCGGTGGGTGGAACCGTGAAGTTCGCACACAACATCAGAACCAGCCAACTGGTGCAGGTTGTCAATGTTTTGTGTCACGACACAGCGCAGCCTGCCTTCCTTTTCCAGCTGCGCAAGTGCCACATGCGCCCCGTTGGGCTGGGCTTTGGGCGCCAGCAGGTTTTCCTTATAAAACTGATAAAACAGCGCGGGTTCTTTCATGAAAAAAGAATGGCTTAAAATCGTCTCCGGCGGAATCACCTGTTTTTGATGGTACAGGCCATCCGCGCTGCGGAAGTCCGGGATGCCGCTCTCGGTGGACACGCCCGCGCCGCCGAAGAATACAATGTAGGACGCTTCGTTTATCATGTGCGCCAGTTTTTGAATATCTGTCATGATACATCCTCCAAAATCCATATTATTACTGTTATAAGTATACTATTTTGGGGGTGCAGGGTCAAAAAACAACCCCATTTCATGGATTGCACAAAGGACGCGCGGAAGATTTGTAAGTTTAGCCAGTGGTCAAGGTTGATACATGATTGTATAATTCAGGTGACAAGATATCAGGCGACTGATATTGGAAAAAGGAGGAGTACCATGGCAAGTGTAACCCTGAAAAACATCTACAAAGTATATCCCGGTAACGTGACGGCGGTCAGCGACTTCACGCTGGATATTGAGGACAAGGAATTTATCGTTCTGGTCGGTCCCTCTGGCTGCGGAAAATCCACCACCCTGCGCATGGTCGCGGGCCTGGAAGAAATCTCCGACGGCGAACTCTACATCGGTGACAAATTGGTCAACGACGTCGCACCCAAGGATCGCGACATCGCGATGGTGTTCCAGAACTATGCACTGTACCCGCACATGACCGTGTATGACAACATGGCCTTTGGCCTCAAGCTGCGCAAGACCCCCAAAGAGGAGATCAAAAAGCGCGTTGAAGCCGCTGCGCACATCCTGGACATCGAGTATTTGCTCAACCGGAAGCCCAAGGCGCTCTCCGGCGGTCAGCGTCAGCGTGTTGCCCTGGGCCGCGCCATCGTCCGTGAGCCCAAGGTCTTCCTGATGGACGAGCCGCTCTCCAACCTGGACGCCAAACTGCGTGTCGCGATGCGTACAGAGATTACCAAGCTGCATCAGCGCCTGCAGACCACCTTCATCTACGTCACCCATGACCAGACCGAGGCCATGACCATGGGCTCCCGCATCTGCATCATGAAGGACGGCTTCATCCAGCAGGTGGATACCCCGCAGAACAACTACGATCATCCCAACAACAAGTTTGTGGCCGGCTTCATCGGCAGTCCGCAGATGAACTTCTTCGACGTCGTCCTCAAAAAGGAAGGCGACAAGGTGTTCGCAGTGTTTGGCGATAACAAGATCGTCGTGCCGGAAGAGAAGCTGCGCAAGTTCAAGACGGAAGACTTCATCGGCAAGGAAGTTGTCCTGGGCATCCGTCCTGAGAATATCTCCGACAGCCCCGAAGACATCCAGGCGCATCCGGACGCCGGCTTCAAGGTCCACGTGGAAGTCACCGAGCTCATGGGCTCTGAGACCTACCTGTACCTGTCCACCACCGGCAAGGACGACAACGTCATCGCGCGCGTTGACCCGCGCACCAAGACCGTAGTTGGCGATGACATCACCGTCGTGATGGATACCTCCCGCCTGCACTTCTTCGACAAGGACACCGAGGAAACCCTGCTTAACCGCTAATTTCCGCCTGTCTTATCCCCGCCGCCCAACCGGGCGGCTTTTTTGTGCATGAAAATAAATCCTGGCAAATCTGATTCGTTTGCCAGCATGATGAAGATGATACATTGAGGTCTCCAAATCTTTACATAAGTATTATGAAATGTAAAAAGAATGCAAAGCAGCTTTCTGATTTGTATGGTTTTCATGTGGATAGAGACTGGGATAAAGGCGGAAGTCATCCTGTGGATAACTTTGAAAAATAGGGCTTGATTTTTTTGAAAAAGGCTGGTCTGTTTGATAAACCGTGCCAAAAAGGCGGTTTTTTGTGGATAACCCTGTGGACAATGTGGACAGAACAGGTGTTTGAGCGCGTTCGCGCCGGTTTTCAATTATACAGGCAGATCCCGAAAAATGTGAACGAACTGCGACCATTTCTTTTACAAACCTTTGAATATCTTGCTACTTATGCAGTATACTTAGGAATTATGCAGCGCTGCAGGTGTGGATAGTTTTGGGGTTATTCCTATAAGCAAAGTGTTTGGGATTGTTTTTTTAGTGGCTATGGTATAATTAAGTGGTTGCACGCCTTGTGCTTGAATTTATTTGACAAAACAGCACGGAGAAGAAATTTGCCGATTCAGATTATCGCGGTAGGAAAGCAGCGGGAGGGCTACCACCAACTGGCACAGGAATACGAGCGCAGGCTGTCACGCTTTTGTAAGCTCAGCGTGGTTGAAGTGCCGGACGAGAAGGACCCGGGTACGGCATCAGACGCACTGGTCAAACGCGCCCTTGAAGCGGAAGGGAAACGCATCCTGGACAGAATTAAACCGCAGGATGTGGTGGTTGCCTTGTGCATTGAGGGGCAATTGATCACCAGCGAAGCGCTCAGCCAGCGCGTCAAAAACTGGCATGACCAGTCACTGTCGGTCAGCTTTGTCATCGGCGGATCCCTGGGGCTGTCTGATGAGGTGATCCAGCGGGCAGATTTCAAGCTGTCCCTGTCCAGGATGACCTTCCCGCACCAATTGGCCAGGGTGATGCTGCTGGAGCAGCTATACCGTTCCTACAAAATTATTTCCGGTGAAAGGTATCATAAATAGATGCGTTTGCTGCAATTACGGCTTCATCAGTTCCGCTCCTATGAGCAGCTGACCTTGATGCCGCCGCCGGGCATCACCATTTTAATCGGGGAAAACGGCGCGGGGAAGACCAACCTGTTGGAGGCCATTCACCTGTGCTGCCTGGGGCGCAGCCACCGCACCAGCAACGATCGGGACATGATCCGCATCGGCAGCACGACCTGCGCGGTGCACGCGCGTGTTGCCCGCACCAGCGTGCAGGATGAGGTAGGCGTGCGGCTCTTTTCTGCCCAGGGGGAGCGAAAAATCGTCTTTGTAAACGGCAAGACAGTGCCGCGCATGGGCGAATTGATGGGGCACATGACCTGCGTGATGTTCTCCCCGGAGGACCTGGACCTTGTCAAGGGCGCGCCCAAAGGCAGGCGCGTTTTTCTGGATATGCTGCTCTCCCAGAGCCAGGCCGCCTATTTCTATGCCCTGCAGCATTACAACGGCATTTTGCGCCAGCGCAATGCCTTATTAAAAGAAATCGCACGCGGCAGGGCAGAGGCCGGCATGCTGGACATCTGGGATGAGCAGTTGGCCAAGGCGGCAGCGCCCATTGTAATCCAGCGCCGTGACGCGGCAAACGCCATCAGCGAGCTGGCGACAGAGCATTATACCTTTATCGCGGGCCGCAAGAGTGAGCGCTTCTTTCTGCGCTACCAGGGCACTTTAATGGACAGCCTGGATCCGGAAGCGGATATGCGCAAGCGGCTGGCGGCTTCTCGGGAGGATGATTTAAGGCGTTTGTCCACCGGACCCGGACCGCACCGGGATGACTTGCAGCTGATGCTCAGCGGCAATGATATGCGCGCCTTTGCTTCCCAGGGGCAAGCCAGAACGGCTGCCCTCGCCATGCGGCTGGCACAGATTGATATCCTAACCCGTGCACACAAGGAAACCCCGCTGCTGCTATTGGATGACGTGATGAGCGAGTTGGACGAAGGGCGGCAGGCGCGCTTATTGGTGCGCCTGGACCGCATGCAGACGCTGCTCACCTGCACGGAGTTAAGCGGCATTCAAAATGTCAACCCTTCCTGTGTGCTGACAGTAAAGGGCGGAACGGTCAAAGCTATATAGTTTACAGGCGTGGCAGGCTGCGTACAGCGGCCCGCCAGTGCGATTGGTACGCTTCTGCGGAGGGCATTCTGTCTTCCGCCTTTTGTTTGACTGCATGTGCGGCAAGTTCATATAAGGCGGCTCCTGCGGTCCAGTCGCCTGCTGCCCTTGTGCTTTGCTTGCCAAAGAAGGTGAAGGCCAGGGCGCCCAACGCGTAGACATTGGCATATTCGTCCAATGCCGCGCCAATCACATAGCCTTCCGGCGGGATATACCAGCTGGTGCCCGGTAACTTGGGATGGGGAACACGCACGGGAAACTGCTCAAAATGGCTCAGGGAGGAGAGCAGCGGGCGCTTTTTCTCAAAATCAATCAGCAGGTGATGGTCAGACAGGCCGGCAATCAGATAATCCATCCTGGAAGCCTGTACCAAGGCGTCGATCAGTTGATCATACAAGGCCAGTTTTTCAATCAGTGCAAGCGCGTGCAAATGCTCCATGTGTAAACGAAGAGGTGCCAGCGCGAAGCCGTCAAACCACGAAAAGACCAGCCCATAGCCCTGGGGCGTTTGAAATTCATGCAGCACGTGATTGACCGCGGGATGCGCAAGTTGCACGTGTTTTGGATAGGCTGCACGCAACCGGTCCACAGCCGCCTGTGTATCACCCGCGTACATCATGGTAGGCGCGCCGGCGTATTTGATGAAGTATTTTCGTTCACCATCATCCACACCAAAGCACAGGTTGCCCGAAATCAGCTGATCAAACACACAAAAAACCCGGCCGAAATCCTGCAGCCAGGACAGGTCATGCCAGGATTTCAGCTGGATTTTCAGATTGTCATGAACAATGGTAATCATGCCTGTTTGATGCCTGGTTCGTCATGCGCGCGGGTGACATGGAAGATCCATTTATTGCCCTTTAATCGCCGGTTGGCGATGATCCATTTAAAGGTCTGGTCCACACGCGTTAAGAAATACACCCAATGAAGCGGTAGCTTGAGCACAAACGCACCGATGAAGGCAGAGGGCAATACAATCAGCCAACCGCATATCATGTCCACCATCATCACAAAGCGGTTGTCGCCTGCGCCCCGGTTGATGCCCACAAAGCAGGAACCGTGATAGCTGGTGCCAATAAGCGTCAGCACGCACACATTGACCATCTTGACCGCCAAATCCGACGCTTCGGGCGTTAAGCCATACAGGCTGATAAAGGGCTTTCGAATCAGGAAGACCAGCCCCGCCATCAATGCGCCGAAAATCAAGAACATGATCTGAATGGTCTTTGAGTATTCCTTGACAAGCTGGATGTTGTTTTCGCCCACGGCCTTGCCCACCATCACCGCAGCACCGCCGGCTAAGGCAAAGGTGAACAGGGTGCCCAGGTTCATCAGGGAATCCACAACGCCGGCCGCGTTGCTCATCAGGATGCCCAACTGGCCGATGATGACCATCTTGAGCATGCCGATGATGGCCCACTGCGCGTCCGTAACGCCTACCGGCAGCCCGAAATGGGCAAAATCCTGCCATGCCCAGGCCTTTTGCTGGCGAATAAAGCCAACAGAAAAGGGCATCGCCTTTTGTACGCGGGTGCAGTACCAGATGACAATCAGCATCTCAATCAGGCGCGCCAATAGGGTGGCCATGGCGGCGCCCTGCACCCCCAAGGCAGGCAGGCCCAGCTTGCCGAAAATCAAGATGTAATTGAGCCCCACATTGGTAAACAGGGAGACCACTGTCGTATAGATGGTGATGCGCACAATTTCAATGCCCTTGAGCATACCAATCAAGCAGGCGGTCACCGCGTAGGGCAGATAGGAAAAGGAGACCAGCGGCAAATAGCGCAGCGCGATGCTGACGGCCTCTGTCTCCCGTTTATTGATGACAATGTGCAGGATGTCACGCGGGAAAACTTGGATGAAAAGAATGAATATAGCAGCCACACCCATGGCCATCAGCATCACACTGGCGCAAACCGCTTTAATGCTGTTGGTGTCCTTCTTTCCCCAGTACTGGGCGATTAGCACAATGGAGCCGCTGGCAAGCCCGGTTAAAAAGGCGATGGCCAGGTTGGTGATGCTGTTGGATTGCACAACCGCCGCGAAGGACAGGCCGCGTGCGTCCAGTTGGCTTACCATTAAGTTATCCGCCAGCACAATCAGCAGGTTGATGACCGCCTGGAAAGCAGCCGGCAAAGACAGCCGGAGAATGGTTTTGTAAAATTCACGGTCTTTGATCATGCTATCCCTCGTTGTTTGCTACGCGCATTATAGCAATGCGCCGCCTTGCGGTCAATCAAGCACAAGCAAATACAACCCAAAACCACGGCTATACCAATAGAATTGTACAGAATCAATCTAAACTTGCAGAAATTCTCTCGCAAATCGGACGGTTTGCGGGAATCTTCCATGTATTTGCAGGGTTTATTACAGATGTTTCAAACACCTATTACCGGGTAACAATAGAATACAACCATGACTTAAGGAGGAGTACCATGAAACACAATTTACCCGCACTGCCTTACGCGTATAACGCGCTGGAGCCATATATCGACGAGCAGACCATGACCATCCACCACACCAAGCACCACCAGGCCTACATCGACAACCTGAACAAGGCCATTGAGGGGACGGAGTTCGCGGACTGGTCCATTGAGGACATCATCAAGAAGCTGGACAAGCTGCCTGATGACATCAAAACAGCGGTGCGCAACAATGGCGGCGGCCACATCAACCATACCCTGTTCTGGGAGATTATGGGACCAAACGGCAAAGGCAAGCCGGACGGCGAGCTGGCAAAACAGATTGACGCTGCCTTTGGCAGCTTTGAGGACTTCCAGAAGGAGTTTGAAAACGCCGGCAAGACGCAGTTTGGCTCCGGCTGGGCCTGGCTGGTAGTTGACAACGGCAAGCTGGCTGTCACCAAAACCCCCAACCAGGACAACCCGCTCACAAACGGCAAAAAGCCCATCCTGGGCGTTGACGTCTGGGAGCATGCCTACTACCTGAAGTACCAGAACCGCAGGCCGGAATACCTCAGCAATTTCTGGAAAGTGGTTAACTGGGACGAAGTGAGCAAACGCTTCGAAGAGGCCATCAAATAAGCATCCATAGGCAGACAAAAGGCGGCGCGATCGCGCCGCCTTTTTGGGCCTGTACCGGATCAGTCAGCCGCGTAGGGCATGACAGCTACAATCTCATCCTCAATGTATACCAGGTAGTACAGGTTGCTTCCGGTGTTTAGATAGTTGTTGGTAAACTCCGTCGCGTTGGTGGCGCGGACGGGGTTATTTTTTGTGCCATAGTAAAACAGGCAGTTGGGGGAAGTCTTGTACTTGTACAGATATACTGTTTCGTTCACAAAGGTGGACAGGTTGGTTTTGTCCTGATATTTGATGCTGACGAGGTCTGCGCTGATGGTCGCGATGCCGTCTGCCATATCAATGTTGGTGATATAGCCTGCGGATACACGCGTCCTGCGCTCGCTGGGGCGGCGCTGCAGGTAGATGGTATAGGTGTTTTGTGCTGTCAGCACATTGCCTTCACCATAGACGGAGACGGTTACCTGCACAGCCTGCGGGTCGTTCGTCATCTGGATGATTTGGGATTTCTGCCCGCTGGCGACCACCTGCCCGTTCACAGTCACCACCGCGTTGGCAGCAGAGGTGGTGGGGGTGAAGGTGATGCGTGACACCCAACTGGCCACTGTCAGCAAGTAGGTGTTCTGGTAGGGATCAAAGCGTTCTGGCAACATTTTACCGGTGTTGGGCGCGTTGTGCTCCAGATTAATCAAGCGCTCCGGCGGAAGCGCTGGCTGCTGCGCCAGTGCAAACGGTGTCAGCAAGAGCAATAACAGGGTTGCAAGCAAGAGACTGAATAATTTTTTCATCATTGCGACCTCCTTCATAAGTGTCTGCCTATTAAACGCGCAAGAGTACGGATTTCTTGCAGCGCGTTTGATTATTCCCTGATGAAAGCGTCGTATATGGCTTTGATGGCGGCTTCCAAGTGGTGTTCATCCACCCCGATGATGATGGACAGCTCGCTGGGCGCCTGGAACATCGTCCGGATGGTGATGCCCTGCTCTGCCACTGCGGTAAACAGGCGCGCGATGGTGCCGTGCAACTTGAACAAACCTGCCCCCACACAGGCGACCAGCGCGATGCCTTCCTGCACGCTGATCGCGTCGGGATGGACTGCGTCCTCGATCTCCTCCATGATGACCTCGCGCTTGGAGTTGAGCGTATCTGTATTGACCATTACGCACAAGGCGTCAATGCCGGTGGGCAGGTGCTCAAAATTGACGCGGTGTTTTTCAAGCACCGACAGCACCTTGCGCCCAAAGCCAATCTCATCATTCATCTTCATTTTTTCAAGAATGATGGTGGTAAACCCGCGTTTGCCAGCAATGCCCGTGACAGCTGGCAGTTTGCCGATTTGCCGCAGGGAGTGCACAATCAAGGTGCCGGGGTGGTGGGGGTTGGCGGTGTTTCTGATGCTGGTGGGGATGCCTGCGTTGCGCACCGGGAAGACCGCTTCCTCGTGCATCACACTGGCGCCCATATAACTTAATTCCCGCAATTCGCGGTAGGTCAGGCTGCTGATATAGCTGGCATCCTCAATGATGCGCGGGTCAGCCGAGCGAAAACCGGTGACATCCGTCCAGTTCTCATATAAATCGGCGTCCATGGCAGCTGCGACCAAAGCGCCGCTCACGTCGCTGCCGCCTCTGGTGAAAGTGCAGATGTTGCCGTCTTCGTCCGCGCCATAAAAACCAGGGATGACCGCCCGGCTATGCTTTTTGAGCGCTTCCTTGATGAGGCGCAGGGTGGCAGCCTGGTTCAGCTTGCCCAGGCTGTCAAAGCGTACAATGTCCTTTGCGTCAACAAAGGGGAGAAGCATCCATTTGGCGAACAGTTTGGCGCACAGGTATTCGCCGCGGCTGGCGACATAGGAAATGCTGGCGCCTGTCTGCAGCGCGCTTTTGACCTCCATTAATTCGCTGTCAATGATATGATCATCAATCTCAAGCTCCCGCGCGATATCCTGATAGCGCTCCTTCACCAGGGCAAATTCGGCGTCAAAGGATGCGCCGCGCTGTGCCTTGTTATGGCAGGAAAGCAACAGGTCGGTGATCTTCTGGTCAGTATCGCTGCGCTTGCCTGGCGCGCTGACGACGACATAACGTCGATTTGGCTCCAGCGCCAGAATGTCCTTGACCATATGGAAATGCGCGGCGTCCGCCAGGGAGGATCCCCCAAATTTTGCGACGATCATGTATGCCTCCAGTGATGCTGATAGGTCACCTTCTATCCTAAACAGAAGGTGACCAGGGTCATGTGCCGGGTGCGGCATACCCTTCTGAATATCATAGCATATCCCGCAAACAGCCATCAATCCCGGGGTTTTGGTGACAAGACGCGCTGTTGATGGTATAATCTGCGTACTGGCATGATACATTCAACATGGAAAGGGCTTATGGCAAAGCTGAGCAAAGAAAAACGCGGCATGCTGCTGAATATCATCTTCATTGTGCTCACGCTGTTGCTGATGCTGTATTTGGTCTCAAAAGCCGGGGACCCACAGCTCATCCTGACGGCCTTTACCACCATCAACCCCTGGTGGCTGGCAGGCGCGGTAGGCTGCTTTGCTGTCCATGTGCTGCTGGAAGGCTTGATCCTTCGGGTAATTTTTTATTTTCAAAAGGTGCCCATCACCTGGGGCTCCTGCAACCTGGTTGGTTTGATTGGGATGTATTACTCCTCCATCACGCCCGCTGCCACAGGCGGCCAGCCCATGCAGGCCTTCGCGTTCAAAAAGCGCGGCGTGCCCTCCGGCATCGGGTACTCCTCCCTGGCGGTGAAGTTTTTTTGCTGGCAGTGTGCCCTGCTGCTCATTGGCGCAGCGCTGTGGATTCTAAAGGGCAGCTACATCCACATGCTGCTTGGGCGGGGCGTATGGCTGGTGGCGTTAGGCTTCTTCTTTAACTCCCTGATGGTGACCATCGTCATCCTGCTTGCCATCAACCGCAACCTGGTGCGCGCGATCATCATCTTTTTTGTCAACCTGGGGTACCGCCTGCGCCTGATCAAAAACAGGGAGCGAACCTCCTCCCGCATGGATGCCGCCTTGACAGATTTTCATTCCAGCGTTGAAATCCTGACAAAAAAGCCCAAGCAGTTTTTGGTGTTGTTCATGATTTCCATGGTGCAGGTGACCGCGCTGATGAGCGTGCTGTACTTCATCTACCGCGGGTTTTCACTTGCCAGCCACAGCTATGTACAGGTTTTAGCAGTCCAGTTTTTGCTGTACATCACGGCGTCATTCACGCCCTTGCCCGGGGCCTCCGGCGCGCAGGAAGGCGGGTTTTACCTGTTTTTCCGCAGCTTTTTCCCGGATGCTTCCCTCTTCGCCGCCTTATTGATCTGGCGCTTTGTCACCTATTACCTCTTCATCATCGTTGGCTTTTTCGCGGTGTTTATTGACCAGACGCTCACCTTGCGCAGGAACCGGAAGAAACGCCTGGCAAAAGAAGCCCTGGCTGTGCTGGAAGAACCCATCGACTGATGACATAAGTCATTGAAAGAAGGACTTAAGATGAAAACAAAGATTTACGCGCACCGGGGCGCCTCAGGCTATGCGCCGGAGAACACGCTGGAAGCGTTTCAGCTGGCGGTGGATCAGCACGCTGAAGGGGTGGAGCTGGACGTCCACTTGACGCGGGACAAGCAGGTCATCGTTACCCATGATGAGCGCATCGACCGCGTGTCTACCGGCATTGGGCTGGTGTCCATGCTCACGGTGAAGGAGATCAAAAAGCATTTGTTCAATAAGCCCCATCCGCAGTATACGGAAGCCAAAGCGCCGCTGCTTGAAGAGGTGCTGGAGTTGCTCAAGCCTACCGGGCTTCACATCAATATCGAGCTGAAAAACAGCCGTTTACCCTATGAAGGCCTGGAAGCGGCCTGCCTTGAATTGGTTGCAAAACACGGGATGGAAAAGCAGGTCCTGTACTCCTCTTTCAACCATCACTCCATGATCAGGCTCAAGCAAATGGATGCGTCTGTTGCCTGCGGCCTGCTGTATGACTGCTGCCTGCTCTCGCCGGTTGATTACTTGCAATCATCCGGGATGGACGCGCTGCACCCGCATTTTTCGGATGTGCTGATGAATCCGGAGGCTTATAGCGAGGTGATGCGGCAACAAGGCGCGGTGAATGTGTGGACAGTGAATGACGAACGGTACATGCGCCTGATTATGGAAGCGGGTGTCGACATCCTGATCACCAACCACCCCGACCGGGCGGTCGCGCTGCGGGATACCATGTAGCGCGTTGAAACCATACTGGTTTGACGTGGAAAAAGCGGAATGCTATGATACAAACATTTTAAGAGAGGAATGAGACACAATGGCAGGTCACTCTAAATGGGCAAACATCAAGCATAAAAAGGGCAAGGCGGACGCGGAGCGCGGCAAGATTTTCACAAAAATTGGCCGTGAAATCGCACTGGCTGTGCGTGAGGGCGGCAGTGACCCCTCCACCAACGGCAAACTGCGCGATGTCATCACCAAAGCCAAGGCCAACAACATGCCCAATGACAATATCACCCGCAGCATCAAAAAGGCGGCTGGTGAACTGGACAACGTAGTGTATGAGGAAATTACCTATGAAGGCTACGCGCCAGGCGGCATCGCGGTGATTGTTGAAGTGGTGACGGATAACCGCAACCGGACAGCGTCTGAAGTGCGCCACATCTTTGATAAAAACGGCGGCTCCCTTGGTACGACTGGTTCTGTTGGCTATCTGTTTGACTTCAAAGGCCTGATTATGATCGAAAGCAGCCCCAGCATTGATGAGGATGATTTGATGATGAAGGCCTTGGAAGCGGGGGCGGAGGATGTGCAGGTCAGCGAGGATGGCTACGAAATCTACACCGCGCCCACAGATTTCTCATCCGTCCGGGATACGCTGGAGAGCGATGGCTTCACGTTCCTGTCCGCCGAGCGGCAGAAGATTCCGCAAACTACGATGGACATTCCCGATGAGGAAACGCTGGAGAAAGTCCAGAAGCTGCTGGACATGCTGGATGACAACGATGACGTGATGGATGTTTACCACAACGCCGAGTTGCCCGAGGAGGACGAGGAAGACTGATAAGTATCAGTTCATACACATACAATAAAAAGCTGCTCTTGCGGGCAGCTTTTTTTGTGGTGAAACGATGGCTGTATCAGCGCTTGGGGTTTTGCTCGTTCATCCGGGTCCAGTCCTTGGTGGGCAGGTTCAAAAGGGAGGCGGGGTAGCGGCCTTCCTGCTTGAGCACAAAGCCCAAGTCCGCGTTCAAGTTGCGGCCGCCGCTGGGCACTACCACATTTTGCGCACGGGCGATGTTTCCATCTGCCTGCTCTAAAACGCTGGCGACCAGCGGGAACTGGGTCTGGCGCAGCGTCGGCTTAATTTCGTCCGGCATCTCCACCTCCAGCGTATAGCTGCCGGGGAAAAGCTGGTCAAACAGGTAGCGGCCATAGGCATCGGTGGTGGTCTGCGCGCTTAGTTGCCCGTACTGGTACAGCTTGATGACGAGTTCGGGGATGCCCGGCTCATCACGGTCCTGCATGCCGTCCTGGTCAAGGTCCAGCCAGGCGTAATCGCCCAGCTTGCCCATGGCGCCCATGCCAATGTCCTGGTTTTTCTTGTCCTCACCCATGTTGACTTTGATTAAGTCGCTGCGGCCGGTAGATTGGTCCATCCCCACCTGATCAGACAGGATGACGCTGACCTTCTGGGTAGTATCCACCTGCCGGGCAAAGCGGTAGCTTTCCGGCAGCTGTGTTTCAAGGCGGTAGGAGACAGGCATCAATTGTTCAAACCGGTACAAGCCGGATTCGCTGGTGAGGGTTTCCTGAAGTGTCTGGCCGGTTTCATCAAGCAGTTTTACAGTCAACCCGGCGACGTTCTTGGTGCTGCCATCCATGTTCCAGATGCTGCCTTCCAGACTGCCCAGGTGGACCACAGCCAGGTGCAAATTGGCGTTGTTTTCGTCCAGCGTGATGGCCTTGCTCCAGGCGTTCTGCTGGTTCACAGCATCCTTTGGCGCGGTCAACAGGTGCAAATCCGGCAGGCTGGTCACCAGGTCATAGCTGCCCGGAAACATCTTTCTGCTGGTGAACTGGCCGTTTTCGTCCATTACCAGGTTGGTGATGATGCCGGTCCTTGCATGGGTCAAGCTGGCCTGAATCGCGTAGGGCGTGTCCGTACCGGCGTCAAAAACACCGTTTAGATTGTTATCATAAAACGCTGCGGCTTGGAGGATGATCGGTTTGACCGCGGGCAGCAGGCCGTTTTCAACCCGGCCGCCCATGTTGATGGTGAGCTCGGCGGCGCTGGTGCCGTCGATGTTCGCAGGCACCAGGCTGGCGTCGTTTTGATCCAGGCCAAAGCCCTCCGGCATCATGACGGTCACGTCATAGGTGCCGGGGCGCAGCATCTCCACCAGGTATTTGCCGTCTGCGTCTGTGTTTGCGGTATACACTTGCTGGGTGTTCTGGTCAGTAAGTGTCAATGAAACATTACCAAGGCCAGCTTCTTGCTCGTTCATCATGCCGTCGTTGTTCTGATCAACAAAGGCGGTTCCGGAGACAATCCCCGTTTTTACCGCGAACAGGGGATTTATTGTTAATTCGTCGCTGGCTTTGACGGTGATCAGGCTGCTTTTAATCTGCAGGTCATCCACCAAAGGCTGGCTGAATTTCGCATGGGGAGGCAGTTCAAAGGTCAACACATAATCCCCAGGCAGAGCGCCTTTTAAGGAGAAATGCCCCTGCTCATCGCTGATGGCGTTGGTATATTCGGAAACAGGCGTGCCTTCTGCATCCAGCAGGTTCACGCGCACACCAGCAAGACCGCCGGATACGCCGTCAAACCCGATGGTGTCGTCCCCCAGCAGAATGCTGCCTGAAATCACTGCGGAGCGGAATGCGCCCGCGTCAATTTGTGTTGCGGTCATCCCAGGCGTTAAGGCGATGGGATTGGTCTGGCCGTATTCTACAAGCTGTTCGGCAACCTTGTTTTCAGTGCCTTGCCCGGTTTCAGACAGGGCGGAGAACACATAGGGGCTGACCAGCACAAAGCGCGCCCGGTAGCTGGCTGGTACCAGGTTGTCCAGGGTGTAGGCGCCTTCTGTGTCTGTGGCGGTTTCTGCGACCACTTCACCCGCCTCATTGACTGCCTGCACCACAAAGCCCGCGATGCCGGCTTCGCTGGCGTCACGGACGCCGGAGAGGTTGCTGTCATCAAACAGCACGCCGGTCATGCTGGAGGGCAGGGTGACGCCCGCGTACAGCGTGCCTAGTTCGCCCGCCTGCAAGGGCAGGGTGACGCTTTGTACAGATGCGGCGGTCTTGCTGTGGAAGGCATTGCCGTTTTCGCCGCCGGATACACTGAAGATCTGTCCGTCTGGCAGGCTGACCCGAATGGTCGCCTCACCATGGCGCACCCGGGGCAGTACGGCTGTACCTGCCGCATCTGTCAGGGCGCTTGATTTTACCTGGTTATCTACCAAAGCTTCCACCTGCGCGCCGGAAAAGGCTGGCTCGCCCTCATCTGGCAGGCCGTTGACATTGCTGTCGTGGAAGGCGTGAATAATAACACTGGACGCGGGCATGACGCCAATGGGCTCCAATTGCGTTGCGCCGTCTTCCCGCACGGTCAGCTTCATGGACTGGCTATTTGTGTAGCCATCCGTAAACAGGGACGGGCTGCCGGGCAGGGCAAACATAACCCCCTCCGGTAAGTCTGCCTGGATGCTGTATTCGCCCGCCTGGAGGTGTTCAAAGCTAAAATTCGCGTCCTGGGTGGTGGTGATGGTTCTGGTGACGTTCATTTCAAGGTGTGTCAGGGTAAGCAGGATGCCGGGATAGCCGCCCTCATCGTCAGTGCGCGCTCCATCCATATTGCTGTCATGCCAGATGCTGCCGCGCAGCGTACCCGCCTTGACGCCGCCAATGCCCATGCCAATGCTGCGCTCCAGCACAAAGGGCTCGGACATGCCGCGGTTGTTCTCTGTGGGCGGGATTACATTGTAGAAGGGATTAATCTTCTGGCCAAGGGGGCCAATGATATAGGGATCCGGCATGGTAACCGCGATGCGGTAGGTGGCAGGCGTTAAATCCCGCAGCTGCAATTCGCCGTCCTTGTTGGTGGTGCCTTCGGTGATGACATAAGACTGGCCGCTAAACTCATACACCAACTGCACCAACACATCCCGCAGCAAGGGTTCACTTGACATCCTGCCGCCGTTCATGTTCAGGTCGCCAAAGGCAATCAGGTTGATGTAGGCGCTGTTTTTGATGCTGCCAATCTCCTTATTGACCTGTTCGCCCTCCGTAATCGTGAAGGCGGGGGATTTGCTGCTTTGGCCTCTGCCAGGCAGCGTAACGCTGCCGCCTTCTGCCGGTACGGTAAAGAAATGGCCCGCGGGCAGGCTTACCTGCAAATAGTATTCACCTGCAGGCAAACCGGCAAATTGATACTGCCCGTCCTTTCCAGAGGTGACCTGGCTGATGAGGCGCTCGGACTGATCGGCTACGCTGATAAGGGAGATTTCCGCGTCCGCAACAGCCTTCTCGCCCGCGTCAAACAGGCCGTTCCCGTTCTGGTCTAAAAAGACGGTGCCGGAAAGCTGGGCCGTATTGGCCAGGGCTGGGATAGCGACAACAAGCGCCAGAGCCAGCAGCAGGATGGTTAGCAGGGCAGTTTTTTTCATCGGTGTAGGGCTCATATGTTCCTCCATTCCTAAACGAAAGGATGCTTAGTCAACAAAGCTGATTTTTTGATAGTCACGCACCGGCGCGTCTTTTTCATCGTCCGGATGGCCAACGGCGATGGCGATGGCAAACTCATAATTGTTGGGGAAGTGGAGTGCTTTTTCAAACGCGTCCTTTTTATCCCCCTGGAAGGCAAAATTGGGCAGGCCCAAAATGACGCTACCCAGGCCCAAACTTTGCGCCGCGATGGCAATGGACTGCACGGCGATGCCGCAATCCAGTTTTTTGCCAGGCTGGTTGATTGCGGAAATAAAAATCACGGCTGGCGCGTGATAAAAGATGTGAAAGTCCGGGTCCACAAAGCGCGCGTTGCGCGAGGCTTCGGGCAGGCGCATGACATTGTGACACGCTTCCTGATTGATTTCATTTAATAGTTTCTGGTTTTTAACGACCGTGAAGTGCCAGGGCTGGTGGTTGTTCGCAGACGGGGAGGAGATACCGGCGTAAACAAGCGCGTCGATCTGCTCATCCGTGAGCGGGGTTGTTTTGTATGCGCGGTGTGAGCGGCGCTGGTCCAAGAGTTCCAAAGTTTTGTTGATCATGTTTCCTCCTGTTTTAGGGTTCATATGGTACACTGCAAGTAGGAGGGTGTTACCATGTCGGATGTTCGTTTCATGCGCAGGGCGCTGGCACTGGCACAGGCAGATCAAAATGAGGTGCCTGTGGGCGCTGTCATTGCGAAGGGGGACCAGGTGATTGCTTTTGCCCATAATGAGCAGTTTGCGCGCGGTGATGCGCTGGCTCATGCGGAGATGCTGGCTATTTGCCGGGCACAATCTGCGCTTGGCACGTCCAGGCTTTTAGGCTGCACGATCTATGTTACCCTGGAGCCATGCCCCATGTGCGCGGGCGCCATTTTACTGTCCGGCATCAGCCGTTGCGTTTTTGCCGCCTTTGATACCCAGTACGGTTGCTGCGGCAGCGTGTATGCCCTGCCGATGGATCCCGTTTTCCACAAGCGCACGCTGTGTGAGGGCGGGCTGATGGAAGCGGAATCAAAGGCGCTGCTTGACCGGTTTTTCAAGGACAGACGGGATGAAAAACGCGGGGAACCTTAGGTCAATACAGCAAGTCAAAGTATATCACCCGGGCCGGATGATGGCAAATCCTTGACATGGGTTTGGGAACACGATAAAATGCAAGCACATTGAGATTGAGGTGAACCGTATGAAGATTAAAACCCTTAAAACCCGTGACCTGAAAGCCAGCATGCGCCAGGGCGGCTGCGGCGAGTGCCAGACATCCTGTCAGTCCGCGTGCAAGACCTCCTGTGGTGTTGCCAACCAACCCTGCGAACAGGACAAAGAATAAACTGCGGCAATACGCCAGAACCAGTTTGTAAACCGCCTGAATTGGGCGGTTTTTTTGGAGGAACATGATCCACGTTTTTACTGTTAATGATTATTCCATCGCGCTGGATGTGTATTCGGGCGCTGTGCATGTAGCGGATAAGGTGTCGCTGGAAGTAATCCGTCTGTATGAGCAGCACAGCCGGGAGGATACCGTCAAACAGGTGCTTGAGACCTTCCCGGATGAGCCGGGCTTGAATAAGGCTTCTCTTTTAGAACTGCTGGACCAGCTGGACACGCTGAAACACGCAGGGCAGCTGTACACAACGGCTGAGTACTTAAGCGCAATGGAGGCCAGGAAGGATACCTCCACCATCAAGGCGCTTTGCCTGCATGTAGCGCACGCCTGCAACCTGGCCTGCAGCTATTGCTTTGCCGGGCAGGGCAAATATCAGGGTGAGGCAGCGCTGATGAGTGTAAAGACGGGCAAGCAGGCGCTTGATTTCCTGGTTGCGCATTCAGGGAAAAGAAAGCACCTGGAGGTGGACTTCTTTGGCGGGGAACCGCTCTTAAACTGGGAGATGATCAAAGAAGTGGTCGCCCATGGCAGGGCGCTTGAAAAACAGCACAACAAGGTCTTCCGCTTCACGCTGACCACCAACGGTGTCCTGCTAAATGATGATGTGATGGATTTTTGCAACCGGGAGATGCAAAACGTGGTGCTGAGCCTGGACGGCAGGCAAGAAGTGCACGACCGCTTCCGGGTGGATCACCAGGGCAAGGGCAGCTATGAAACCATCGTGCCTAAATTTCAGGAGTTTGTGAAAAAACGGGGTGATCAGGGCTATTACATCCGCGGCACCTATACAAAAGACAACCTGGATTTCCTTGAGGACATCATCCACATGGCGGACCTGGGCTTCACCCAGCTGTCCATGGAGCCGGTGGTGACGGCGCAAGGCGACCCGGAAGCCTTGACAGAAGCGGATTTGCACACGCTGTTTGACCAGTATGAGCGCTTAGCGCTTGAAATATTAAAGCGCAAGCGGGCAGGCCGCGGGTTTGATTTTTACCACTACAACATTGACCTGGAGCACGGCCCCTGTATTCACAAGCGCTTGAGCGGCTGCGGATCCGGTACGGAGTACTTGGCTGTGACACCGCAAGGAGATCTCTACCCCTGCCATCAGTTTGTGGGAGAGGAGCGCTTCAAATTGGGCACCCTGGATACGGGCATTGTCAACCGGGAGATTCAGGAAGAGTTCAGCTGCAATACGATGCTTTCACACCCGGAATGCAAGGACTGCTGGGCGCAGCTGTACTGCGCCGGCGGGTGCGCTGCCAATGCCTACCACGCGACAGGGAGCATCAGCGGGGTATACCGCTATGGCTGCGAATTATTAAAAAAGCGCATCGAGTGCGCTTTGATGCTGCAGGCAGCCTTACTGGAAGAATAAATCAGCCTGATTGCAAGCTTGACCCCCGCTGCTTTTTAAGCCATACGGATAAAACGGCGATGTCTGCAGGGTTCACTCCGGGGATGCGGGATGCCTGGCCGAGCGAAACCGGGCGCTGGCGGGCCAGTTTTTGCCGGGCTTCGATCCGCAGGGATGAGATGGCCTCATAGTCCGTGTCCTCTGGGATTTTATGGTTCTCCATCGCGGAGGCTGCCTTGATCTGGGCGGCCTCTTTTTGCAGGTAGCCGTCATATTTAATCAGGATATCCGCCTGCTGTTTCGCTTCATCGCTGAACCTTGTATCAGGAGGGTAGGGGACGGTTTCACCCCGTTTTTTAGCGTCCATCAGGTTTTCCTCCCGGAAGTACCGCAAGAGTTCGTCTGTTTGCCGCTGCTTTTCTTCCATCCGGCGCAGGCGTTCCTCACTGGCCAGCCCAACCTGATGCCCAAGGGCACTCAAGCGTAAATCCGCGTTGTCCTGCCGCAGGGAGAGGCGGTATTCCGCTCGTCCTGTCATCATGCGGTAGGGCTCATCCACGCCCTTGCTGCTCAAGTCATCCGTCATCACGCCGATGTAGGCAATATCCCGGGTCAGGATGAAGGGTTCCTGCTCTTTGATATACCGGGACGCGTTAATGCCCGCCATGATGCCCTGGGCCGCGGCCTCCTCATAGCCAGAGGTACCGTTGATCTGCCCAGCCAGATACAGACCCGGCACCTTTCGCGCGGCCATGGCCGGTGTTAACTCTGTCGGGTCGATGCAATCATACTCAATCGCGTAGGCAAGGCGTGTCAGCACCGCGCGCTCCAAACCCTTGATGCTGCGGTACATCGGCCGCTGCACGTCCTCCGGCAGGCTGGAGGAAAGGCCCTGCGCGTACCACTCCAGACCGTTTTGTGTTTCTGGCTCCAGGAAGACCTGGTGGCTGTCCTTGTTCGCGAAGCGATGGATTTTATCCTCAATGGAGGGGCAATAGCGCGCGCCTGTGCCTTTGATCTCACCGGAGAACATGGGGGAGCGGTGCAGGTTTTCCTGGATGATCTCATGGGTTTTCGGATTGGTCCAGGTTAAATAGCAGCTCATCAGGTTTTGCGGAATATTTCGTTTCAGATAGGAAAAGGGCTGCGTGGGTTCATCCCCGGGCTGGGGAATCATCTGTTCAAAATCAATGCTGCGCTTGTCAATCCGGGCGGGCGTGCCTGTTTTGAAGCGCCGCAACATGAAGCCCAGATCCATCAGCGAGCGCGACAGATGCGTGGCTGGCAGCAAGCCCTGGGGGCCAGCTTGCATACTGGTTTCGCCAACGATGACCCGGCTGTTGAGGTAGACCCCGCTTGCGACGATGATCGCCCTGCAGGCAATTACCTCGCCGGTGGTGGTTTTGACACCGCTGACTGCCCCGGCGCGGGTGCGGATTTCTTCCACCTCACCTTGCCGCAGTTCCAGATTGTCCTGTGAGAGCAGCGTCTTTTTCATCAAGGCCTGGTACTGCAGTTTATCCGCCTGCACGCGCAGGGAATGGACAGCCGGTCCTTTGGCGGTGTTGAGCATCCGGCTTTGCAGGGTGCATTGGTCGATGATCAGCGCCATCTGCCCGCCCAGCGCGTCCACTTCACGCACCAGCTGGCTCTTGCCTGTCCCGCCAAGGGAGGGGTTGCAGGGCAACAGGGCGACAGCGTCCAAGTTGAGGGTGATCAACAGCGTGCGCAGGCGGAGGCGCGCTGTCGCCAGCGCTGCTTCACAGCCCGCGTGTCCGGCGCCGATGACCACCACATCAAAGGTGCTGTTATTCATTCGTTTTGTGCCCGTTTCTTGAAAAACCGCATGCTTCTGGCGGTGGGTGTTTTGTCAAAATATGTGATCAGGTTCTCATACCGCTCACAGGCTTGTTTGAGCACGTCCTCCCAGGGGATGGGGATGGTTTCATGCGCCTTTATGCCGATTTCGCGGTTGCGCTTCTTGTCACTCAGCGCGTGATTGATAACCTGGTACAGGCTGTCCGTGTCATCCTCGCACAAATAGCCGTTTACACCGTGCGTTATGCTTTCTGCGGCGCAGCTGCCCCGCACCGCGACAGAGGGCGTATCCATCGCCGCAGCTTCGCGGATGACCAGGGAGAAGGTGTCATATAAGGAAGGAAAGACAAACAGATCCGCGCGCTTGTAAAAAGCGTCCAACACCCGCATCTCTTGCACCATACCTGTCATGATCAGTTGCTCAGCCAGCCCCAATTCCTCCGCCCTCTGGCGGATTTCTTTTTCATCCGGGCCCTGGCCAACCAGCACCAGCTTAAACGCAGGGGATTCCTGCCGATATAAGGCAGCGGACTCCAGGATGCGCAGGATATTTTTCTTCCAGTTGATCTGGCCGACGAACAAAAGTGTGGGCAGGCCGTTTAACTGATATTTTTCCTCGATCAGTTGCAGGTCTTCCTCCGTGATGCTGCGCTGCTCGGTGCCATTGGTCATCACATGAATTTCGCCTGTGTAGCCATATTCTTTCAGCACTTCACGGCTGGTTTGAGACACCGTCCACACCTCATCACATTTCTCATAATAGTTGACGATGTTTTGCACCATCGATTTTGCGATGGTCTCACTTTTGGTGACCTTTAAAAAATCATCATAATACTTGGAGTGAAAGGTGCTGATCATGGGGATGTTGCGCTGCCGCGCAATTCTTTGCGCTTCCCTGCCCGCGAAAAATGGGCTGTGAGAGTGCACCAGGTCCAGGTCAATCATGTCCATCCGTTTGCGGTAGTTGGTATCAAGCCCCGCGGAACCCATTTTGTATTGCGGTGTGGTGGGCACCTTAAACCCGCTGTAATCCACCAGTTCAAAAGGATAGCCGCCCCGGTGGCCGGTGTTGTATAAGGGGGCGGATACGGTAACTTCATGGCCCAGTGCAGGCAGGATATTGGCATAGGCGACAACCACCCGGCCTACCCCGTCCACCACTGGTAAAAATGTGTCTGTCATCAGACCAATTCGCATGCACATGTCCTTTCAGCCGTCTCGTCTTTGAACGGATGCTTCATTATATGCATATTGAATAAAAAGTACAATCTTTTGATTGACAAGAAGGGGTTGAAGGACTATCTTCATATTATCAGGTTTCGGAGGAGAAATATGCGAAAAACGCTGGTCCTTGGGGTCATCGGAGCGGATGTGCATGCCGTTGGAAATCAAATTCTCAACTATGCGTTCACAGAGGCTGGATTTTACGTAGTCAACCTGGGTGTCATGGTCTCCCAGGAGGAATTCATCGAAGCGGCTATCGAATCCGCCGCCGATGCCATCATCGTGTCGTCCCTCTACGGCCATGGCGAATTGGATTGCCAGGGCTTTCGCGAGAAATGTGACGAAGCGGGCCTAAAAGGCATCCTACTGTATGTCGGCGGCAATATCGTTGTTGGCAAGCAACCCTTTGAAGAGGTCGAAAAGCGCTTCAAGGCCATGGGCTTTGACAGGGTCTTTGGCCCGGGAACCCCACCGGAGGTAGACATCGCCTGCCTTCATGAAGACCTGGCAGATAAATAAGCATGCGCGCAGTTCTCCTGATCGATTTTGGGTCAACCTATACCAAGTTGACAGCGGTTGATCTTGACGCGCCGCGTGTGCTGGGGCACGCGCAGGCTTTCACCACCGCGTCAACAGATATATCCGTCGGTTTACAAAACGCCATGGCAGCGCTTGAATCTGCCTGTGGTGTTCTTGAGTATGAGGCAAGGCTGGCCTGTTCCAGCGCGGCCGGCGGGCTGAACATGGTTGCCTGCGGCCTGGTGCCCACCCTCACCAGCAAAGCGGCCAAACTGGCTGCCTTTGGCGCAGGCGCCAAGGTCATCAAAACCTTTGCCTACCAATTAACGCTTGGTGATATTGAGGACATCAACAAGGTCAAGCCGGATATCCTGTTGCTGTCTGGCGGCATCGATGGCGGCAACAGCGAGGTCATCATTCACAACGCAGGCATGCTCAGGCAGGCCAAGGGCGATTTTCCCATCGTACTGGCCGGCAACCGCAGCGCGCAGGATGAGTGCGCAAGCCTGCTGAAGGGCAGTTCGCACCCGGTCTATCTTGCTGATAACGTGATGCCGGAGATGAACAAGCTGAATATCGAGCCCGTCGCCAAGGTGATTCGGGAAATCTTTCTCAAGCGCATCATTCTGGCCAAGGGCTTAAACAAGGCGACCTCCATGGTGGACGGCATCTTGATGCCCACGCCGTCAGCCGTGCTGGACGCGCTGACACTGCTTTCAAAAGGCGACAAAAAAACGCCGGGTGTGGGGGAATTGGTCGCTGTTGATTTGGGCGGTGCTACAACGGATGTCTATTCCATCGCAAAAGGGCACCCCACCAACCCAACCACCGTCCTGCGCGGGTTGCCCGAACCCTTTGTCAAGCGCACAGTAGAGGGGGATTTGGGCATGCGCTACAATGCCATTGGCATAAAGGAAGCGGTCGGGGATGAGGTGCTGTCCCAACTGAGTGCTCTGCCCGAAGAGGTCATCATTGCTGCGGTACAAGCTTATCATCAAAACCCATCCAAGTTGCCGGCGGATGACCAGGAAGTGAACATAGACAGGGCACTGGCTTCTGCTGCGATTGCTACCGCGCTTGCGCGCCACGCCGGTATTCTTGAGCAGGTCTATACCCCTGTTGGCCCGATGTATCAGCAAACCGGCAAGGATTTAACACAGGTTGAGCGCCTGGTCGTAACCGGCGGCGCCTTAATCTATTCAAAGAACATCGACCAGATTATCGCTGACGCGCTGGGCTTGCAGGAGCCTTTCGCGCTGACGCCCAAACAACTTCATGTATCGGCGGATAAGAATTATGTGTTATCCGCTTTGGGTTTATTGGCGGGGTATGAGCAATCTACCGCGCTGAACCTCCTCTTAGAATTTTTTGGAAGGGAAGAAGCAAATGCAGTTGTCTAACAAAAAATGGGATCTGGATTACTTCATGTCTCAGCGCGAGGAAGTCTTAAAGGCCTGGCCTACGGGGAGCGAGGTGGACCTGGATGAAGCGATCGCTTACCAAGCGCAAATCCCCAAGGAAAAGCGCTTCGTCACCAAGCTCAATGAAGCCATCAAGGCAGGCAAGACGCTGATTCAGCCGCGCGCGGGTGTGCCGCTGATTAACGAACACATCGTCCTGCTCAATCACCTGGAGCAGGAAGGCGAGGCGGATTTGCTGCCCACCACCATTGACAGCTACACGCGCTTAAACCGCTATGAGGACGCACAGCGCGGCATTGAGGAATCCAAGACGTCCGGAAAAGCCATGCTCAACGGTTTCCCTGCTGTGAACCATGGCGTCTCTGGTTGCAGGATGGTCACCAGCGCGCTCAAAGCGCCTGTGCAGGTACGCCACGGCACGCCGGATGCCCGCTTGCTCACGGAGATCACCATCGCCGGCGGTTTCACCAGCTATGAGGGCGGCGGCATTTCCTATAATATTCCCTATGCCAAAAACGCGACGCTGCAGGACACCCTCTTCTTCTGGCAGTATACCGACAGGTTGATTGGCCTGTATGAGGACGCGGGCATCAGCATCAACCGCGAGCCATTTGGCCCTTTGACGGGTACCCTGGTTCCGCCCTGCGTATCCAACGCCGTCGCCATTCTGGAAGCATTGCTGGCAGCGGAACAGGGTGTCAAAAACATTACGGTAGGCTACGGCCAGTGCGGCAACCTGATCCAAGACGTCGCAGCGATCCGCACCCTGAAGCAGCAGACAGAGGAATACCTGCATCGCTTTGGCTATAAGGATGTCACGGTCAGCACCGTCTTGCACCAATGGATGGGCGGCTTCCCGGCGGATGAAGCCAAGGCATTTGCGGTCATCTGCTGGGGCAGCGCGGTCGCAGCCCTGGCCAACGTAACCAAGGTGATTGTCAAAACGCCGCATGAAGCCATGGGCGTGCCCACCAAGGAAGCCAATGCTGCCGGCCTGCGCGCCACCAAGCAGGTCATCATGATGCTGGCCGACCAGGCCATCGCCGATGGCGAACGGCTGGAGAAGGAAATGGCCATCATCCATGAGGAAACCGACTGCATCCTAAGCCGTACCCTTGAATTGGGCGAGGGTGATGCGGTGCAGGGGACCATCCGCGCCTTTGAAGCCGGTGTGATTGACGTGCCTTTTGCGCCCAGCCGCTTCAACGCTGGAAAAATCATGCCCGCCCGCGACAACAATGGCGCCATCCGCCTGCTGGATGTGGGCCGCCTGCCGCTGAATGACAAATTGGTAGCCTACCACAAGGACATGATCAAACAGCGCGCGGACGCCGAGCATCGCGGCGTATCATTCCAGATGGTCATTGATGACATCTACGCGATTTCAAAAGGTCGCCTGGTTGGCAGACCTCAATAATAGGAGGAGGAAGACATCATGAAAATCACCAAAATCGTATGCTCCAAAGGACTCACAGGGTTCTACTTTGATGACCAGAAGGCCATCAGACAAGGGGCGAAATCCGATGGCGCAATGTATATTGGGGAGACGGCTACGCCCGGGTTCAGCCGGATTCGGCAGGCGGGTGAGTCCATCTCCGTGATGATATTCCTCGAGAACGGCCAGTACGGGTGGGGCGACTGCGCAGCGGTGCAATACTCTGGCGCCGGCGGGCGCGACCCGCTCTTTTTGGCGGACAATTTTATCCCGTTGATTGAAAACGAAGTAGCCGCCCACTTAATTGGCCAGCAGGCGGACAGTTTCAAGCGCTTAGCCAAAGAAATTGATGAGTTGACCGACGAAAGCGGCAAAAAGCTGCACACCGCCATTCGTTATGGCGTGTCCCAGGCCATTCTGGATGCCGTCGCCAAAGCCCAGGGGCTGAACATGTGTGACGTAATCGCCAAGGAATACGGTACCAAGGTGTCCGAGAAGAAGCTGCCCATCTTCACCCAGTCTGGTGATGACCGTTACAACAACGCGGACAAAATGATTATGAAGGCCGCCCCCGTCCTGCCGCACGGGCTGTATAACAGCGTGGAAAAATTGGGCGAGAAGGGCGAGCACCTGATGGAATACGCCAAGTGGCTCAAGCAGCGCGTGAAAGAGTTCGCGCCTTATGAAGGCTATCACCCCGTCTTCCACTTTGACTGCTACGGCACCATCGGCCAGGTGTTTGGCGCGTCTAATTATGTCGCGATGGCCGATTACCTGGAGGAACTGGAAAAGGTAGCATCACCCTTCCATGTGCGCATTGAAGGCCCCATGGATTCTGACAACCGTGAAGCTCAAATGAAGGACATGCGCGGCCTGCGCGAGGAGATCGACAAGCGGGGCATCAACGTGGAGCTGGTCGCGGATGAATGGTGCAACACGCTGGAGGACATCATCTATTTCGCCGACAACAAGGCGGGCCACATGATCCAGGTTAAAACGCCGGACCTGGGCTCCATCCACAATACCTGCGAAGCAGTGCTGTACTGCGAAAAAGTGGGCATTGGCGCGTATCAGGGCGGCACCTGCAACGAGACGGACCGCTCCACCCAGGTGTGCATCCATTGCGCCATGGCCACCAATGCCGAGCAAATCCTGGCCAAGCCGGGCATGGGCGTTGATGAAGCCTATATGATCTGCAACAACGAAATGCAGCGGATTTTAGCGGTGCGCAAGGCGGGCATCGGCGTGTATAACAAGGACTAAGGAGGCATCCTGATGGATGAGTTTCGGATTCTTTCAACCACGGCCATCCTGGGCTATGGTTTTCCCATCAGCTCGTTTGAGGCGGGCCTAAAGCGCAAGCCGCATCTGATCGCGGTGGACGCCGGGTCCACCGATCCAGGCCCTTATTACCTGGGGGCTGGTGTCTCCTTCACGGATCGGGACGCGGTCAAACGGGATTTGGAATTGATGCTCAAGGCGGGGATTCCCGCCGGCATCCCCATTGTCATCGGTACAGCCGGTGGCAGCGGCGCAGACGCCCACTTAGAGTGGAACCGCAAGATCATTGAGGAAATCGCGAAGGAACAGGGCCTGCACTTTAAGATGGCGGTCATCCACGCAGAGATCCCTAAGGATGTAGTGCTCAAAAAACTAAAGGCTGGCCAGATTCATCCTCTGCCGCCAGCTGGACAGCTTGAAGAAGAAAACCTGATGCAAACAGAGCGCGTCGTGGCGCAGATGGGCGTTGAGCCCATCATCAAGGCACTGGATGCAGGCGCGCAGGTTGTGTTGGCAGGCCGGTGCTATGACCCGGCTGTCTTTGCGGCGCCTGCCCTGCGTGCTGGCTTTGACAAGGGCCTGGCCATTCACTTGGGCAAGATTCTTGAGTGCGCCTCCATCGCGGCGACGCCCGGCTCTGGCTCGGACTGCATGTTTGGCTACCTGCGGCATGACCATTTTGATGTGGAGCCGCTCAACCCCATCCGCCAGTGTACCCCGGTGTCTGTCGCCGCGCACACCCTGTATGAGAAGACCGATCCCTACATCCTGCCAGGCCCCGGCGGGCATCTGGACCTGAATGCCTGCAGCTTTACGCAAGTGACAGACAGCATCACCCGTGTTTCCGGCAGCAAATATGTCAACACGGACAAATACACCATCAAGCTGGAAGGCGCCAAGCGCATTGGGTACCGTACCGTATCCATCGCCGGTGCGCGTGACCCGATCCTGATTGCGCAGATTGATGAGATCATTGAGGGCGTCACCGAGCGCGTGAAGGACAACTTCAAGGACCGCGGCTTTTTATACAAGCTCCTGTTTACCATCTACGGCCGTGACGGCGTCATGGGCGTGCTGGAGCCAAACCGGGTCGCCCAAGGGCATGAGATTGGCATCGTGATTGAAGCGGTGTCCGATACCCAGGCGCATGCGGATACGATTTGCGCCGCGGCCCGTTCCACCATGCTGCACTACGGCTATACCGGCCGCCGCGCCACGGCGGGCAACCTGGCCTTTCCCTACTCACCCAGTGACTTTCACGCTGGCGAGGTCTTTGTGTTCAGCGTGTATCACTTGATGGATGTTGAAGATCCAAGTGAGTGGTTCCCGATGGAGATGGTGGAGGTCTAAGATGACAAAAAACATTACAGAGCTGACGAACATCATCCGCAGCAAAAACAGCGGGCCATATGAACTGACTATGGACTTGATGTTCAATTCTGCCGAGAATTACCACTACGTCAGCCAAAACAACATCATCAATGAAGATTTGATCTGCAGGCTCTACCAGATCACGCCCGATAAGGTCATCGGAATTGTTCACTTTGAGCCGGCGCACGCGATCAAAGTGACCATTGTCCGCCCGATGTGCTCAGGCGACCTGGGGGAGACGGATGTATACGGCGCGCAGCAACATGCGCCCCTGCTTTCCATCCAGGTTGAGATGCCGGATTAAGAAAGGGATTTCATGAGCCAGCTGATCAGCCAGGAGCCTTTGTACAGCGTCTATTTCGCGCCGCGCGGTTATAGCCGCATGGTGCAAATTGGCCGGGATATCGCCCAGCGCCACCTGAGCGCCTTTGACCGCTTAATCGGCATCATTGGCGACGCGGGCAGCGGGAAAAGCCTGCTGATCAAGGGCATGTTCCCGGGCTTGGAGTTGACCAACGACGACAACGGCGTCAACGTGCGCCCCCTGCCGCTGCTGGATATTGACACAACCGGGTTTTACCAGGCGCATACCTACCACATGGATGTGCGCTTTGAATCCGCCTTCACCTCCCTGCCTCAACTGGCCGAAGCGGTGCTGTTTGCCCTGGAAAAGGGCAAGCGCGTGGTGATTGAGCATTTCGAATTGATCTATCCCTTGATCAACTTCAACGCCGCTCTGCTCATTGGCATCGGGGACGAGATCATCGTCACCCGGCCCACTGTCTTTGGGCCGGAGCCGGCTGATATCGCAAAAACCGTCTTCTCCTCCATCAAATACCGGCGCATGGCGCATACGGCGGAGGATTTGACAGAGCACGCCCTCCTAAGCAGAAACGTGGGCAAATACACCCACGGCGATGTGCAGCGCGGGTTCTACCTGCGCTTTGATCGTGTGGAGAGCATCGACATCCCGGAGATCCAGGCAGAAGTCAATGAGTTGATCGCGCAGGACATGCCCATCACCTACAAGGATGCGCAGCATATCTACATTGGTACCATGCTGCACCACTGCACCGGGCCGCGCATGCACGTCAACTCCACCGGCAAGATCGAGAATTTCCGGTTTTTAAGCGATTTGAAATATGACGCTTTAAACGATACTTATTTGCTGGTGGGCCTGGTGGGGGAACCGCACGACACCTTGGACAGGGTACTCAACCGGATGATTATCGGTTAAACGAGGCGGTGCAGCAGCCACTTGCCGCTGATAAAACGGTGGATAAAAAAGGCGGAGCGCACAGCCCAATCCAGGTACATGGCGTACCAGATGCCGTGCACCTGAAGACCCAACAGATTGCCCAGCACCCATGAGCCAAGCAACCTGAATACAACCACACTGAAAACCGCTGCGTACATTACGTAGCGGTTATCTCCTGCCGCGCGCAGGCTGTTGGGCAGGCCAAAGGCCGGCGTCCAAATGATGACGGACATCACACAATACACCAGCATAATCTGCCGGGTATGCTCAAAGGCTTCCGGGCTTAGTTTGAGCATGCTGATGATGGGGTTGATAAAAGTGGCCACCAGCGCGCTGGTTACAGCCAGGGATGCGATGGTGCCAATTTGCAGTATTTTGCTGATGCGCTTGGCTTCCGCGCCGCGCCCGGCGCCAATGCACTGGCTGATGATGGTAATGGTGACCAGGTTGATGGCATTGGCAGGTACGCTGATATAGGTGGAAATGGTGTTTGCGGCAGCATTGGCCGCAATCATCGCGCCGGAATAACCCGCGATCATGATGCCGATGATGAGCTTGCAGGTTAAAAAGATGATGTTCTCAAAGCCGCTGGGCAAAGCGACCGTCAGGATGCGTTTGATGGCAGACCAGCGGAAACTGAGTTTAAACGGCCTTGTATAATGGATGGGCGCGTGCTGATCCATCAAAAACCAGGTTACCATCACAGCGCCAATCATACGGGAGAGGATGGTGGCCAAGCCCGCGCCCTTTATATCCATCTTCCACATGGTGATAAACACATAGTTCATCAGGATTTTGCCTGTGTTCATGGTGATGGAAGTCGTCATGGACAGCTTGCTGAAGCCTTGGGCGTACAGCATGCTGGTGCCGCTGTTGTACAGCGCGAAGAAGGGATAGGAGATGGCCGTCAACAGCAGGTATTGCTGGGCGGGTTGTCTGATGCCCATCTCGATTTTTGGATACAACAATTGCAAAATGGGATTTTTGAGCAGCATAACCGGCACCGCGATCAAGGTGGATATCGCAAACACCATCAAGGCGGCCTGGTTGGCAGTGTTTTCAGCGCCTTTTCTGTCCTCACGCCCCAAATACTGCGCTGCGATGATGGCGCCGCCTGCGCCAATGGCCAGGAAGAATTGTGTCAACAGCTGGTTGATGCTGTCCACCAAAGAAAAAGCAGCCAGGGAGGACTGGTTGACGCCAGACAGCAGCGCGGTATCCACCAGCCCAACCAGCACAATCATCAGCTGCTCAAACACAAGCGGGATGAGCATCCTGCGGATGGCCTTTGGCGCGAACAACCTGGTTTCAGACAAATTTACACAATTCCTTTTTGTAATACCGAATCATTAACGGTCTTTTTTCTTGATGAAGGTCATTACGTTTTCAACCTCAGCCGTCTGGCAGAACATGTCAAAGGGCTGGGAAGAAATGGCCTCATAGCCCATCCCCATTAACAAGGCGGCGTCCCGCGCCTGGCTGGCGGGATGACAGCTGATGTATACAATGCGCTGCGGCTGCGCCTGCGCGATGGCCTTTAATACGTCCGCGTGCGCGCCTTTGCGCGGCGGGTCCAGGATGACAGCATCGGCATTTAAGCCCTGTTTCACCAGGGAGGGAAGAATCACCTCCGCGTCCCCTGCGTGGAAAACGGCGTTTGTAATCTGGTTGTTGGCCGCGTTTTGACGGGCATCCGTGACAGCTTGCCTGTTTCGTTCAATCCCAATCACAGCCCGGCATCTGCTGGCTGCAATCAGGCTGATGGTGCCCACGCCGGAATACAGGTCAATCAGGGTGTCATTTTCACTTTGAATTGCCTGTTTGAGCGCGTAGGTATACATCTTTTCGCACACCTTATGATTGACCTGGAAGAAGGAGAAAGGGGAAAGCTGGAAATGAATGCCTAACATGCTTTCTTTTATCAAGGGTGCGCCAAACAGCGTCTGCATCTTGTTTGTATCATCCACTGCGCAAACGCACACCAGGGTTTGCACTGCTTGTTGAAGCTTATCAATCAGCACATCCACGCGCGGCACGTTTTTTGAAGTCAGGTGCAGAATCACTGCCAATTCACCAGCCTGGTTGGTACGGGTGACGAACTGATCAATCGGCAGATCCTGATGCAGTTGACCATGTAATAGACCGTCATGAAGCCAAGACACAACCGCATCTTTGGCCTTGTTGGAGGGCATGCTTGCAATCAGGCAGGTATCTACCCTCACCAGGTCATGGCTGGCTGGGGCATAAAAACCAGCAGCAGCGGTACCATCAACCAGGCCCACCTTCCAGCTTGTTTTGTTGCGGTAATGATAGGGCGTGGCTATTCCGATGGTGGCATTGGCTGGTAGCGCAATGTTCGCAACCCGTTTCAGGTTGTCTTGGATGCCTTGTTGCTTAAACAGCAGTTGCAGCCCATAGACCATATGCTGCGCTGCGCATCCGCCGCATGCAAAGAAATGCGGGCACATTGGCTCTACCCGTTCAGGCGCGGGCGTTTGCACCTTTAAGTTTTTGGCAAAAGCGTAATTTTTTCTGCGCCTGATGATCTGCACTTCCACTTTTTCCCCGGGCAGTGCATGGGGAACAAAAACAACCTGGCCTTTATGCCGGCAGATTCCTTCGCCGGAAAAGCCCAGGCTTTCAATGGTGCAGACGAACGGTTGTTGGGTGTGTGTCACGCCTGTCTCCATGTGGTCATGCGGTGGATCAGATCAAGTGTTGTCAGTATTCCTTGCCTTCAAATTGACGGCATAAGGTGTATTTTGAAATAGCGCTGCGCTGGGACCAGCCGGCTGCTAAACTCAGCACCTCTTTTAAATAGGCAGGCAGATAGTTGTTGAACTTGACTTCCAGGATCACCTGGTCTTGAGACAAAGGTGAAATGGTGGGCAGGTTGGGGTTAAACAAATCGTGAGAGAAAAGGCCTGTGCGCAGCTGTTTGTCAAAGGTGATGCGCACGTCCTCCACCGGGTGCAAATAGGCTTCCCGGATGTAATCCACAATCACAACCGGCCGAAGCAAATGCAGACGCATTTCACGGAAGACCTCGCGCAACAGGCCGCTTGAGGTATTCTCAAGCCCGGATGGGTCACCGGTCATCAGCTGCTCGCACAAGTCCCGGCTGATATTGGCTTGACGCTTGGCGATATAGTTGCCGTATTTGCTTTTGCATTCCATGCGGATGAAACTGTCCGAGCAATTGTAAATACGGATACGGTATTTGTTGCGGTTTTGTGTGCCCGCAATCTTCTCGTGCAGGGCGTCATCAAAAATGGTATCAAAATAAAGGGAGCGGATATGGTAGTTGCCATGCTCATCCGCGTGCTTGTCCTTATCAAGCAGCGCGCGAAGCGTGCGCGACAGCACCTCGTACTGCGCGGCATTGATGTAAAACTTCAATTCATGGCGAACAGATGGCGGCATCGGTATCAGACTGCTGTCTCGTTTTGAACCGCGACCAAGGTGGCGTCATATACGCCGGGGATGTCCAGCATATGGCTGACAATGTCCACCCGCTGGCTGAGGCGCAGGTCAATGGTCATCTCTGCCCCGGAGCGGGTAATGGTCTTGCTGCGCACGCGGTAGTTTTTCACGCCGCGGTGCAATTCCGCGTCAATCTCCTGCTCAGCGCTTGGGTCATAGTGCAGCACCATCAGATAGTTCTCATTGGTGCGCATGCGCACAAAGGACAGCGCGATCATCATCACGGTAATAACGGTGACCACAATGAGAGAAATGATGTACAGCTTTGAGCCAATCAGAATGCCCATGGTAATGGACCAGAACATATAGGCTGTGTCAATCGGGTCCTTGACCGCCGTCCTGAAACGGACGATGGACAGAGCGCCCACCATGCCCATGGACAGGGCGACGTTTGAACCAATGGCCATCACCACAGGGGACGTGACCAAAGTCAGTAATATAAGGGTGGTTGAAAACGTGGGGTTATATAACACGCCACGGTATGTCTTGCGGTAAACCAGCGAAATCACCACGCTGCTGATTAACGCGAAGACCAGCACTGTAATAACATCAATGGTTGTGATGCGCGAAAACTGGTCGGACCACCAGGTGCCCAGCGCGATGTCCGTTTTGCTCACATTCCCTGGCTGCGCCAGCTGTGCTAAAATGCCCATTCAATGACCTCCATGCAACAAATAGATACCTCTGGTATTATACATTAAAGCAGGGGTTTGGCAAACAAAAGCGCATCAGACCCGGGAAAGCGCGCTCACAAGACAAATCTTTCCGGGTGGATTATAATAGCAGGCATCACAGCCAGCAAATCTTGATTGAAGGAGGATATCATGATGACTGCCAGTCACGATGTAATCATAGATATTGTCATGAAACAACGACAGTTTTTTGAATCCGGCACGACCAAAAGCCTGGCCTTTCGGTTGGAGCACCTGACAAAACTGCAGCGGGCCATCAAAGAGATGGAGCAGGAGATTGCGGGCGCCTTGTATGGGGATTTGCACAAGTCCAATGAGGAAGCCTACCTGACGGAAATCGGCATTGTGCTGCACGAATTGCGCCTGATGAAGCGCAACCTGCCCAAATACGCGAAACACAAACGGGTAAAAACCGGCATCGCCCAAATGCCGGCAGTTTCCTTTTTATCGCCAGAACCTTATGGCGTTTGCCTCGTGATGTCCCCCTGGAACTATCCGTTCCAATTGTCCATGGTGCCGTTGATTGCGGCGGTTGCCGCAGGCAACTGTGTGGTGCTGAAGCCTTCTGCTGATGCGAAGCATACTTCGGAAGTGATGCAAAAAATCATCCAGCAGGTGTTTGCGCAAAAACACGTGTCCATGGTCACCGGCGGGAGGGCGGAGAACACCGCGCTGCTTGCGCAACGCTTTGATTATATTTTCTTTACAGGATCCGTCCAGGTTGGCAAAGTGGTGATGACCGCGGCTGCGAAGCACTTAACCCCGGTGACCCTGGAACTGGGCGGAAAATCCCCTGTGATTGTGGATGAAACAGCTGATATCGCGCTGGCTGCCAGGCGGATTGCTTTTGGCAAACTGCTAAACGCCGGCCAGACCTGTGTCGCGCCGGATTACCTGCTGGTACAGGAGACGGTGAAAGACAGCCTGATGGATGCGCTGAAGGCAGAAATCCGCCGCATGTCTGGGGATGGGACGCAGCTCGCGCGCATCATCAATGAAAAGCATGCCAAGCGCATCAAGGCCCTGCTGGCAAAGGAAGGCAAGGTCTGGGGCGGGGAAGCAGACGGCCTTTTTATTGCCCCGGCGCTTGTTGAATTGGATACGCTTGACAGCGATTTGATGAAAGAGGAAATCTTTGGACCGGTGCTGCCTGTTGCAAGCTATCAAAGCCTGGATGACGCAATCCAGATCATCAAGACCTTTGAAAAGCCGCTGGCCTTGTATCTATTTACCAACAACAAGGACACGCAGGACAAGGTTTTGCGGGATATCTCCTTTGGCGGCGGCTGCATCAACGACACAGTGCTGCATTACAGCAATCCCAACCTGCCTTTTGGCGGTGTGGGGGAAAGCGGGATGGGCAGCTATCATGGCAAGCGCAGCTTTGATACCTTTACCCATTACCGCGGCATCCTTAAAAAACATCCCAGGCCGGATATCTCTGCCCGGTACCTGCCCTCCTCAAAATGGAAGACATGGCTGACCCGCCTGATTCTGCGATAGTGAGGTGTTATTTGCGCTTGACGGATGCCCGTTTGGGTGCTATTATCTCTATTGCACCCGGTCTGTTGGCTCAGTTGGTAGAGCACATCGTTCACATCGATGGGGTCACTGGTTCGAGTCCAGTACAGACCACCACAACCGCCGTCATGGCGGTTTTTTAAACAGTTTTTAGCCAAGTTTATCTTCAGGAGTTTTTTAATTGATGAAGTATTTGACAGAACGGGACGGCGTTGTTGTACGGGGCAAAAGGGTTGGCCGCAAGCTGGGCGTGCCCACGGTTAATATTCCCTATGTGCCCGGGGAAACCAAGCTGCCGGATGGCGTGTATGTCGCGGACCTTGTCCTGCTGGATCAAAACAACCGCGTGGTGCAGGGCGTACTTAACCAGGGGGACCACCCCACGGTACCGGGCGGATTACCCACCATAGAGATTCACTTGTTTGATTTTGATGAGGAATTGTATGACCAGCGCGTGCGCGTGCGCTATTTGCATTTCATCCGCCCGGAATTAACCTTTGACACCAAGGAAGCGATGCGGGTTGAAATGATGAAGGACATCAGAATTGCCAAAGAATGGTTTGCCGCGCATTAAAAAAGTGATTGAGCGACCTTCAGCATCCGCCGCAGCTGCGCTTCCTTCTTAGCGCCACCGGTGCTGATGATGTCAATCTGCGCAGGCTGATGCGGGCTTGCCAGCAAATCTTGCTCTGACAATCTTTTAATCAATTGCCGTGTGACCCCGTCATTGCTGTCCAACAGCCTTGTGCCCGCCGGCAAATGAGCCGTGATTGCGTTTTTTAGAAACAAATAGTGTGTGCAACCCAGTACAACCGAATCGATCACCTGGTCCTGGTACGGCGCGAACAAATCCGCCAGATAGTTATGCAAAGCGGGCATATCCAGTTCTTCCCGCTCCACAAAATCCATTAAGCCAGGGCTGGGCAGGGAGAGAGCGTGCTGACCGTATTTCTCAAACAAACTGCGGTATTTTTGGCTCTTCACCGTGAGCGGCGTCGCCAGCACCAAAATCACCCCATTTTGATGCGTGTCATGGGCCAGTTTGAGGGCAGGCTCAATCCCAATGACAGGGAAGTGATAGGCATCCCGCAGGGCGTTGATGCCCGCGCTGGTCGCGGTATTGCAGGCGACCACCAGGGCTTTGATGCCGCGATTGGTCAATTGTTTGACAGCGTTCATCGTTAAGGCGCGCACCTGGGCGTCAGTTTTTGTCCCATAGGGCGCGTGCGCGCTGTCACCTAAGTAGATAAACCGCTCGTTGGGCAGTTGCTTCATTGCAACAGCCAGCATACTCAGCCCGCCGATGCCGCTGTCAAAAAAACCAATCGGTAAATCCTTGCTCATACTGCCTCCCGAAAAAGTATAACACACCGTGAAAACTGCGCTCAAGCAGCCTTTACCTGTATGCTACAATGAAAAGACGGTGATTGGAGGACGCGATGAGGGTACACATTCCGGTTTTTAACTTAAAACTGACCGCCAACAGCGGGCAATCATTCCGATTTTATGAGGTGGATCAACACCATTTTGAATTGATTGCCTTAAATCGGCGTTTAGCAATCAGGGATTTGGGCGCGGATGTGTTTGATTTTGACTGCAGTCCAACAGCGTTTGATCAAATCTGGCGATCGTATTTTGATCTGCAGAGGGATTACACATCGCTTGAAGGCATGATACCGCATCCGGACAGCTACATCGCAAAGGCATACACGTATGCAAAAGGACTGCGTATCCTGCGTCAGGACCCCTTTGAAACGGTCATCGCTTTCATTATCTCCCAGCGTAAATCCATCCCGGCCATCAAGGGATGTATGGCGCAGTTGGCAGCGCGGTTTGGAGCCCCGATTGATGAGGAGACATTCGCGTTTCCCTCACCCGTACAATTAGCTTTGGCTGACGAAGCAGATCTGGCCGCTTGCGGGCTGGGTTACCGCGTAAAATATGTTAAAGGCACTACCAACATGATTGCGGACGGCATCGTAGATTTATCAGCGATTGGCGCACTGACGGACGACCAGTTGGAGGCGGAACTGTTAAAGCTGCCGGGTATTGGCAAAAAAGTGGCTGCCTGCATTATGTTGTTTGCCTATCAGCGCATGGATTCCTTTCCTGTAGATGTGTGGATTCAGCGGGTGTTTGAAGCGGAATTTCAAGACGGCTTCCCGTTTGAGCAGTTTCAAGGGGTCAGCGGTATCATTCAGCAGTATCTGTTTTGTTATGCAAGACATCAGGCAGGCAGGAGATAGACCGTAATAACTTGTAAACAAAATGACACAACGCTATAATACAAGTCTACACCGCACTGGAGAGGGGACGCAGATGGGACAGATCAGCTTAAAGGACGCGCGCAATCAACGGATACACATGGTGGGCATCGGCGGTGCCAGCATGGCTGGCTTAGCTGAGATGCTCTATCATGATGGCTATCTGGTGTCCGGCAGCGATTCCGCAGAGAGTTACGCCCTAAAGCGCCTGCGTGGTTTTAACCTGGACGTGCGGGCAGGCCATCACCCTGAGATGGTTGATGGCGCGGGCTTGCTGGTTTATTCTGCCGCGATCGCGGAGGACGACCCGGAGCGCGTGGAAGCGCGGCGGCTGGGGATAGCGCAGATGGAACGCGCTGTCCTGTTGGGTGAAATCATGCAGGACGCAGCCAGGCAGGTCTGTGTCTGCGGCACACACGGTAAGACCACCGCCACTGCCATGCTGGCCCAGATGCTGCACGAAATTGACGCGGATCCCACCGTTCACTTAGGCGGCAGCCTGGATGCCATTGGCGGCAGCATCCGCATTGGTGACAGCGGTCTGTTTGTAGCGGAAGCCTGTGAGTTTAACCGCAGTTTCCTGCATATGCCAGTCACCATGGCGCTGCTGTTGAATATCGAGGTAGACCACCTGGACTGCTATGGCACGATGGACGCGGTGGAAGCTGCCTATGTCGCGTTTTTGGAGCGGTTGCCGGATGACGGCCTGGTCCTTGCACTGGGCGATGACGAGCGGGTGGCCAGGGTATTAAGTCAGGTAACACCCAAAAACCGCGTTATTTATACCTTTGGCAATCAGCCTGATTTTGACTATTCCTTCGCCCAGTTGGAGTTTGACCAGAAGGGCAATGCGTTTTTTGATGTGCGCTACCAGAATAGCACGCTATGCACGGTCAATCTGCGTGTGCCGGGCTTGTACAACGCGCTGCATGCCTTAGTCGCCATTGCCGCTGTGCATCAGCTGGGGTTTGATACAAAGAAAGCCGCGGCATCGCTTGCCAACTATACCGGTGCCCGCAGACGCTTTGAGCATACCGGTGTTGTGAAGGGGATGGACCTGTACCATGATTATGGGCATAACCCGGCTGAAATGCGCGCCGCAATCGACATGGCCAGGCTACAAAACAGGCGGGTGATTGCCGTGATGCAGCCCCATACCTACAGCCGCGTCAAGACCTTGTTTGATGAGTATCTCACCTGCACCAAACAGGCCGACATCACCCTGGTGACAGATATTTACGCAGCCCGTGAAAAGGACCCGGGCGACATCAACACCCCCATGTTGATAGACGGCATGACGGCGCATGGCGTGACAGCCTATCATACCCCCGGGTTTGATGAGACTGAAGCCTGGCTGCTTAAACATGGCCAGCCCGGTGACCTGGTTATCACCATGGGCTGCGGAAACATCAACTTGCTCAATGACCAAATGCAGGAAAACGAAAAGCAACGGACAGCCGCTGGCAATTAACGGAGGGAACATGGCAAGAAAACGGCTTGATAACATAAGAAATTTTTGCATCATCGCGCACATTGACCACGGCAAAAGCACGCTGGCAGACCGGATTCTGGAAAAAACCGGCGCGTTTGAGCTGCGTCAGATGACCGACCAGGTGCTCGACAGCATGGAGTTGGAGCGCGAGCGCGGCATTACCATCAAGTCAAAGGCCGTCAACATGACCTATCAGGCCAGGGACGGACATACCTATGTGCTCAATTTGATTGACACCCCCGGCCATGTGGACTTCACCTATGAGGTCAGCCGCGCACTGGCAGCCTGTGAAGGCGCGTTGCTGGTTGTGGACGCGACCCAGGGGGTGGAAGCACAGACCCTGGCCAATGTCTATCTTGCCCTGGAGCATGACCTGGAAACCATCCCTGTCATCAACAAAATTGACTTGCCCAGCGCGCAGCCGGAGGAAGCCAAAAAGGAGATAGAGGACTTGATCGGCCTGTCAGCCGAAAACGCGCCCCTTGTATCCGCGAAGATGGGGCTGGGCATTGAAGAAGTGCTGGAAGCCATCGTCACCCAGGTGCCGCCGCCCGAAGGGGATGAGGACGCCCCCCTGCAGGCGCTGGTATTTGACGCGATGTATGACAACTATAAGGGTGCCATCTGCTACGTCCGCATCATGAACGGCGTGCTGACACCTGGCATGCGCATGCGCATGATGCAGACCGGCGCGGAATTTGATGTGGTGGAGGTCGGCAAACTGATACCAGGCTTCGCCCCCTGCGATGCCTTAAAAGCGGGTGAAGTAGGCTATGTCAGTGCGTCCATCAAGGAAGTGCGCGATACCCGTGTGGGGGACACCATCACCAATGCCGCTGCGCCAGCGAAAGAACCGCTGCCCGGCTACAAAAAAGCAGTCCCCATGGTGTACTGCGGGATTTATCCCGCCGATGGCGCGGATTATCCCGCCCTGCGTGACGCGCTTGAGAAACTGCGCATGAATGACGCTTCCCTGACCTTTGAAGCGGAAACCAGCTCTGCTTTGGGTTATGGCTTCCGCTGCGGCTTTTTAGGCTTGTTGCATATGGAAATCATTCAGGAGCGCCTGGAGCGCGAGTTTGACCTGGGGCTGATCACAACCGTGCCCAACGTCATTTATGAAATTGTCAAAACCAACGGTGAAACCGTGCACGTGGACAACCCCAGCAACCTGCCGGACATTGGTGAGGTGGATGTAATGCGCGAGCCCTTTGTGCTCTCCACCATCTTTACGCCCCAGGAGTATGTGGGCACCTTGATGGAATTGTGCCGGGACAAGCGCGGTGTGTTCAAGGACATGCAGTATGAGGGCGAGCGGGTGAAACTCACCTATGATATGCCGCTGAATGAAGTGATATACGACTTCTTTGACCAGCTCAAAAGCCGCAGCCGCGGCTATGCCTCCCTGGATTATGAGCTGACCGGCTACCAGGACAGCGAGCTGGTGAAGCTTGACTTCCTCCTCAACGGGGAGATTTGCGACGCCTTTACCATGATTGTTCACAAGGACAAAGCCTATGCGCGCGCCCGCAACATCGCCGAAAAACTGAAGGATGTCATCCCGCGCCAGCAGTTTGAGATCCCCATCCAGGGTGCCATTGGTGGAAAGGTCATCGCGCGTGAAACCGTCAAGGCTGTCCGCAAGGACGTGTTGGCCAAGTGCTATGGCGGCGATATCTCAAGAAAGAAAAAGCTGCTTGAGAAGCAAAAAGAAGGCAAGAAGCGCATGCGCAAATTTGGCAGCGTGGAGCTGCCCAGTGAAGCCTTCATTGCGGTCCTCAAAATGGGGGATGATTGATGTTGACAACCCCGGTTTTGAAACGATGTAAGGGTAACAATTTATGAAATGTCCTGCTTGCGGCCATTGGAACCGCGCCAGTTTTCCCAAATGCTTCAAATGCGGTGAGCCTTTGCGTCATCTGCATGAGGAGGTCGCGGAAACCCCTGCTGAGGAGTTGACAAGAACGGGCCCAATCACCACAGATGGCCCGACTGTCATCCAATTTGATGAGCAGGGAAATGAAATTGTCAAGACGGATAAGCTGGACAAGCTTGCCCAGGAGATGCTGAACCTGCATGAGCGCAAGCGGCTGGGCGAAAGAAAGCAAAAAGAACTGCGCTCCCGCGGTGCGCAGCGGGGGTTCGCTCCCTCGGGCACCCGGGTGTCCGGCGTTCCCAGGCGTAACCGTTTTTTTGCGGACCCAAGGGCACAGCGCAAAAAACAGGAAGAGTGGATGTCCGAGCAAAGCCGCGTGGATTATGACGGCTTTACCGACCAGCCCACCTATTACACCATCGCGGGGGATGACGTTAATTACGCGGAACGTTCCTCCACTGCGACCAATATGTATGGCAGCATGAATGTGCCGCTACCCAAAGGCAAGCGCAAACGCGTGATTGGCCGTCCGCGTGTGTTGATTTATCTTGCCCTGGCATTGACGCTCATTGCTGGTTTCATTGTACTGTACCAATATGTCATCTCGCCCTGGGTCATCAGCAGGACCATGGCGTCTGATGAGCCGGAGCCCATCATCTCTGCATCCATCCTGGATGATATGGCTGCGCACACCATCTCCATCCCTGCACCGGAAGGTGCGCAGATCTATATTAAGGAACTGCGTAAGAACTACATTGTCACAGGCGGGTACGCCACCTTCCAGGTACCGGATTATTTCTGGTATGAGCTTATGGAGAACCTGACCCAGGAAACCATGGATGTGGAGCTGACCCCATTTCTTAGAACCAGTTCCGGCGAGCAAAAGCAGATGGATCCTGTCCGCTATACGATTGAAATCCCTTTGTCACCCATTACCTTGATCAACCCTGACGTCACCCACCTTGAGGTGAGCACGCCTGTGTACAACGTGCGCTTCCAGGTGATGCAAAACAGCAGGGTACTGATAAACAATGAGGATTACTCCTCCTATGTCAACATGCAAAACGGCTTGATCAGCTACAACGCGGCGGTTCAACCCATTGGCAACAACCTGATTACGATCTCTGTACGCAGCCAGTATTACAGGGAAAACACGGTGGAGCTGAACATCTACCGCGAGGTGCAGGACATCCCGCTGGATTTGGCCAGCACGCTGGATGACAGAAGTTCCGAACCTGAAATGACCATCCGCGCGACCACCAGGGCGGGCGCTTCGATTACCGTGTTAAGCCCGCACAAGGAGTTGGATACCTCCCTCCTTGGCAGCACAGGGGAATTCAATTTCAAAGCGGTGTTTTCAAAAATCGGCACCAACACGATCGAGATCCGCGCGGATTTCCCGGATAAAAAACCAACAACCGTCAAATATGATGTGTACTACCTACCTGTCCCGGACATCTATACCAAGAAGGCCTGGGCGCTGGATGCAGCCTGGGGCTATCCGGATTTGCTGGCTAACATGAACACCCGCATCGCCAACACCCAGATCTATACCTTTACGGGCCCCATTAAGGAAATCATCAGCACCCGCCCGCAATTGGCCATCTTTGATGTGACAGACGGCAGTGGGAATGAGTTATTGGTCTTGTGCGAAAACCAAACCAGAACACACTGGAAACTGGGCGAACGCTACTGGATTTTTGGAGATGCCTATGGCATGTATGGCAGCATACCGCGCCTGATTGCCCGCTACACCTATACCGCAAAAGAGAAGAAATAGCAGCGGATTGCTCCTTTTTCTGCATTTAACGGGCGAACAATTGGGAATGCTTGATATTTTTTTGATAAGATGCTATCATTCAAATGTTGATTTTACGTAGGGGGATGACCTGATGACCACTGTACAGACCATTTTTACCGTTTTGTTGTTAATTTCGTCCTTAAGCCTGATCGTTTCCGTCCTGCTCCAAAAGGGTGATGCTGATGGCATCAGCGCTTTGGGCGGCGGCAGCAGCGACAGCTTCTTTGGCAGGAACAAGGCCAAATCCGCTGAAGGCCGGCTGGCCATGCTCACCAAGGGCAGCGCCATCGCGTTTGTTGTGTTGGGTTTAATCCTGATTCTTGTCTGATACATAAGGACGCAAGAAAGCTGACGCCAGGCGCCGGCTTTTTTCTTTCCAGGCGGGTTTTAACGTAGATGATCCTTGATATTGCGCATGTCTCAAAATCCTTTGGCACAGACCTTGTGCTGAAGGATGTTTCTTTGCGTGTGCAGGCCAAAGACCGCATTGGCTTAGTAGGTGTGAACGGAAGCGGCAAGAGCACGCTGCTTAAAATCATCAACCAGGATCTGCAGGCGGATGAGGGCACCATAAACTACCAGCGCGGCATCAAGATTGGATATATGACGCAGGTGTTTTTGCCCAAAAGGGGAAGCTCTGTGCTGGAAGAAGCGCAAGACGCGCTGTCTCATTTGCATGATATTGAGCGCAAGCTTCGCGCCCTGGAGCAGCAGATGAGTGACCCGGCCCATCAAAACAGCATGGATGCCATCATGCATGACTATGCCCGGTTTACGGAACAGTTTGAGCGGGGCGGGGGATATGAAGCCAACTCTCAGGTGCAGGGCGTTTTATATGGCCTTGGATTCACACAGGAGCAGTTTGAGCAGGAAGCCGCTACGCTCTCTGGCGGGGAGTTGACCAAACTGGGGCTTGCAAAGCTGCTCTTACAAAAGCCTGATGTATTGCTGCTGGATGAGCCTACCAACCATTTGGACATGGAGACCATGGCCTGGCTGGAAGCTTTTTTAAACGACTATGAGGGCGCGGTCATCGTCGTATCCCATGACCGCTATTTCCTGGATGCTGTATGCACCGGCATCACCGAGTTGTTGTTTGGCGTGACAGAACACTATCAGGGCAATTATTCCTACTATCTCACACAGCGGGATGAGCGCTTCAAGGTGCGCAACAAGGCCTATGAACTGCAGCAAAAAGAGATCATGCGCCAGCGCGCCATCATTGCCCGCTTTCGCAGCTTTAACCGTGAAAAATCCATCCGTGCTGCAGAGAGCCGCGAGAAAGCGCTGCAGCGCATGGAGTTGTTGGAGCGGCCTGATGAAGAAAAGCAGGTTCAGTTTCGGTTTGAAACCAAACGTCTGATCGGTGATATCGCGCTGGAAGCAGAAGGCCTGTCAAAATCTTACGGGGAACGAACCCTGTTTTCGGACCTTTCCTTACACATCAGGGGTGGGGACCGTATCGCCTTAATTGGCGCCAATGGCATTGGCAAGACCACGCTGATTCGCTGTATCATGGGCAAGGAATCATTTGATGCGGGTGAGGTGCGCTTTGGCAACAAGGCACAGGTGGGATACTATGACCAGCGGCAGTTGGATTTAAACCTGGAGAATGACGTGCTCAACGAGGTGTGGGACGCCTTCCCAAAACTGAACCAGACACAGATTCGAAATGCGCTGGGCTTGTTCCTCTTTCGTGGAGATGATGTTTTTATGCCCATCCAACTGCTGTCCGGCGGGGAGCGCGCCCGGGTGAGCCTGGTTAAGCTGATGCTGAAAAAGGACAATTTTTTAATCCTGGACGAACCCACCAACCACTTGGATGCAGACAGCAGAGAAGCGCTGGAGCACGCGCTGGAGGGGTTTGAAGGCACCATCCTGGCAGTATCGCACGACCGGTATTTTATCAACCGGTTTGCCAATAAGGTGTTTGTGCTGCATGAAGGCGGCATCAGCGTCTATCATGGTAACTACAACGATTATCAGGCAGAGCTAAACCGCTTGGCGACAGCTGCTGAATCTGCCCATTCTGACAAGACGCGTACTGAGCTTGCCAAGGAACGCAGAGCAATGCGCATGAGGGAGGAAGAACAGCAGCGTTTGCGCGCCAATATAAAAAAGGCGGAAGAAGCGGTGCATGCGGCCGAGGAGGAGTACAACCTGGCCATCCAGGCGCAGGGGGATCCTGATATTTATATGGATCCCATCAAAGCCGCGCAGCAGGGCGCTTTAATAAACCGCTTGCAGGAGCAAATGGAAAACCTGTTTGCAAAATGGGCACAGGCAGAGCAGGAATTGGTGGATTTTCTGCATGAATCCCAAGAGGATGCTTGATATGGCCAAGTAATATTGCCATTTAACACAAATCTGGCTGCAAATTGTTTTCATCCTGTTTTTGTCAAGGCAAACCTTGACGCAGTGTGTTGATTGAGGGTATGATTTTGGCAATTGATTTTTGGAAGGAGGGATCACATGTTTACTATGATGATGCGAATGTCCATGATGTGCGTGATGAATGATCCCGTACTTCTTGGTTTGCGCTGATTGTAAGGCGAAATGCCGTTCAATGCCCGCTTGCCGAAGTGCGAAGCGGGCTTTTTGTTTTAAGGTGAAGGGAGCTTATGGTGTCAGGACAGGTGCTGATTGAGGTCAATGGGCTAAAGAAGGTCTTTTCGGACGCGGAAAATCGTGTCATCGCGCTGAATGATATCAGCCTGAAGGTGCAAGAAGGCGAAATCTATGGCATTGTCGGCATGTCCGGCGCAGGCAAATCCACACTCATTCGCTGCATCAACCGTCTGGATACCCCCAATGAGGGACAGATCCTCTACCGCGGCAATGACATCCTCTTGATGGACCGCAACCAGTTGATAAAAACCCGCAGGAAAATGGGGATGATTTTCCAGCAGTTTAACCTGTTCATGCAGCGTACCATTGCTGAAAATGTACGCTACCCGCTGGAGATTGCCGGCGTATCCCGCAAAGAGGCAGACCAGCGCGTGATGGAATTGCTTGAAATTGTAGGCCTAACCGACAAGGCCACTGCCTATCCGGTGCAGCTGTCCGGCGGTCAGCGCCAGCGGGTGGGCATCGCCCGGGCGCTTGCCAGTGAGCCGGATGTGCTGCTTTGCGACGAAGCCACCAGCGCGTTGGACCCAATGACCACCCAGTCCATCCTGGATTTGCTGCAGGACATCAACAGAAGGCTGGGCATTACGATCCTATTGATCACACACGAGATGGCGGTCATCCGCCAGATCTGCCATCGGGTCGCCATCCTGGATGGCGGAAGGGTGGTCGAGGAGGGCAGTGTGGACGAAGTCTTCCTCAATACCAAGTCCGAAGCCGGCAAACGTCTGTTTGGCGTGCTGCCAGAACAGTCATCTGAGGACCCGGGCGTTCCCTCGCTGCGCATTGTGTTTGACGGCGCGGCGGCTGAGAAGCCTGTTATCTCAACGCTGTCGCAGGAAACCGGCGTGTCTGTCAACATCCTGTCGGCGAACATGAATCATCTGCAGGGCAAAATGTACGGTCAAATGATCATTGAAAAGCCCGTTTCTGAAGATGAAAACAAGGCTGTCATCGACTACCTGCTCGCGCAGGGACTGACAGTCAAGGAGGTGAATAAACCATGAGCTGGGACCAACTGTTGCCACTGATTCTGGAAGGGCTATGGGATACGCTGTACATGACCATCCCCTCAACCGTGCTGTCCTATCTCATCGGTATGCCCCTTGGCATCCTGCTGGTGATTACCAGCAAGGAAGGAATTCGCCCGATGCCTGTACTGCAATCATTTTTGGGCGTGACCATCAACTTCCTTAGGTCCATTCCGTTTATCATCCTGCTCGTCCTGCTCTTTCCGGTGACGCGCGCGGTGATGGGACGGGCCATCGGAACACAGTCCATCATCTTCCCCTTGGTCATCAGCGCTTTTCCGTATGTGGCCAGAATGGTGGAAGGGGCCATCCGTGAAGTGGACCACGGCGTGATTGAAGCCGCGCAGTCCATGGGATCAACAGACTGGCAGGTTATCCGCAAAGTTATGATTCCAGAAGCGCTTCCTTCCCTCCTAAACGGCGCAGCCATCTGCATGGTGACCATCCTGGGTTATACCGCCATGGCCAGCGCGGCCGGCGGCGGCGGACTGGGGGCGCTTGCCATCACCAAAGGGCTGAATATGCGCAAGTATGAAATCATGTACTCAGCCAGCCTGACACTGGTTGCCATGGTGCAGATCATGACCCTGTTTGGCAATCAGATCAGCAAAAAACTGGACCACCGTATCAAATAAACTGTGAAAACAGAAAGGAAATCAACATGAAAAAGGCATTATCTATCCTGGTCGTTCTTATTCTGGCCCTGGGGCTTGTCACTGCGACTGCTGAAAACAAAGTCATCCGTGTTGCTGCCTCCGCCAACCCGCATGAAATCCTGCTCAACTTTGTCAAGGACGATTTGAAAGAATTGGGCTATGACCTGGAAGTCACCTGGATTGACGGCTATGTGCTGCAAAATCCCGCCACTTCCGCCGGGGAATATGACGCCAACTTCTTCCAGCACCGCCCGTATTTGAACAAGTACAACGAGTCGGTTGGTGAGGCAGAGCAACTGGTCGCCGTCATCCCGGTACATTATGAGCCCTTTGGCATCTATCCCGGCACCAAGAAAGCGCTGGAAGACCTGGTGGATGGCGACAGCATCGCCGTGCCCAATGACCCCTCCAACGAAACCCGTGCCTTGCTGCTGCTGCAGGAAGCCGGCCTCATCACCCTGCCCGAGGGCACCACTGGGGACAGCACGGTAACCAAACTGGACGTGAAGCCGGGTTCTGTCAACCTTGAGATCGTCGAGGTGGACGCGGAGCGCCTGCCCGCCACCCTGGAAGACGTGGCCTTCGCTGTCATCAACGGCAACTACGCGATTCCGGCTGGCCTGTATCCCACCCGTGACGCTGTGAAGCTGGAAGGCACCCAGAGTGAAGCCGCCATCAACTACACCAACTATGTGGTTGTGCGCGCAGCGGATGTTGATGCTGATTTTGTGGAAGCCCTGCGCAAGGTGCTGCATTCTGACAAGGTGCGTGACTTCCTGTTGACCAATGAGGACTTCAAGGGCGGCGTCGTACCCAATTTTGAAGCGGCACAAGCGGAGTAAACCGCACCAAACGAAGGCCGTGGGCATTTACGCCTGCGGCCTTTTTCGTTGACAAAGGTTTATCAACTTGGATATAATGCCACAAGACGCTGAAGGGAAGGTGCGGCTGAGCCTTTCACAGAGAGAATGGCAGCGCTGGAAGCCATTTAAAGCAACTCACCGCGTGACACCCCGGAGTCTCCTGCGAGAGCAGGCGTTTTCCGCGATAAGGAGCACGAGTGGCATTAGAAATAATGCAAGCAGGGTGGCAACGCGATCAATCGTCCCGCGCAATCAGCGTGGGCGCATTTTTTTAGGAGGAATGGATGCACATTCAAAGCCCAAAGGGAACCAGGGACATGCTGCCCAAGGACAGCTTCTTGTGGCAGTGGATTGAACAGACCATGCGCAAGGAAGCGGCCCTGGCCGGCTATCTTGAGATCAGGACACCGGTTTTTGAGTATACAGAGCTGTTTGAGCGTGGGGTAGGGGATACAACGGATATTGTCCAAAAGGAAATGTATACCTTCCTGGATAAGGGAGACCGGTCCATTACGCTGAAACCCGAGGGGACAGCAGGCGCGGTGCGCGCGCTGATTGAGAACAAACTGTATGCAGAACCTCTGCCCGTTAAGATGTATTACCTTAACAACCCTATTTTCCGTTATGAGAACCCGCAGCACGGCCGTCTGCGGGAGCATCACCAGTTTGGCATGGAGTGCTTTGGGGTCAAGGGGCCAACCGCGGACGCCGAGGTGATCATGACAGTGCTGAGGATCCTGAGCCAATTGGGATTACGTAACCTGTCCGTGAAGATTAATTCGATCGGCTGCCCAGTGTGCAGGCCTTCTTATCACGAGGCTTTGCGCGCTTATTTGAAGGCGCATTTTGATGAATTATGCCCGCAGTGCAAGGAGCGGTATGACCGTAACCCCTTGCGGGTGCTTGACTGTAAGGAAAAATCCTGCCAGGTCATCGCGCGGAATGCGCCCAGCATCCTGGATCATCTGTGCGAGGAGTGTGACACCCACTTTGAGGGCCTGCAGCAGTTGCTCCATGCGCGCCAGGTGCCCATCTCGATCGACCCGCAGATCGTGCGCGGCCTTGATTATTACACCAAAACGGTGTTTGAGATCATCATGCAGTCACCCCGCGGAGAAATGGCCCTGTGCGGCGGCGGCCGCTATGATGGTCTGGTGAAGGAGATCGGGGGCCCGGATATGCCGGGCGTTGGCTTTGGCATCGGCACGGAACGTATCATTTTGGAACTGCAAAACCAGGGCATAGAAGCACCAACGCGCGAGATTACCACCGTGTTTATTGCAAGCCTCGGCGAAGAAGGCCGCCTGCCTGCCTACCGGCTGTGCATGGATTTGCGCGAAAGCGGCATCAAGGCAGATTTTGACCATATGAACCGCAGCCTCAAGGCACAGTTTCGCTACGCGGACAAGTTGGGTGTTCCCTATATGGTGATCGCGGGTGGGGATGAACTGCAGCGGGGAACAGTTAAAGTCAAAGAGATGAAAACAGGGGATGAGAAGGAAATCCCGCTTGCAGAAGCAGTCAGTGCGATGAAAGAAATCATAACGCAAGATCGATAAACGGAGGGACATATGGCAGAATTAATGGGCAACTGGAAACGCGACAAGCGCTGCGCGGAGGTGACAGAGCAGGATATCGGGCAGGAACTCACCCTCATGGGGTGGGTGGCCCGTGTGCGCAACATGGGCGGCATTTTGTTTGTCTGGCTCAGGGACCGCACCGGCATCATCCAGCTGGTGTTTGATGCCAATCACATGGATGAGAAAACCTACGCGCTGGCGGAGTCCCTGCGCTCGGAGTTTGTGCTGGCGGTGAAAGGCACCGTCATCAAACGCGATGACGCCGCTATCAATAAGCAGTTAAAAACAGGCGCCATCGAAGTGCAGGTCAAAGAGGCCAAATTGCTGAACGAATCAGCAACTCCGCCCATTTACACGGACGACAGCGCCAATGAGAACGAGGCAGTGCGGCTCAAATACCGCTATTTGGACTTGCGTCGTCCCAGCATGCAAAACATGCTGATGCTGCGCTCAAAAACCATCAACGCCATCCGCCAAAACATGATAGAAAATGGCTTTGTTGAGGTGGAAACACCCATCATGACCAAATCCACACCCGAAGGCGCACGTGACTTTTTGGTGCCCAGCCGCCTGCACCCCGGCAAGTTTTATGCGCTTCCGCAAAGCCCGCAAATCTACAAGCAATTGTTGATGCTGTCCGGGCTTGACCGTTATTTCCAGTTTGCCAAGTGCTTCCGCGATGAGGACAGCCGCGCAGACCGCCAGCCGGAGTTTACACAGCTGGATTTGGAAATGTCCTTTGTGGACCCGACGGATGTGCAAAACGCTGTTGAAGGCGCGTTTCAAGCGGTGTTTCAGGACATCAAGGGCGTTGATCTGCCTCTGCCTCTGCCGCGCATGACCTGGAAGGAGGCGATGGCCTCCTATGGCAGCGACAAGCCTGATTTGCGCTTTGGGCTAAAGATTACGGACCACAGCGAATGGGCGGCGGACTGCGGCTTCTCCATCTTTGAATCCGCGATTAAAAACGGCGGTATCGTTTGCGCCATCAAAGCGGAAGGCGCGGGTGCCACCCTGTCGCGTAAGGATATGGACGCGCTGTCAGAATACGTAAAAACCTACCACGTCAAAGGCTTGGCCTGGCTTGCTGTGAATGAGGACGGCAGCTTCCGCTCCAGCTTCGCGAAGTTTATCCCAGAGGATAAAATGAAAGCCCTGATGGACAAGCTTGATGTGAAACCCACTGACGCTCTTTTCCTGATCGCGGATCAGAAACTCACCGCGCTCAACGCCATGGGCCAGCTTCGCGTCAAATTGGGAAAACAGCTTGATTTGATTGATCAAACCCAGGACAAATTGCTCTGGATAACGGAGTTTCCCCTGCTGGAGTGGAATGAGGACACCAAGCGCTATACGGCAGCACACCATCCCTTTACCATGCCCATGGAGGAGGATTTTGACCTCCTTGATAGCCATCCGGAGCAGGTGCGCGCCAAATCCTATGACCTGGTCTACAACGGGGTGGAGATGGGCTCTGGCTCCATCCGCATCCACGCGTCAGACCTGCAGGAGCGCATGTTCAGCTGGCTGGGCTTTACGCATGAGGAAGCCTGGGAGCGCTTTGGCTTTTTATTGGAAGCCTTCCGTTTTGGCACACCGCCGCATGGCGGCTTCGCCTTTGGCATAGACCGCCTGATGATGCTGATGACAGGTGCCGACAGCCTGCGTGATGTCATCGCCTTCCCCAAGGTACAAAATGCATCCTGTCTGATGATGGATACGCCTTCTGTGGTGCATGATGAGCAGCTGGTGCAGCTTCACCTTAAGTCTGTAAAATGACAGGCTGGCCTGATTGTTGTCAATCCATTCTTTGTTTGTTATAATTATGTAGAATCCTCAAGGAGGTATTGATATGGTTCAGAAAAAAGACAATCTCCCAGTGAATACAGATCCTGTCGTCAACGACGGCGGCACCATTTCCTATGCGAATGAGGTCATCGCGATCATTTCGGGCATTGCTGCCAGCGAAATCGAGGGCATTGCCGGCATGGTTACCACAGGCGGCCTGGGCGAGATCATCAGCAAGAACCGCAACATTACCCGCGGCGTCAAGGTGGAAGTGGGCACAGAGGAAGTGTCTGTTGACCTGTACACCATTGTGGAGTACGGCCAGCCCATCCAGAAAGTGGCCAGTGAGGTGCAGGAAAACGTCCGCAAATCCATCGAGTCCATGACGGGGCTGAAGGTTGTCCGTGTGGACATCCACGTGCAGGGCGTCAGCTTTGAGAAGGACAAGAAGGACACAGCCAGCCGCATTGAAGCGGCGCATATCCAGCACATCTCCGACTCCGCCCAGGAAAAGAAAAATAAGCAGGCGGAGAAAGAAGCAAAGGAGCTGGAAGCAAAGGCGGCAGACGAAAAGGCAGCGAAGGAAGCGGACGACAAAAAGGAAGCCGCCATGCAGGAAGACAAGCCGGAAACGCCGAAGCAGGGGGATGATGAAGCCTCTGTCAAGGCGGATGAAAAAAAGACAGCGGAAGCGGAAGCCAAAAAACCTGCCGCGAAGAAGCCCGCGCCTGCCCGCAGCAGAAAAAAAGCGCCCGCATCTAAAAACAACAAGGCGTAAAGACGCCATCATTGCGTGATATGAAGCTGAAGTTTACGCATACCGTTGTTTTGTTCATCGGCGCGCTGCTGGTCATCCTGATTGGCGTGGCCATCATTTTTGGCAGCCTGCAATTCAACGAAATTCCCATCCGCACTGAGGGCCAGGGCTTCTTCACCCTGACCCGCATTGGCCTGATGCTCTCAGGTATCCTGACCATCCTGTTTGGCGTGTTTTGCTTGACACTGCCTCGCCGGGTAAAGCAGCCCAAGTCTGATTTTGTCCTGCAGAAAACGCCAACCGGTGAAATGCGCATCAGCGTCCACGCGATCAACAGCATCATCCAAAAAAGTCTGTCACAACATGACGAAATCAAAATTCAGGATTTGCTTGTGCACAACACCAAACGCGGCGTTGAAGTGGATTTGCGGGCAGCCATCGCCAACAACATCAATATCCCAAAAGCGGTAGAAGAAGTCCAAAAGCATGTCAAACAGCAGCTGCTGGCAACCAGTGGGATTGATGTAAAGGAGATCCGTGTCATCATCGAAAAGGCAGATCACGCGGACAACAAATCCAGGTTCAAGGTGGACCCAAACACGCTGGATCTAAAAAAAGAAGACTAAGCCCTTATGAATATAACAATATGTCAAGGAAGGTCATCATGAAGAAAATTGAGGAAGCATTGAAAACAGGTTTCAAGCCTGGGACACCAACGGCCAAGGTTTATTATGGCGTCTCATTTTTTGTTATCGCTTTGCTGATTGTTCTCATCGGGTTTTGGAAAACGCTGTTTGTGGCCGCGGTCACCCTGGTGGGCATTTTCATCGGATCGGCTGAATCCCTTGGCAAAGCAACCTCCGATCTGATTGATAAGATTTATCCGCCTTCCAAGCAAAAGGTCGTCTATACCCAGGAGGACCTGGAAAAGGTCCGCAAGGTAGCAGAGCAGCGCAAAAAGGCGCAGCAGGCAACCGAGGAAAAGAAGGAAGAAGAATAAGATGGCGTTGCATGCGGCAAGACGGGTCGCGCTGCAAATGGTGTTTGCGAATTTGTTCCGCGCTGATGAGTGCGCCAGCGTCCTGGAGGATCAGGAGGATATTGCCAACATCGGTGAGGACCAGCGCTTTATTGATGACGCGCTGGAAGGCACCATAAAAAACCAGGATGCGTATAACCAGGTGATCCAGGCTCTCAGCCCGGAGCGTTCCCTTGATCGCATCCCCGCGCTTAACAAGGCAATTTTGTATCTGTCACTTCATGAACTTTCCCAGCCGGATGCTTTGCCCAAGGTCATTGTCAATGAGGCGGTGGAGCTTGCCAAGCGCTTCGGGGACGAAAGTGACAGCAGATTTATCAACGGGGTGTTGGGTAATTACCTGCGCATGAACAAGTCATGACGCAGGTAATTCTTGGATTTGACACCAGCTGCTATCAGACATCCTGCGCGATGGTCAGCCTGGATGGCGTTTTGCTGGCAGAATCCCGGAAAATGCTGGTAGTTCCTGATCATGAACGCGGCCTGCGCCAAAGCGAGGCCGTTTTTCAGCACATCAAGCAACTGCCGGACGTGCTGGAAGCGTGCATTGGTCACATCAAAGGGTTTGAAATAATCGCAGTTTGCGCGTCCAGCCAACCGGTTCCTCAGCCGGGTTCCTATATGCCGGTTTTTCATGTGGGCGTCTCCTACGCGCGGGTCATCGCGGCAACACACCAGGTCCCCTTTTTTTTAACAAGCCACCAGGAAGGGCACTTCACTGCGGCGGGGCTGGCGGTGGAAAGACTTCCAGAAGACCATCTTGCCGTGCACCTGTCTGGCGGCACAACAGAGATAGTCAGGGTGCGTTTTGATGGGTATACATCAATCGGGAAAACCTTGGACATCAGCGCAGGTCAGCTGCTGGACCGCGTTGGTGTCAAGATGGGGTATCCATTCCCAGCAGGCGCGAGTATGGAAAAACTGGCCTTAGGCCAGCCTGTAACCAGCCGCTATCCGGCCATTGTAAACGATGCGTCCGTCAGTTTTTCCGGAACGGAAACTGCCGCCTTGCGTGATTTGGACGAGGAACAGCTAAGCCACGCATCCATTGCGGCTGAACTGTTTGATGCCATCGCCCGGAGCGTTTCAAAAATGATCATCCAGGCAGCGGAACAAACCCAGGTATATGATGTGCTTGTAACAGGCGGTGTCGCGTCGTCAAAACTGTTGAGAGCTGCGCTGGATGAACGCCTGGCAAAACGCGCAAACCGGATTAAAACATACTACGGTCTGCAGGCATATGCCGGGGATAACGCGGTCGGTGTTGCGCTGATTGGTTGTAACAAATATATTTTACATAAGGAGAATGACCATGGCGATTGTATTAAGCGGGAAAGAACTGTCTGAGCAGCTGACCCAGGAGCAAAAAAAGCGGGTTGCAGAACTGGCAAAACAAGGGATTCATCCTGGCCTTGCCGTCGTGCTGGTGGGCGAGGATCCAGCAAGCCAGATTTATGTACGCAACAAAGGGATTGCCTGTGAAACCATCGGCATCCATTCTGTCACCATCCGTTTGGACGCGGACATCAGCCAGGAAGATCTGGAAAACAAGATCAAAGAATTGAATGAAGACCCCAAAATCAGCGGGATACTGGTCCAGTTGCCTCTACCCAAGCATTTGAATGAGGAAGCCGCGCTTAGCTGCATTCTGCCAGAAAAAGACGTGGACGGTTTTCACCTCATCAACGCGGGCAAACTGTTTACAGGCCAGACTGGCGTCACCCCCTGCACACCTAAAGGTGTAATGTACATGCTCAAACAGGCAGGCATTGATCTGGTGGGCAAAGAAGCGGTCGTGATTGGCCGTTCCAACATCGTGGGCAAGCCGGCTGCCATGCTGCTGCTCAACGAGCATTGCACGGTGACCATCCTGCACTCCCGCACGAAGAATCTGGCGGAGCATACCAAGCGGGCTGACATCCTGATCGCCGCGATAGGCAAAGCCAAATTTGTCACCGCGGATATGGTCAAGCCGGGCGCGGTCGTGATTGACGTGGGCATCAACCGCGTAGATGGCAAGGTGGTCGGCGATGTGGATTATGAGGCAGTCGAGAAAGTCGCGGGCTACATCACGCCGGTACCGGGCGGTGTTGGTAAAATGACCATCAGCATGCTGATGGAGAACACGATCGAGGCGGCATGCGCGCAAGCCCGCTAAGCGTTACTGATTTAAACGAATATGTGCGGCGTTCCCTGGCAGGGGATCCCATGCTGCAGGGCATTGCGATTCATGGAGAGATCAGCAACTTCAAGCGGCATACCTCTGGCCATTTGTACTTCACCCTGAAGGATGAAAACAGCAGGCTGAGCTGTGTGATGTTTCGTCAATACGCGCAATACCTGCGCTTTGATCCCAAAGACGGCATGCGCGTTGTACTAAGCGGCTCTGTTGGTTTGTACACTGTTGCTGGCACCTATCAGTTTTACGGGGAAGCCATGTCAGCTGATGGTGCCGGCGCGCTGTATGAGTTATTCCTCAAAACAAAGGAAGCCCTGCAAAGAGAAGGCCTGTTTGACGCTGCCCTCAAAAAGCCCTTGCCGCTGTTGCCTATTGGTATAGGTGTTGTGACTTCAAAAGGCGGCGCGGTATTGCAGGACATTAAGACCACAGCCAGACGGCGTTTTCCGGGCATGCCGCTGTATCTGCGCTCTGCTTTTGTGCAGGGCACAGGCGCAGCGGAGGATCTAAGCCAGGCGCTGCAAGAGATCGCGGCACTGCCGGAGGTTGAGGTCATCATCATCGGCCGGGGCGGTGGATCGCTGGAGGATCTGTGGGCGTTTAACGAAGAGGTGCTGGTGCGCGCGGTTGCTGCCTGCACAAAGCCTGTCATTTCGGCGGTTGGCCATGAGACGGATGTCACGCTGACGGATTATGCGGCGGATGTCCGCGCGGCGACGCCTTCCGCCGCGGCCGAATTGGCCGTGCCCTCGCTGGACGAACTGCAGCAGCGCATTTCACACATCAACCAACGGATGAAAACATCCGGCTTGCAGCGGCTGGAACAATTAAAGGGGCGCGTTCAGCTGCTGGACGCAGATTTACAGAAAAACAACCCGTCACAAAAGTTGAACTTGCTCCAGCTGCGCTACCGCACACTGCTTATGCAATTGCACCGGGAGGTTGCCGGTCAAATCCAGCAATATGCCGCGAAACTGCAGCATGTGATTGTGCGCTTTGAACAATCAGGCCCTATGCAAACGCTCAAACGCGGGTATACCATCGCGCTGGATGAAAACGACAACCCTTTGCAAAGCGTGGAGCAGGTAAAGGAATATGTAAAACTGCGGTTTCACGACGGAACAGCCACACTTAAAACCATCAGCAAGAAACAGGAGACGACATCATGAAAAAAGTGCAGGAAGAGCTCCGCTTTGAAGAGAAGCTGGCTTTGCTTGAAAACCTGACCGAACAAATGGAAGCGGGCAAATTAGGGCTTGAGGAACTGCTGAAATTATATGAGCAAGGGATCTTGCTGTCTGACAGTTTAAAGAAGGATCTGGACAAAGCCCAGGCCACTTTGATGGAATTAAAGGACGGCAAACTAAGCCCCGCAGAGGATGTATGAGCGATTTTCAATCACAATACAGGGATCTGCAAAACAGGGTAGAGCAGGCGCTTTTAGCAGCTGTACCACTGCCTTTGGTTGATTGGCCAAACGCTGGCGTGCCAAAGCAGCTGGTCCAGGCAATGCGCTACAGCCTGCTTGCAGGTGGCAAACGGTTACGGCCGGTTTTATTGCTGGCAGCTTACGGATCTCTTCATGATGACCTGGTGCCCGCGCTGCCGTTTGCTGTGGCGGTTGAATGCATCCATACCTATTCCCTGGTGCATGATGACTTGCCGTCGATGGATGATGATGACCTGCGGCGCGGCAAGCCAACCAACCACAAGGTATTTGGTGAAGCTATGGCCATTCTGGCAGGGGACGCCCTCTTGAACCTAGCCTTTGAACAAATGAGTGAGAGCAAGCTACCAAACGCCATGGACGCCATTAAAATCATCGCGTCCAGATCCGGCGCTGCCGGCATGATCGCGGGACAGACGGCCGATATCCTGATGAGTAATCAACAGGCGGATCAGAACATGGTGCGCTATATCCATCAGCACAAAACGGCTGACTTGATTACAGCACCAGTTCTGGCAGGCCTTACCTTGGCACAGGCGGATGAACACCGTTTGCAGTCAGGACAAGTTTACGCGAGCAACCTGGGCATCGCCTTTCAGATAACGGATGACCTGCTTGATTTGCAGGGGGATCCAGCCATCACAGGCAAACAGGGGCAACGTGACGCCGCGCTGGGCAAACTGACCTGGCCAGCTGTGGTCGGCGTGGACCAGGCGCAAGCGGATGCGGAGCAAGCCATTCATACCGCGGTCAAAGCCGCGGAAAACCTGGGGAAAAACGCGTCTTTTTTTCAGTCGCTTGCCTTATCCATCCCAAAACGAGTAAAATAAAGAGCAATCAACAATGGGGGGAGACCTTTGACTGAACTTCTTGGCAATGACATTTTAATCTGCGTAGCGGTCGCCTGGCTGGTCGCGCAGGTGTTTAAGACACTGATTGATTGGCGCATCAACCGATCTTTTGATTTGAAGCGCATGTTCAGCAACGGCGGCATGCCCAGCGCGCACACTGCGTCTGTGGTTGCGCTCACCTTGATGATTGCCTTTCGGGAGGGGCTTGGGTCTACCGCCTTTGCCATTTCCTTTGTGCTGTCTGCCATTGTGATCAATGACGCGGTAGGGGTGCGCTACCAGACGGGCAAGCAGGGCAAGGTCATCAACAAAATTTTGCAAAAAGTGCTGATCGAGGGAGAGCCGCTCACAGACGAAACCCTGATGGAACTGGTGGGCCATACACCGACGGAAGCCTTCTTTGGCGCGCTGATCGGGCTGATCATCCCCATATTCTTTAGATAGGAGCGAAAACAATGCTGGATCAATTTATGGAAGAGGTCGTCACACGCAGGAACAGGACAATGGAGAACGTCTTAATGGCGGTTGCCAATATTTCCATGGTGCTATCAGGCATCCTGGCCATGTTCCTGATTCAATCCCTGATGGTGATGATTTCCACACAGGGCTTTGGCGCGGAGACGATGTTTTACATCCTGCTTACCCTGTTTTTCGCTGGCTCGGCCGTGCTGCTGTTTCTGTTTAAGGACAGGATTCGTACAGAATATGAGTACACCTTTACCAATGGCGTGATGGATTTCGCCCAGGTGTTCAACAACCGCAAGCGCAAGGCGCTGGGTACGATGAACATCCGCAATGTGGAAGCCTGCGGCATGGTCAATTCTGGCTCCTTCAACCGCTACCTCAACACACCTGGTGTGACGCGCCTTAACTGGTTTTTGAACCGTGACGCAGATTTGTTCTATTTTTTCTTTGTAAAGGACAGCAAAAAATCCTTGCTGATCATCGAACCCAGCGAGACCATGTTGGGCCTCATCAAGAAAAACGTTGGACAGGGGAAATTCCAGATCAATTGAGTACCATGGTTTATTTGGATAACGCGGCTACAACCAGGCCGTCAGAGGCAGTAATCGCAGCCATGACCGCTGCCATGCAGGAAGGATACTTCAACCCTTCCTCTCTTTATGCGCCTGGCTATTCCGTTAAAAAGGAAATCGAAACCTTCCGCCTTCAGCTGGCCAAATCGCTCAGCGCCAAGGAAGTCATCTTTACCTGCGGTGGGACGGAGGCGGATAACCTTGCCATCCTGGGCTTGCTGCAAAGCAGCCGTAAAAAGGGACGTGTTCTCTACTCCGCAGTGGAACATTCCGCTGTCGTGGAGCCATGCCAGCGCTTGAAGGACCAATATGATGTCGCGACGCTTCCGGTAACTGCCGCTGGGGTCGTGGATCTGGATGCCGCACAGGCCTTGATGACGCCGGACACTGTTTTAATCTGTGTGATGCAGGTCAACAACGAGGTTGGTGCCATCCAGCCGCTTGATGACTTGATTCGCCTGCGCGATGAGTTATGCCCCAACGCGCACCTGCATGTGGACGGTGTACAGGGCTTTTTGCATCTGGACACGACGCTTTCAAAAGGCATTGATTCCTATGCGCTCTCTGCGCACAAATTCCACGGCCCAAAGGGCGTGGGCGCGCTGGCACTGGGGAAGAGGGCGCGCATCAATCCGTTAATCCTGGGCGGAAAGCAGGAGAACGGCTTGCGCGCAGGGACAGAGAACACCTACGGTATCCTCGGTATGCAGTCAGCCATCCAGGACCATTCCGCGAATGACCACGATATACGCACCTTAAAACTGCGGCTGGTGGAAGGCATTTTGGCAGCCATCCCAGAAGCGGTAGTCAATGGGCCAAACCCTGCATCCCATGAAGCCTGCGACCATATCATCAATTTTTCCTTTCCGCCGGTTATGGCCCAAACCATGATGCACGCGCTGGAGGCGGAGGGGGTGCTGGTCAGCCAGGGCTCGGCCTGCTCCTCCCGGAAAAAGCAATCCAGCAGGACCTTGAAAGCGATGGGCCTTGCCCAATCACGCATGGACAGCGCGCTGCGCTTCAGCTTAAGCCGCGATACAACAAAAGAGGACATCGATCAAGCCATTGATGCCTGCGCCAGGGTGTACAAAAGCCTGCGCACATTTACCAGGAGATAATGAAGATGACAAGCAAACTGCTGCTCGTAAAATATGCCGAAATCCACCTCAAAGGGCAAAACAGGCCCTATTTTCAGCGTCTGCTGCTGCGCAATGTGCGCCAGGCGGTCAAGCACCTTGACGCTGACGCGCAGCTTTATGACAGCCGGATATTTGTGACCGGGTATACGGACGAATCTGCCTGCATCGATGCGATTACCAAGGTCTTCGGCGTGCACGCGGTTTGCCCGGCAATACAGATTGACAAAAGTGATTTTAACGCCATTTGCGATCTTGCAGCGCACCTGATGAAGGATGTGTCGGGCAGTTTCAAGGTGGTTGCTCGCCGGGCAGACAAACGGTTTTTTCTGGACTCACCGCAGATTTGCGCCCAGGTCGGCGCGCACATTTTAAGGAACAACGAACAGTTAAAGGTGGATGTCCACCAGCCGGAACATGTGCTGAACGTAGAGATCCGCGACCAGGCGCTGCTGTATGTCAAAACCTATCCCGCGGTCGGCGGCTTGCCCACTGGCACCGCTGGCAGGGCGATGCTGCTTTTATCCGGCGGCATTGACAGCCCGGTTGCGGGCTTTCGCATCGCCAAACGCGGCGTGCAGCTCAGCGCGGTGTACTACCATTCCTTTCCCTATACCGGTGAGCCGGTGAAGGAAAAGATCATTTCGCTTGCAAAGATTTTGACGGCATACTGCGGCCCAATCAGGTTGTTTGTGGTACCGTTTACGGAGATTCAGCAAGCCATCCACGAAAAATGCCCGGATGATTTTACAACGCTCATTATGCGCCGCAACATGATGCGCATTGCCGACATGCTGGCAGACAAAAACAAAGCGTTGGCCCTGATCACGGGGGAGAGCATCGGCCAGGTGGCCAGCCAAACGCTGGAAGCGCTGGCTTGCACGGATGAGGTGGTGAGCCGGCCGGTCTTTCGTCCCTTGATTGGAATGGACAAGCTGGAAATTATTAAAGAAGCCCAGCAGATTGGCACCTATGAGACCTCCTGCCTGCCCTATGAGGATTGCTGCACGGTGTTTACCCCGCGGCATCCTGTCACCCACCCCAAACTGCGGCAGGCACAGCTGGCAGAGCGGCCGCTGCTTGCGGATGATCTGCTGGAGCAGATGATCAAGCGGGCGATTGAGGGAACGGAAATCATTGATTTAAAGCCATGATGAACCGCAGAATAAACAGGTGTCAAGTGAAAGTGCTTGACATTTGTTTTCTCGCGTGTATAATGCATTTTGTGTCAAACAGAAGGAGGCGCGCATGAGCAAGGACCATTTAATGAAAAAAACAGGCTACGGCATGTTGGCCGCCTTTTACGCGCCGCTGTTAACCGATCGCCAGCAGACGCTGCTGGAGCTTTACTGTGATGAGGACATGTCCCTGTCTGAAATCGCGGAGCAATTGTCCATCAGCCGTCAGGCGGTGAGTGACAACTTAAACCGCGCCTATGAGCGCCTGGACGAACTGGAAGATCACCTGCAGCTGTACAACAGTTTTATTACCCTCAAAAAACGCCAGGAACGCTGCAGCCAGCTGCTCAAGCAGGTGAAGGCAAGCGCAGAAACACGGGCATATCTGGATGAAGCGATCGCGACACTCAACGAAGGAAATGAGAAAGGCAAGTAAAGATGGCATTTGACAGCCTGTCTGATAAATTACAACGCGCGTTTAAAAAGCTGACCGGCAAAGGCAAGCTGAACGAGGCTAACATCAAGGAAGCCATGCGGGAAGTCCGGATGGCGCTGCTGGAAGCGGACGTCAACTACCTTGTCGTCAAGGATTTTATCAAAGCGGTGACAGACCGCGCTGTGGGAACGGACATTTTATCCTCCCTCAACGCGGGGCAACAGGTCATCAAGATCGTCAACGAAGAGTTGACCACGCTCATGGGCGGGGCCAACGCCAAGTTAACCTGGTCCTCATCCGTTCCGACCATCTATCTGCTCTGCGGCCTGCAGGGCGCCGGTAAAACCACCATGGCCGGTAAACTCGCTGGCTACTTGAAAAAGACGGGCAAAAAACCGCTGCTGGCCGCCTGTGACATCTATCGCCCCGCCGCCATCAAGCAGCTGCAGGTAGTGGGTGAGAAGGCGGGCGTCCCTGTTTTTGAAAAAGGCACCCAGGACCCTGTCATCACCTCACAAGAGGCGGTAGAGCACGCGCGTTTTTACGGCAATGATGTGCTCATCATCGATACCGCTGGCCGGCTGCACATTGATGATGAGCTGATGGACGAGCTGGACCGCATCAAAGCAGCGGTCCGCCCGCAGGAAATCCTGCTGACGGTCGACGCGATGACCGGTCAGGACGCGGTGAACGTCGCCAAATCCTTCAACGAAAAGCTGGGGATTGACGGCATCATCATCACCAAACTGGACAGCGATACCAGGGGCGGCGCGGCTCTGTCCGCGCGCAGCATCACCGGCAAGCCCATCAAGTTCGCGGGCACAGGGGAGAAGCTGACAGACATTGAACCCTTCCATCCCGACCGCATGGCCTCCCGTATCCTGGGCATGGGTGATATGCTCACCTTAATTGAAAAGGCCACGGAATCCTTTGACCTGAAGGAAGCGGAGAAAGCCGCAAAAAGCAGGCCGCAGGATTTGAGCCTGGACGACTTTCTGGAGCAGATGCAGCAGCTCAAAAAGATGGGTCCCCTGCAAAACGTGCTGGGTATGTTACCGGGCGTTGGCAACAAGCTCAAGAACGTTGAGGTGGATGACCAGGCGCTCAAAAAGCCGGAAGCCATCATCCGCAGCATGACACTTCGTGAGCGCAAGAACCCGGATATCCTCAACGCCAGCCGGCGCAAGCGCATCGCATCAGGCGCCGGGGTCACAGTGGCTGACGTCAATCAACTCATGCGCCAGTTTGAGCAAATGCGCAAAATGCTCAAGCAGATGATGGGCAATAAGCGCGGGCTTGCCCGCGGCATGCGCGGCATGCCATTCATGTAAGCTGGATTTCAGGACACCTGATTCCATATAGATTTTTAAGGAGGAACCACCATGGCAGTCAAGATTCGTTTAAAAAGGATGGGGATGAAGAAACACCCCTTCTACCGCGTCGTCGTTACCGACGAGAGGAACCCCCGGGATGGCCGCTTTATCGAGGAGATTGGCATTTACGACCCCATGAAGCAGCCCGCTGAAATCAAGATCGACAATGAAAAAGCAGTCGAATGGATGAAAAAAGGCGCGCAGCCCTCTGACACCGTTCGCATCCTGCTGAAGAAAACCGGCGCGATCGAAGGCTGAGGACAGGATGAGAGAGCTGGTTTTATTTCTGGCGCAGTCCCTGGTTGACCAGCCGGATGAGGTAAAAGTGACGGAGACCAACGGCCCGGAAGCCATCATTCTGGAGCTGAATGTCGCCCCAGATGACATGGGCAAGGTCATAGGCCGGCAAGGCCGCATCGCCAAGGCGATCCGCAGCGTAGTAAAGGCCGCGACAGAAAAGGGCGGCAAGCCCGTCTTTGTGGAGATTCAGTAATGAGCGCTTCCCAGGAGGGCTACCTGTCCATCGGGCAGGTCCTCCGGCCGCAAGGCCTTATGGGCCAGGTAAAAATCAGACCGGACACAGATGATCCCGGTCGTTTTTCTGCGCTGTCGCATCTGTATCTGAAACAAAACAAGGATGCGTATGTAAAGGTAGAGGTATCTAACATCAAGATACGCGCTGGTTTTGTCTACCTCAATCTGGGAGAAGACCAGACCGTCGAGGCGGCGGAGAAGCGCCGCGACGCCATGCTGTATGTCCCAAGGGAAGAAAGCGTTCCTTTGACGGCGTTCGAAAACTTCATTGTGGACCTGGTTGGCTGTGTCATGTTTGATACAAATGGCCAGGAAATCGGCACTGTTACCGATATTTTGCAGCCGGGTGCCAATGATGTCTATGTTGTCAAAACCGAAAACGGAACGCTATTGGTGCCCGCGCTGAAGCATGTGGTCACCGAGGTGGACGTCAGCCAAAAAAGGATGGTCGCACAGGCAGACAGGCTGATGGAGGTATCCATCTTTGCGGATTGATGTGCTCACCATCTTTCCGGAGATGTTTTCGGCCATCAATGCCAGCATCATCGCGCGGGCCAAGGATGCCGGGCTGGTGGATATCAGGGTAAGCGATATCCGCGAGTTTTCTGCGTCCAAGCACAGAAACACGGATGATTATCCCTATGGCGGCGGCGCAGGCATGTTGATGACCGCCCAGCCCATCGCAGACGCTATCAAGGCCGTCACCAGCGAGCCATACAGCGGGCTTCGCATTTTGATGAGCCCGCGGGGCGTGCCGCTGACGCAGGCGTTGGCAAACACCCTCAAGAATGAGCCAGCCTTGATGATTTTATGTGGGCATTATGAAGGTGTGGATGAACGCGTGGTGGAAAAATACATCGACCTGGAAATCTCCATCGGCGATTATGTCCTCACAGGCGGTGAAATCCCCGCCATGGTGCTCATTGATTGCGTCACCCGGCTTTTGGACGGCGTGCTGGGGGATGAGGAAAGCCACCAGGAGGAAAGCTTCTCAGACGATTACCTGCTGGAGTACCCCCAGTACACCCGGCCCCAGGAGTTTGAGGGAATGACGGTGCCAGATGTGTTGTTATCCGGCCATCATGCGCAAATCGAGGCCTGGCGCAGGCAGCAGCGTTTGTTGATTACTGCTTCAAGGCGTCCGGATCTGCTCGAAAAAGCCGCCCTTAGCGACAAGGAACGGGCGTGGCTTAAGGAACAGGGTTTTTAGATCCTGTTTTGGTTTTTGCACATACCGCCTTGTGCGGTTTTTTCATGCCTGCCAGCCGTTTATCGTTATCTTTTCATCCGTTTGGGTATGATACACATAGTGATGCTGCTGGTGGGGAGGAATAGATTGTGACAGTCAAAGAGATGCTGGAACAGGCAGAATTACAGAATTTATCAAAGTTTGCTGCCAAAAGTCTCTATTCCAAAGGCCGTGAAAAACCAATCCGTCCGGACACCACCCGGACGGAATTTCAAAGGGACCGCGACCGAATCATCCATTCCAAAGGGTTTCGCCGTCTGCAGTTTAAAACCCAGGTTTTTTTGGCGCCGGAAGGCGATCATTACCGCACCCGCCTCACCCATACACTGGAAGTGGCACAGGTAGCCAGGACGATTGCCCGCGGCCTGCGTTTAAACGAGGATTTGACCGAAGCCATCGCCCTTGCGCACGACCTGGGGCACACCCCCTTTGGCCACATCGGGGAGCGGACACTGAATGAACTGTATCCAAACGGTTTTAAGCACTACCTGCAAAGCCTGCGCATGGTAGACAAGCTTGAGCGAAAGGGTGGTCTAAACCTCACCCAAGAGGTCCGAAACGGCATCATCAACCATTCCGGTACGCATGAAGCCGCCACCCTGGAGGGCATGGTGGTTGCCCGCGCCGACCGCATTGCCTACATCAACCACGACATTGATGACGCCATCCGGGCGGGCATCCTGATGCAGGAGGAATTGCCCAAGGATGCCGTCAGCGTCTTGGGGCAAAGTCACGGCGAGCGCATTGACACCATGATAACGGATATCCTGTCAACCAGCATGGATCAACCTCTCATTAAAATGAGTGAGACTGTCCAGCAGGCGACGGATACCATGCGGGCCTTCCTGTTCAAAAATGTCTATCAGGACTCCTGGCGGAGTGAAGAGGAGCAAAAGTGCGATTTTATTCTGAAGCGCCTGTACGAGCACTTCATGAATGAGCCAGAGCGGATGCCGCCGGAGTTCCGCGAGATCGCACAGGAGGAGGGCACAGCCCGCGCGGTGGTGGACTTTATCGCGTCCATGACAGACCGGTATGCGATGAGGTTGTTCCGGCAGTTGTTTATGCCAGAGGCGTTTTCGGTATTTTAACCTTAAAGAGATGATCAGAAAGGCGGTGGTTGAATGGCTCCCAGGTTCCCAACATCGTGGGTGGACCAGGTTTACGCAGCCTCAAGCATCGTCGATGTCGTTTCCAACTACGTACCGCTACAAAAAAGAGGGCAGCGCCATTGGGGGCTCTGTCCCTTTCATAATGAGAAAACGGCGTCCTTTTCTGTCAACGCGGAGTTAAACCTCTATTATTGCTTTGGTTGCAAAGCCAGCGGCAACATCGCGCAGTTTGTGATGGAGATGGAGAAGTTTACCTACCCCGAAGCGCTGCTGTATTTGGCAAAGCAGTTCAATATACCGCCGCCCCCAATTATGGAGGACGACCCGGAAGCGGAGCAGCGTCGCAGTCTGCGGGAGCGCTTGTACGAGGCAAGCAAGGAAGCCGCGATCTTCTACCACGACCAGCTCTGGCTGCCCGAACACAGCGAGGCCCTTGAATACCTGCACAACAGGGGACTGGATGACGCGGTGATCCGGCGCTTTGGCCTTGGGGTCAGCCCCAATGAGTGGGACAGCCTGCTCATTCATCTGCAGGGCAAAGGGTTCAGCATCGAGGAATTGCAGCAGGCCGCCTTGATTACGGTAAAAGAAAACACCCGCTATGATACCTTCCGGGACCGTGTGATGTTTCCCATCATCAACCGCTATGGCCAGACCATCGGCTTTGGCGCGCGGGCGATGGGCGCTGCGCAGCCCAAGTACCTCAACACCTCCGACAGCCTCATCTTCAACAAGCGCTACAATGTGTACGGCATCAACCTGCTGCGAAAGATGCGTAATTTAGAGCAGCTGTACTTAGTGGAAGGCTATTTGGATGTCATTGCGCTCAACCAGATCGGTATCGGCAACGCCATCGCGACGCTGGGCACAGCCCTCACACCCGAGCAGGTGCGCCTGATCAAGAACTACGCACCTGAAATCTGGATTGCCTATGACGGGGATGAGGCGGGGCAGGCCGCCACGCTGCGCGCGCTGGATGTGCTGCAGCAGGAGGGCGTGAAGGCGCGCGTTGTGCGTTTCCCGGACGGGCTGGACCCGGACGATTTTATCCATCAGCACGGGGCAGAAGGCTTTCGCGCGCTTAAGCCAGTTTTGGGGATGGCTTTCCGCTTAATGCACCTGGAATCGCAGTTTGACATGGGCAATGATGAACACAAGCGCGAATACGCGCGAAAAGCCTGTGAAAGTTTGCAAGTCATCACCGAACCCGTTGAACTGGACTATTATCTGGGTAGAATAGCATTGAAAACAGGGATTGCCAAGGAAGTGCTTGCCCAACAGATGCAGCAAGATCATAAAAACAAAAGCAATTCTATGTATCAAGCGCCGATTGCCCGCAGACCCAGACGGGAAGCAGCGGCCTACCCGCAGTCCGAGTTCACCCTGGCTGCCCTGCTTGCGACCGGCAAGCTCCCGCAAAACCTGGTGGTCGCGACAGATTTTGAGGATGAGCATCTCCGCGCGATTGTGGAAGCCCTAAAAAGCGGCAAAACACCTGCTGCCATCATGGAGGACGCGCCAGATGAGGAGATGCGCAAGATGGCGGGGGAGTTGTTCAACCGCTTGCCGGATCTGGATAAAACCGAAACCTTGACCGCCGCGGAAGACTGCCTGCGCATCATCCGCACCAGCCGGCTCAATGAGCGCATCAAGCAGTTGAGTGAAGAGCTCAAAACCCAGGAAGGCAGTGAAAAAAGCCTGACCCTTCACCTCATCAGCGAATTGCAATCCGAACTCGAAAAACAAACCCAGCACCAAGCTCACTAAGAAAGGATGTGCCTCCCTTGGACTCCAAGTTGAACGAAAAACAGCAGCTCAAGCTCGCAGAATTGTATGAGATGGCAAAATCAAAAGGCGTCATCAGCAACGAAGAAGTTGTGAACGCCCTGTCCTCTATTGAGATGGAGCCGGATCAGTTTGAGCAGGTGTTGGATACCCTGGAAGGCTTTGGTGTACAGGTCACCAAAGATGGTGAGCTTGAGCAGGAAACCGTAAAGGATGAGGACGAGGAGGAAGAGATTGATCTGTCCATCCCGGAAGCCATCAACATTGATGACCCCGTCCGCATGTACCTCAAAGAAATCGGCAAAGTACCCCTCTTGACAGCGGAGGAAGAAGTGGAATTGGCGATGCGGATGGAAGCGGGGGATGAGACCGCCAAGCATCTGCTGGCAGAAGCCAACCTGCGCCTGGTAGTATCAATTGCCAAACGCTATGTCGGCCGCGGTATGCAGTTTTTGGATTTGATCCAGGAAGGCAACCTTGGGCTGATTAAAGCCGTTGAAAAATTTGACCACACCAAGGGCTTTAAATTTTCCACCTATGCCACCTGGTGGATTCGGCAGGCCATTACCCGCGCCATCGCGGACCAGGCCCGCACGATTCGCATCCCAGTACACATGGTGGAAACCATCAACAAGTTAATCCGCATCTCGCGTCAATTGCTGCAGGAGTTGGGCCGCGAGCCCACTCCGGAGGAGATTGGCAAAGCCATGGGCATCACGGAAGCAAAGGTGCGTGAGATTATCAAAATCGCGCAGGAGCCCGTCTCCCTTGAAACCCCGATTGGCGAGGAAGAGGACAGCCATTTGGGTGACTTCATCCAGGATGAGGACGCGCCGGCGCCCGCGGATGCCGCATCCAATGCCCTGATGAAGGAATTGCTCTGGGATGTGCTGGATTCCCTCACCCCGCGTGAAGCCAAGGTGCTGCGCCTGCGCTTTGGTCTGGACGACGGTAACCCACGCACCCTGGAAGAAGTGGGCAAGGAATTTGCCGTTACCCGGGAGCGCATTCGCCAGATTGAGGCCAAGGCACTGCGCAAGCTGCGCCACCCCAGCCGCAGCAAAAAACTGAAGGACTTCCTGGATTGACAGGGCGCGCAGCACCCCGCCTGCCGCAGCTGGGCACCAGGCTTTCGCGCATCGCGGATTTGGTTCCCCGCTGTGAATTGGCAGCGGACATCGGCGCGGACCACGGTAAACTGTCCTGTCACCTCTTGCACTCAGGACGGGCCAACCGGATGATTGTGAGCGACATCGGCCGCAACTCCCGCGCGAAGGCGCGGGATTTGTTTATCCGGCACGGTTTAATAGATCGGGTCATCATCAGCGGCGCAGACGGCCTGCATGCTTTGAGCGAAAATGCAGATGCTGTCATCATCGCGGGCATGGGCGGGGAGTTGATTGCCCGCATCCTGGCGCAGGACGTTGACCTGCAAGGCGCCACACTGATCCTCAGCGCGCAGACGGAACTTCCGCTTGTACGCGCTGCCATCCTGAATAAAGGATACCGGATTAACAAGGAAGTGTTGACCCGTGAAAACGGCCGCTTTTACCGCATCCTCACAGCGAACCCGGGGCAACAAGAATTGAATGAGTTTGAACTGGCGCTTGGCGTTCACATTGAGGAGACGGCAGAAGCAAGCCTGTTTGATTTTATTACCTGGCAGCTGGATGTTTCAAAGTCCTGGCGCGGCGCGCGCGGGGACGCCTGGCGCAAACACCTGAAGGAGGCACTTGATGCACACAAAACAGACCACAGTACAAAAAGTCCTTGATTGGCTTGATCAAATCGCGCCCTTTGACACGCAGGAAGAGTTTGACAACGCGGGCTTTCAGATAGGGCAGCTGGACACACCTGTATCCAATATTCTGCTGACGCTGGACGTAACGGAAGAGGTCATCAAGGAGGCAGTGGAGCTGGGGTGTGAGTTGATCATCTCTCACCATCCCTTGATTTTTTCCCCGCTCACCCAACTGGATTTGGCAAACTACGTGCCCAGGTTGGTTTCACAGTTCATCACACATCAGATGTCGCTGATTGCGGTTCATACCAATATCGATCAATCCCCGGATTACTCCGCCAGCGCGGCAATGGCGCGCCTGCTGCAGTTAAAAAACCTTAGAACAGCGGATGACCCTTATCTTATCCTGGGGGAATTGCCGGAAGCCATGAAGCCCGAAGCGCTTGCGCGTCTGATTGGAGACACCATGGATGTGCCAATTCGCCAATACGGAGCGCATGAGGGGCTGGTCTATACGCTGGCCATCGCGGGCGGCGCCTACAGCGAAGGTTTTCTGGGCGCGCAACAGGCAGGCGCGCAGGCCCTGCTGACGGGGGAGGTCAAGCACCATCACGCGCTGGAAGCGGCCGCCAATGGCTTTATAATCTATGATGGCGGGCATTACGCAACGGAGGTTACCATGCTTACACCGCTTGCGTTTGGTTTACAAACAGCGCTAAATCAGGTAGAATATCCTGTGCGGGTTCATGTGACCAGATACCGTTCGTATCATTTGCAGTGATCCCGCAGGGAGGTAGACATGACACAATTAGACTTGCTGTGGGAGTATCAGACCGCTGATACCGAAGCAGATATGCTGGCTCATTCCATCCGGCAATCACCCAAACGGCAGAAGCTGCTGAAGCTTCGGGATTATATCCGCGACCAGCAGGATAACCTGAAGACGCTGGAAAGTGAAATCCATGCGATGACCGACCGTATGGATGTATTAAAAGAAGCCATTTCCCTGGCTGATGACCAACTCAAAGCCCTGCAAAAACGGGTGCAGGAAGAGCCGCCAACCAGCAGCGAACAAATCGCGCTGTATATCACCGAGGCGGAGCAGCTGTCCAACACCTTAAACGAGTATGACCAGGAAGTGCGCCAGGTGCGAAAAAGCGCGTCAGACCGGGACCGCAGGCAGCTGGACATCAAGATGCGTGCCATCAAATCCAAGGAAGAGTTTGATCAGCTGCGCGTTGAGTATGACGAGGAATATAAAGAAAAGTCCGAGATTTTGGACCGTCTGCGCGCTGTCGCAGAAGAAAAGAAAAAGGACATCGAGCCGGAGTACTTGGCCAGGTACGCTGCCATCAAGCAGCACTGCACACCGCCGATGGCTAAACTTATCAACGGCCAGTGCGGCGGCTGCAACATGGGCTTCCCGTCCTCCGTGCTGGCTACCATCCGCGCCGGCAAGCAGGTGGAGTGTGAAACCTGCGGACGGCTGATTATCGGTTAGCTTGGTTTTTGAGGCAGATAAATGATCGCGTGCCATCAGGCATGAGGAAAGTCCGAGCACCGCAGGGCAGGGTGCCAGCTAACAGCTGGTGGAGGCGACTCCAAGGCAAGTGCAACAGAGAGATACCGCCGCGCAAGCGGTAAGGGTGGAAAGGTGCGGTAAGAGCGCACCGGCGGCTTGGCGACTTGCCCGTCATGTAAACCCCACCTGGTGCAAGATAACTGGAGGCATATCAAACGGCCCGTTTGGCTTCCGACCATCGCTTCAGCAGCCTGGTGACTGGCTGCGCAGATAGATGATCATTCACGACAGAACTCGGCTTACAGTCTGCGCTCAATCCAATAAAAAACACCGCTTGAGGTTTTGACCCTCAGGCGGTGTTGATTATACTGCTTTATCTGGATCTGTTTTTAAAAGCCTGTCTGCGCTTCCATTGGGAGATGGCCATGCGCAGGTGGTTGTAGAGGTCGCCGCCAAAGAACAGCAACAAATTGGCCAGGCTAAACAGGATGGCAACGCGGATGGCCCAGTTCCCATTCACAAAGCCGTACAGATAATACAGGCCGTTGAGCAGAGCCAGCCACTTGACTTTGATGGGCAGCACCAAAAAGAGCAGCAGCTGGAAATCCGGATACAAAATTGCGAAGGCGAAAAACAGGGAAAGGTTCAAATACAGATTGGTACCAAAGCCTGTGATCAAGGCAGCGATCACGGCCGAGAAGACACCAATTACATAGTACAGCAAAAAGCGGCGCGGGCCCCAGCGGTTCTCAAGGGCTGTCCCCACAAAGTAGTAGAAATACAGCGTCAGCGCGGTTTGCAGGATGCTGCCGCCCGGCGGGATAATAATGAAGGTAATTAAGCGCCAAATCTCCCCAGCATACACCGCGGATGTGATCAGCATCAAACGACTGATCAGAAAAAATTGCGGGAAAAACAAATCAATCAGGTATATCCCTGACATCGCGAACACGATGTAGCTGAAAAAAGGCTGTATGCGAAACTTATACAGTCTGCGCTCAAGCTGGTTCAGTAGCTTCATGCCATCCTCCAATCATGTGGTGTTTAAAACCATACCCAATTCTACAGGCGAGCACGCTGCAGCGTCAAGTAAGCGGGCTTGTATATAAAAAGAACGGGGGCACGCCCCGTCCTTTGTCATGATCGTGAATCCTGCGTCAATTTTCCTCAATCTTTGGCTGATCAACCTGGATCTGGATTTTCCTGGCAGATTTCTCAACCGGCTTTTCCTTGGGCAGGGTAACATAGAGGATCCCGTTTTTCAGGTTGGCGGAAATATTGTCCGCGTCAATGTTTTCCAGGTTGAAGCTTCTTTGCATGCTGCCGCTTCTGCGCTCACTGTACATCCGGCCGGCTTCTTCCTGCTCCGTCTGGCTTTGATACTGCGCGCTGATGGTCAGCACGCCTTCATCCACTTCAAGCGAAATCTGCTCTTCGCTCAAACCGGGCATTTCAGCTTCGATCACGTAGGCATCCTGATTGTCTCTGATGTCAACCCGGAAGGAATTGCTCAGCAATTCACCGGAGCCGTTAAAGAAGGAACGGAAAAAGGGATCGTTCATCAAAGACTCAAAGGGCTTCACAGGCATTGAAAAATAGCGGTGGCGATAGGGAATCATAGTCATCATTATCTTGTCCTCCTCATGTCATCTTCTGTGCCGGTACCTGTCCGGCAAACTAATTATACCACCAAAGTCAAAGAAGGTCAAACACTTTTATGAACATTCCGAGAACATTTGAGGACATCAAGAGAATGCAAGAAAAACGCTTGAATCAAAACCCCAACTGCCATACTATCAATATATGGAGCATGACGTGAACTTACTGCGTGAATTGACGCGTTCTTATCAAAAAATTGGCGCGCCCCAATCCATCCTGCTTGCACTCTCAGGCGGGGCAGATTCAGTTGCGTTGCTGCACCTGTTGTTGGCGCTTCAAAGATTTAATGCGTTTGAGTTAACCTGCGTTCACATCAACCACGGCTTGCGCCAAGCATCCGAAGGGGAGGAGCAGTTTGTCAAATCCCTTTGCGAGAAAGCAGGAATTAAATTATTCACGAAACGCGTCAGCATTCCCAAAACCGGGAACCTTGAGGAAGCGGCGCGTATCGCGCGGTATCAGGCAATCCGTCAGGTTCTGACGGAAACTGGTGCGCAGGTCATTGCCCTTGCGCATCACGCGAATGACCAGGCAGAAACTGTCCTCATGCACTTGATCCGCGGCGCCGGCGTGGACGGCATTTCCGGAATGAGCGCGTTCCGTTCGCCTTACTGGCGGCCCTTATTGCGCGTACCGCAAAAAGAACTGCTCACCTATCTTAACCACCACCAATTCAATTGGGTTGAGGATGAAAGCAACCAGGATACGCGTTTATTAAGAAACAACCTCCGGCATGGTTTGCTTGCCTTGCTTGAGGAGCAATCCCCAGGTGTTGTTTTGCGCATGGCACAGACCGCGGATATCCTGAAGGCAGAACAGGACTTACTTCTTCATCTGCAAAAAACCTGGATGAAACAGCATGCAAAAATGCAGCTGCCGTTCAACTTTATGCAAAAAAAGCCATGGATGGAACAGGAGTTGGCCATGAAGCGCAGGCTGGTGCGCGCTTTATGCAGGCCTGTTTGCGGGGAACTGGATTATGCGCAGACAGAGCGCCTTGTTGCCTTTGTTATGGAACCATCTGCTTCATCACTCAATTTGCCTAAAAACGCGAAGGCAATTTTATCAAAGGAGCGGTTGCATATTTTACCTGATGATGTAAAATTAACAAAGCTCACATGGCCGCAACCGCTTGTAGTGCCCGCGAAAGAAGAAATGGGGGATGGCCTGCATGAGCAAGTGGTGGATGAGGCATCCATAAAGGGCGCTGTGATGCGGCAGGTAGCCTTGGATGATGTCATCAGCCCGCTGGGCATGAAGGGCACGCAAGCTATCAGAAAGTACCTGAGCGCAAAGGGGATCGACCATCCCTTCCGTCCTTTCTGGCCGGTATATGCACGGGGAAATCAGGTCTTGTGGGTGCCGGGATGCGGGGTCTCATCAACCGCGGCGGTGACACAAGACACCATTTCAAAGGTCAAACTGGTATTTAGCGGCAATCTACCCCATGAAATCAATGAAAACGGAGGCAAGACATCATGCACGAACAATCCCTCTTGAATGATCTGGACCATGTGCTGATCACCGAGGAAGAAATTGACCTGGCAGTCACCCGCCTGGGCAAAGAGATCACAAAGGAGTTCATGAATTTGAACCCTGTGTTTATCTGCATCCTAAAAGGCGCCTCCGTCTTTTTTACAGATTTGATGCGCAAGGTGGACCTGCCGCTCACCACCGATTTCATGGCAATTTCCAGTTACGGCAGCAGCACCAAAACCTCAGGCGTCGTCCGCATTTTAAAGGATCTGGACCACGATATCCTGGGCAAGGATGTCCTGGTGGTTGAGGACATTGTGGACAGCGGACTTACCCTGTCCTATATCAAAAAAGTCTTGTTTGAGCGCGGCGCGCGGTCCATCCGCATCGCAACCCTGCTGGACAAACCCGCCCGACGCAAGATTGAGTTGGAAGTGGACTATGCCTGTTTCACCATTCCAAATGAGTTTGTGGTGGGTTACGGGCTTGATTATCAGGAAAAATACCGCAACCTGCCCTTTGTGGGCGTATTACATCCCAGGATTTATACCGAAGAGGAATAAGTGTTCGTGCAGGCTTGTTCAAACGTGGTATACTTAACAGTGATTCTGTATCAAGGAGGATTGTCCTTTGCGTAGAACCCGTGGCCCATTTGGCTACTTAATCATGATTGCGTCCTTTTTGCTGTTGGCTTGGTTTATTTCCGACAGCCTGAAGGTGCCGACCAACCGGATTACCTACCCCGAATTGCTCAGCAAAATTGAGAGCAATACGGTGGAGCGCGTATCCATCCGCGGGAACCACTTGATTGGTCTCAACCGCAACAGCCCGATTGCCCGGGTGGATTACCCTGCCCGTTTTGATTTTGAGACCACCATTGGCCCCGATTTTATTGACACTGTGCGTACCATGTACGCCACAAAGAATGATAAGCAGGTTGATCAAGTCAGCGTGAATGACCTGGGCTTCGCGGTGGATTATCTGCCGCCTATTGTGACGCCCTGGTATGTGGAGATGCTGCCTTACATCCTGACCATGGGCTTGGTGATGGTGTTTTGGTTTTTAATCATGCGCCAACAGACCGGCGGCAGCGGCAGGGTGATGAACTTTGGCAAAAGCTCTGCCAACATGGTGGACCCAACCAAGAACAAGATTACCTTCGCGGATGTCGCGGGCGCTGATGAGGAGAAGGACGAACTGAAGGAAGTCGTCGATTTCCTCAAAAACCCAAAGAACTACCTCGACCTGGGCGCCCGGATTCCCAAAGGCGTCCTGTTGGTGGGCCCTCCAGGAACCGGTAAAACCTTGCTGGCCAAAGCGGTCGCGGGGGAGGCCAAGGTGCCGTTTTTCTCCATCAGCGGCTCCAACTTTGTGGAGATGTTCGTCGGCGTTGGCGCCAGCCGTGTGCGCGACCTGTTTGAACAGGCCAAACGCATGGCGCCCAGCATTGTGTTTATTGATGAGATAGACGCCGTAGGCCGTCACCGCGGCGCAGGCTTAGGCGGCGGGCATGATGAGCGTGAGCAGACCTTAAACCAACTGCTGGTTGAAATGGATGGGTTCACCACCAATGAGGGCGTCATTGTCATGGCAGCCACCAACCGCCAGGATATCCTGGACCCTGCGCTGTTGCGTCCCGGCCGGTTTGACCGTCAGATTACGGTCAGCTATCCGGATATCAACGGGCGCGTCGCCATCCTGAAGGTCCATGCCAGAGGGAAGCCCCTGGCTGATGATGTGGACCTGGAGAACATCGCCAAGCGCACACCGTTTGCGACCGGTGCTGATCTTGAAAACATCATGAACGAAGGCGCCATCATCGCCGCGCGGTTCAAGGATAAGCAAATTCACCAATCCCATCTGATTGAGGCGGTTGAACGTGTGCAGATGGGCCCGGAGAAAAAAAGCCGGAAGGTACTTGAAGAAGACAAGCGCATTGTTGCCTACCATGAAGCTGGCCACGCCGTGGTAGGTCACTATCTGCCCCTTTGTGATGAGGTGCACACTGTCACCATCGTCCCGCGCGGGGACGCGGGCGGCTTCACCCTGTCCTTGCCAGAGAAGGAATTCTACATGCAGAGCAAGGAAAAGATGCTGCAAACCATTTCCATGATGCTGGGCGGGCACGCGGCAGTGAAGCTGATTGAGAACGACATCTACACCGGCGCGCAGTCCGACCTCAAACGCGCGACGGAGGTGATCCGCACCATGGTCACCAAGCTGGGCATGTCCGAGAACATCGGCACCCTGTACCTGGGCAATGATCAGGAGATCTTTGTGGGCATGGAATTTGGCCAGTCCCGCGAATTCAGCGAGGAAACCGCCACCAAGGTGGACCATGAGGTCTCCAGCATGATGCGCAAGAGCTATGATGTGGCGATGAGCCTGCTCAAAACCCACATCGACAAGCTGCATGGCCTGGCCAAGCTGCTGATGGAAAAGGAAACGATCAACCGGGAGGAGTTTTTGCAATTCATGGACGATGCCCCCGTTGATAACCTGATGCCCTCACCTTCACATGCCTGATGATTCAATCATCCGGGCAGATTTACACCTGCACAGCACCGCGTCAGACGGCGCGTTGACACCCAGGGAATTGGTGCAACGAGCAGCAAGTGCCGGCCTCAGCCATTTTGCCCTAACCGACCATGAAACCATCGGCGGTCTTAGGGAAGCCGACAATGCGGCCAAACAGGCGGGAATTACTTTTATTCCCGGGGTTGAAATCAATACCGCAGGCCGGGATCATGTTCATGTGCTGCTGTATTTCGTAAACGGCAGCATGATAAAGCTCACCTCCCTGTTGGATGACATGCGGCGTGAGCGGGAAGAGCGCTGCGGCAAAATCATCGTTCAGCTGAATGAACTGGGCATACATATCACAATGGATGACCTGGATTTGGCTGAAGGGACCGTATGCGGCCGGCCGCATATCGCGAATGCTCTGATGAAATACGGGCATGTAAGAACCCCTCAGGAAGCATTTGACCGCTTCCTGGATGTGGATCAGCCCGCTTATGTGCCACGGACACGCTATGAAACCGCTGATATCATCCGTTTAGCGCGGCGGATTGGCGCGGTGCCCGTCCTGGCACACCCGGGTTTAGTGCGTAACAAAGAACTTGTAACGAAAGCCGCGTTACAAAATTTGATTAAAGCAGGCTTGATGGGTATTGAAGCGTATCACGCCATGCATGATGATGAAACCTGCGCGTATTGGGATCACTTGACAAGGCGTTTGGGCTTGATTGTCACCGGCGGCAGTGATTACCACTGGGATGGTGATCATCATGGCGCCATTGGCAGCGAGATTCCGCGCTGGCAGCGCATGGGTGCTGATGTTATGAATCTATTAGCTAAACACAAAGAAAGGGAGAGCTGAGGAATCACCGATGAGCCAGGGGTTTGTACCACAGCAAAATAGGAATCAGCCGCCTCAGCAAGGGCAAGGCTGGGTACCGCCTGCGCCTCAAAATCAACCTTTGCCGCACAACCATCCGCCTCAGCAGGTGAGCGGCCATCAGCCTTATTACTCTTCCCTGCCGCCGCAGAACATGCAGCCGCCCCGTGTTCATCACAGGTCAGTGCAAAATCGCAGGCCTTCACCCAAAAGACCGAGACCACCTTTTAATCCGGTCAAATACGCCCTGATGATCGCGCTGGCTATCCTGTTGGTTGCCGGGGTGTTTTGGGGCGTGAATGCGCTGCGGGATAACCAGGTCCGCCAGGTGATAGAACCTTACCAAACAGTGTACGCGCCAAATATCTTTGTGAATGACTTGCCGATTGCTGGAATGACACCCCAGGATGCCTTCAAACTGATTCGCAATAAAATGGAGGAACGGATCAACAGTTGGAACCTTGCCATCACCTACCACGGATTCACCTTCACCAACCTGAATTACAGTGTTTTGGGTATCACCGTGTCCGATCAGGAAATCCAGCAACTCCTCAATGAAGCCTGGCTGCATACGCGCAAAGGCACCATCCATGATCAAAAGGCTGCCATTGAAGCCTTGGCGGATACGCCGCTGAAGCTGTACACCACACAAAAGGAATTGCAAAGCACGCAGCTTGCGAATATCTTTTCCCAAATTGCTCCCTATGTCAACGCAAACCCAGTGGATGCAGCGATTGTTGAATTCCGGCCGGATGAAGCGTCTCCCTTTACATTTATTGATGAGCGCGCAGGCGCGGTTCTGGACAGCCAGGCCGCCATGGATGAGATTATGGAGATGGCTGCTGGCGGCCAATCCGGCACGTATGAGTTGAAGCCAACCCTCATCCCACCCAAAATAACGCGCGCAGAGCTGGAGAACACAGTTGCGCTTTTAACCACCATTCAAACACCGGTTGAAACAGGCAAACAGGACAGCGCGAACCGTATCCACAATATCCGCCTGTCCTTTTCCAAGTTTAACGGAAAAATCCTGAAACCAGGCGAGACATTCAGTTTTAACAACATTGTTGGACCGCGCACCTTAAAGACGGGCTTCGCGGAAGCAAAGGAATATGCCTACGGCAACCTGGTCGATGGGGTCGGCGGCGGTGTCTGCCAGGCCAGCACCACCCTCTACCAGGCAGCGGTCACATCAGGTTTGTCGATCGTAAAGCGTTATCCGCACTCTGGTAAAATTGGCTATACAGAAATGGGACAGGACGCGACCGTCTACCTCACCCCGGATCGTAATATTGATTTTCAGTTCAAAAATACATCAGCCGGCGACATTTATATCACCGCGCATGTGAAGCAAGCCCGGACAAGCTCCAAAAAGTTAGTAGCGGAAATCAAGATGTATGGCATCGGCATGGGTGATGGCGTCTCTTACCGGCTGCGCTCTGAGACTGTACAGACCATCCCGCCGCCAATAGAAAAAAAATATGAAGATGACCAAACAGGTCTGATTGTAACTTATACGGATGAGGAAAAACTCAAAACAAAGGCTGTAGAAGGCTATGTGGTTGAAACCTATCTGGAGAAAATACAAAACGGCGTGCTTGTGGAGCAACCCAAACTGATTTCCAGCGATACCTTCCCACCCAAGGCAGCTGTGTACTACCGCGGCGTAACCAAGCGGGATTTTTAGAGGCACAACGCATGCAAAACAGCATGATTATGCATTTTGCCCCAGCACGCTCATCAGGATAGACATTCGGGAGTTTTATCTTTTGAACATAAGAAAGGGAAACTCCCGTTTTCATGAACTGGAAATGTATGCAAAAATATAATGTATATACTTGCATGGGTTGAGGAATCAATGTATACTTACATCAACGGAGGAACAAGCGCATGCAGCGGTTTTTTCTTTATGCCAATCCCGGAAAACCAGAAACCATCCGTGCTGTCAGTGATTTCGCGGACTTGTTGATCAACAAGGGGTGCGAGGTTTTGCTTGACGTCTGGTTGTTTGACCTTTTGCATAAAGGGAAAAAGACCTCACCTGATCAATTGGATAACAGCGTTTCGGCGGTTGTTTGCTTTGGCGGGGATGGCACTATCCTGCGCATCCTGCCGTATTTGGCGGCGCGGCACATTCCTGTTTTGGGTGTCAATATGGGGCACACGGGGTTTTTATTGCAGGTCAGTCCGGATGAGCTGGACGGCGTGCTGGATCGTTTGATCGCGCAGGATTATGAGATCAAGGAGCGCGCGATGCTTTCCTGTGAAATCAACGGGCAGGGTACCTACCTGGTGATGAATGAGTTCGCGCTGACCCGCGGGCAAAACCCCAGCAGCATCGTGGTGGATGTGCAGTATGAGGAGGAGCGTGTTTTCACCATCCATGGTGATGGGGTATTGGTATCTACGCCCACAGGCACTACGGGGTATTGCCTGTCCGCGGGCGGGCCTGTCATCTTCCCTGGTGTGCCCTGCCATATCGTGGTGCCCGTTTGCTCACATATTATGCACCAGCGGCCAATCATCCTGCCGCAAACAGGGGATATCCGTCTGCTTGTGAAAGCCAATCACGGTGCCCGCCATCAAATCAGCATGGATGGGCAAATTGTGCTGGACCTAGACACCGAGAGCGAGGTGCGCATCACCCAGGCCAGTGAAGCCGCGCGGTTTATTCATTTTTCGCCGGAGCAGTTTTTGACCCGGCTTGATTACAAACAAAAAAAGTGGAGCAATCACGTATATGGAGGTAAGCTATGAAAAGTACCAGGCAGGCAGCAATTCTTAATCTGATTGACAAACACGATATCAAAACGCAAAAAGAACTGGCCGATATGCTCAAAACCCAGGGCTTTGAAGTAACCCAGGCAACTGTCTCCCGTGACATCAAGGAGATGCGCTTGCTGAAGGTTTTGACCGGCCTGGGCGAGTACAAGTACGCAACAGCCGACCAGGCGGAGTATTCCGTATCCGACCGCTTTGTACGGATGTTTGTGGATTCGGTTATTTCCATAGAAGCAGCAGGCAACATCATTGTCATCAAAACGCTGGCTGGTTCTGCCAATGTGGCTGGTGAAGCCATCGACAGCATGCGCTGGCCGGAGGTCGTGGGTACCCTGTCTGGTGATAATACCATTTTTGTCATCGTCCACAATGAGGCGGATGCCGAAGAAGTGGTGAGAAAGTTCAACGAAATACTCAGATAAAAGGACAATATGTTAGATAGCTTACTGATTCGCAATATCGCCTTATTCGAGGAGGCGAGCATTCAGTTTTCCACCGGTTTGCATGTGCTGACCGGTGAAACCGGTGCCGGGAAATCTCTGGTGGTTGATGCGGTCAATTTTTTGTGCGGTGCCAGGGCTGACCGCGATATGATCCGCGCTGGCGCAGAAACAGCCTATGTTGAAGGTATTTTTATCATCGAGAACCAGGATGACTTGCTGAAACGTCTGCATCAGCATAGCATCACACTGGAAGAAGGGCAGTTAATCCTCTCGCGTGAGTATCAGCGCAAAGGGCGCAGTATCTACCGTGTCAACGGGATGGCGGTCGCCTTATCCATCTATCAGCAGCTAACCAGCCACTTGATTGATCTGCATGGCCAGCATGAGCACCAATCGCTCCTGCATGACAGCCAGCACCTACGGTATCTTGATTTGCTGGGGGATATGGAGCATGACAGCTTGCTGCAGCAGACGAGAGATGCCTACAGCGCCTTTATGCAGGCAAAGAAAGAATATGAATCAGCGCGCAAGAGCAGCGCGTCGCGTTCCGAACGTTTGGAGGTTCTTTCACTTCGTCAGAAGGAATTAAGAGATGCCAAGTTAATCCCCGGCGAGGAGGAAAGCCTTCAGGCAGAGAAGGCAATGCTCCGCAACGCGGAGAAGATTACGACTGCCATCCATGATATCAACAAAGCGCTGTTTGACGCCTCCGGTCAGGACACCGCGGGCATCTTAGTGATGGAAGCGCAGTCCGCGCTTGAAAAAATCGTGTCCTATCATCCAGCCTTTGAGGGCATCAGCGGCCGGCTGTCCTCCCTTTATTATGAATTGGAGGAAATCAGCCACGATTTAAGCGCGCAGCTGCGTGACATCACGCATGATGATGCGCGGCTGGAAGAGGTGGAACAGCGGCTGGATTTGCTGCGCAAACTGGAGCGCAAATACGGCCCCAGCATCGAGGAGATGCTGGCCTACCTTACCCAGGTTGAGGAAGAGCTGACACAGCTTGAAAACCTGGACGAAAGCCTTGAGCAATTGGACAGGTTACAAGCTGAGTATAAAAAACAGTTTTTACAACTCGCGGAACGCTTAAGCACCTCCAGAAAAAAACTTGCGGCACGCTTTGAAAAACGCATTGAAAAGGAACTGAAGGATTTGAACATGTCCTCCACCAGGTTTCACATCCAGGTAGAAGCAAACCCCGCGAACATTCACGCGGATGGCTATGACCAGGTGCGCATGCTGATTGCGCCAAACGTGGGGGAAGAATTAAAGCCGCTTTCCAAAATTGCCTCCGGCGGCGAATTGTCCCGGGTGATGTTGGCCATGAAAACGCTGACTGCTGAGAAGAACGAAGTCCCCACCATGGTTTTTGACGAAATTGATACAGGTGTGTCAGGTACAACCGCCATGACCATCGCGCAAAAACTAAGCGATATTGGCCGCTTCCGGCAGGTTATTTGCGTAACCCACCTGCATCAGCTTGCTGCCATGGCCACAACGCAGTACCACGTCAGCAAGGTGGAGGACGGGGGAAGGACAAGGGCCTTTGTTACCCAGCTGGATTTAGCCCAAAGAACGCAAGAAATTGCCAAGATGTTGGGCGATATTGAAACGCAGGGAAAGAGCAGCCTCCAGCATGCGGAGGTGCTGTTAAAAGATGCTGCTCAGTATTGGTCAATACAAAATAAATGATGTAACACCATATAAAAGGAGCCCAATAACTGGTCAAATATTAAGTATTAGCGCCAATTGTTGTTAAAATATAAAATTAAATGATGAATTTATTACAATTGTGTGATACAATACTCCTGTCAGAGAAACAATTACGCAAGGAGATTGTTCATGCAAAACAGGTTTGCAATCCCACTACGCTATCATGTCAAAGAAAAGTGTGCTGGCAGTCATTTAAGCGCTGCGCAGCATGCTGCTGTTGATTGGGCGAAGGTGGATGATTATCACGCCATCCTGGATATGGATTGCGCAAACGGAAACCTCCTGCGGCATTATATGGAGCGGTTTCACCTGCGGGCATGCGGGATTACTAAGTATATGGAAAAGCATCGTGAAAATGATAGCGATGTGCTTTTACATGCGGAAATTTTAAAAGCGGAGCAGCACGATATCCCCTGGATGAAAAACAGTTTTGACGTAGTGTTTCTGACCAGATTAATTTACAGAAACTGCAGGTGTGATCAATTGATGAGTGAAGTGCACCGCGTGCTAAAACCTGGCGCGCAGTTTGTACTTGTGGTGCCCGGCTCACCCTTCTTAAACCGCCTGACCCATCTGTTAAAAACCAATCAATCCTCGCAATTCTGGGACAATCCGATTCACCTGATGGATCGGTTAAATCACAATGGGTTTGTGGATGTGTCCATGCGCTCATCCAGGTTGCGCTATACGACCATCATCGCGCACAAACAAGAAACAACTTCCTAAACCATGCAAAACGGTACCGCGCAGAACAAGTCAGGAATCATCAAGCAATTGTTCAATTGTTTGATGGTTCTTGTTTTGATGATGAGCCTGACGCCAAATCAGATCATACGGGCTGATCAAACACCAAAGAACGTACGTGTTTTGTTAACCGCCTTACAATCCAGCAACAGCTTGAAAATTGAGGTCTATGGAAACTATGCGCTGGACGATAAAATCAGTTTTCAGCGCGGCAGTGAGCTGACAGTGTATCTGCTGAAGGGTCAGTTGATGCTGCATTACGAAGGAATGTCCTATTCCGCAGGCAGCGCGTTTGAGCTTGTTCGCCACCATGAACCGCAGAATCGTCAAAATGGCTTGCGGATTCAAGGCGAAAACAGCCTGTACACCGGAAATTTACGGATTAGTGTCAAAGATAATCAATTCTATCCCGTATTGAACATTCCCATTGAGGAGTATTTACAAGGGGTTGTTCCCTACGAAATGGCGGATGATTTTCCGCTTGAAGCGCTCAAAGCCCAGGCGATTTCCGCGCGCACCTATACGCTTGCGCACCTGAAGCCCGATAAGGACTATGACCTGGTGGACAACACCAACGATCAGGTCTTCCGCGGCATCAAAGCGGACAAAGAAAATACCATCAAAGCTGTAAAGGAAACAGCAGGCATCGTATGCATGTATAAGGACAAACTGGCTGTATGCCTATATACCGCCAGCAACGGAGGCTATACCGAGTCAGCCTATAATGCGTGGGGCAGAGAGCAGATACCCTACCTGATCATTCAAGAGGATCAGTACGACCTCGAAAACCCCATGAGCATTGTCAAGAAGGCGCGCATCAACAAATCGCTTGACAGCAAAATAAACGCAGAAACAGAACAGTTAAAGCCACTTTTGATGGAGAAGGTACAAGCGCTTTTGCAAAATCAGTATCAGGACATGAGCCAGATTACGGCAAAACTGGTTGAGCTGCAAAATGTTACACCGCATACCACCAAATACGGCGGTGACAAAGGCGTGATGAAATTCCTTAAATTCGATTTGATGATTGAAGTGAGCGAACCAGCCCCTCTGCAGGAGGACACAGAGATCAACCTGTCCGGCACAGAGGACAATTCCTCCTATCAGGTCGAAACCGTCATAAAGACAGGAAATCTGGTCACAACGAAAAAGCAGATATCTGTTGATTGCCCGATATTCCCGGAACTTGAGCAGTTGCTTTCCCTGTCCATCAACCGAAATGAAAATGAAATTGTTTCCGTGAAGGAGGAAGAAACCTTTTTTGTGATTCAGTTTGCGCGCTATGGGCACGGCGTTGGGATGAGCCAGCGGGGTGCTGAGTGGATGGCCAAGAAGTATCATTGGGATTACCAGCAGATCCTGCGGTTTTACTATCCAGGAACAACCTTGAAAACATTGGACTTAACGCCAAACAGTTTGCCCACATTGGATATACTCTATATGACAACGCCGGGCCCCTTGCCCAGCGCCACGCCCAGACCGACCTTGATGCCGCAGACAGAAACCGCGAAAGAAGGGCAAAGGATTGTATTCGTCACCGGTGTGGCAAAAGATTCTTCCCTCAACCTAAGAGAGAAACCAGACCTGCTGTCTGAGATTATCACCAGGTTGTATTATGGCCAGGAACTGCTGGTATTAAAGGAATTGGAGGACGGATGGCTGCAGGTGCAAACAGACAGTGTATCAGGCTTTGTCCGGTCAGAATTTGTCAGTGAGCAACAATCAGGCACCCAATAAGGAGGGCACATGAGCGCAATTTTTAGCAAAGAGATGTTGGAGTTCATGCTGGACCTCCGTTTTAACAATAACAAGACATTTATGAATGAAAACAGGGCTCGCTATCACGAAGTCATGCGCGACCCTTATTTTCGTTTGATTGAGTTGTTGACACCAGCAGCACTTGAAATCGACCCAGGCATGGAGGTCAGGCCCTATAAATGTTTATCCCGAATTTTCAGGGACACGCGGTTTAGCAACAACAAACTGCCTTATCGTGATCACCACTGGGTTGCTTTTCGGCATCAGGCAGAACCCCGGGACCAAGCTGTGATGCTGTGGTTTGAAATTCGGCTGGACGAGGTCAGCTGGGGCTTGGGGTTTTGGGGCGGCAACATCAAGGCGATGGAAGTATTAAGACGTCAAATGGTCGCGAAGCCGGATGAGTTGCTGTCGATTTTGCCAATCCTAAAGAAGCATCATTTTAATCTGGAAGGCAGCGTATATAAACGCAAACAAATACCAGAGAAATTGCCAGATGCTTTAATACCCTGGTATATCAGGCGGGATGTTTATCTGGTCAAGCAAAACATCAATCCGGAATGGGTGTTTGAACCAGGGCTGGAAAATCGGCTTGCGCAGGATTTCCTCGCGCTAAAGCCATTTTATCAAATGCTCCGGGGTGCTTATGAAGTGAGTGCACTTGAATAACAGGACGAAGTCTTATTTTAAAGACTAAAGTATGATCCCGCAATAAAGCAAAAGGACTCGCCTTGGTGCAAGTCCTTTAATTTCTAAGCTACTATAATTTATAAGGCGCGATAGACTGTGACCACCTTGCCTAAAACTTCTACATTGTCAACAACGATGGGCTGCATCGCGTCGTTCTCTGGCTGCAGACGGAAATGTCCTTTTTCCTTATAGAAGCGTTTGACAGTCGCGTCGCCATTAACCATTGCGACGACGATGTCTCCGTTAAGGGCGTGGTTTTGTTGTTTGACGACCAGATAATCCCCGTTGAGGATGCCTGCCTGGATCATGCTGTCGCCGCGGACCAAGAGGGCGAAATGCGCGCCATCCTTCAGCATGAATTCGGGAATTGGCAGCATGTCAGAGACATTTTCTTCCGCCAGGATGGGTGTGCCAGCGGCGACGGGGCCCAACAAGGGCACCATGCGCATCAGTTCCTTAACGGGTGATTCCTCATTTTCTACAACAGCCATGGCGCGGGGCTTCATCGAATCCCGCTTGAGGAGCCCCTGCTTTTCCAAACGTTTAAGGTGGCCATGAACCGTTGATGTAGACTTGAGGCCCACCGCCTGGCAGATCTCCCGTACGGATGGCGGAAAGCCGTTTTCCTCCACCTGCGTGCGGATAAACTCAAGAATCAATTTTTGAGTTTCACCGTGTTTTCGTTTTTTCTGCTGGGTCTGGTTCATGCTGGCCCTCCATCAGTTGATGCCCTTATTATACCATGCAAACATATGTTTGCAATATGAAATTTGAAGATTTGTCAATTATTTGTCGTCCGTGGAGATTTCTGGCAATTGAATGCGTTTGGCGGCTTCCCTTCTTTTCTCATCCGACATGGCGGCATAGTGCTTCCTTGTCGTATTGACATCCGCGTGGCCTAAGGTATCAGCGACCAGGTAGATATCCCCGGTTTCTTGATACAGATTGGTGCCAAAGGTGCTGCGCAATTTATGCGGGCTGATCCGTTTTTTGAGCGGTGCGCCCAATAAAGCGTACTTTTTCACCAGGTTTTCAACAGCCCGTTGGGTGATTCTGCGCTTTTGCAGAGAAAGGAAGAGGGCAAACTCATGCCCTGGCTTGGTTTCAATTTCGTTTCGTTCCTGTAAATAGGCCAGCAGGCTGTCAGCCACGCGATCCGGGAAGTACAGAATGGTTTGGTTGCCACCCTTGCGGGTGACCATAAAGGAATTCTTTTCAAAGTCAAGATGATCAATGTCCAGCCCCACCAGCTCACTCACGCGGATGCCGGTACCCAGAAACATCATCAAAATGGCGGTATCCCGCTTTTGTGTATTGCGCAAGTACGCCTGTTGCTTGGGGCTGAAGCCTTCACCATTGATAACTGCGTCCATCATGCGCTGGACCTCATCATCCTCCATGTACAAAATGGGTTTGCTATGCCGTTTGGGCATGGAAACCAAGGTCGCGACATTGGCAGGGATAATCTCATTCCGAAAGCAAAAATCAAGAAAAGAGCGAATGGAGCTGAGCTTCCTCATGATGCCCAGTTCATTGTTTTGTATACTCACTGGACGCTTTGAATCCGATTTTTTTGCGTCTTCTTGTTCCTTGTAATAAAACTGCAGGTATTCCTGAAAACCTTCAATGTGCCGGGCGGTAATCAGCTGCATGTGGTCCTGCGTCATCAAGCGCGGCTCCGTATCCGCGAAATCTACTTCCTCAAGCGTCAGATAACGAAAAAACAGCCGCAGATCATAGGCGTATGCGCGTCTAGTCAGCACACTCGTAATCTGAGAAATAGAGCGAAAATAATCTGTGCATAATCTGGGCAGTTCCAGTTGCAATTCTTTTAGTTTTTCAGCCGCCTTTTGGGAGGATTGGCTGTGAAACACAATGCGCTTCAATGATGGACTCCTTCAAATTTGCTGATATCAGCATACATTATTTTGTGGATTTAGACAATCATCATGAATTACATGTAAATATTGGAATAAGATATTGACAATGTTGTTTATGGTTGATATATTCCAAAGGTACTATGTCGAGGAGGTTGTCCCATGTCCAAGTCCGTTTTATTCCAAGGCACGCAGCTCCAGCCAGAGAAGCAGCCTGTTTCAGTAGAAGGCGTTCATGAGCCTGATGCGCTGGCATCCGCCAGCGGCTTATGGATTTCATCCGCCGGTTCCGCCATGTTGACAAAAGGCCAGTATCCACTCAAGCAGCAGGATGATTGGCTGATTATCATGTGCCAGAACGGCTCTTTCCATTTAACCAATAATGACCTGCGCATCCGCAACCGTGAGTGCTGCATGCTGCCGGCACAGACCGAACAAGCTGTTATCCAGGTTGAGCAGGAAGCCCGCATCATCTGGATGACCATCAGCGGGCGCTTGTCCGCGGATTTCATGACCTTAATGGGCGCACTGCCGCACCGGGTGATGAAACAGGGCGCATTGCCCTCACAATTAAAGCTCAGCAAGCACATCGTCCAGGCGATCGTGCGCAGCGGATCCGCGCGTGAGGCTTCCTCCGCCCAGTTGCAACAGCTGCTGTGGGGCCTGCTCGCATCCCACTCCGGCCAGCCGGTGGCAATGGATGCGGTCTTGTCGCACGAGATTTCCAAGGTCATTGATGCCATGCGGAAAAACCAGTATAAGGATTCCTTCTCCTTAAACGACATGGCAAACCTTAGCCGGATGCCGGTGGAAACCTTCCGCAAACGCTTTGTGTCAGAGGTCGGTATGCCGCCGCAGAGCTACCAGCTCTTTTGTAAAATGGAGCGGGCTAAGACACTGCTGAAGGATGGTTTAACCGTGCGCCAGACGGGTGTTGAAGTTGGGATGGAAGACCCATACCATTTTTCCAAAACCTTTAAAAACATTGTTGGGATGAGCCCGTCCCACTACACCAAAACAACCATCCAGCAATGAACGAAGCCATCACCAAGGCTGAAGCGCGGAATTACAGCGCGCTTCAGTTGGCTTTTATCGGGGACGCGGTTTACAACCTGGTCATGCGTTTACACTCCTTACAGGAGGGGAAGGGCCTGCGCGCGATGCACATGCGCACAACAGGCCGGGTGAACGCAGTCGCGCAATCCAAAGCCTTAAAAACCCTGGAAGGCCTGCTGGATGAGGAGGAGTTGGACATCGTCCGCCGCGGCAGGAACGCCCACCCCAGGCACCAGGCGCCGCGTTCGGCGACAACCGCGCAATACTGCGCATCCACCGGTTTTGAAGCCTTGATTGGCTATCATTACCTCACCGGGCAAACCGACAGACTGCGTGAATTATTTACGTACCTGCAAACACATACAGGGGAATGACACGCTGTATTGATACTATGGAAACAAGTGTGTTTCAATTTGAAAGGATTTTATGTCAAACCAAAACAGACCAAACAAACCACAGGGGAAAAGACCCCCAACTCAGGGTAAGAGCAAGCCTGGAAACAAGCCCATTAGCGGCATGAAGCAGCAGGGCAGGCCTGCCTCAAAAGCGCCCCGTGGTGCCCGCGGTGATCAAACTACGCCGCGCGATACACGGAAAACGCAGCCTGCAAAAGGCAGAAAGCCCTATGGCAATATCCCGCAGGCGAAGCCTTTTATTACGCAAAACCAGGATTTAGGCTATGAGGAAACATCCCGCAGCAACCGTCAATACGGTCAGTTCGCGCGCCGCAGCAATCAGGGTGGCTTGAGCGCCCAGGCAAACAACCCCCGCCGCGGCAACCAACGCGGTGGTTCATCCTACCGTCAGCAAGAATTCGCGTCACCAGCCGCGCAGCGCTTCGGCCCGGACAGCAGACCAGAGCGGACGACCGCGCCAGCCTACAATCAAAGCAGCAAACATATGGACGCTTTCGTCTCAGAAGACATCCCGCAGGTTAACTTGCTGACTGGCCGCAACCCCATCCGGGAAGCGGTTAAATCCGGCCGGGATCTGGAAAAATTGATGATCGCCAAGGGAGAATTGTCCGGATCCGCGCGTGAAATTGTCAGTTTGGCCAAAAAGGCTGGCATCATGATTCAATCCGTTGAGCGCAGCCGGTTGGATCAGTTAGCCAAGAATCATCAGGGGATGATTGCCTTCGCGTCCGCCTATCAATACGCGACAGTAGATGATATTTTGGAGCACGCCAGGCAAAGGGGAGAGGACCCCTTCATCATTGTGCTGGATCAGATCACAGATCCGCACAATTTGGGTGCAGTCATCCGCACTGCGTCCTGCGCCGGCGCGCATGGCGTCATTGTGCCGCAGCATCGGGCTGTTGGCTTAACCCCTGCCGCAGTGAAAGCTTCTGCCGGCGCAGTGGAGCATATCAAGGTGGCGCGGGTTACCAACCTCAACCAGACCATCAAATCCCTGCAACGCAAAGGCATCTGGTTTTACGCCTGTGAAACCAAGGGTGAAGACTACCGCACAGTCCAGTTTGACGGCCCCTGCGCGCTGGTCATCGGCAGCGAAGGGGAGGGGATCAGCCGCCTGACGGCCAGCATCTGCGACAAGCAGATCCGCATCCCCATGGTGGGCGAGATGGATTCGCTGAACGCGTCTGTCGCAGCCGCGATCCTGATGTACGCTGTGCATAACCACAAAAACCCGCTTAATTGACGGTAAAACCATCCTTTGCTTTTTAGTGCGCGTTTTATTGTACTAAAAGCACGCGGATTGCCTGCAATCTTTAATGAATACAAAGCAAGAACAGTTGACAAACATATCTTGCTTGTTTAAAATGGCATGGTATCCGCTACTGCGGGTGTAGCTCAATGGTAGAGCTCCAGCTTCCCAAGCTGGCCACGTGGGTTCGATTCCCATCACCCGCTCCACAAGCCCTATGCGGTGGTTCGCCGCATTGGCAGGGGCCGGTTTCCCGGCAAAGCGAGCCAGGCTTCTGCCCGGCAAATTACCGTAATATCAGGAGGAGACAAAACCAATGGCAAAACAGAAATTTGAGCGCACGAAGCCGCACGTGAACATCGGAACGATTG
>CAYFUH010000001.1:33311-123895 GCA_964346355.1 uncultured Christensenella sp. | reverse complement strand
CCTTCGGGGTGTAGCGCAGCCTGGTAGCGCACGTGCTTTGGGAGCATGGGGCCGGGGGTTCAAATCCCTTCACCCCGACCAATTTTTCTCGGGTTGAAGACATGGGGCCCCGTGGTCAAGCGGTTAAGACACCGCCCTTTCACGGCGGTAACAGGGGTTCGAGTCCCCTCGGGGTCACCACTTTTCCTTCTGGCTTGTTCCAGCAGGACCTGAATGGGCCTTTAGCTCAGTTGGTCAGAGCGGCCGGCTCATAACCGGTTGGTCCGGGGTTCAAGTCCCTGAAGGCCCACCACTTCCTGGCCCGGTAGTTCAGTTGGTTAGAATGCCAGCCTGTCACGCTGGAGGTCGAGGGTTCGAGCCCCTTCCGGGTCGCCATTTTCCTGCTGGTTGGGTCGTGCTGGTGTAGCTCAATTGGCAGAGCAGCTGATTTGTAATCAGCAGGTTGCGGGTTCAAGTCCCTTCACCAGCCCCATGGATGGGTTCCCGAGTGGCTAAAGGGAGCAGACTGTAAATCTGCCGTCGACGACTTCGGTGGTTCGAATCCGCCCCCATCCACCACAGACCGTTGTTTGTTGCAAACGACGGTCTTTTTGTTTCGATACGAATCAATAGACAGTTTTTAAAACCTGCTGTTTTGTGGTATGATACGCAAATCAGAACACGTAATAAGGAGGCCGACATGAATTGGGATCAACTGCCTTCCGGCTACATCCGGCCAGAGCATTTCCGCGCTGTCATTGAAATCCCCAAGGGCAGCAAAAACAAATACGAGATTGATAAAAATACGGGTTTTCTCCGCCTGGACCGCATCCTGTATACATCCACCCATTACCCGGCAAACTATGGCTTCATTCCAAGGACCCTGTCTGAGGATGGTGATCACCTGGATGTGCTGGTGTTGTGCACGGAGCCTCTGGTGCCCCTGTGCCTGGTGGAGGTGTATCCCATCGGTGTTCTGATCATGCTGGACCAGGGCAAGCGGGATGAGAAGATCATCGCCATTCCCTTTGAGGAGCCGCAGATGAATCAATGGAAGGACCTTAGCGATCTGCCGCCGCACATGTTTGAGGAGATCCGCCATTTCTTTTCCGTCTACAAGGAGTTGGAGGATAAGAAGACCGCGACGGAGGCTTTCTACGGCGCGCAGGAGGCTATCACGACCATCAGCAACTGCATGAAGGCTTGGGCGCTCAAACAAATCAAAGGGTAAAACCAGCGGTTGTCAGAAACAAAAATTTCAGGCGGGATGGTGCTTGACAAAAACACAACTTGCGGATAGTATAGTCAAGCGGCTCCTCGGAGCGCGAAGGGGAGCATAGCTCAGCTGGGAGAGCATCTGCCTTACAAGCAGAGGGTCACAGGTTCGAGCCCTGTTGCTCCCACCACAGTGGCCCGGTAGTTCAGTTGGTTAGAATGCCAGCCTGTCACGCTGGAGGTCGAGGGTTCGAGCCCCTTCCGGGTCGCCACATGCCTTGGTAGCTCAGTCGGTAGAGCAGTAGACTGAAAATCTACGTGTCGGTGGTTCAATTCCGCCCCAAGGCACCATTTGCGGTAGTAGCTCAGTTGGTAGAGCGCAACCTTGCCAAGGTTGAGGTCGCGAGTCCGAGTCTCGTCTACCGCTCCACATCTGAATGGACGCACTGTCCAGGGATGGTGCGTCCATTCATTTGGCGCCATAGCCAAGTGGTAAGGCGAAGGTCTGCAAAACCTTTATTCCCCAGTTCGAATCTGGGTGGCGCCTCCAGTTAAACCCGAAATCTGTTTGCCAGGTTTCGGTTTTTTTATTGGGGCGCATGATTAATCATATCAAATATGTTAGGATGAATACGTTGAGAGTCGTTTTAAGAAGGAGTAGAAGGTACAATGTTTGAAGAAATTAAGCAACAATCGGAGCAAGCAGCGCTTGAGTTGGTCATGGGCGCAAAGCTGCAGCCCGGGCAGTTGGTTGTGATTGGCTGCTCCTCCAGTGAAATGGTGGGGGAGCGTATCGGCAAAGGCAGCAGCCTCAAAGCAGCCCAGGCATCCTATGAGGGCATGGCGCCGGTGTTTCAGGACGCGGGCATTCACATAGCCGCGCAATGCTGCGAGCATTTGAACCGCGCGCTGGTGGTGGAGAAGGCAGTCGCTGAAAAATTTGGTTTTGAGATTGTCAACGCAATTCCGCAGCCGGACGCAGGCGGCTCCTTCCCGGTCACGGTGTATGAGCGCATGGCAGAGCCAGTTTTAGTGGAAGAGATTTTGGCGGATGCCGGCATCGACATTGGCGGCACATTCATTGGCATGCACCTGAAAAAAGTAGCGGTACCACTGCGGCTGAGCCTTTCCAAAATCGGACAGGCCAACATCCTGTGCGCCCGGACGCGCCCCAAATTCATCGGCGGCGCGCGCGCGAAATACCTGGAGAGATAAGATTGATCAAAGATGTAAGTGTACAGGAACTGTCAGATCGGGTCTATCGGATCCGGCACCGCATGGAACAGGCTGCAAAAGAAGCGGGCAGGGATCTTGCTGCCATCTCTTTATGCGCAGCCTGCAAAGCGCAGCCCAGCGAACTGGTGCGCATAAGCGCAAGCTTGCCGATTGACTTATTTGGTGAGAACCGTATGCAGGAGATGCGAGAGCATCAACTGGCGGATGCCTACTTAGGCAAGCCCTGCCATTTCATTGGCCACCTGCAGACCAACAAGGTGCGACAGGTGGTGGGCGCGGCGGATGTCATCCAAAGCGTGGACCGGGTTCGGCTGCTCAATGCCATCCAAAAGGAGGCAGCGCGACAAAACCTGGTGCAGGACATCCTGATTGAAGTAAACCTGGCGCAGGAGGACAGTAAGGCTGGCGTTCATCAGCAGGAGCTTAAGCCCTTGATGGAAGCAGCCGCAGCCTGTCCCAACATTCGTGTGCTGGGCTTGATGGCCATTCCGCCCATCACCGACACAGAAGATGAAGCCCGGCATTATTTTGCCCAACTGCGCACGCTGCTGGAGCAGGCACAAACCTGGCAGTTTGAGAACGCCCGGTTAACGCACCTGTCCATGGGTATGACGGGCAGCTATGAAGCCGCCATCAAGGAAGGCGCCACCATTATCCGCGTTGGGCGGGAAATCTACGGTGAGCGGTCCTAAGAGAAGTGAACAAACAGAAAAGCCCCGCAGCTCAATCCGCAGGGCGTTGTGCTGGTGATGGTGAACTTACCGTTTGATCAACAGGACGCTGACATCATTGACATTGGTGCCGGTAGGGCCAGACATGATCAAGCCATCCACTGCTTTTAAGGCTGGATAGGAGTCGTTTGCCTGCAAGATGTTATCAATATCCAAATCCAGGGCTGCCAGTTTGTTGGCGGTTTGTTCGTCTGTGATGCCGCCTGCGGCATCCGTTGGGCCGTCGGTGCCGTCACTGCCCAAAGAAAACACCAGCGTATCCCGCAGCCCCTTAATCTCCTTCGCGGCGGCGAGGGCAATCTCCTGGTTTCTGCCGCCTTTGCCTTTGCCGGTCAGGCGCACAACAGTTTCCCCACCGGCGATAAAGGCCAGGCTGTGATCACTGTTTTGGTGGTATTGCGCAATCGCCCCTAAAAACCGCCCGGCTTCCCTGGCTTCACAGGCTAAGCTGGCAGTCAGAATATGGGGGATATAGCCCAATTTCTCCGCCTTTTCTGCCGCTGCCTTGCATAATACGGATACACTGCCTGTCACAAGGCTGGTCACAAAGGGCAGGTTTTTGGGTGTTTCCTGATTCATCAGGTTCATCGCATCATTGGACAGCTTTAAATCATATTTATGGATGATTCGAATCGCGTCCTCACAGGTGGAGGAGTCGGGGTAGGCAGGGCCGGAGGCGATCATATCAAGCGGATCACCGATAATGTCCGATAAAATGATGGATACCACCTGTGCGGGCTGGCAGGTTTGGGCAAATTTTCCGCCCTTCACTGCGGATAAGCGCTTACGCAAGGTGTTGATTTCTGTAATATCCGCTCCAACGCGCAGCAATTGGTCGGTGATGTCCTTTAGTTCTTCCGGGTCAATCAAAGGCTGCTCAAAAAGGGCCGATCCGCCGCCGGAAATCAGCAGAAGCACCGTGTCCTGCTCGTGCAGATCCTGCACCAGCCCCAAGGCTTCGGCTGTAGCGGCAAAGGAATTGTCATCCGGGATGGGGTGACCGGCTTCCCGCATTAAAAAGCGGGGCAGCTCATGCATCACATGATCATACTTCGTGATAACAATGCCCTTGCTAATGCGCTCGCCCAGGGCTTCTGACACAGCCTTGGCCATCTGCCAGGCAGCCTTTCCAAGCGAGACGACAATCAGCCGGCCGTTTTCATTGAGCTTGATTTCCTTCAACGCGTTTTGTACCGCGCTGTCCGGTTGTGCCGCAAGCAGCGCCGCGTCCATAATCTGCCGCGCGTCCTGGTGGATACTCATAGCCTTCCTCCTTGATGGATGTATTTTGCTGCTTCTTATTATAATGGCAGATGAGAGGGCGTCAACCGCGCAAACGATCCAAGTGTGAAAAACAATCCACCCAGGTGGCATGGGTGTGCTATACTATGCGGGAGAAATAGGGAAGGAGCAATCGCATGGGAGAAACCACCTACGAGCTGCTATCGCTGGGCTTGCGGTATTGGTTTATCCTGTTGATTTTCCTGACTCTGCTGCGTTGCTACTTTTTGATGCGCAGCGACAGACGGGCCTATCTGCAAACACTGCGGCAGCTGCCGGACGCCGGCTTAATCGGTGAGGTCGTCAACCTGGCAACAGGAGAAGGACAGCCCTTGCCCAGAGAGGGCATGATTGGCGCGAGCCGCAGCTGTGACATCCGTGTGCCGGGGCTGCGCCACCGGGAGATGGAATTTGTCTTCCGGCCTGGCTTTGGTGTGAAACTGATCCCAATCCATCGGAAACACCACGTACTCATCGATTCGGAGCCACTCATCAAAGGCGTGGATTATGCCCTGCATGGCACGGTACTGGATATCCGCGGGACGCAGCTGCGCTTCCGTCTGTTTGCGGGCCTTGATTTGCCCATGCGCCAAACACCGTTCGCGCCAGAGGCTCAGGTAACCCAGCGTCCCTTTGATGTGCAGGAACCCTTGCCCATCATCACCAGTATTCCCGAGCCGACGCCGCCGGCTGAGCGCATCAATGAAATGGAGATGACCTGGCAATTTGCCCCCCTGCCCCCGGAAACCTTTGAACCAGCGCCGCAGCCGCTTATCAGGCGCCGTCGCCGCAGCGAGCGAAAAATGGGGGAGGACCATCATGAGTGACGCGGTAAAAATAAGAAACCGCTGGCTGGTGTTGCCGGGTATGCTGTTTTTCTTTACAGCCTACCTGCTGCTTGGGTTGAAAGAGTTTGACTGGCAGGCTTTTATGATGGCCGTTATTGTGCCAGGCGTGTTTTTCCTGGTCACTGTTATTTTACCAAAGCTGATCCCGGCAGACCGCATTTTGCTGACCCTGGTCAATTTTCTGTGCGGGCTGGGTGTCCTGGTCTTGTTTCGCTTAAATCCAGAGCGTGGCTTTGGCCAGGCAGCCAATTACGCCGTTGGTTTGGTTGGCATGATTGGCTGTTTGCTGATTGTGCGCTTCTGGCCGCAGATAAAGTGGACCATGCCGCTGATTATTATCGCGGCCATTGGTCTTATGGCCCTGCCGCTTTTGATCGGTACAGTCAAAAACGGTGCGCGCGCCTGGGTGCGTATCGCCGGCGTTAATTTCCAGCCCAGTGAAATTATCAAGGTCGCCCTGCTCTTGGTCTGCTCCTTCATGCTGGCCAGGCGAACGGTCATCCCGACGCTTGCGTTTGCGGGCATTTGCCTTGGGCTGTTGTTTTTGCAGCGTGATTTGGGCACTGCGATGCTGTATTATGCCATCACCTTGATTCTCGTTTATGTTTCAACCGGCAGCCTGACATTTTTGTCCCTGGGCACCTTGGGCGCGGGCGCCGGCGCTGTGATCGGGTACCAAATGAACACCTATGTGCAAAACCGTGTGAAGATCTGGCAAAATCCCTGGGATGACCCTTACGGCGTCAGCTATCAGGTGGTGCAATCCATGGTCGCGATGGTGAACGGCGGCCCTTGGGGGACCGGCCTTGGGCTGGGCAGCGCCAAGGTGATTCCGGAGGTGGAGACCGATTTTATCTTCGCCGCGGTCTTCCATGAATTTGGGCTGGTTTTTGGCGTCTGTGTCATCCTTATGTTTTTGATGATTTTCCTGCGCGGCGTGGGTGTCGCCATGCGCGCGCGCAGCAAATTCCATACCCTGCTGGCCCTGGGCTGCAGCTGCTTTATCGCCATCCAGACCTTTGTCATCATTGGCGGCAACATCAACATGATTCCGCTCACCGGGGTCACCCTGCCCTTCCTCAGCTACGGCGGCACATCGATGGTGAGCAGCCTTTGCATCATGGGTCTATTGCAGGGCGTTGCCAATGCCAATGAGCGCGGGCTGGAAGAGGACCAGTTGATCGCGATGCTGGGTGAGGAAAGCTGATGAAACTGATTAAACGAAAACTTCGCCTGGCTGTGATTGCAGTAAGTATCCTGCTGATGTCCCTGGTGGTGTATGGCGTGTACAGCCTGGGGGTATCCGGCAACCGCTGGTTTTCCTCCTCCGTCAACACCTCCCTGCGCAAAGTAAAACAGGGGGTTATTCCCGGGCGCATCTATGACCGCAACGGCATCCAACTGGCAGGGGCCAACGTCAAGGGCGAGCGCCTGTATCATACCGATGAAACCACCAGGCGCTCCCTGGTGCATGTGCTGGGGGTACCGGACGGCACAGTAAAAAACGGGGTGGAGACCTTTATGTCCTACCTCCTGTACGCCTATGATGATTCGTACCTGACGCGCCTGTCAGCGGCGTTCAGCGGCCAGATGCGCGCTGGTTATGACCTCAGGCTGACTGTCTCAAGCAGCCTCTCACGCATGATTACGGAGCAATTCCCCAAGGACAAGTCCGGTGCAGTGGTGGTCATGAACTACCGCACGGGGGAGATTTTATCGCTCAACAGTTTCCCCAATTTTGATCCCCTGCAAATGGAAGGTGTGGCCACCAACCCGCGAAAACCATACATCAACAATGTAACCCAATGGCGCAGCGCGCCTGGATCTACCTTTAAAGCGGTGACCATGACTGCGGCGCTTGCCAATTGGCCCGATGCCCTGGAACGCACCTTTACCTGCACCGGCGCTTATCAGGTGGGGGAGACCATCATTACCGACGCCGGAAACGCCAGGCATGGTGAGATCACCCTGCAAAAGGCACTGGCTGTATCCTGTAATATCACCTTCGCGAAGCTGGCACTGGAACTTGGGGATGAGCAGCTGCGTTTAGCCGCGCAAGCCTTCGGACTGGATGATCACTTGCTGTTTTCGGACTTGGTGGTGGAAAACTCGTTGTATCCCACCAGCAACCGGGTTGCCAAGGAACTGGCGTGGACAGGGCCTGGGCAAAGCGCGCTGTTTGTGACACCGATGCACATGTGCCTGGTGGCGTCCGGCATCGCCAATGATGGGGTCATCATGGAACCCAAGCTGCTCATCCAGTCGGTGGATCGCAACAAGCAGGGCAAAGCGCAAATGACGCCTACAGTGTATAAAAAGGCAATGACACCGCAGCACGCGGATATCCTGGCAGAAGCCATGCGCCAGGTGGTTGTCTCCGGCACCGGTACCAGGGCGGCTGTCTCCGGCCTTAAAATCTGCGGCAAAACCGGCTCCGCGCAGTTTGACGGGCAGGATAACACCAATGCCTGGTTCATCGGATTCATTGATGAAAAAACCTTGCCGTATGCCCTGTGCGTTGTGGTAAACGACGCGGGGGAGGGCAGCCGTCACGCTGCACCGCTGGCGCGGCAGATCTTTGAATACATCAAAAACCAGCGCTGAGCATTTGCAAACAATACCGTATCGGATTATGCTATCCATATATATCATGAACAGGGGAATGAAAACATGAGAATTGGCTTGAGTCTGTACTCCATCAACCAGGAGATTGTGGAAGGCCGCATGACCCTGGAAACCGCGATTCAGTGGGCGGCGGACCAGGGTGCGGAGTGCGCGGAATTGGTGCCCTTTTCCTACACCTTTGTAAAGGATGATGGCAGCATTGACCATGAGACCATCAAAAAGGCTGTCACCGCGTCCAAAAATGCCGGGATTCCGTTGGTAAACTACTCCATCCTGGCTGATTTATGCAAAACAGATGATGCGGAGTATGAGGCTGAAATTGAGCGCGTCAAACTGCACGTGGATATCGCGGCGGAGTTGGGCCTGCCCCGGATGCGCCATGACATCTCTGCCTTCCGCCGTCCCCGTGGTGAGAATGGGGTACAGTATTTTGAGGAATTGTTTCCGCGTATGGTGGAGGCAGCCAGCCGCATCAGTGAGCACGCTGCGCAGTATGGCATCACCACCCTGCTTGAGAACCACGGCTTCTTTGCCAATGGCTGTGACCGGTGCGAGCGCCTGGTGCTGGCGGTGAACCGGGACAACTACAAGATGCTGCTGGATACCGGCAACATCGTCTGTGTGGATGAGGACCCTGCTGTCGCCGCCAAGCGCCTGGTGCCTTATTGCGGTATGATTCACCTGAAGGACTTCTATATCCGCCGCCGTGATCCGGGCGACACAACGGAGTTTGACTGCGCCGGTTCCTGGTTCCGCTCCAACCACGGGCGGTACCTGCGCGGCAGCATCATGGGCCAGGGAGACATGGATATGTACGAGATTCTGGGCACCATCAAGGCTGCCGGCTATGACGGTGACATTGCCATAGAGTTTGAAGGCTTTGAAGAGCCCAAGTATGCCTCCCGCGTGTCCCTGGACAATGCCAAGCGCGTCTGGAAGGAAGTCTAAGAAAACCAGTAGTACAAAAAATCCGGCCGCGTTTTGTATGCGGCCGGACTTTTGTTTCGTAATAAGTTGCTTAGCCCATTAATGCTTCCATTTCAGTGACGGTCTCCTCAAAGACTGTCATTGCGCCGCGGACCACGCTGGCCTTCGTCATATCCGCGCCGGCCGCCTGCAGGGCTTTGATGGGCGTTACGCTGCCGCCGGACTTGAGGAAGTCAAAATACTGCTCCTTCGCTTTTTGGCCTTCTGTTAAAATCCGGTTAGCCAGATAGACAGCTGCGGAATAGCCTGTCGCGTATTGATAGACATAAAACGCGCGGTAGAAATGCGGGATGCGCATCCATTCGTGGCGGATCTCCGGATCAATCACACACTCGCGGCCATAGTATTGTTTGTTGAGCTGTTCATACAGGTTTGACAGATTCAGGTCTGTCAGCGCTTCGCCTTTTTCTGCCATCTGGTGGGCCAGGTGCTCAAATTCCGCGAACATGGTTTGCCTGAAGAAGGTGGTGCGGAAGCCTTCGGCCAAATCAGTCAGGAAAAACAGGCGGGCCTGTTTATTGTCCTTGTGCTCCTTTTGAAGGGCATGGTTTAACAAGACTTCGTTGCAGGTGGAGGCCACCTCCGCCGCGAACAGGGAGTAGCCGGCTTTCTCGTAAGGCTGCTCCTGGTTGCTGTAATAGCTGTGCATCGCGTGACCCAACTCATGCGCCAGGGTCATCGCGCCATTGATGGAATCCGTGTGATTTAACAGCACATAAGGATGGCTGTCGTAGGTGCCCCAGGAATAGGCACCGGAGCGCTTGCCCTTGGTTTCGTACACATCAATCCAGTTTTCGCTAAAGGCGCGGTCCAGCAGCTGGCCATATTCTTCACCCAGCGGGGCTAAGCCCTTTTTGACCAGTTTACTTGCCTTTTTATAGGGCAGGTCCATCGTGAAGTCATCGGTGATGGGGACATAGAGGTCATACAGGTGCAGCTCTTTTAATTGTAAGGCCTTTTTGCGCAGGCGCAGGTAGCGGTCCAGCACCGGGAAGGCTTTGTGCGCTTCCTTGAGCAGGCTGTCATACACGGTGAGCGGAATTTCGTTCTGGCTGAGGGAAGCTTCCCGCGCGCTCTCATAATGGCGCAGCTGCGCCTGCAACACATCGTTTTTTATACTGCTGATGTAGAGCGTGGACAGCGTGCCCGAAAAATCACCAAACGCGTTCATCATGCCGGTGAAGGCATCCTTGCGAACCGCGCGGTCCGTGCTTCTCATCCGGTTGCCGTAGTCCGCGTGGGTTAAGCGGCGCTTGCTGCCGTCTTCCATCAAGGTGTCGGGCAGGGGCAGATCCACATTGTTTAAGATATTAAAGGTGCGGGAGGCGGTGGCAAAGACCTCCCCGCTTTTGGCCAGAATCTGCTCCTGTTCCGGCGGGAGGATGTGCGGCTTTTGCCGGATCAAATCATGGAAGAACACGCTGTATTGTGACAGATCCGGGTCTGCCATGAAGCCCTTGAGTGTTTTTTCAGGCAGCTTTAACAGCTCCGGCTCAAGGAAGGCGCCTGCGGCGCGGGCTTTGACCGCATAGGCTTCCGCCTTGGCCATCTGAGCCTTGTAGGCGGCGTTCGCGCCATCCTGATCCTGCTGCATGCGGGAATAGACAAAATAGCTGCCCACCAGCCGGCTGAGCGCGAATGATGTTTCCACCGCTTTGATGGGGTTCTCCTTCACCTTGCCCTCAAAGGCGGCCATTTGTGCAATCAGTTCATCCATCTGCAGGGCGCAGTCATCCAAGGCTTTTTTATCCTTGAAGATGTGTTTCAGGTTCCACTTCCAGCGGGCAGGAATGTCCTTGCGCAGTTTTTGTTCCATCGTGTGCTCCTTTTAATTGATCTTAGTCGCAGATATCAAGGTCCGGCAACTCTGGTGTGCCCAGAAATTCCTCGTCCTGCTCGGAAACCTCGGGCAGGTCGGACACAATTTCTGGTTTTGCATTGTTTTGGCTGCGCTGCTGGGGCTGGCCCACACGCTGCACCTGGTCGGCTGTGAAGGTATGCAGGTCAGTTACCTCGCCGTTGGTGATGCGCACAGTGACTGTTTCCAGCAGCGCGTTCACCTGGGCAACAGTCCCGCGGCCCTGGGGCGTTATGACATCCTTGCCCAGGCGGGGGAGGCGTTTGCGGGATTTTTCATATTGCTCCTGCTCATATTTCAAGCAGCACATCAGCCGGCCGCACACCCCGGATATCTTGGTGGGGTTCAGTGACAGGCTCTGTTCCTTGGCCATGCGGATGGACACAGGTTGAAAATCATGCAGGAAGGTTGAGCAGCACAAATGCCGCCCGCAGGAGCCTACCCCGCCAATTTTGCGCGCTTCATCCCGCACGCCGATTTGTTTTAGCTCAATGCGTGTTTTGAAAATGCTGGCCAGGTCCTTTACCAGCGCGCGGAAGTCCACCCTGCCGCCTGAGGTAAAGCTGGCGATCAGCTTGCTGTTGTCAAAGGTGTACTCAACACTGACCAACTTCATATCCAGCTTGTGCGCGGCAATCCGTTCTTTGCACACTTCAAAGGCCTGCGCCTCTTTTTGGGCATTGGCAGCGATTTTTTCATGGTCAGAACTGGTAGCCAGCCGCTGCACACTGGGCAGCGGATTTGGCAGCATATCCTCGGGCAGGTCGATGGCGTTTTCACACACCGTGGCGAACTCCAGCCCGCGGCTTGTCGAAATAATCACCGCGTCGCCTTCCTTGGCGAGCAGGTGTCCGGGATTAACATAGTGGCGACGTCCCGACTCACGGAAGCGCACACCGATTACATTTGGCATAAGGCTTGATCCTCCAATATTTTTAACAGCAGGTGATCGATGATCGCCTGCCAGGATAGGTTGCTGGCTTGGTGTTTGCGCGCTGTGAGCACAGCTTCCAATAAACTGCGCGCTTTTGTGGCTGTCGTTTGATCCTGGGGGTTTTCATCAATCAGCCGCATGGCGGCATTTTCAATATAATCCAGAATCGCATCCGCCTGGTCACGCAGGTTTTTTAAGCGTGAGGAGCTGTGTGGCAAGCCGTTGTTGTCCTTAAGGGAAAGCACCGCGTCATCGACCAGTTCTTTCATGTCCCAGAACTGTTTGTCGCCGCGCATTGCATGCGCGCTGCCGGGGCTGCCGCCAGATAAAACAGCCAATGAGCGTGCATCGTCTGCGGGGAAACCACTTTCTGTCAACTGCTTCTCAAGCAAAGCGGCAGGCCATGAGGGGATACGTAGCATCTGGCAGCGGGAGCGGATGGTGGTTAAAACCGCGTGTTCATTTTCGCAGGTCAGCAGGAAAAAAGTGTTGGCGTCAGGCTCCTCAATCACTTTGAGCAGCGCGTTTTGTGCCTGGGGTGTAAAGATATCCATTTGCTCTAACAAAACCACGCGCGCGCCTGCTGAAAACGCGTAGGTGGACAGGCGGTCCTGGAGCGCGCGCGCCTGCTCTACCTTCACGCTGCGCTGCCTATCCGCAGCGCGCACCATCAACAGGTTGGGGTGTGTCTGATCCATCGTCTTTTTGCAGGCGCGGCATACGCCGCAAGGTTTCTCATCAGCTTCACATAACAAAGCCTGTGCCAGCACGCCTGCCAGCGTCCGCTTCCCAACACCAAATTGCCCTGAGAGCATCAGGGCATGTGGCGCTTTATGCGCGGAATATAGCTGAATCAGCGCGGTGAGCGAAGGGGACAGCGCTTCAAAATACGCTGTTAAATAAGCGGATGCTTGGTTTGACATGAACTACCGAGGGGTTTAGATTTTGAGGAATTCTTCAACGTTCAGCACAAACACGGTTGCACCGCCCACCGTGACCTCAATGGGGTAGGGGGCGTACATGCCAGTCGCGCCGCCCATGGTAACCGGCGAGGTCGCGATTTGCTTGCGGCTTTTGCAAACCTTTTCTATCAGAGCCATGCAGGTATCGTAGCGTCCATCCTCCACACCGACGAGCAGCGTAGTGTTGCCGGCGCGCAAAAACCCGCCGGTGGTCGCCAATTTGGTAACGCCAAACCCATCTTCCATTAATTCACTAACGAGGTGTGTCGCGTCTTCGTCCTGCACAATGGCAATTATCAGCTTCATTGGCTGGCCTCCTTTTGCTTGGCGGAGCGTTCTCCGCTTTTTGCTTACAGTAATTATACAGAAAAACACAGTTAATTACAAGCATACGATAAGGCGTCATTCTCAAGATGTCTTTTCATTGCCCGCCAGGGTATACAGGTGGTATAATACAGCCATCTTTTGGCTTTGGAGGAAGCGGATGATCAAAATTGTACTGGATGCGATGGGGGGCGACAATGCGCCGCAGGCAACCTGTGAAGGGGCGCTTTTGGCACTGCGCGCTGATTTGGACCTCACCATCATTTTGGCAGGCGATCCCAACCAGATTGCGCCATATATCAACAACGCGGAGGATGTGAAGGAGCGCCTCGTGGTGCTGAACGCGCCGGAAATCATCACCAATAATGAGTCGCCCGCCCTGGCTATCCGCCAAAAAAAGGACAGCGCCATAGTGCGCGGCATGCTGATGGTGCGCGAAGGCGAAGCCGATGGCTTCGTGTCCGCCGGCTCTACCGGGGCGGTTTTAGTGGGCGGAATGCTGCGCTTGGGACGTATCCCGGGGATTGAGCGGCCTGCCTTGGCACCACTATTGCCAGGCAAGAAGGGGCATTTTTTGTTAATCGACTGCGGCGCGAATGTGGACTGCAAGCCGGAATACCTGGCGCAGTTTGGCTTAATGGGCGACGCCTTCATGGAGAAAACCATGGGCATTGACCGCCCGCGCATCGGCCTTGTCAACAACGGCGCGGAGGAAGAAAAGGGCAACGCGCTGTATGCGGAGGCGCATCAGTTGCTCAAAAAGGAAGACATCAATTTTGTGGGCAACGTGGAGGCGCGCTATATTCCGGCGGACCAGGCGGATGTCATTGTCTGTGATGGGTTTGACGGGAACATTATTCTCAAGTACACTGAGGGCGTTGCTGAAACCTTGCTGGGTATGATCAAGCAGGAGTTGATGGCGGATACCCGCAGCAAGATCGGCGCACTATTAGCCAAGCCTGCGTTTGCCCGTGTGAAAAAACTGATGGACTATACAGAGGTAGGCGGCGCGCCGCTTCTGGGTGTCAGGGGCGCAGTCGTGAAAGCGCATGGCTCCAGCAACGCGAAAGCCATCTTCGGCGCCATCCGCCAGGCAGCATTGATCATCCGCTCAAAAGTCCCGGAGGCGATTGAGCAAAAACTGGTCAAACAGTCAATCTAATTGGGAGGAAGAACCATGGTATTTGAAAACGTATCAACCCTCATCGCAAAACAGCTCAAAGTTGACCCAGAAAAAGTAACCCGTGACGCCCGCCTGGTGGAAGACCTGGGTGCAGACAGCGCCAATGTCATGGTGCTGATCATGGACCTGGAAGATCAGTTCAACATGCAGGTTGAGGACAGCGCCATCACCGAACTCAAAACCGTGGGTGATGTGGTGGATTACATCCAGACACGCCAAGGGTGAGTCAACAGGATCAAAGGCTGCCGCACATTGAGGCGGCAGCCATTTTTGATGGGGAAAGCGGGCATCAACAGCTGATGTCCGCCGTGCACTACCAATTTACAGACCAGAGTCTGTTAAAACTGGCCTTGACCCATCCCTCCGTCAACCATAAAAGGAACAACCAGCGCCTGGAGTTCCTGGGCGATGCGGTGCTTCAATTGGTCATCAGCGAGCAATTGTTTCATCAAAGCAAGGAAGCCGAAGGCAAACTGACTTTTAGGCGCCAACGCCTGGTGAATGAGCAAACCCTGGCCCAGGTTGCCAGGCAGATTGATCTGGGCGCGCATCTGATGCTTGACAAACGTTTCGCGCAGGATGGCGGAAGGGAATTGGATTCGGTTTTGGCTGACGCGCTGGAGGCGGTGCTGGCGGCCATCTATCTGGATGGCGGCTTAAGTGCCGCGCAAAAAGTGATACAGGAGTTGTTCAAACAACTGATTACGCAAGCGGACGCCAGCCTGGATGCCAAGGGCGCGCTGCAGGCATATTTTCAAGCCCGCGGGGGGACAGAACCAAGCTACGAGGATCTGGACATGCAAGGCCCGCCGCATCAACGGGTATTTACCGTGGCGGTGACGCACGCGGGCCATCACTTGGCAACAGGGACAGGCACCACCAAGCGCTCCGCGCAGCAAAAGGCGGCGAAGAAAGCGCTGGACACACTCAAGCAAAGGGGGAAAGACCATGAAGCTGACCAGGCTTGAAATCTATGGCTTCAAATCCTTCCCTCAGCGCACGGATATCCGCTTTGATGAGGGCATCACCGGCATTGTGGGCCCCAATGGCTCGGGCAAAAGCAATATCGCCGATGCGGTGCGTTGGGTGCTGGGCGAACAGAGCGCCAAAGCGCTTCGCGGCGCCAAGATGCAGGACGTCATCTTCGCGGGCACACAAAAACGCAGGCCTATGCCATATTGCGAGGTCTCGCTCATTTTTGAGAACGAGGACGGTCAACTCAAAAACCCGCAGAGCGAGGTGATGGTAACCCGCCGCGCCTACCGCACCGGCGAGGGCGAATACTACCTCAACAAAAAGTCCTGCCGCCTGCGCGACATTGTGGAGCTCTTCCATGATACAGGCATTGGCCGGGAAGGGTATTCCATCATTGGCCAAGGTAATATTGATGTCATTTTGTCAGGCCGAGGGGATGAGCGCAGGGCGGCTTTTGAGGAAGCAGCCGGCATCATCGGTTACCGGTCCCGCAAAGAGGAGGCGGAGCGCAAGCTGACGCGCACCCAGGAGAACCTGCTGCGTGTAGGTGACCTGCTGGAGGAGCTGGGCAGTCGCATTGAGCCTTTGCGCGAGCAGAGCGAGACCGCGCGGGCTTATATGGCTTTGAGCGCGAAACTCAAAGCGCTGGATGCCAATATTTATTTAGCCCGGCACGACAGGCTGACCAAGCGGATTGATACCCTGCAGGAAAACCAGCAAGGCATCCGGGATTTGATTGCGCAGCACGAGCGGGACATCGCAGGCTATCAAGCCCAGCGCAAAGAGCTGGAAGCACGCCTGTTTGATGCGGAGAAGGACGCGGACACCCAAAGCGCGCTGCTGCAGGAGCAGGAAAGCGCTTTACGGGAGCAATTGGTGCAGGCGGAGCGCAGCGCGCAGACGCTCACAAACGCGCAGGAAGAACTGGGCCGCGTTTCGGAGAGTATACAAGCAATCATCGGAGAGATTCATGAGCTGGAGAACATGCGCAATCAGTCCAGCACGGATGAGGCGCAAAACAGCCAGCTGCTTTTTGATGCACAATCAGACCTGGATGACGCGACAAAGCAGACCAACGCCGCCCAACAGGCTGAAAATAGAATAGAAAACGCCCTGGATCACCACCGCGGCTTGATGCTGCAGTCTGCAAATGCCAGGGCAGAAACCCGTGAGCGCCACGCGCGTCAACAGGCAATGCTGCAACAGTCGCAATCCCGCATGGCAGAGATTGTGGGCGCCGAACCAGGGCTGAATGAGGCAGTAAAACTGGCGGAGCAAGCAGAGGCTGCCGCTTCATTAAAACTAAAAGAAACCAGGCAGGCTGTGGACGGCCTGCGCGCGCACCTGAATAAGACAGAACAATCCCTGCAATCAGCCAGAGAAAATGCGCATCAAGCGCAAGCCCGTTTGGATGAGTTGACCCAGGCAATTCAGCGTGATAAAGCGCGTCATCAGGCGATGGATGAGTTGTCAAAGGCGCATGAAGGCTTCTTCCAGCCGGTTCGACAAGCGTTGAAGTATGCGGAAGGCAACCCGCGCGTGCATGGTGCTGTAGCGCATTTAATTGATGTGCCCAAGGAGCTGGAAACAGCCATGGAAATGGTGCTGGGCGGCAGTTTGCAAAACATTGTCACCCAGGATGAGGAAACCGCGCAGGAGTTGATCAACTACCTGCGGCAAAACCGCTTCGGACGCACCACCTTCCTGCCCATCAGCGCGGTGAATGGCCGCAGCCTGAACGCTCAGGAGCGCAATGCCCTCAACCTGCCGGGTTGTCTGGGTGTCGCCAGTGAATTGATCCACTATGACGCGCAGTATCAGGGTATTATCGCGTCGCTTTTGGGGCGTACCGTTGTCGCGCGGGATTTGGACGCGGCCATTGCCATTTCACGCGCTTCACGCCAATCCTTCCATGTGGTGACCTTGCAGGGCGATGTCATGCGCGCTGGCGGCGCGATGACGGGCGGATCCATTCAAAGTAAAACAGTCAGCTTGCTGGGCCGTGAGCGTGAGATCAAGGAGCTGGCGGAGTCCTTGAACAACCGGATGGTCGCTTTGAAAACGCTGCAGGAAAACCTCAGCACAGCACGCCAGGCTGTTTTGGACTTGGAAGAGCAGGTCCGCGCGGAGCGTTTGCACACCCAGGATGAAGAAATTGGCATCGCGCGGGAGGAAGAGCAAGTCAAGCAGGCTGCGGAACGCCTTGCAGTGGCACAGCAGCAGCTGGCACAGTTCCTGGACGCCAAGGAGCAATTGGCGGCCATGATTGCGGAGCTTGCGCAAGATTTGGACCAGGCGGATGTCGCCAGCCGGGAGATTGACCACAGCCAGGAGAAAATGACACAGGATGAAAACCGCCTGAAGGAAGAGCTCGCGCAGGCAAGGGAGGCGACAGAAAGTGCGCGTTTGATACTTGAGCAAAAGCGGGAAGCGCACCTGCAGCTGTCGCACCGCCTGGACTTGTTGCAGCGTGACAGGCAGCGGTTTGAAAAGGAGCTGGGCACCTTAACAGCCCGGCATGATCGCCTCACACAGCAAGGGGAAGCATTACAGCAAAAAATCAAGGATGAATCTGCGAAGCAAGAACAATTGGCGGACAAAACAAGTTTTCTGCAAAAACAGGCAGAGGAGACCCGGGCGGTCGCGGTACAAGCGGAGGCCGACCGGCGCGCCTTAAACGCCAATGCCCGGCAACTGGTTGAGTTGACGGAGCAGACGCACCGCAGCCTCAGCGAGGACAGCCAGAAGCTGCACAAGAGCGAAATCAGCCTGACCAGGCTCCAGGAAGAGCTCAACGCCATGACGGCAACCCTTTTCCATACACATGAGTTAACCTATGCCACAGCGCTTACCTTTAAAACGGAAGAACGCTTTGATCTGCCTGCCGGTGAGCGGGAAGCTGCAGATATCAGGCGGGAAATTAAGGAGATGGGCGCCATCAACATCCATGCGCTGGATGAGTACGCACAAACCAAGGCGCGGTTTGATGAGTTGACCGTTCAGAAGAACGATGCCGAAAAGGCGCGGGAGGATCTGCACAGCCTCATCAAACGCCTGGAAGGGCAGATGGAAAAGCAATTTCTGCGTGAATTCGCCCTGTTAAACGAATACTTCGGGGAAACCTTCAAGCGTCTGTTTAACGGCGGGCAGGCCAGCCTCAGCCTGGCGGATCCCAGCCAGCCTTTGGATTGTGAAATCAACATCAAGGCGCAGCCGCCGGGCAAGAAACTGCAGCTGCTGTCTTTGCTTTCCGGTGGAGAGCGTACGTTAACGGCGATTTCCATTCTGTTTGCCATGCTCAAGCTTAAACCCACCCCGTTTTGCATTCTGGATGAGATTGAGGCAGCATTGGACGACGCCAACATCTACAGCTTCGCTGAGTACCTGGCAGAGTACGCCAAAGGCACGCAATTCATCGTGATTACCCACCGCAAAGGCACCATGGAAAGCTGTGATATGCTCTATGGTGTCACGATGCGCGAAAAAGGCGTGTCGGATATGATCGCGGTCAACCTGCAGGAATACACAGCATAAAGGAGGGCACCATGTCTGGTTTTTTCGCAAGGCTCAAACAAGGCCTCAGCAAGACCCGGGGACAGATGTCAGACCGGATTGATGAGCTGACAAAAACAACCCAAGTCATTGATGACGATTTTTATGAGGAATTAACCGATATCCTGATTTTAAGCGATGCCGGCGTCGCGGCAGCGACCAAGATGATTGACGCGCTCAAGGAAAAGGTGACAGCGCAAAAGGTCAAAGATGCTGAACTCGCCAAGGATTTGCTTAAGCAGATCATGGTGGAGGAGATGAACATCCCGCGCCCGCCGCTTCATTGGCCGATGGTGATGCTGGTGGTCGGCGTCAACGGTGTTGGCAAAACGACAACTGTTGGTAAACTGGCGCTGCGCTTTAAGGAAGTGGGCCGCAGCGTGATGCTGGCTGCCGCAGATACCTTCCGCGCTGCTGCGGATGACCAATTGCAGGTGTGGGCGGAGCGCGCGGATGTCCCGCTCATCAAACAACAGCATGGGGCAGATCCTGCCGCTGTGGTATTTGACGCGATCACCTCAGCGAAGGCACGCAACACCGATTTGTTGATTGTGGATACCGCAGGCAGGCTGCACAACAAAAAGAACCTGATGGACGAGCTGGCCAAAATCCGCCGGATTATCAACCGGGAATTCCCAGAGGCAGCTGTCCGCAGCATGCTGGTGCTGGATGCCACCACAGGACAAAACGGCTTAAACCAGGCCAAGATGTTCAAGGAAGTGGCGGACATCAACGGCATTATCCTGACCAAGCTGGACGGCACCGCCAAGGGCGGTATCGCGCTGGCCATCCGCCAGGAGCTGAACGTGCCGGTTTGGTATGTCGGTGTTGGTGAAGGCATTGATGATTTGCAATCCTTCAACGCGCAGGAGTTTGTGGAAGCCCTGTTCTAATTTCAATATTAACATGAAAAAGCCCGCTTTCTAATGAAGATCGCGGGCTTTGTTTTATGAATGAATCGCTTATGAGCCAGCCGGGAAGTTGCCCTGGTACAAATAGCGTTGTGTGCCTTTGCCGGCTACCCCATCCACGGAAAGACCGCGGGAGCGCTGGAAGGCTTTGACAGCCAGTGTGGTTTCATAGCCAAACTTGCCGTCCACTGTGCCCTTATAGAACCCCTGGTCCTTCAAGGCCTGCTGCAGGATACGGACCAACTCGCCGCTTTCGCCCTCGCGCAGGGAGACATAGTCGCCATCCGGGTTGGGGGTAACATTGGTGTAATGGGGAATGCGCGTCGGCATCCCGCCGGACTCACCCGGTGCTGGGGTTGGGGTTACCTGTGAACCAGCCCCAATGGCCTTTGAGCTGAACAAGACTTCTGAGGTATTGGAGCCCACCCTGCCGTCCGGAACCAGGCGGTTGGCGCTTTGGAAGGCTTTGACAGCCGCCTCGGTGGAGGCGCCAAAATCCCCGTCAACGCTGCCGGTGTAGTAGCGCAAGTCCTTCAGGCGCTGCTGAATGCGGCGTACCATGGCGGAGTTTTTGTCCCCGCGCTTGATGGAGGTGCCAATGATACCAACGGAAGTGGATGTCCGCTTGGCGGAGGAGGAGTACAGCTTCTGCAGCGTCAATTTGCCAGCGATGCCGTCAGAGTAGGATGTGTTCCTGTTCTGGAAAGCGATGACCGCGGCTTCCGTGACCGAATCAAACTCTCCGTTGGGTGTGCCGGACAGATAGCCCAACTCAATCAGGCGTGCTTGCAATTTGCGCACATCAGAGCCGGAGGAGCCCACCTTCAAGTAAACATTGTCGCGAATCACCGGGGTTGCAGTAGCCCTTGGCGTGGGGCTGGGCGTGGGACGCGCAGGCAGCGCGGCAGAGGAGTTGAGACGATTTAAGGTCTGCTGGCCGGCGATGCCATCCACTGACAACTTGTTGCGGGACTGGAAGGCTTTCAGCGCGGCTTCGGTTGCCTGGCCAAAATCGCCGTCCGCAGAACCGGCAAGATAACGCAGGTCCTTCAAACGTTGCTGGAGCTTTTTCACCTCAGGCCCGGTCGCGCCCAGTTTCAACAGGAAAGGTGTTGGTGTTGGGGAAGCGCTTGGCGGCGGGCTGGTGATGGTGGCAATGCCGCCCCAGGGAGTTGGTGTAGGGGTGGGGTAACCTGGTTGACCGCTGGGGAACAAGCCGCCCCAACCAGGGGAGGCAGAGGGCTGATCGCTCGTCAAAGTGCCCTGCGGTAAGTTGATGATGCCGCTGGTAGTGGTTGCTTCCGGCGCGTCACTGACTACCGGCGTTGCCGTTCCTTTAATTGGGAAGGGCACATTGTCCAAATCCCCGCCAGCGCCGTTTTGAGTGTTGGTCGTGGTATCCGGCGTGGCTGTACAACCGGCCAACAGGACAACCAACAAAAACAGGGCTGTCAACCGGGTGAATTGCTTCAGTTTTTTCCGATCCATACAATACCATCCTCATTCCGGTCTTTTACTCAAGGCAGAAAATGTCTGCTCATACATTAAACGTCAGGACGAATCCATTTCATGCATTCAATTCCTGAACCAACAAGGCAAGTTTATCATATGGGCAAATTATAATCAATTGAAATGAAAGATTCCTTCATGAAATTGACACATTTCATGCGCTTTGTTACAATCCACCGGTATCATCCAGGAGGAACGCAATGACCCTGTACGAAATGATTACCCTTGCAGTGGCGCTGTCCATGGACGCGTTCGCGGTGGCACTGTGCAAAGGTGCCTGCCTGTCAGAGTTGAAGGACAGGGGAGAAAGCCTTGCTGTGGCCGTTACCTTTGGGTTTTATCAGGCCTTGATGCCGCTGATCGGCTGGTTCTTTGGCAGTCGGTTTAAGGAATACATCGAATCGGTGGATCATTTTATCGCCTTTGGTTTGCTGGGCTTCATCGGTATCAAACTGGTGTATGAAGCCTGGAAGAGCAGGGGAGAGGAATTGGTCTGTACCCCACTGCATTTTATGGAGCTGATGCTGCTGGGCATCGCGACCAGCATCGACGCCCTGGCTGCGGGCATCGCCCTGGCGGTGCTTGATCTGAATATCTGGCTGGCCATCCTGCTCATTGGCTGCATCACGCTCACACTTAGCTTCATTGGGTTTAAACTGGGCAAACGCTATGGCACTAAACTGCAGTCCAAAGCGCAGCTGGTGGGCGGCCTTGCCTTGGTCATCATTGGCACAAAGATTTTAATAGAGCATTTGACGGCCTGATTATTTCTCCAGCGCGTCCCGCAGATAACCCGCCAGGATCTCAACGATTCTGGCGTTTTTTCCGCCCCGGGTCACAATCACATCCGCCTGGTGGATGTAGTTGCGGATATACTTGTCATACATCGGTTTGACCGTGGCCAAGTACTGGGCTGAAATGCTGTCGATGCTGCGTTCCCGCTCCTTGATGTCACGGTTGATGCGGCGCAGCAGGCAGATGTCCGGCTCCACATTGATAAACAGCTTTAAAAACATTTGGTCACACAGCCGTTTGTCATAAAAAGCGTGGATGCCCTCCATAATCAATACCTCGCCCGGATAGATAACCTCATCACTTTTCACCCGCGCATGCTTTGTAAAATCGTAAGCTTTTTTTATGATTGGTTTCCCGTTTAACAAGTCAGTGATATCCTGCAACAGTTGGTCATGGTCAAAAATCTTGGGCTCATCAAAATTGAGCTGTGAGCGTTCTTCATAGCTTAAATGCGGGTAGTCAAGGTAATAGGCATCCTGGTTGATCACCGTGCTGCTGGTGTTGAGCGCGCGCAGCAATTCCTCTGACAAGGTAGATTTGCCAGACCCGCTGGCACCGCAGATTCCAATAAACAGCATCGATACCCTCCAAGCAGTTGATTGACCCAGAGCCCTTGACGGTTTGTAACCCATCTCTTATAGTATACGCAAGTGAATACACTTATCAAGAGCGGCGGAGGGACTGGCCCGATGAAGCCCGGCAGCCTGCGAAAGCAAGGTGCTACATCCAGCGGCGAAAGCCGGAAGATAAGTTTGCACAAAAAGGCGCTTATCACAAGAAGCGCTTTTTTAACAGAAAGGGAGACGACCATGAAGAAACTGTTTACAGCGGAGTCGGTGACCGCAGGCCATCCGGACAAGATGTGCGACCAGATTTCAGACGCGGTGCTGGACGCCATTTTAACGGAGGACAAGGACGCGCGCGTCGCCTGTGAAACCTGCGCCACCACAGGGCTCATCCTGGTGATGGGCGAAATCACCACCACGACCTATGTGCCCATCCAGGACATCGCCCGGGGGGTGGCGCTGGATCTTGGTTATAACCGCGCCAAGTTCGGCTTTGACGGGCATACCTGCGCCGTATTGACCGCGGTGAACGAACAATCCCCGGATATCGCGGGCGGCGTGAACAACGCGCTTGAGAGCCGCGAAGGCGGCAGCCAAATCACCGGTGCCGGGGACCAGGGCATGATGTTTGGTTATGCCAGCAACGAGACGGAGGAGCTGCTGCCCATGCCCATCGCGCTGGCCCATCGCTTGGCCCGGCGTATGGACGAGGTGCGCAGGTCCAGGCAGTTTCCCTGGATGCGGCCGGATGGTAAAAGCCAGGTCAGCATGGTGTATGAGAACGGCAGGCCTGTTGCCATCAGCAATATTGTAATCTCCACCCAGCATGACGAAAAGGTCTCTCAAACAGCCATCCGCGAGGCGATGACAGAAGCGGTCATCCATCAGGTCATTCCCGCGCATCTTTTCACGGATGAGACGGAGCTTCTGGTCAATCCTTCCGGGCGTTTTGTCCTGGGCGGCCCCGCGGGCGACAGCGGCTTGACCGGACGCAAAATCATCGTGGATACCTATGGCGGGTTTGTACCCCATGGCGGCGGCTGTTTCTCCGGTAAGGACCCCACCAAGGTGGACCGTTCCGGCGCCTATATGGCGCGCTACGCCGCGGTCAATGTGGTCGCGGCCGGTTTGGCGGACCGCTGCCAGGTTGCCCTGGCCTACGCCATCGGCCGCGCGCAGCCGGTCAGCTTCACAGTTGATACCTTTGGCACAGGCAAGGTGCGCGATGATATGATTGAAAAGGCGCTGCAGGAGGTCATGGATTTTACACCCGATGGCATCATCAGCACCTTGGATTTGCGCCGGCCGATTTATCGGCAAACAGCAGCCTATGGTCACTTTGGGCGTCTGGATCTGGACCTGCCCTGGGAAAAGGCCAATCAGGCAGAAGCGCTCAAGAAAGCGGTTCGCTGATAAAATTAAAATCAAACTAAGGGGCGCGGATGATCCAGTCTGCGCCCCGATCTTATTGAGTTACCCGCCAAGGTAGGCTTTGCGGACGTCCTCATCCTGCATCAAAGCCTGTCCAGAGCCGGATTTGATGATGCGACCTGTCTCCAGCACATACGCGCGGTGGGCAAGGGATAAGGCCATCTGCGCGTTTTGTTCCACCAGCAAAATGGTGGTTCCCTCCTGGTTGATTTCTCGGATAATGTCGTATATTTCCTGGACCAACAGAGGGGAAAGCCCCATGGATGGCTCATCCATCATCAGCAGTTTGGGACGGCTCATCATCGCGCGGCCCATGGCCAGCATCTGTTGCTCACCGCCAGACAAGGTGCCGGCCAGCTGCCTTCTGCGCTCCTTCAAACGCGGGAAGTGGGCGAAGATCCTCTCCATATCCAGGTCAATCCCCGGTGTGTCACTTCGTGTGAAAGCGCCCATTTCCAGGTTTTCAAACACTGACATTTTGGCAAACACACGCCGGCCTTCCGGCACCTGGGACAAGCCCATTGAAACCAGACGGAAGGGCGGCAGTTTTTTGATGGACTGATCCTCAAACAGGATTTCGCCGGATGCGATGGTATGCACACCTGAGATGGCATTGAGGATGGAACTTTTACCAGCGCCATTGGCGCCGATGAGGGAGACGATCTCACCCGGTTGCACTTGAAAACTGATGTTCCGCAGCGCCTGGATCGCGCCGTAAAACAGGTTGATGTCCTGAACTTTAAGCATGGCTCGCCTCCATGTGGGACTGATCCTGGCCAAGGTAGGCCGTGATCACTTCCTTGTTGTTACGAATCTCCTCCGGTGTGCCATGCGCGATAACCCGGCCGTAGTTGAGCACGTAGATCCGCTCACAAATGCCCATGACCAGTTTCATATCATGCTCAATCAATAAAATCGCGACAGAAAACTGGCTGCGGATGGTTTTGATGGTCTGCATCAGTTCGGCGGTCTCGCTGGGGTTCATACCGGCAGCCGGTTCATCCAGCAGCAAGACCTTGGGGTTGGAGGCCAAGGCTCTGCAGATTTCAAGCTTTCGCTGCTGTCCATAGGGTAAGGAGCCAGCGGGGACATCGGCCTGGGCTTCCATTTCAAACACCCGCAGCAATTCCCGCGCGCGGACATCGATGCCCCGCTCCTCACTTTGGCATTTGGCATCCCTGATGATGGCGCTGATGGGGGAATACTGCATACGTGAATGGAACGCTACCTTGATGTTATCAAGGGCGGACAGGGATTTAAAGAGGCGGATATTCTGGAAGGTCCGCGCGATGCCGTCGGCGGTAATCTGATGGGTCATCTTGCCGTGGATCGGATTGCCCAGCAAAATGACCTGGCCTTCCGTTGGCGTATAAACACCGGTGAGCAGGTTGAACACGGTGGTCTTCCCGGCGCCGTTGGGGCCGATCAACCCAACAATTTCATCATTCATCAGGCAAATATCAATTTTTTCTGCCGCGGTCAACCCGCCAAATGATATGCCCAGGGAATGGGTTTCAAGCACCGGCTTATCATCCCATACGTCATAGCGGGGCTGAAACGGCATCTTGGTCTGTGCCTCATGCCGCCTGAAGAGACGCTTGTACAGCACTTCAAGCCGCTCCCACAGTTTAATCATGGAGAACTCCCTTGTACCCAGCAAGCCTGAGGGACGGAAAAGCATCATCATAATCAGTAAAAGAGAATAGATAATCAAGCGGTACTTGTCCATGCCGCGCAGCAACTCCGGCAGGGAGACCAGTACGATAGAGGAAATGATGGACCCAGTGATGGAGCCCATGCCGCCCAAGACCACCATGACCAGGTATTCAATGGATTTGTTGAAGTCAAACATCCGGGCTTCGATAATGCTGGTTTGGTGCGCGAACAACCCGCCGGCGATGCCCGCGTAAAAGGCGGCCACGGTGAAGGCCAACAGCTTATAGCGTGTGGTGGGGATGCCGGTCGCTTCCGCTGCGATGGCGTTCTCGCGGATGGAGATGATGGCCCGGCCATGCCGCGAGCGTCCCAGGGTGAAAATGCTGGCGATGATGAGCGCCGTGATGGTGAATACGAAGGTGAAGGCGATGATGCTGGAGAGCAACCTGTCATCAGAAAAGGCGCGTGACATCCTGGTGATGCGGGTTAGCCCGCGTGGTCCGCCTGTGATGTCCAGGTTGACGAGGATGACGCGGATAATCTCTCCAAATCCCAGGGTAATAATGGCCAGGTAATCCCCTTCAAGCCGCAGTGCGGGAATGCCAATCAGCATGCCAAACAGGGCAGCCACAAGGCCGCCTATCAAGAGGGACAGGGGCAGGGACAGGCCAAAGTCCAGCGCGACAGATTTTGTGAACAGGGCGGAAACATAGGCGCCAATCGCCATGAAGCCGGCGTGGCCCAAGGCCAGCTGCCCAAGCAAACCGGTTGTGACGTTCAAACTGGCCGTCATGATGATGGTGATGCATATGGTAATAATGATGTTGGCCAGGTAATTGTTGATGGCACCGGAGGCGATCAGCACTGTAATCAGCAAATACAGTGCCAGGGTGGCCAGCAGGTTTAAGGACAGTGATTTTGTCTTCTTATTCATCGCGCACCTACACCTTCTCACTGGTCGTTTTGCCAAGCAGCCCGGTAGGCTTGACCAGCAGCACAAGGATGAGGATGCCGTATACGACCGCATCACTCATGGTGGTGGAGATGTAGGCCTTTGTCAGGCTTTCTGCAACCCCCATCACAAACCCGCCCAACATGGCGCCGGGAATGATGCCAATCCCGCCCAATACCGCCGCGATGAAAGCCTTCAGCCCAGGCAAGGAGCCCATGGTGGGGGAGACAGCGGGGTAGGCCATACAGAACAAGAAAGAGCCAATGCCCGCCAAAGCGCAGCCAATGGCAAAGGTAAGGGTAATGGTGGTGTTCACATTGATGCCCATCAGCTGTGCGGTCATATAGTCCTCACTGGCGGCGCGCATCGCTTTGCCTGCTTTGCTGCCGATGACAAAGCCTTGCAGCAAAATCATGAGAACAGCGGATATGCCGACCGTAAGCAAGGTGACAAAGCTGATTTGAATGCCGTTTAACTTGATGGGCTCAATATTCAAGACGGTGGGAAAGGGCTGGGGTTGCGCACCAAAAATGAGCAGTGCCGCGTTTTGCAACAGCATGCTGACGCCGATGGCGGTGATGAGGGATGAAATCCGGGGTGAGTTGCGCAAGGGTTTGTATGCGATACGCTCGATGAGCACGCCGAATATGACGCAGACCACAACCGCCGCCAATAGCGCGACAGGTGCGGACCAGCCAAGGGTCATCAGCACAATCACCGCTGTATAGGCGCCCACCATGATGATGTCGCCGTGGGCAAAATTGATGAGCTTAACAATGCCGTATACCATGGTATAGCCCAGGGCAATCAAGGCGTAGATGCTGCCAACGTGCAAGCCGTTGATCAGCTGGTTTAAAAATAAGTTCATATTATTACTCCTGCAGCAAAGCCTACTTACATAAAGAATGAGGGGAGGATGGCTCCCCCCCTTATTGAGGTGTTAATCTACAGGATTTATGGGTCCACCTGCTTGAGGAAGAGCTTGTTGCCTTCCCCGTCGAAGGTCTGGAAAAAGGTGGATTTGATGGGGTCGTTATGGTCATCAAAGGTGATGTTGCCGGACACAGCGGTCAGGTTGGTCGCCTTGATGGCATCCACAATCGCTTTGGCGTCTGTGGAGCCTGCCGCTTCGATTGCGGCCAACAGTACAACAGCCGCGTCATACCCAGTGGCAGAGAAGGAAATGGTGGGCACTTTTCCGTATTCCTCTTCGAAGGCCTTTACAAAGTTCACCGCGATGTCGCTTTGCGCGTCGGTGGAGAAGTGATCCGTATAGACAACCTTGGTCAGCACGGATTTATCCGCGACATAGTCCACAATGTCCGCGATACCGTCCGCACCGTAGAAATGAACATCAAGGCCTAACTCTTTGGCCTGCGCCAGGATGAGGGCGGCGTCCGCGCCGTAATAGGGCAGGAAGACTGCCTCTGGTTTTGTGTTCTGGATGGTGGTCAATTGTGTTTTATAGTCCGTGTCGCCATAGGCTGCAGCTTCTGCTGCCACGATCTCAACGCCCAGTTCTTCGCTTTTTGCTTTGAACGCTTCATACAAGCCGTTTGAATAATCCGTCGCGTTGTCATACAGCACAGCGACTTTCTTGATGCCTTCTGCTGCCATGTATTCGGCAACCGCCTTTGCCTGGAAAGGATCCAGGAAGCAGGTGCGGAACACATTGGGGCGGCCGGTGGTCACATCATAGTCGGTGGCTGAGGGGCTGATCTGCGGTGCGCCGTCTTCAGCTGTTACTTCGGCCAGAGCCTTTGATTCGCCGGACAGCACTCCGCCGATGTAACCGACTACATCCATGTCGCTCAGTTTCAGGTAGGCGTTGATTGCCTCAGATGCGTTGCCCTGGGTGTCTTCCCATAAAATTTGCACTTGTTTGCCCAGCACGCCGCCCTTTTCATTGATCTGCTTGACATACAAATCAACACCTTCGCGGACAGCCAGACCGTACATACCATACTTGCCGGACAGGACGCCAATCCCGCCAATCTTAATGACATCTTCCGCCAAAACTGGCAGAGCAGCGGAAATAATCAGAGCGATTACAACCAACATTGAGAGTATTGAGCGCTTTTTCATGACATCCTGACCTCCTTTTTTATCATCGCTTCAAGCGAATATAAAGGTGATATTACATATGGATGAGAGTTTATACAACGATTAATTTGTATTTCTCCTGTATTTATGACCAAAGATTGAAAATCTGTCCTGCATATATGCAATCTTGACATCTGTGAGCTGCCTATCTACACTGGACTTCAAACGAAGTCATGAGAAGAGGTTATTTTGAGTCGGTTTGAGATTGTTGTAAAACGAAATGGCTTGCTGCTGTCCACGCTGGAAAGGGAGTTGCCCCTGCTGCCGCCTGCTGCCATCAGAAAAGCGCTTAGAACCAAGGATATCCGGGTGAATGGGCAGAAGGTACAGGACAATGTTCCGCTTCGTCCTGGCGATACCGTGCTTTTGTATACGCTTGCCAAGGTGCAGCAAATGCCCGTTCTGTTTGAAAATGATGACTGCATCATTATCAACAAACCGGCTGGCATCAGTGCGGATGAAGAAGAAAGCAGCGGGTTTAATGTGCTCACCTGGGCACAGGATTATTTGGATTCTACTTTCCAGCCTTTCCTGGTTCATCGGCTGGATAACCAGACGAGCGGTTTAATGGTGATCGCCAAACACAAAGCGGCAGAGGAAGCCTTATCCCAGGCATTTAAAGACAACCAGGTGGAGAAGGAATATATCTGCGAGGTGTTGGGCTCACCCAAGCCGCCGCTTGGGGTCCTTACCAACTGGTTGACCAAAGACAGCGCAGCCGGACGGGTCAAGGTCCATCATCAACAGGTGAGCGCCTCCAAACAAATCGTCACAGAATACGCTGTGCTGGTGGCTGGACAGGTTTCGCGTTTGCTGATACGGTTGCACACAGGCCGCACGCATCAGATCCGCGCACACCTGGCCTTTTTGGGCCATCCGCTGCTGGGGGATGATGTGTATGGTGACCGGGATGCCAATAAAGCATACAAGGCGCGCAGCTTACGGCTTTGCGCAACCAGACTTGGCTTCCCGGCATCCTGCCCCTTAATCAGCATGCGGGGCAAGCAGTTTTCAATCAAGCCGCCCTTTTGAAAGGATTACACCTGATGACATCAGACATTCGTTTAATCGCCGCGGATTTTGACGGCACCTTATTAAACCGTGAAGGCGGTATTTCGGACTACAACAAAGAGATGATACGAAAAGCTCAGGACGCGGGCATCATCTTTGCCGCGGCGACGGGGCGCTATCCGGAAAACGCAGCACAAATCATGGTGGATGAGGGCATCACATGTCCCATCATCAGCACCAACGGCGCAGTGGTTGACCTAAGCCCATACGGTGAGCGCATCCACGAAACAATTATGGACACCGCCTCAGTTTACGCGGTATTTGATGTGCTGGAAGCCTTCAATGAGGGCTACTATGTCTTTGGCAGAAGGACGGTAACCAACAGGTGGACAATTCCGCGGCATATTTCCGAGCGCAACGAGGAGCACCTGGCCAAGCTCAAGCAGCGGGTGAGTTATCGCAGGGGGCTTGAAGCCGTCAAGGCGGTGCTTGATACACCGATTTACAAATTTTTCGTGATATTTGATCATGATGACAACGCGTCAAAAGATATCCAGACAGCGCTTCTTGACATCAAAGGGATCGAAGTCACCAGCTCCGGCGGCAGAAATCTTGAAATCATGCCGGCTGGGGCTGACAAGGGGAAGGGGCTGGACGTGCTGGCACAGCATGTTGGTGTGAAACCCGCGCACATCATGACGCTGGGGGACCAGCTGAATGATTTATCGATGATTGTTTACGCAGGCCTAGGGGTCGCGATGGGCAATGCTGTGGATGCCATCAAGCAGCAAGCGGATGCCGTCACCGCATCATATGATGAGGACGGTGTCGCACAGGCCATCGCGCGGTTTTGTTTCTAATCGCTTTTTATACATTAAGAACAGCTGCCGGTCATGGGCAGCTGTTTATTATTCCGCGTCGTCAGGAAGCGGCAGTTTCCATTGATGATAAAAAGGGTCGGACAGTAAAGTGTCAGCGCTGCCGTCCGTATATCCTGTGATCTCTTTTATCACTTCCGGGGCGTCCTGCTCTCTTACTGTCACACTTAAGCGAACAGTGTCTGTAAATTGCCGGTCCACATCACAAACGGGCAGCTTTCCAAGCAGGTAATTGATCGCGTCCCAGTATGCGTACCCAATCACCGTGGTTAATTTGACGCTGACCTCCGCTGTGACGATGCCGGCGGCGCGAACCGCCTTTGCGCACCCGGCGCTGTAGGCGCGGGTCAAACCGCCTGCTCCCAGCAACACGCCGCCAAAGTAGCGTGTGACAACCGCGACGCAGTTGACCAGGTTGTTCTTTTTTAGAACTTCCAATATCGGGATGCCCGCGGTGCCCTGCGGTTCACCGTCATCAGAGTACCGCATCAAGCCGGCGTTCTCGCCGATGATGTAAGCAAAACAATGGTGGCTGGCGGATTTATGCGCTTCCTTGATGCTATTGATAAAATGAAGCGCTTCCTCCTCCGTGAAGGCAGGCGCGGCTTCACCAATGAAACGGCTTTTGCGCTCAATAAACTCTTCCATGCCATGCGCGCCAAGGGTATAGTATCCGCCGGACAAACTCATTTCTTCAAAATGACCCGGCAGTAGTTTTTCTTTCCGCGGCGCAGCAGCAAGCCGTCTGCTGGGAAGTCCGCCTCACTCAGGCGTGCTTCCGGATCTTCCACCTTGTTGTCGCCGGCAAGGACGGCGCCTTGCTCAATCATTTTACGTGCCTGGCTGCGGCTTGAGCACAAACCGCACAGGAACAAGAGGGTGGTCAGGCGATTGTCCTCCTGCAACTGCGCCATGGTCAACTCATACGTGGGCACATCATCCATACGGCCATCACCCGAGAACAGCGCGGCGGACGCCTGCTGGGCCTTTTGCGCTTCTTCGTCGCCGTGAATCATCTTGGTTGCCTCAAAAGCAAGCGCCATCTTGGCTTCGTTGATGTCAGCACCCTTGAGGGCACTCAAGCGGCGCACCTCGTCCATGGGCAGGAAGGTAAGCATGGACAGGCAATTGGGCACATCGCTGTCAGCGATGTTGCGCCAGTACTGATAAAACTCATAGGGGGAGCACAGCTCCGGATCCAGCCAGAGGGCGCCCCGCTCGGTCTTGCCCATCTTGTTGCCTTCGGAATTCATTAACAACTTAAAGGTGCATGCGAAAGCGGGCTCGCGCTCCTTCCTGCGGATTAGGTCTGCGCCGGCTAAGATATTGCTCCACTGATCATCCCCGCCCATTTGTAAACGGCAGTTATGACGGCGGAACAGTTCCAAAAAGTCGTAGGACTGCATAAGCATATAGTTGAATTCAAGGAAAGTGAGGCCGCGCTCCAGCCGCTGTTTGTAGCACTCCGCGGCGATCATGCGGTTGACAGAAAAATGCACGCCAATTTCCCGGATAAACTCCAGGTAGTTCAGCTTGGTCAACCAATCCGCGTTGTTGGCCATCAGCGCTTTGTTGTCAGAAAAATCAATAAATTTTGAAATCTGGGAGTGGATATTGTCCACATTGTGTTGAATGGCTTCCATGGTGAGCATTTGCCGCAATTCGGACTTGCCTGATGGGTCACCAATCTGCACGGTCGCGCCGCCAATGAGGGCCAGGGGAATGTGCCCCGCGTTTTGCATATGGCGCATCGCCAGCATGGGAATGAAGTGCCCAAAGTGCAGGCTGGGCGCGGTGGGATCAAACCCGACGTAAAAAACGGTGGGTTCGCGCTCCAGTTGTTTGTATAATTCCTCCTCATGGGTAATCTGGGCGATGAACCCGCGTTCTTTCAAAATATCCAACACGTGCATAATTGGCCTCCATTCCGTTTAAAAACAGGTGTTTGCATGATTATAGAAGGATTTCAGAGGGAATGTCAAGAAATAAGGACCTCCTGCAAATCTTGATAAACTTATTAAATTTACTTGTAAACTAAACGCATGCATGGTAAAATCACAGGGTAAACTACTACTGATGCAGAAAGAAGGGCTTAACGAAGAAGTGGGGTTGCAGACGGCAGGTGCGGAGGCTTGTTTGCTTTCGCCTTTTGCCAGCGCAGCATAACCCACTTTTTGTATTGAGGAAAGAGGATGGCAAGGAAAGCAAGACCCATTGAACTGGCGGAATCCATCAGTCAAAAGATCGCGGAAAGCATGGGCTTTGAGCATTTGGAAACCGCGTTTGAAAAGGAACCTACAGGGCTGTATTTAAGGATTTATTTGGACAAGGAAGGCGGCATCAACTTAAATGACTGCGAAGCCTTCCACCGTGCGGTACAGCCAAAGCTGGAAAAGATTGAGTATGACTTTTTAGAGGTATGCTCAGCAGGTGTGGACAGGCCGATTAAAACCGAGCGCGACGCGCAAAAAGCGGTTGGACATGAGGTAGAGATCAAACTGTTCAAACCTGTTGAGGGGCAAAAAGTTTTTGTCGGCACCTTTTTGAAAATGGAAGATGACATGTACGTGATTGACACAGCTTCAGGTGAGATGCGCTTTCACAAAAAAGACGTTGCACTGGCAAGCAAGACAGTGGATTTGAGCTTACTGGAAGACGACACAAGCATTGAGGAGGAAACACAAACCAATGAGTAACCAGAAAATAGATTTGATGGAAGCTATTTCCCTGCTGGCGCGGGAAAAGGATATGAACGAGGACATCCTGATTGATACCATCGAGGAGGCCTTGAAGGCTGCCTACCGCCGCAACAACCGCCAGGCGGCAAGCGGCATCCAAAACCTTGCAGTCCGCTTGAGCCGCAAGGATGGCGCGCAGGTTTTCTTGCGTAAAGTGGTCGCCGAAGAGGTGGAAGAGCCGGAGATGCAGATGTCGCTGAAAGAGGCGTTGGAGATCAATCCCAACTTCCACGTGGGCGATATCGTCGAAATTGATGTGACCCCGGACAACTTTGGCCGCGTCGCCGCACAGACTGCCAAACAGATGCTGGTGCAGAAGATCCGCGAATCCGAGCGCGGCAAGATCTACGATGAGTACATCGAAAAAGAGAACGAAATCCTCACAGGCATCGTCCAGCGGGTGGAGCCAAAGGCAGCCTACCTGGAATTGGGCCGCACGGAAGGCATCATGGAAAGCAACGAGTTTATCCCCGGTGAAAGCTACCGGGATGGCGATCACGTGAAGGTCTATGTGCTCAAAGTTCGCCGCACAGGCAGTGATTTCCAGCGCGCGCCGCAGGTGTACGTCAGCCGGATTCATCCTGGGCTTGTGAAGCGCCTGTTTGAGATGGAAGTACCCGAGATCGCCACGGGTGTGGTCCAGATTCGCTCCATCGCCCGGGAAGCCGGCAGCAGGACCAAGATTGCTGTTTACTCCATGGACCCGATGATTGATCCGGTCGGCGCCTGTGTTGGCCCGCGCGGCTCCCGCGTAGAAAAAGTCGTCAATGAGCTCAAAAACGAGAAGATTGACATCATCAAGTGGTCGCCGGACCCGGCGGAGTTTGTTGCCAACGCGCTCAACCCTGCGCACGTAGTCAGCGTGTTCATCTCCGAGGAAGAGAAAATTTGCCGTGTGGTGGTGCCGGACATGCAGCTGTCCCTGGCTATTGGCAAGGAAGGGCAAAACGCGCGTTTGGCTGCCAAATTAACAGGCTGGAAGATCGATATCAAATCCCAAAGCCAGTTTGATGAATTGGTGGCCCAGCAAACCTATATGGACCAGACAGCGCTTAACAGCGAGTACGAAGAAGCGGGCATGCCTGTTTTTGAAGAACCCTTTGAAGAGGGATACGAAGGATAAGCGGCGATGGCCAGGAAAATCCCAATGCGCATGTGCGTTGGTTGCAGGGAGATGAAACCGAAGCGGGATTTGCTTCGCGTTGTGCGCACCCCGGAGGATGAGATCACCATTGATTTCACCGGCAAGAAATCGGGCCGCGGCGCTTATGTGTGCGAGGACGAAGCCTGCCTGACACGCGCCATCAAGCAGCGGCAGCTGGAACGCGCACTGGAGCGCCCCGTTTCAGAAGAGATCATGGCGCAATTAAAACGGCAAATCGCCTATGCCGCGCCAAAACCATCTGCCGATGAGTGAGAAGATAAACGGCATGCTGGGCCTGGCGTTTAAGGCAGGGCATTTAGTACCGGGGCTTGAATTAGGGCTTAAACTTATCAGGGAAGGCAAGGCGGCGCTTGCTGTCCTGGACCAAAACGCGGGCGCCAATACACAGAAAAAAGTAAAGGATGCTTGCAATCACTATCAGGTACAGGTTATGCTACTAGATGCGGGAATTTTGGGTCTCGCATGCGGACGCCCCGGCATGGCGGCTGGCGCCATCAAACCGGGCGGGTTCGCAGAAGCCTTGCGGAAGCTGGCAACACACCCCAAACAGTAAACACTTTGCACAATTGTGCAATGATTTTGGAGGACAAGGGCTTAATGTCAAAAGTCGGTCTCAAAGACACCATCAAGGACCTCAACCAGAAAGCGGGCGTTATCCTCTCTGAGACAGAGCGGGTCAAACGCAATGCTGACATCATTCTGCAAATGCTGAAAACGCAGGAATCTGTTTTTCTCCGTCAGGAGGAAGAGGAGCGCCTGCGCATCAAGCATGAGCAGCACCAGCAGATGCTGCAATCACAAACCAAGGCATGGACAATGCCTGATGATGATGAGCAGGCAATCCTGGATGCCGCGGCAGAGCAGATGCACAGTGCCCCTGTAGCCGAGGTGGAAGCAGCCCCTGTGACAGATGAGGTCAAAGAGGAAGCCCCTGTTGTGGTTGAAACCAAGCCGGTTGAGAAGCCTGTTGAAGAAACGACACAGCCTGTTGCCAAAACACCGGAAGTGAAACCGGAGCCGGTCGCAGAACCTGCCAAGGTTGAAGAAAAGGCGGAGAAAAAGGCGGAGGAAGCCCCTGCGATTCAAGGGCACTTTACGCGTGGTCCGGCGGTCCAGCAGCCTGTGGACAGGCCAGCTGGCAGACCGCAGCAGCAATACGGCCGCCCAGCAGCAGGTGCGCAGCAGTATGGGCGCCCGGCTCCCGGTGCCCAGCAATATGGCCGTCCTGCGCCTGGTGCGCAGCAGTATGGCCGCCCGGCGCCCGGAGCCCAGCAATATGGCCGTCCTGCGCCTGGCGCGCAGCAGTATGGCCGTCCAGCTCCCGGTGCGCAGCAGTTTGGCCGGCCAGCTGGCGCAAGGCCGATGCAGCCCCGAGGCGGGATGCCAAAGCCCGCGCCGGATGAGTTGCTGGTACCCATTGAAAAAGAACGGGTCAGCAATTATGACCCCAACAAGAAAAACTATTCCCGCAAGCCGGATCCGGAGCATGTGAGCCGTCAGCGCAAGCAAAACGCGCGCCGTTCGCAGTCGCCCTTCCGCATGGATGATGATGTGGTCCGCGGCGGCAGGCGGTCAGCGCGGTCCAAAAAGCCGTCTGCGCAGCAGATGATGGCACCCATCAAGATTGAAAAGGCAACCATGACGCAAGAAACCATCACCGTAAAGGACTTGACTGAGCGCATCGGCAAGCCCGCTGGTGAGATTTTGAAGAAATTGCTGCTGTTAGGCAATATTGCCACCATCAACAGTGAGTTGGATTTTGATACTGCTTCCCTTGTTGCCTCCGAGTTTGACGTAGAGCTGGTACTGAAACTGGACCGCACTGCGGAAGATCAGCTGGTTGAAACCGCGGACATTGAGGACGCAGAGGAAGACCTCAAGCCCCGTCCGCCTGTCATCACCATTATGGGCCATGTTGACCACGGCAAGACTTCTTTGCTGGACTATATCCGGGATGCGCACGTGACCCGCGGCGAAGCGGGTGGCATTACCCAGCATATCGGCGCCTATACCGTGGAAATGGACGACCATCAGATTACCTTCCTGGATACCCCGGGTCATGAAGCGTTTACTGCCATGCGTGCCCGCGGCGCCCAGTCCACGGACATCGCGGTGTTGGTGGTGGCGGCGGATGACGGCGTGATGCCGCAGACAGTCGAAGCCATCAACCACGCCAAAGCCGCCAATGTGCCGGTGATTGTCGCCATCAACAAGATGGACAAGCCCGAAGCCAACCCCGACCGCATCAAGCAGGATTTGACCGCCCACAACATGGTCAGTGAGGAATGGGGCGGCGATACCATCATGGTGCCCGTTTCCGCCAAAACAGGCGAAGGCGTGGATACCCTACTTGAAATGATCCTGCTGCAGGCAGAATTGCTCCAGCTGCGCGCCAACCCGGACCGCCTTGCCCGTGGCATCATCATTGAAGCCAAACTGGACAAGACCCGCGGCCCGCTGGCCACTGTGCTATTACAAAATGGCACCCTGCGTGTGGGTGACAACATCATCGCGGGCATGGCTTCCGGCCGTGTACGCGCGCTGCTCAATGACAAGGGCGCCAATGTCCGTGAAGCGGGCCCCTCCATGCCGGTTGAAATCTCCGGGTTTGATACCGTGCCCCAGGCAGGGGATGAGATGATCGCTGTGGACGATGACAAACTGGTACGCCAGGTTGCCAGGGAGCGCGAGGACCGCTTGAAGGAACAGCGCATCGCAGCGTCCAGTGCGGTTACCCTTGATAACCTCTTCCAGAACATCAAGGAAGGCGAACAGTTGACGCTCAACGTCCTCATCAAGGCGGACGTACAGGGCTCCGCGGAGGCCGTCCGTCAGTCCCTTGAAAAATTGAACAACGAACATGTCAAGATCAACGTCCTGCACTCCGGTGTTGGTGCCATCACCAAGGATGACGTCAACCTGGCAGCTACCGCGGACGCGACCATCATTGGTTTTAACATCCGCCCGGACAACAATGCCCGTGAAGTGGCAGCCCGGGAAGAGATCGACATCCGCCTGTACCGTGTCATCTACCAGGCGATTGAGGACATTGAACTGGCTATGAAGGGCATGCTGGCACCAGAGTTTAAGGAAGTGGTGCTGGGACATGCGGAGGTGCGGAATGTCTTCAAGGTTACCGGTTCCGGCACGGTTGCCGGCTGCTATGTGACCGACGGCAAGATGATGCGAAACCAGTCCGTGCGCCTGTTGCGCGACAATGTGGTCATCTTTGAGGGCAAATTGTCCTCCCTGCGCCGCTTTAAGGACGACGTCCGTGAAGTTGCCAGCGGCTATGAGTGCGGAATTGGCCTTGAAAACTACAACGATATCAAGGTCAAGGACGTCGTTGAATGCTTCATGATGGAAGAAATTGAAAGATAAGGAGTATCCGTGGCTCAGTACAGACAAAACCGCATCGCGGAGGAAATAAAAAAGAACCTGGACAAGATTATCCGGGAAGAGATAAGGGACCCAAGGGTCACAGGTACCTTCAGCATCACACGCGTGGAACCGACAAAAGACCTGCGCTACGCCAAGGTCTATGTCAGCGCGCTGGAGGAGGACAAGCTGGAGGACATGGTCAAAGCTTTAAAGGGCGCCGCAGGCCTTCTGCGGCGTGAGCTGGGCCACGCCATCAACCTGAGGTTTACACCCGAGCTTCAATTCATCGCGGATCGCAACATCGCCTATGGTATGCATATTGCCGGCGTACTCAAGCAAGTCCTTGGAGATGAAACCCATGACAAACAGGATGAATCCTAGCAGCATACAGGACACTCTGAAAGCCATCATGGGCGCACAGCGAATCATCCTGTGCGCTCATTTACAACCCGATGGCGACGCGATTGGCTCCCTCCTGGCCATGAAGGCGCTGCTTGAACGGCTGGGAAAGGAGGTCACGGCAATCTGCCATGATCCCGTGCCCAAAAACCTGCACATCCTGAAAGGATGGGATGCGGTTCAGCTTGCATCAGAATGCAAAATTGATCAATTTGATCTTTTTTGCGCGCTGGACTGTTCGGATTCAGACCGCCTGGGGGATGCTTTGCCGCTGTTTTACAAGGCACCTCTTAAGATGGTGATTGACCATCACGCGTCCAACACGTTTTATGGCGATATCAATTATGTGGACAGCAAGGTCGCGGCGACAGGCAACCTTGTCTTCCGCCTGTATGAAGCGGCAGGTATGAACATTCCGACGGAAGTGACACCGCACCTCTATGCCGCTTTATCTTCAGATACAGGCAATTTTGCCTTTGGGCAGATGGACGAAGAATTCTTTGTGCAAATCAGCAAGCTGCTCAAGGCGGGGCTTGATATCACAAGATATTCCAGGGCATTGCACTTGATGAAGGAAGTGGACTTTGTGAAGCTGCTGTCCCGTGCGCTTGCCTCACTGAGTTTCATCTGTGACGGCAAGATCAGCTTTATGTGCCTGACACAGCAGGATTTCAAGGAGAGTGAGACCGCGCCTGAATCCGCTGAAGGGCTGGTGAATTACGCGCTCAACCTGCCAGGTGTACAGATGTGTTTTTTAGCGACAGAAACCGGGGAAAACCTTGTCAAGTTTAGCCTTCGGGCCATCCAACCGCATAACGCGGCGGAGATCGCCACCCATTTTGGCGGCGGCGGGCATGTGCTCGCGGCTGGCTGTACCTTGGAAATGCCTTTTGAAAAGGCCGTTTCACTTATGAAGGAACGCATGGCGCAATCACTATGTTAAGGGATGGTGTCATCAATTTTTATAAACCGCCTGGGATGACCTCCGCGCAGGCGGTTGCTTTTGTGAAACGGTTGACCGGCAAGAAGGCTGGGCACGCGGGTACGCTGGACCCGGAAGCAGCCGGGGTTTTGCCAATCATGATTGGGAAAGCCACCAAACTCAACGATTATTTAATGGATGATTCCAAAGTTTATCTCACTGAGGTGGCCTTTGGCGCGGCAACGGATACACAGGACGCGCAGGGCAAGGTGATCAGAACTGGTGATAACTTCCCTGCCAAGGATGAGGTTGTTAAGGCTTCTCAAACATTTGTTGGGGAATATATGCAATTGCCGCCTCAGTATTCGGCGCTGAAAATTGATGGTAAGACCGCCTATCAATTGGCCCGTGAAGGAAAGACAGCGGCGTTAAAAGAGAGACCCGTTCATTTTCATCGGATTGACGTGACTGATGAATTGCCGCGGCATGGCTTTTTAATTCGTGTTCACTGCAGCAAAGGCACCTACATCAGAACCTTCTGTCATGATCTTGGTGAACTGCTTGGCTGCCCTGCGCACATGCGGTTTTTGCTGCGGGAGGAATCAAGCGGATTGATGCTGCATCACGCCGGAACAATGGACGATTTAAACAAATGGGCATCAGGTGGTTTCGTAAAAGACTTCAGTCTATTTGTGCGTGTTGAAGACGCGCTGGCACAATTGCCTCGTTTTACTCTCTCCAGTCATTTATTGTTTCCAACGGTTAACGGAGTTCCTGTTCCAGCAAAAGACATTGAAGGCGCAAAGGAGATCCCTGAAAAAACCAAAGTCTGTTTATATCATGACCAAGACTTGATTGGTATTTATGAACGCTGTGGAGATATTTTTAAAGTAAGCGTCATGTTTTATCAAAAATAAATTGAACCTGAAAATATGATATCCAGGTGCCTTTTACAGGTCAACGAGTGTTTGTCTTTTCTTGACAGTTTGCTGCCTAAAAGGTACTATTTGATTTGAAAATCAAGAGGGGGGACACTTTCTTGGATCAGTTAGGACTCGATAAAATTGAACTGAACAAACCCATTCGGGAAACCACCTATGAGACGTTGAAAAACGCCATCATCATGGGAACGATTCCTGCTGGGTCACGCTTGATAGAGACCGTTTATGCAGAAACGCTCCACATTTCCCGTACGCCGCTGCGCGAAGCCTTCCGCAAGCTGGAGCTGGATGGCCTTGTAGAGTATGTGGAGCGCAGGGGTGTCATCGTCCGCGCGTTTACCATTGAGGATATTGAGGAAACCTTCACCATCAGGAATGCGCTGATGATGCTGATTATTCCATCCATTTTTGAAAACCTCCAGCAAGACCATCTGGATGAGCTGCAGCACATTTTGGACGCGATGGATATCAGCCAAAAGGAAGAGAACGCCGAGGAATTGTCCAAGTATAACCGTGAGTACCACCGCACGATTGAGCAGATTTCTGATAAGAAACGCATTCTGCGCGTGATTGACAGCCAGGAAGAGTATATCAACCGTTTCTCCAGAATGGCGATTGAAAGTGTTGTCAGGCGGTCCAACGCCCAGCAGGAGCATCACGAATTGGTGCGGATGCTGCGGGATGGGGAACAGGAAGCCTTCGCCAAATTGATGGAAAAACATCTCAATGAGAGCAAGATGGCCTGTCTTGCGACGGCACCATTGGGTAGAAAAGAAAAGACGGGCACGGTATAATTCCTTGACCGGTACAAAAACAAACATGCGGGCAAGCATGTTTCAATACATCATCAAATGCTAAATGATTGACAGGAGGAACCATGAACGACATTCAAATCGCACAGGCCGCCAAACTAAAACCAATCACCGAAATCGCAAAGAAATACGAAATTCCGGAAGATGCCTTGATGACCTTTGGTCCAAGCATCGCCAAAGTGAACCCCGTCAAATTACGGGACCTTCCACAAAAAGGCAAGTTGATTTTAGTCAGCGCGATAACGCCGACCACTGCTGGCGAAGGCAAAACCACAGTCTCCATCAGCCTGGCGGATGGTTTGACTGCAATTGGTAAAAAACCCATGCTCGCCCTGAGGGAGCCGTCCATGGGTCCCGTGTTTGGCATGAAGGGCGGCGCGACCGGCGGAGGCCGTTCCCAGGTGCTCCCGATGGAAAACATCAACCTTCATTTTACGGGTGATTTTCACGCCATTACCTCCGCGAATAACCTGCTGTGCGCGATGGTGGATAACCATATCCAGCAAGGCAATCAGCTCAATATTGATGTGCGCCAGGTACGCGTGCGCCGCTGCATGGACATGAACGACCGCCAGCTGCGGTATATCGTCGGCGGCCTTGGCGGTACTGGCAATGGGACTCCGCGGGAAGACGGTTTTGATATCACAGCCGCCAGCGAAGTGATGGCCTCCTTCTGCATGGCCAATGATTTGAGCGATCTTAAAAAGCGCCTGGGTAACATTGTTGTCGCCCGCAACCGCGATGGTGAGAACGTCACCTGCGCGCAGATTGGCGCCCAGGGCGCCATGGCTGCCATGCTGCGGGATGCCATGATGCCCAACCTGGTGCAGACCATTGACCATACCCCTGCGCTCATCCATGGCGGGCCGTTTGCCAACATCGCCCATGGCTGCAACTCCATTGTCGCGACGAAGACGGCCTTGCAGTTGGCGGATTACGTTGTGACCGAAGCCGGCTTTGGCGCGGACCTTGGCGCTGAGAAGTTTATTGACATCAAATGCCGCGCCAGCGGGCTGCGCCCGGACTGCGTGGTGCTGGTTGCCACCATCCGCGCGCTCAAGCACCACGGCGGCGTGCAAAAGGCCGATCTGAATACGGAAAACATCCCGGCGCTTGAGGCGGGGCTTGAAAACCTCCTGGCGCATATCCGCAATGTGCGCACGGTCTGGAATCTGCCGGTTGTGGTCGCCATCAACCACTTCATTACGGACAGCGAGGCGGAAATTAAAATCCTTCAAGCCGCGATGCAAAAGGAAGGCGTCCCTTGCAGTTTCAGCGATGGCTGGGCCAAGGGCGGCGAAGGGGCGAAGGAATTGGCGCAGGATGTCGTTGACCTGCTGGCGCAGGAAACCAAGAATGAGTTAACCTTCACCTACCCGGATGAGTTATCCTTGTTTGAGAAAATCGAAGCGATCGCGAAGAAGATCTACCACGCGGGCAGCGTGACTTTCTCTGCACAGGCGAAGAAGCTTTTGACCCAGTTAACGGAGGATGGCTTTGGCCATTACCCTGTCTGTATCGCCAAAACGCAGTATTCCTTCAGCGATAACCCCAAAGCCCTTGGCGCGCCCAGCGGGTTTGAATTAACCATCCGTGACGCACGGCTCTCCGGCGGTGCCGGCTTTGTCGTCGTCTTTGCAGGGGACATCATCGCGATGCCTGGCCTGCCCAAGATGCCCGCCGCGCTGAATGTCGATGTAGACGAAAACGGCGTCATCAGCGGTATTTTCTAAGAAACTATGAACGATAAACACAGACAGGTGCTGGACCTGCTCAATGAGGACACGCGCATTCCGCTTGAACGGATGGCGGTCATGCTGGGTATGGACCTTAAGGAAGTGGCAGAGATCATTGACACGCTTGAAAAAGACCGGGTTATTCTTTGCTACCGCCCTGTGATCAACTGGGATAAGACGGAACGCAAACTGGTTGAGGCGATGATTGAAGTCAAGGTTACGCCGCAGCGTGACTTTGGCTTTGACGCCATCGCCAAACGCATCAACAGTTTTGAGGAAGTGCGAAGCCTGTACCTGATGAGCGGGACCTATGACCTGCTCATTCAGGTTACAGCGCCCTCCTTAAAGGAGTTGGCCCAGTTTGTATCCGACCGCTTAAGCCCGCTTGAGACCGTGACAGGGACCAGCACCAGTTTTGTGTTGAAGCGTTACAAGCAGGATGGGGTTGTCTTTGATATGCCCGATGAGGACAGGAGGCTGACGATCTCTCCGTGAGCAGCCGATTCATCAACCCCGCCATCAACGCGGTTGCGCCCAGCGCAATCCGTCGTTTCTTTGACATCGCCGCTACGATGAAAGACGCGATTTCTTTGGGCGTAGGGGAGCCTGACTTCATCACGCCTTTTCCGGTGCGCAATTCAGCCATCGACAGCCTGCTTGATGGGGAAACGCAGTACACCGCCAACGCGGGTATTTTTCCCTTACGGGAAGAGATCGCGCGCTATTTATCGGACCGCTTTGATGTATCGTATGACCCTGCAAACGAGGTGCTTGTAACAGTCGGCGCCAGTGAGGCGATTGATATTGCCTTGCGTTCCTTAGTGCAGCCTGGGGATGAGGTGTTAATCCCCGAACCATGCTACATCAGCTACCAGGCATGCGCCCTGTTCTCAGGCGGGGTACCGGTTGCGGTTCCAACCAGGGTGGAACACCAGTTTGAACTGTTGGCTGCGGATTTACAGGCAAAAATCACCCCGCGCAGCCGTGTGCTGATTCTCAGCTACCCCAGCAACCCAACTGGCGCAGTGATGCCGGAAGACCAGCTGCAGGCAATCGCAGACCTTGCCATCAAGCATGATCTGTTTGTAATCTGTGATGAGATTTATGCCGAATTATGCTATGAAGGGTTTGTTCAGCGATCCATTGCGTCCTTCCCGGGTATGCGGGAGCGGACGATGATCGTGAGCGGATTTTCCAAAGCGTTCGCGATGACAGGCTTCCGTCTGGGTTATCTTTGCGCACCGGTTGAAGTTGTGAAGGCATGCAGCCGGATTCATCAATACACCATCATGTGCGCAAGCCGGCAAAGCCAGGTTGCAGCCTATCATGCCCTCAAACAGGGACGGGAGAGCGGCTATGCCGATGTCCAAAAAATGAGGGAAAGCTACGACCGGCGCCGCAGGCTGATGCTAACCGCTTTTGAGAACCTTGGCCTTGATTGCTTTGAGCCAAAAGGTGCGTTTTACGCCTTCCCCTCCATCAAAAAGACAGGTCTGTCAAGCGAGGCATTTTGTGAACGGCTGTTAAAAGAGCGACAGGTGGTTTGTGTACCCGGCAATGCCTTCGGAGAAAGCGGAGAAGGGCACATCCGATGCTGTTACGCGACCGCGACGGATAAGTTGCTTGAAGCTTTTGACCGCATCAAGGCGTTTCTGTCCACCGTATAGGAGATTTCTTGTGATGAAAAAATGGATTGTTATTCTCATAGCCCTGTGCATCTGTTGTACTACGCAGGTAGCAGGTGTATTCGCAGATGAGGAGGTATCCCTTGTTGATCTGGATCCCAATCCGACCACAACACCTGCACCCCAGGAGGGGGGTGGAGCACAACAGCCCGGTGAGGTAGCCGCACCCAGCGTCCCGCCGGAGCGGGTGTTCAAGGATGGGACTGTTCAACTTGTGATTACTGCCGCCGGCGACATGACCATTGGCGGGGATGTGCGCAAGCGCGGGGATTCCCTGTTTACGCGTGAACTAAAGCGGCAGGATGGGGATATCCACTTCCTCATGCGAAATGTGCGCGAAATTTTTGAGTCAGACGACATGTCCATTGTCAATTTTGAGGGCACACTGACCACCGCGCCGGTCTACAAAACCAATAACCAGTTTGTGTTTTCAGCACCGCCGGAGTATGTGGAGATTTTAAAGCAAGGCAGCATCGAAGCCGTCGCGCTGGAAAACAACCACGTGTTTGACCATGGCCAGGCAGGCCTTGATGAGACCAAGGCAACGCTTGAGCAGGCCGGCATTGTGTGGAGCGATTCTCAGCAAATGGGCGTATATACAGTCAACAATGTTAGCATCGCCATGCTCACCTACCAGCAATACCGCGACAAGGTGGAGGAATTGCTGGTCAAGGTGCCTCAGGACGTTCAAAATGCCAAAGCGCTGTATGACGTGGTGATTGTCAGCTTCCATTGGGGGCAGGAACTGGACTATAAACCCAATAAAAACCAGATCAATTTAGGCCGCGCGACAATTGACGCGGGGGCAGACCTGGTGCTGGGGCATCATAGCCACCGCATCAACCCCATTGAGAAATACAAGGACAGGTATATCGTCTACTCCTTGGGCAATTTTAGTTTTGCCGGCAACAACAAGCCAAGTGATATGAGCACCTTTTTATTCCAGGTGCGCTTGAATGTCAAGGGCGATACGGTGGAGACGGCGGGTTTCCGGATTATCCCCTGCCGCATTTCCTCCAAATCCGACTATAATGATTTTGCGCCGACCCCTTTTTCAGACCAGCGTCTGATTGATAACGTGGTCAACATGCTGCTCAAAAACAGCAAAGGGCTTGAGTACGCTGTAGATTACTACCCTGTGGACTGGGACTGATATGCGCGCGAAAATTCTTTTTCTGGCTGACAAACCAGGCCTGCGGGAAGGTTTACGGCTGGCTCAGGAAATGCTGAGTGAGTTGGCTGTCGCCTTCTCGCACAGTTTTATCATGCGTGAGCACCTGCTAAACCGGGAGTTTTCACCACAGGAATTACGTGATGTAACCGGTGATCATGACGCGGTGGTCCTGGCTGGCGATCAGGAGTTTTCTGATAAAGCAGCGCATGCGCTGTCCTGTTTCGCGGGGATGAGCGCCTTTCATCATGCTGATACCGTGGGGGATTTAAGCCGATTAAAAGAAGGAAGCATCCCTTCGGCTGACTTTATCTGGCCCTTGGCGGGGGATACCGCCATCATCAGCAAAACGGCTGTAACAGCCTGCGCGCATGCCAAGAAACTGCGTAAAAACGTTGTGTTGTCCCTTAACCAGGAAACACAGGAATGGGTGGACCCGCTGAACAAGGCTGCCATGTACGCCGCCTTGCCTGCCCCGGTCATCCTGCCTCTTCACGAGGTCATGGACACGCTGTTATTCCAGCAGGACAGACCGTCTGTTGTTCTTACGTATTCCGATGAAAAAAACATGCTAAGCAGTCTGATGCGTTTTTTGACGGGCACAGAGCTGCTGCAGCACACCAGCTATTATGCCGATTACATCAAGCTGCACAGCGTCATTCCGCCTGCGGGGCAGCAGGGGTTCCCGCTGTTTTCCGCGCTGTATGCAGCAGCAAGCGCGGTGCGCGAATCCTTGCTTCTGGAAAAAGAGGCAGACTGCCTGGACACAGCGATTGCCAATGTGCTGGCTTCCGGCTGGCGCACGCCGGAGTTTGGCGTATGGCCCAAAACCATCTCCCATGAAGAAGCGCTGCGTCTGATTGTGGAGCAGGTGCACCTGGCCGGCGAGCTGATGGAGAATTTCAACTAACAGAACAACATTAAAAAGGCAGTGGGACGAAATCGCCTCACTGCCTTTTTTGTTTACAGCACAAATTATTGGTCTCGTGTAGAGCGTGCCAAAGGTTCCGCGCCTTTCGTCATTTTCACGCTGCGGTCGTTTAAGACCCACAGGGCTTCTACGCCAGGCAGGGATTCGACAAAGGCGTAGCCATCCTCCAGGGGCATCAAGAACACAGCGGTAGACAGTAAATCTGCGATCCCCGAATCCTGTGTAATGATGGTAACAGATCGCATATGAGCAGTCGGCATTAAAGTCTCAGGGGAGATTAAGTGATGATAGCGGACGCCGTCCACCATGTAGTACCGTTGATAATCCCCACTGGTGACAAAGGACATATCAGCCAGATACAGCACATCCATGATGTCGTTTCCGCCGGGCAGCACCAGGGCAGCATCCGGGTCTTGAATGCCAATACCCCAGGCATCCCGCCCATCAAGTGGCGGATGCCCAGTGCGTACATTGCCGCCAGCGTTGATGATAAAGCTGGTCATGGGGGAGTTGAGCAAATACTGGGCTACCAATTCCGTAGCATACCCCTTGGCAACCGCGCCCAGGTCCAGTTTTAGCAAGGGATCCGCATAAAACACGGTTTGTTCGCCAGCATCCAAAACCACGTCATCAAAATTGGTGTGTTTCGCCGCTTCCTGTAAACGCGCCATATCTGGTAAACGCGCTTGATCTGGGTGTAATTCCGCGTTGTCCCGCTCGTCATGCCACAAGGCCAGTACAGCGCCCAGTGCCACATTAACCTGGCCTTTTGTATCGGGCTGATGTGTCTTGCACCAATTGAGCAGGTCAAACAGTTCCTTGGGCACCTTGACGGGCGCTTTGCCTGCATTGTTGTTCAGATAGTACAGGTTGTTGAGCCCTTCATAAGGATAATACTGGTTAAACTGCCGGTGGTATTCATGGAACATCTGCTCGGCTTTTGCTGTCACATCATCAAAAACAGATTTGTTCTCCGCAAACCCGATGATGGTGATGGCTGTATCAAAGGTGCCAAAAAACATGTAAGAGAACTTGGTCATCTCAGGTGCTTGTTCGTTTGCAGCAACAGGGAAAACAGCTGTGGTGATACACAAAAGCAGTGCGACAACGAACCAAAGGACATATTTTTTCATCAGTTTACTCCGAATAGCCAAGCGTTTTTAAGTCGTTGTTGGAGTTGCGCCAATCCGGCCGCACCTTCACCCATAACTTGAGCATAATCTGCGTTTGCAACAAGGCTTCTATCTGCGCCCGGGCCTGGCTGCCAATCTTGCCCAGCATGGCGCCCTGTTTGCCGATAATGATGCCCTTGTGCGAGGGCCGCTCACAATAGATATCCGCAAAAATTTCTGTCAGGGTAGGGCTGAGTTCCTTCATGGAGCGGATCTCCACCCCGATGCCGTGGGGAATTTCTTCCTGCAGCAAAAAGAGCGCGCGCTCCCTGATTAACTCCGCGATAATCTGCCGCTCACTCTGCGTGGTCCATTGATCGGCCGGGTAGTAACGCGGTCCTTCCTTCAGATGGGACAGCACGCAGGCCATCAGCTTGTCGACCCCTTCGCCAGTTTTTGCGGACATGGGCAGGATTTGATCAAAACCGTCGTTTGCATATTCGGCGATGATGGGCAGCAGCTCCTGAGGATGAACCAGGTCAATCTTGTTGAGCACAAGAAACTTTGGAATGCTGTGCTTCGCAAGGTCGCGGATGGTTTGGCGCTCCTGCGGGTCTTTTCGGGAGACATCCGCGATGACGATTAAGGCGTCAATGGCCTGCAAAGCGTCCTGCACCGTCTTGTCCATATATTCGCCCAGTTTGGTGCGCGGTTTATGGATGCCCGGGGTATCCACGAAGACCACCTGGTGATGCTCCCCGTTATGAATGCCGATGATCTGGTTGCGCGTGGTCTGCGGCTTGGGGGTGGTAATCGCCACCTTCTCGCCGATGAGCGCGTTGAGCAGGGTGGATTTGCCCACATTGGGGCGGCCCACGATGCTCACAAAACCTGATTTGAAAATATATGTATCAGCCATGCTGATCCTCCTCAAAACCAAAAAATCCATGCGGAAGCAAAGCGTCCAAGGTTGTCTTTTCAACATTGTTTTCGCCCCAGGTAATCAAAACACGCATCTTCGGCGCGAACTCCGTCATCACCTGGCGGCAGGCACCGCAGGGCCAGGGCGCGGTTTGATCCGCAGCGATGGCGACCGCTTCAAATGTTTTGTTGCCTTCGCTGATGGCTTTAAACACCGCTGTGCGCTCCGCGCAGTTGGTTAAGCCATAGGAAGCATTCTCTACATTGCAGCCGGTATACACAGTGCCGTCAGTACACAGCAGGGCTGCGCCCACCTTGTAATGGGAATAGGGGGTATGGGCAAAGGTGCGGGCATCCCGCGCAGCCTGCAATAATTCTTCATCATTGACCTTGGCTTCAAAGGCCGTTTGAAGCGCTTTTTCTTCCTGATTCCGCATGGTTTTTTTGTCCTCCTTGTTGATGTGATCATACCCAAGCAGATGGAACATTCCGTGGACAAATAAATAGGTCATCTCCCGGAACATGGCATGTTGGTAGTCGGCGGCCTGTCTCTTTGCCTGATGCACATTGATGATGATGTCACCAAGAAAAAACGCACCGGCCTCACTGTCCCAAGCCTGCTGTGTTTTTCCATCCTGCTCATTAAACAAGGCATCCGGCGTCAACGGCAGGCTGGGGAAACTAAGCACATCCGTCACTTTATCCGTATTGCGCCATGTTTTGTTAATATGCCTGATGCCCTCATCATCCGTCAAGGTCAGGCTCAAGCTGCAGGGGCTTGCAATATTCATGACGCGCAGGCAGGCTTTTGCAGCCCTGTAAAACACGCTGTCAGTAAGCGCCAGGTGCACCTGGCGGTCAATCTCAAGCAGGATCATTCGTCCTCGTTTTCAGGGGGAGTCGAGGTCTTAGTATCCTCCGCCGGCGCATCCGCTGGCGGCTTTACAGGGGTAACCGCCTCCAGCTTGCTTGCCAACTGCGGAATAGGGGTATCTGTCGGCAGCGGTACCGTTGTTTTTATGGCTTTATTCTTACTTGTGGTGCGCAATTGCTGCAGGTGCGCCATTAATCGCTCACCAGGCGGCAATTTGTCAATCTCTTTGGGGTACTCAATCCGCTCGTGAAACACACCGTAAATGACTGACGCGCAGCTGTCACGCACCTGGCTTAGCTGACGGAGGGTCAAGGGCGCGTTGACCATCATACCGCTTTGCACCTTCTTTTGGATCAATTCCTCAATGAAGGTGACAATTTCATCCGGTGTGGGATTGGTCAAAGTACGCACCGCGGCTTCAATGGTATCGCACAGCATGATGAGCGCGCCTTCCGCCGTTTGCGGCGGTACGCCAGGATAGCGGTAATCCGCTTCATCAACCGGTTTGCCATCCGCTTCCTGCAGTGCTTTGTGATAAAAGAAGGATACCAAGGCGCCGCCGTGATGCTCGGCTATGATCTGCTGGATTTCATAGGGCAGGCGGTGCTGCTTAGCCAGCGCGATGCCTTCCCGCACGTGGGAGACGATGATAGCGGCTGACACTTGGGGACTTGTCGTATCATGCACATTGCCGCTCCCGATCTGGTTTTCCTTGAAATAAAGCGGCCGGCGCAGTTTGCCGATGTCGTGGAAGTAAGCACCCGCCCGTGCCAGCAAGGGGTTCGCGCCGATCGCCTCGGCAGCTGTCTCGGCGAGGTTGGCGATGATGATGCTGTGGTGATAGGTGCCGGGGGCTTCCATCAGCAGCCTGCGCATCAGGGGATGGTTGGGGTTTGTCAGGTCCAACAGACGCATGGGTGTGGGCAAATTAAACAATGATTCAGCAGCCGGCTGCAGGGACAAGCACAAAAGCGAGCTGATGGCGGTACCTGCCAGGGCAAACAAAGCCTTATTGACGGTAGCGCCCATGCTGACACTGGTCATCATGCCAATCGCCAGCACAATCAGGAAGCTGAAAGCGCTTGCAATACCGCCGGCAAACAGAATATAGGAGCGTTGATAGCGCTTGTGAAGCAGGATTGTCGTCAATGTTCCTGCGAAAATGGTCATTACAAACAGGTTCACCATGTCCGGGCTTGCGGCGCCCATCCCGCTGGTGAGCATGAGGGGGGCAATCAGGGTTGTCGCCGTCCCCAAAATCAACGCGGGAACAGCACCTACTGTAACTGTAAGCAGCATATAGGGCAAAAGCAAGTTGGCCAAATAAATGGCATCAATGGACTTGGCAACCAGACTGAGCAGAAGGGTTAAGACTGCGGTGATGTATACAATCAGCAGGCGCTTGATGTCCTGGAAAACAGACTTGCAAAAGACCGACAAGAAGACGGCTAACAGCAGCAAAATGAAGGAGACAATTAAAACAGCACCTAAGTACATCGTGTAATCGATGGTGGTGTTGCTGAGCAAGCCCAGGCTGTTGAGCATCTCGATTTGGTTTTCCCGAACACGACCTTCACCCGCGACCACGATGTTCTGGCCTTGCTGATAAACAACAGGCTCAACCGTTTCCCAGGCAGCCTGTCGGGCGGCCTCTGTCGCATCCTCATCCACCACCATGTTGGGCTGTATAATGGCGCGCAACAGGGGAAGGACCACGTTTTGCAGCAGGTTTACATTGGTTTTAAACCCCACAATCTGCATGATGGAGGTAATGGCGATTGATTCCTGGCCTTGGGTGACGTTGCCTTGCATGGTATTGCGGATAGCAGGGTTCAGCGAGGCATACATCTCGTCAAACTGGTCTTCCGGTGTGTTCATCAAGGTAGCGATCTGGAAGTCCTTCATGGGGACCAGATTGAGGATATTATGCGCTGCCTGGAATTCTTCTTCCGAATACACCCTGTTGGGGTTATAGTCCGGCAGCGACTGCGCGAACTGGCGGACTGCCAGCATCTGGGCATAGACGGAGTCCAGGTTCAGCATCACCTTGTCAGCGACGCCTTCCTGAAAATGATAAATCGGTGTGACCGCGTTGGCGGCATCCTCGCGGTTGCGCAGGGTTGTTACTTCGTCCACAACGTCCTTGTTGGCGGCGATGGTTTGGTTGGGCACCATGCCAACGGACAGGTTGTAGCGTTTTGGGGTGACCGTAACCAGAAAGATCAGCAGGCACAGGAGTGAGCCAATTCCAATAATCAGCCCTTGATGGAAGGATGTGGCATAAATAAAACGCCACCAGCCATCCGCTGTTTTGATTGGCTTATGGTCCGGCTTGCCGGGAGGTAATTCATGCATGATTGTTTTTCCTTGCTTCGTAGCTGTCATAAGCGTTCACAATCCGGCCGACCAGGTCGTTGCGCACCACATCGTCACGGCTTAACCGGACAATGCTGATGCCTTCAATATCCTGCAGTACATCAAGTGCGACCAGCAGGCCGGAGCGCTTGAGCGCGGGAAGGTCAATCTGGGACGGGTCGCCTGTGACCACGCATTTGGCGTTGCGGCCCATGCGTGTCAAAAACATTTTCATTTGCTCCGGGGTCGTGTTTTGCGCTTCATCCAGGATGATAAACGCGTCGTTTAAGGTTCGCCCGCGCATAAAGGCAAGCGGTGCAACCTCTATCGTCCCACGTTCCAGCATCCGCTGATAGGCTTCTATGCCCACGATGTCATACAGGGCGTCATACAGCGGGCGCAGGTAGGGGTCTACCTTTTGCACCATATCGCCAGGTAAAAAACCAAGTTTTTCGCCGGCTTCCACAGCAGGACGGGTCAGGATGATCCGCTCAATTTCTTTATTGCGGTAAGCAACCGCGGCCAAGGCGATGGCCAGGAAAGTTTTGCCTGTGCCGGCGGGGCCGACTGCCAACGTTAATCCGGACGTGCGCATAGCCTGCACATACAGGCGCTGGCCTTCCGTTTTGCTGACAATCCGATTGCCGCGGTGGGTATAGGCAACCGTATTTTTATTGCGGTTTTCCGCGCTTTCAACCTTGTCAAGACGGTTTTGCTGGGCTAATGAAATCAGATAGCGGACCCTGGATTCATCAACGTGTTCGCCCGCATCCAGGTGGGCCAACAATTCTGTGATAACCTGCTCTGCCATCTGTGTGTTGGCTTCCTCACCACTTACATGCAGCGCGCTGTTGCGCAAATGGATAGAGACATTGAGGCTGTCTTCCAATAGTTGAATGTTGCGGTCGTTCAGCCCAAACAGGGCAACACATGAGTCAAACGCATCAAGTGGAATTGACAAACGAATGTGAACTCCTTCCAAACTAAGATCTGTTAAGGAGTATACCTTAACTATTATATAATACACAAAAACCTGTTTTCAGGCAAGAAAACGGGTTTCAATGCGTGTCTGCATTCCCTCAATCATGAGGGCAGAGTTCAATTCGCGGTTTCAAAAAAATTGCTTGCAGATTAAGAATCCTTGTGTTAGAATCAACTCTGCTAAATCGGCAAGGCAGGAGGTGAAGTAAGTTGGCAAACATCCGTTCATCGGAAAAACGCGTTCAGGTTAACAAGAAGAAGAACTTGCGCAACCGCAAGATTAAAACAGGGGTCAAGACCGCTGTTAAGAAATATACCCTGGCGCTTGGCACCGATCTGACTGCCGCGCAGGCTGAGTTGAAAAACGCATCCAGCGCATTGGATCGCGCAGTGGCAAAAGGCGTTATGCACAAAAACACTGCTAACCGGAAAAAGGCGCGTATGGCCATCGCCTTGAACAAGACGCAGGCCTGATGGATTCTTACAAATTGCCGCAAAAGCGGCTTTTTTGTTTTGGAGAGTTAACTGTGAATAATGATGTTCCAACTGTCAAGGAAGCAGAAGCGCTGCTTGCCTGGGCTGGGGAGCAAAACCCCGGTTTGTGGGTGTCTCACGTTAAAACAGCTGCGCGTGCAGCAGGTACTATTGCAAAGCATTGCGGTATGGATGAAAACCGATGCTATGCGCTGGGACTGATGCATGATGTTGGGCGGTACGAGGGCAAAAGCGCGTTGCGCCATGCTATTGCCGGTTATGATTTGATGATGTCAAAAGGATGGGGGAAGGCGGCCGCTGTATGCCTGACCCATTCCTTCCCTCTTCCAAACATCAACGTCTATATCGGTAAAAATGATTGCAGTAAAGCAGATTCCCAGCGGATTATTCGCCTGCTGGGTGAGATTGAATATGACGAGGAGATCCGGCTGATTCAGCTATGTGATGCCATCTCCCTGCCGCATCAGGTAACGGTGATGGAGAAAAGGCTGATTGAGGTTGCCCTCAGACACAGTGTTGAACCGGCCATCGTTCAAAAATGGCAGCGGTTTCTTGAATTAAAGGATCTGTTTGATAAGAAATGCGGCCAAAACATTTACAGCTTCTTTCAAGCGGAAATAAGCGCGGATTTATTTAGCAATCCGCCATTGCAGTAGCGATCTGCGCGGCTAAGGCCACATTGTTAAACACCAACTGAATATTCGACTTCAGCGAATCCCCGCCCGTGAGGTCTGCAACACGGGTCAACAGGAAGGGTGTGACATCCTTGCCTTTGATGTTCTGTTCATCCGCTTCAGTCAGCGCCTGGCTGATGGCGTGGTTGATGCGCTGAGCCGGCATCGCGTATTGCTGTGGGATGGGGTTGGTAATCAGCATCCCGCCAGGGTAGGCAAGTGCTTGCTGCGCCAGGATCATCCGCGCAATCTCTTCCACTTTATTTGCCCGGATTGGGACCTTGAATTCACTTTGGTTGGTGTAAAAGGCAGGCAGCACATCTGTTTGATAGCCCACAACGGGGACGCCCTTTGTTTCCAGATACTCAAGCGTGAGTCCAAGATCCAGGATGCTCTTGGCGCCCGCGCACACGACAGCGACGGGTGTATTGGCCAATTCTTCCAGATCAGCGGAGATGTCCATGGAGGTCTCAGCGCCTCTGTGCACACCGCCAACACCGCCTGTTGCGAAAATGCCAATACCGGCCATATGAGCGATGATCATCGTGGCGGCGACTGTGGTCGCGCCATCCTGTTTGGTCGCGATCAAATACGGTAAATCCCTGCGGCTGGCCTTGTGCATGGCGGTACCGGTTTTGCCCAGGTACTCAATTTGCTCCCTGGTCAGCCCCGCGCACAGCTTGCCACCAATCACCGCGACGGTTGCAGGTTCCGCGCCATGCTCACGGGCAACCGCTTCGCAGGCAAGCGCTGTCTCCACGTTTTGTGGATAGGGCATGCCATGGCTGATAATGGTGCTTTCAAGCGCGATGACGGGCCGTTTGCTGTCAAGCGCTGCTTTAACCTGGTCAGAAATCTCTAAAAACTGGTTCATAAACACCTCAATGTTTCATGTACATTCCTTGTGGATTTAAGAAAAAAAGCAGATGCATCAATGCCTTTTTCTGCAATATCTGTAATGGACATGCCCAGCGCGACACCCACAGCAAGCCCTGCCGTCATCGCGTCACCGGCGCCGGTTTTGGCGACACCCGGGAATAATGTAGCGGCGATTTTGCCGTGATTGTGCGCATCTGCGTAATACATGCCGTCTTTGCCAAGGGAGATAAACACCTGCTTCACCCCTGTATTCAATAAATAGGCAGCCGCGTCCGAAGCCTCCTGCTGGCCTGTCAAAGCCTGCGCTTCCAGTAAGTTGGGCTTGATGGCGCTCAGGTTCTTGAGGATGGGCAGCAAACGCTTGCTTTTAACCGCGCTGACTGGATCGGCGATCATAGGAATCGTCATTCTTTGTGACAGATAAACGAGTGTTTCACTTGTCAGATTGGCGTCCAGTACGCAGGCATCAAAGGTATTCAGGTGTGAGATGTGTTCTGCCAGGGTGTCCGGTTTCAGCCATGCCATGGCGCGCATGTCGTTGATGGCGCAGACCACCTCGCCCTCATCATCGTGGATGGCCAGATAGGTCGGGGTTGGTTCACTGGTTCTTACCGCATACCGCAAACCAATGCCCAACTCCCCGCAGGCAGCTCTCAATTGGCTTGCCAGCGTATCATTGCCAAGCGGGCACAGCAATTCAACCTTGGCACCCAAAGTCCGTAAAAAGGCCGCGATGTTGCGCGCGACGCCGCCTGGGCGGTGTTGAATGGTGCCGGGCAGTGAATCCCCTGGTATATACGGGACTGCGCTGGTGCCCAGGATATCCATGTTCATCCCGCCAATGACCAGAATTCGTGGTGTGGGTTTTGTCATATCAAGTCTGTTCATCCATCTTATTGCCAATGAGCATACAATCGCCAAAGCTGAAAAAACGATAACGCTCCCTGACGGCTGTTTCATAAGCGAAAATCGCCTGTTCACGTCCCATAAATGCGGATACCAGCATTAATAAAGTGCTTTGCGGCAGGTGAAAATTGGTCAGCAGCATGTCCACCGCACGGAATGTGTAACCGGGCGTGATAAAGATATTCGTGTTCCCGCCAGCGGGGCGGATAAAGCCCTTCTCATCCGCGATGGTTTCAAGCGTCCGCACACAGGTTGTGCCAACGCAGACAACACGGCCGCCCTGCGCACGGGCCTGGTTGATGGTGTCAGCCGCCTGCTGATCTACCTGGAACCATTCCTCGTGCATGACGTGTTTTTCGACTGCTTCTTCTTTGACTGGCCGGAAGGTACCTAAGCCAACATGCAAAAGGACCGTGGCGATCTGAACGCCTTTATCTTTGATCTGTTGTAAAACTTCATCCGTGAAATGCAGCCCCGCGGTTGGCGCGGCAGCGCTGCCTTCTTCTTTTGCGTAGATGGTCTGGTATCTGTTTTTGTCCGCCAATTGCTCGTGGATGTAAGGGGGGAGGGGCATCTGGCCCAGCTGGTCCAGAATTTGCTCAAACACACCCTCATACGAAAACCGCACAACCCGCCCGCCAAACGCTGTATCAGAAAGGATGGTGCAGGTGAGCGCGCCATCACCAAAGACAACGACAGCGCCTTCCTTCAGCCGGCGGCCCGGTTTGATCAGCGCTTCCCAATCCCTTGCGTTGATGCGCTTTAACAACAAAACCTCACACGCGATGCCGCTGTCCTGTTTCACGCCCAATAAGCGGGCGGGGATGACACGGCTGCGGTTGAGCACCAGCACATCATTCGCGCGCAAAAAAGAAGGCAAATCATAAAATGCGCGGTGCTTGATCTGCCCGGTCTGCTTGTCATACACCAGCATCCGGCTGTGATCGCGCTGCGCAAGCGGTGTCTGCGCGATCAGCTCCTCCGGCAGGTGATAATGAAAATCACGCGTTCTCATCAAACAGTGACAGTTGAGGGTCATCCTCATCCTCATGCGGTATCATCGTTTTACCCAAATGTTCATAGGCAGCCCGGGTAGCCACCCTGCCCCTTGGGGTACGCTGGATGAAGCCTAATTGCAGCAAAAATGGTTCATACACATCTTCAATCGTCAAGGCGTCTTCACCGGTTGACGCGGCCAAGGTATCCAGTCCAACTGGGCCGCCGGCAAACTTGTCAATCATGGTTTCCAGCACATTGCGGTCCACCTTGTCAAGGCCCAGGGCATCAATCTCCAGCAGGTTTAAACCTTCGTTTGCAACGGTTCGGGTAATTTTGCCATCTGCCTGCACCTGGGCATAATCGCGCACGCGCTTGAGCATCCGGTTGGCAATGCGTGGGGTGCCGCGGCTGCGGCGGGCGATTTCAATGATGCCGTCCTCATCAGCGGGCATGCCCAAAATAGAGGAGGAGCGCTTGACAATCTGCGCCAATTCCTCGGGTGAGTACAGCTCCAGACGGAATACCATCCCAAAGCGGTCACGCAGGGGGGCAGAGAGCTGCCCTGCCCTTGTCGTTGCGCCAACCAGCGTAAAATGGGGCAGATCCAGGCGCATCGAGCGCGCGGTTGGCCCCTTGCCAATCATAATGTCCAGGGCGTAATCCTCCATCGCGGGGTAGAGTACTTCCTCCACAGCGCGGGAGAGGCGGTGAATTTCATCAATAAACAGGATGTCACCGGCGTTAAGGTTTGTCAAAATGGCTGCCAGGTCACCGGGCCGGTCAATCGCGGGGCCGGAGGTAATGCGAATATTTTGCCCCATTTCAGCCGCCACAATGCACGCCAGGGTGGTCTTGCCCAGGCCGGGCGGGCCGTACAGCAGCATATGGTCCAGTGCGTCCCTGCGTCCCAGCGCTGCTTTGATATAAATGCTTAAATTTTGCTTCACCGCGTCCTGGCCGATATATTCGCGCAAACTACGCGGGCGCAGGGAAAGGTCGTGATCTGCGTCCTCATCACGGTAGCCGGTCATCATAAAGCGATCGTCCTGCATGCCTTATCCTTTCATCATGGAGCGAAGTGCCTGGCGCACCAGTTCATCAGCGGGCAATTCGCCGCTGGTTTGGTGAACCTTGGATACCGCCAGCGCCGCCTCGCTTTGGCTGTAGCCCAGGGCAGCCAGCGCCTGAATGGCCTCACCAACCGACCCCATCTGCTGGCTGACAGTGCCAGCGGGCAATTGCGCAAGATTGCTGCTGAAGTCCTCTTTGCTCATGCGGTCTTTCAATTCAAGCGAGATGCGCTGTGCTGTCTTTTTGCCAACGCCTGGCGCGCGGGAAAGCATCTGGATGTCTTCAGTTAAGATGGCCAGGGTGAGATCCTTCAGCGGCATGCTGTTGAGGATGTTCAGTGCGGTGCGCGGCCCGATGCCGGTGACTGTGGTCAGGTTTAAAAACAAGGAGCGCTCCTCCCTGCTTTCAAAACCAAACAGTTCCATGGCGTCATCCCGCACGCTCAGCCATGTATAAACACGGACAAATTCATCCTTGGGCGGTGCCTTTGAGATGGCAGCCTGGGTGCACATCACCTGATAGCCCACGCCGTTCACATTGAGCACCAGCTCATTTCCGCTTTTTTCCGCCACCAGGCCTTCTAAAAATGCGTACATCCAACTACCTCTATTTCATCAAGTGTTCGCTGCGAAACCGTCCCGCGTTGTAATGCGTTACAGCTGCGGCGACAGCATCCGCCGCGTCATCGGGCTTGGGATGAACGGGCAGGTTCAGCAGCAGTTTGACCATCTGCTGAATCTGGTTTTTGCTGGCACTGCCATAGCCAACCACCGCCTGCTTAATCTGCATGGGAGTGTATTCAAACAGCGCGTCAGTATAGCCAGCACACCGGGCAATCGCGACGCCGCGTGCGGCGCCTACCGCAAACGCGGTGGTTACGTTTTTCGCGAAAAACAACTGTTCAAAGACGATTTCATCCGGTTGATAAAGTGATAACAGGGTGCTGACTGCATTGTCAATTTCAACCAACCGCTGGGGGAAGGGGGTATCAGCCGCGGTTTCGATGACGCCGCAGGCGATAAATACCGCTTTGTTTGCCTGGCCTTCAATGACACCCCAGCCCATGGTGGCAAGCCCCGGATCAATCCCTAAAATACGCAATAATGCCTCCTTAGTTCCAAATTGTATCTTATCCACTGGCCATGACACTGTCAATCATCAGAGAGTTTGCTGATGAAGGTATGGCGTTATGCTGGCAAGGAAATTCATAATTTTTACGTATTATTTAGAATCTGTGTCAATATGTTTACCAAGTGTTTAGAGGATGCTCTTGATGGGTAGCAAACAATTTGATAAGATATGAACATTCATGACGAAGGAGGGCTGAATGAACAGGCGAATTCTGATCCTAACCCTTGTGTTGACACTGCTTTTGCCAATCGTTTTCACCGGTGCGGAAGAACCGCACCTTGTAATAAATGAATTTCCGGACCTGATCAGGCCGGGAAAAACAGAATTATTTCATTTCAAAACCGCGCACGAAGGGACAGGTACTGTGACCTTGCAGGATGCGAAAGGCCAGGCACTGTTTGTGATCCTGCAATCCATTCCGCTAAAGCAGGGCGAGAACCAGTTTATGTGGAATGGCATGGACAACGCCATGAAACCAGTCAATGAGGGCGTATATAACCTGGTGCTGACAGATGGACATGACAGCATTTCTCATCCGCTGCACATCGGCAAGATGAGCCCGCAGGTGACCCAGCTGCAGCTGAAGGACAGCCGGATTACCCCCGGGGAAGCCTGGACGATGTCCGTCAATGTCAACATGCCGGGTGCTTTGGCAGTTGTTTTCCATGTCGCGCACGAACACCACACCATCTACCATGAAGCAGTGCCGGAAGGGCGCAGCGAGATAAACTGGGATGGCACACTGAACGACAAACCAGCGCCAGCCGGGAAACACACGCTTTCTGTTGTGTTTCTGGACGAAACGGGTTTTGCCGCAAACCAGCAGCATATCACGCTGGATGTCATGGAGAGCCAGCCTTCGTCAAGCCCGCCTGCGCCGGAAGCGACAGAGCCCGCACCTGATGCGGCAGAAGAACCATCTGCAAGCCCCGCAGCAACCCAAAGCGCTGGAAACCCCAAGAACGAGGGCTATCATTATTCGGTCCCCACCAAAGAAGTTGTCCCTAAGGAAGACTACGGCAAGGATTTTTGGCGCCTGCCGGTTGGTGACTATAATGAGGAAGCCATCTGGAAGGTCATGATGCAGCCCATCACCGTGCTATGGGGCCGGGATCAGCGCGACACCTACAAGCTGCGCGCGACACGGGACGATAGCAGCAAGCGTGAGAACATCGTGGGCGAGGTTGGGTATCAATCCCAGGGTGTTCATGTGATTGAGCAATATGACGACGGTTGGTCGCTGGTTGAGGTGTACAACTCCTCCTATGGGCCCAACAACCGCACCCGCAGGGGATATGGCGACACGGATGACCTGATCCGCGGCTATATCAAAACTTCCGAACTCAAGGTAATTACCCCGCGGGATGACTACGGGCTGTTGATTGATAAGCTCAAGCAGCGCATGTATGTCTTCCAGAATGGCAAGATCATTACCGAGCTTTTGATTTCTACAGGCGTGCCTACCTCAAAGCAGCCCTGGAACGAGACGCCGTCGGGGGAGTTTTTGATGGTCAGCCGCACGGGGGACTTCAACGCCGGCAACCTCGTTTGCAGGATGGCCATGCGGATTAACGGCGGTGCGCTGATCCATGAGGTGCCCTATATCTTAAACGAACGCACAGGCTACTGGGATTATTCCTCCCAGGAAGCACAGCTTGGTAAAAAAGCAAGCCATGGCTGCATCCGCGTGCAGCGGGTCAAAAACAACGACGGCATCAACATGACCTGGCTGTGGAAAAATATCAAGGTCAATACCAAGGTGTTGGTCTGGGATGATGACAACCGCTTTTATGAGTATCCAGATGCCAACCTGCCCTTGTTTTTCAACCCCCAGGGCGGCAAATATTACCATTCGGATCAAAATTGCCGCAGCATCAAGGACAGGTACTTGCCCCTGGCAGGTGCCTTGGTGTATTCTGAGCTTGACCATCAGGAGCACTCAAAATTAACCCCTTGCCCGTATTGCAACCCGCCGCTGCGCAGCAGCAAGATTGATCAGATCAATAAGGACAACGGGTTTTAAAGAATGATCTGCTCCCTGAAGCTTCATTGATGCAGATTACGTAAAAAAGGAGGTCAGGATATGCTGTTTTCAAGCCTGACCTTCCTTATTTGGTTCCTGCCCATTGTCCTCATCATCCATTTCGTTTTGCCCCAGCGGCTGCGAAATGGATTTTTGCTGCTGGCCAGCCTGCTTTTTTATGCGTGGGGCGAGATTGCCTACCTGCCGCTGATTTTGACCGTCTTGGTCTTTAACGTCATCTTTGGCATTTTGATCGATCGCGGCGAAGGCCGTGCGCGTAAGCTGCTGATGATCCTGGCGGTTGTGTTTAATATCGGTACCCTGGTGTTTTATAAATACAGCGGCTTTTTAATGGGCGTTATTGGTTTGTCGGCCTACGCGCCATCGGTCACGATGCCGCTTGGTATCAGCTTTTTTACCTTTCAGATTACAGGCTATATTATCGACATCTACCGAAAGAAAATTCCGGCCGAAAAAAACGTCATCAATGTGATGACCTTTATCGTGCTGTTTCCGCAGTTGATTGCGGGGCCCATTGTTCTGTATACAGATGTTCAAAAAGAAATGCGCAAGCGGACCATCACCGCAAGTGACCTTGAAAATGGAATGACCATCTTTATTGCCGGCTTGGGCGCCAAGGTCTTGCTGGCCAATCCGATGGGCGCCCTGTATCAGGATATCCTATCCATCAAAAGTGCGAGCGCGCCGGCGATGTGGCTGGCGACTCTTGCCAGTGTGCTGCAATTGTATTTTGATTTCGCCGGCTATTCCAGTATGGCGATTGGCATGGGGCATATGATGGGGTTCAAGTTCCCGCAAAACTTTAACCATCCGCTGTCCGCGCGCTCCATGCGCGATTTCTGGCGCAGGTGGCACATGACGCTGGGCACCTGGCTGCGGGATTATGTGTATGTTCCGCTGGGCGGCAGCCGCAAAGGCGCGCACAGAACAATCATCAACCTATTTTTTGTCTGGTTTTTATCTGGTTTTTGGCATGGTGCTGATTGGAACCATATCCTGTGGGGGCTTTGGTTTTTTGTGTTTATCGCGCTGGAGAGAACATCCTTTGGCTCCTGGATTGCGCAGCGGCCCAGACTGGGTTTGCTGTACGCGCAGTTTGTCTTCTTTTTGAGTCTGCCGCTGTTTTCATACAGCAGCCTCAGGGAATCCGGCGATCACTTCCTGCGGATGTTCTCGCCTGTATTTAGTACCGATGTTTTTTATTACCTGCGCGGGCACGGCATTTTGCTGATCATCGCGATTATCTTCTGCATGCCCTCCGTGTTTCAATTTTTTAATCAACTGTTTACCCGCTCAAAGGCAGCGCGTATTGCTTTGATGACCAGCGTGATGGTTTTGTCCCTGGCTGCATTGGTGAATGAAGCCTACAACCCCTTTATTTACTTCAGGTTTTGATATGATGAAAAGATTGTTCGCGGCACCTTTATTCATCCTCATCATGTTGATGATGCTGGTTCTTGCTGTGTTAAGCCTGCTCATGCCTGATAAAACCATGTCGCAGTTAGAAAACCGCCCGCTGGCTGCCATCCCTGAACTGTCGCTTCAACACATCGCAACCGGCAGGTGGATGGATCAGGCGGAAGACTATGTGGATGACCAGCTGCCTTTGCGTGACACCTTCATCCAGATTAATTTGTTCAAAGAACGGGTGTTGCAAAAAACCGAATCCAATGGCGTTGTGCGGGGAAAGAGTGACAGGTTGTATGGTGACAGCCGCCAATTTAATCCTGCAGAGGTTAAAAAAGCAGTCAGCGCAATCGGTCAGTTTGCCCACCGGCAAGGCCTTCCCTTTACTTTTATCATGGTGCCGCCATCCAGCGTGATGTATCAGGAAATGCTGCCAGCCTTTTATCCGCTTGCGGATCCGTTAGCGATGATTGAGCAGGAGGTTCAGCGCTATCCTGAGATTGATTATTTGCCAGTAAAGAATGCACTATTGCTTGAAAGCCAATCCCAAATGACGCACTACAGAACGGACCATCATCTGACTGCCGCGGGCGCCAAAACCGTCTATGAGGAATTGGTGAAGCATCTTGGGCTAAAAGCGCGGGCAGATGACGCAATACTGATTGAACAAGACGGCTTTACAGGCTCATATTATGCGCGGGCACCGTATCCCTTCATGAGGGCAGATACGCTCACCTTCTTTGATGTGAAGGACATCACCCTGGAAATTGAAGGCGAGCAAAAGCCCGGCTTGGTAGATACAGCACTGCTGGATAGCCCCAACAAGTATCATGCCCTGTTGTACAACAACCCTGGTTTATTAACGCTCAGCAGCCAAAGCGGTGAGCGCGGCAGTGCGCTTGTCATCAAGGATTCAAACGCCAATGTAATTTTGCCGCTTTTAGCCAGACATTACCAAAGATTGCACGCGGTGGATTTTCGGTATTTGAAGCTTGGTTTTGACCTGGATGGGTATATCAAAAAAGAGGGCATTGAGGAGGTTCTATGTATCTACGGAACAGATGTCTTTTTAACAGACCGCAACCTGCTGCTTCATTTGGCGCCGTCCAAAAACTAATATCTTTTTTGTTGGTATTTTTGCTGGCCTTGCCAATCGGCATGGCGGCGGATGAGTTTGTTTTTGAAGAACCCTCCGTGTCCGCGCTTGTGTTTGAGGGGTACGAAGCGCCAACCGTACCCAAAGGGGACATGGTTGGTGATGATTATTTTGAGGATGCCATTTTCATCGGAGATTCCCTGGCTGAAGGCCTGGCCCTAAACCGCCTCTTGCCTACGATGGAGTTTGTCACAAAAATTGGGCAGTCCGCCAACGGGCTTGTCCGGCACAGGGTATACAAATTAGATGGCAAGTCCGTCAGGATGATTGAATTATTAAAAGCAAAACAGCCAGCTAAACTTTATATTTGGATAGGCAGCAACGGGATTGACAATTACAGCGCACAGCACGTTTTGCCCCAATATGAGGCCATGCTGGATTTGTTCATCAGCGAACTGCCCGATACATTGATTTATTGTGTTTCCCTGGCGCCTGTCATCGAACGCCGCGCCCAGCGTCAGTACCCCAGGATGAACAACAAAAAAATCCATGGCTTCAATGCCTTGATTGAGGAAGCCGCCAAGACGCGTAATTGTTTTTATTTGCCGGTGTCATTCGCGCTGATGGATGAGGATAGCGGGCTGCACAAGAATTATTCTGCCGGGGACGGCATCCATTTATCCAAAGCAGGCTACCAGGTTGTCAACGAGTTTTTACGCTCACATACGATCCCGTATCATAAGGAGTGAGGGGTATCAAACAAAAGTTTGCATTTGTTCTCATCATCGCGTTTGCTTTTATAATGTCTGCCTGCGCACAACAAGTGGAAATCAAGCCTGCCCAGGCTGTCTATGATGGATTGCTGGAGAAGCTTCACTTTGAGGAACTGACCCTTCTTGACACAGCTCAAACAGCGCTGCTGCTGGAGGTGGATGAAGGCATGCTGCAAGATACAGCAGCCGGTTTGGACGCCAGCCGGTATACGCCTGAAGCAGTCATTGTCATCAACACGAAAAACCTGTCAGACCTTGATACCATCACCCAGGCGCTCAACGCATACAAGGGCCGTCTGCTTGAGGAATACCGTGATTACCGGCCGGATGAGATGTTCAAGATCGAAGACGCCAAGGTAATCACAAAGGGCTTCCAGGCCGTCTTTGTGATCTCAAAGGATGCCGGATTGGCAGAGCTGTCCATCAAGGACCTTCAAAAATAAGTTTGCATCAAAAAAGGTGTATTCCTGCGGCAGGTTGCACAGGATATGGAAATCTTGTATACTGATACCGCCTGAAACAGTTACCTAAGGGGGATTTAAGGATGGAGTTCAAAATCAAAAACGACATCGGCACCATCTATATTTCCGAGGAAGTCATGCTGAAAGTGGTGGGGTATGCCACCCTTGAGTGCTACGGCATCGTAGCCATGTCCAGCAAGCGCGCGAAAGACGGCCTGGTTGAATGGTTGGGGCGTGAAAACCTCAGCCGCGGCGTGGCCTTGCGCGCGGTGGACGACATGATTGATGTGGATTTATACATTGTTGTTGAATACGGTATTTCTGTCACTGCGGTTTGCACATCTATTAAAGAGGTCGTGAAATATAAACTCGAGAGCATGACCGGCGTCAAGGTCCGCAATGTAAATATCACTGTAGAAGGAATCCGCGTCTGATTCATCTGTCGCGGAGGAGGATTATAAATGGCTGATATTCGTTTGCTTGACGCTGCAACATTGCGTGAAATGGTCAATGCCGGTGCCGCGCTCCTTGAAAAAAACAGGGAGCCGGTTAACGCGCTGAACGTGTTCCCGGTTCCGGATGGCGACACGGGCACCAACATGTCCATGACAATGATTTCTGCCGTCAGGGAAATCAATACCAAGGAAGCCCATTCCATTGGGCAGTTGACAGAACACCTGTCAAAAGGCGCGCTGCGCGGCGCCAGGGGAAACTCTGGTGTTATTTTGTCCCAGTTATACCGCGGGTTTGCGAAAGCGCTGACTGATAAAGAAAAAATCACACCGCTTGAGTTTGCCCAGGCGCTCAAATCCGGCGCGGATACCGCTTATAAAGCGGTCATGAAGCCCAAAGAAGGCACCATTTTAACGGTAGCCCGGGTCATCGCGGAGGATGCCCTGGCGCAGGCGGAGATGGAGCCGGACAGCTTCACCGCATTGATGCGCGTTGTGCTGTCCAGCGGTGAAAGCATTTTGAAGCGCACCCAGGAAATGCTGCCAGCCTTAACCCAGGCAGGCGTGGTGGATGCCGGCGGCCGCGGTTTGCTGCTCATTTACACCGGCTATGCCGCCGTCCTCAATGGGGAGCAAATTGAAGACCTGCTTGTTGACATGAGCGGTGACTCCAGCCAGGAGCAGGCTTTTGTTGATGAGCATGACCTGGACGAGGAAATCACCTTCGCCTACTGCACCGAGTTTTTTGTGCAGGAGCTCAAGCCAGGCACGAGCGACATGGACATCGCTTCCTTCCGCCGCAAGTTAAGCCGCATCGGCGACAGCCTGGTGGTGGTTGGTGATGATGACCTGATCAAGGTGCATCTGCACACCAACGACCCCGGTAAGGCGCTGCAGTACGCGCTGATGCTGGGTGAGCTCAACGGGCTTAAAATTGACAACATGGTCCAGCAGAAGCGGGATCTGGATAAGCAGAAGAAAAAGGAACTGAAGGACTACGGCATCGTTGCGGTGTCACAGGGCTCCGGCTTTAACGAAATCTTCAAGGACCTGGGCGTCGACAGCATCGTAGAAGGCGGCCAGACCATGAACCCCAGCATTGATGACTTGAAAAAAGCGGTTGATGCGGTCTTTGCCAAGACCATCTACATCCTTCCCAATAACGGCAACATCACCTTAGCCGCGCAGCAGGTAGCGGCGATGAGCGAAGGCAATATCAATGTGCTGCCCACCAAAAACGTCGCCATGGGCATCGCAGCCGTGGTGGCCTTCCAGCCGGAGGACAGCCCGGAGGAAAACACAGAGCGCATGAACGAAGCTGCCCAGCGAGTGCGAACCGGGATGATTACCTATGCGGTGCGCGACACCAACCTGGAAGACCTCCATATTAAGGAAGGCAGCATCATTGGTTTAAATAACGGGCAGGTTACAGTCAACTGTGAAACCGCTGAAGAAGCCGCCGTTTTGCTGATGAAGGAAATTGTCAATGAGGATGACGGCTTAATCACAGTCTACTATGGTGAGATGACCAAGGAAGAGGATGCGCGTACCCTGCGCGACCAGCTGGAAGAGATGTATCCGGATTGTGATGTGGAAGTGCACCGCGGCGGTCAGCAATTGTATTTCTACCTGCTGTCAGTCGAATAACACAGATGTATCTGTATTTGGAAGCTGTCAGTTTGACAGCTTCTTTTTGAAAGGTAAGGTATGGGCACTGGATTAGACCTTCGCGGGCTGGGTCCCAAACGAAAGGCAGCTTTGCAGCAAGAGGGCATCACGGACCTTTGCAGTCTGCTTGATTGTTTGCCGCGGGACTATTTGTTTGCGGAAAATGCACAGGCCATCGCGCAGGTACAGCCTGGTCCCGCCTGCATTGAGGGCGTGGTTCAGACCGCGCCAAGCATCCAGTATTATGGCGGCCGGTCGGTTGTCCGCGCAAGGGTCTACGACGCCACGGGTGTGCTGCGCGTATTCTGGTTTAATCAGCCCTGGATGGCAAAGCAGCTCAAGCAGGGCGAACATGTCGTTTTGCATGGAATCGTCCAGGAAGAAGCAAAAACAGGGCGAAGTCTGCTTAATCCCAAAATCATCAGCGACAAGGGCATTATTCCACAGTACAAACCTTTGCCTGGTTTGCCGGGAAAGGTGTTCGCCAGTTTGATCGATCAGGCTTTGGGGTTGGTGGATGATCAAACTGCGGAAACCTTGCCTGACGCCTTTTTGAAAGACAACAATCTATGCAGCAAGAAAACAGCCTGGCAGTTCGCTCACCGCCCACAAAACAAAGAACAAATCGTTAAAGCCCAGCGGCGGCTTGGGTTTGAAAACCTGGTGATGTACCAGCTGGCCATCAAAAGCATGTCGTCAAGCCAGGAAACTGGCCCCAACATTGACGACAGTGTCTTTTGCACAGAAGCATTCTGGCAGCAAATGCCATTTGCACCAACCGGCGCACAGGCAGCGACACTCAAACAGATTTATCAGGATATGTCATCACCAAAGCCCATGCGCAGGCTTGTGCAGGGGGACGTGGGCAGCGGCAAGACCGCGGTTGCCTTTGGGGCAGCTGTGTTCGCAATCAAAGCCGGATATCAGTGCGCCTTGATGGCGCCAACAGAATTGCTTGCAAGGCAGCATGCGGCAAACGCGGAGAAGATCCTGTCAAAATTTGGCATTCAATGTGGTTTGCTGCTGGGGGGCATGAAGGCTGCAGAGCGCAGGGAAGCGTTGGATAACATAAAAACAGGAACATGGCAGTTTGTGATCGGCACCCATGCGCTTATCAGCAAAACAGTGGTATATCACAACCTGGGCTTGGTCATAACAGATGAACAGCACCGTTTTGGAGTAAAGCAGCGGCAACGATTGGCCGATAAGGCAGAGGATTATGTGCCGCATATTCTGGCATTGTCCGCAACGCCCATCCCGCGTTCCCTGGCTTTGGTGCTGTATGGCGATCTGGAAGTGAGCATCATGGATGAGCTGCCGCCTGGCCGACAAGAGATTAAAACCAGAATCGTACCCCAGAACAAACGCGCGGATTTGTATGCCTACATCAGGGATAAGGCAAAAACAGGGGAACAAAGCTATCTGGTGTGTCCGCTGGTTGAGGATAGCGAGGGGGAGGAACAGGATAAACAATCCGCCACCGCGCTGTATAAGCAGCTGCAAAAAAGCGCGCTGTCCGGTATCCCCATGGCCCTTACTTATGGCAGCCAGCCGGAGGATGAGAAGCAGGACGCGCTGTCACGTTTTTATCAAAACCATGCCTCGGTTTTAGTATCCACTACAGTTATAGAGGTGGGGATGGATGTCCCCAACGCGACCACCATGGTCATTGAGGATGCGGACATGTTTGGGCTGGCGCAGTTGCATCAGCTGCGCGGGCGTGTCGGCCGCGGCAGCAAGGAAAGCTGGTGTTTTTTGCTGGGAGAACCCAATGAGCGGCTGCAAACCCTGACACAAACCAACGACGGATTTGAAATCGCACAGAAAGACTTGGACCTGCGCGGGCCCGGGGAGATTTTGGGCACCCGTCAGCATGGAAAACTGCTGAATGTATATGGCATTTCCAATATTAAACTGGTTGAGGAAACGTCCCTGGTTGTGAAAGACCTTTTGGAGAATCCGCAAAAAGCAGACCTGTACACACACTTAATGAAATTGGCCAATGACAGATTCACAAACCAACTTCAAGACACAGGAATGCACTAAATTTTCATTTTTTGTTTGGTTTTCGTGATATAATGCTGTGGCTGGGATGTTACCAGCGCATGGAGGATAGATTTGAACAGGATTTATTTGGACAATGCGGCGACCACACGCCTTGACGCCGAGGTGTTTGAGCAGATGCTGCCCTATTTTAAAGACCACTACGGCAACCCGTCCAGCATTTATGCGACAGGGCGGGACGCACGCAAAGCGGTGGAAGAAGCCAGGCGCGCGGTAGCCGCCGCTTTAAACTGTACCGCGCAGGAGATATTTTTTACATCCGGCGGAACAGAGAGCGATAATTGGGCCATCAAAGGAATTGCCCACACAAACCAGAACAAAGGCAAACACATCATTTCCACCGCCATTGAGCATCATGCGGTGCTGCACCCTTTGGAAGATTTGCAACAGCAGGGTTTTAACGTCACGTACGTACCTGTTGATGAAGACGGGCTGGTACACCCCGAGGATATCAAAAAGGCAATCCGGCCGGACACCATCTTGATTACCGTCATTGCAGCCAACAACGAAATCGGCACCATTCAGCCGATCGCGGAAATCGGCAAGTTTGCTCAGGAACACAAAATCGCCTTTCATACGGACGCGGTTCAGGCCATTGGCGCCATTCCTGTTGATGTACAGGAATGGCAGGTTGACACCCTCTCGCTGTCGGCGCATAAGTTCCATGGCCCCAAGGGTGTTGGCGCTCTGTACATCCGCAAGGGCACCCGCTTGCCCGCCTTCATCCAGGGCGGTGCGCAGGAGCGCAACCGCAGGGCGGGTACAGAAAACGTGCCGGGTATCGTTGGCTTGGGCGCGGCGATCACCAAGGCAGTCAACAAGCTGGATGAGAACGCCAAAAAGATTGCCGCACTTCGGGATGACCTGATCAACAGCATCCTAAAGAGCGTGCCTGAGGTTCGCTTGAATGGTCACCCCGTTTTGCGTTTGCCCAACAACGTGAACATCGCGGTAAAATACATCGAGGGTGAGGCGCTGCTGCTGCGGCTGGATCTGGCTGGCATCGCGGCGTCTTCCGGGTCCGCCTGCACATCCGGCTCACTGGATCCATCCCATGTCCTCCTGGCCATTGGCCTGCCGCACGAGATTGCGCACGGCAGCCTGCGCCTGACGCTGTCAGCCGACACCACCCAGGAGGAGATTAATACGGTCAAAACAGAACTGCCGCGGATTATCAACATCCTACGGGCCATGTCGCCGCTATATGAACAAGGAGAAAGCCATGTATTCTGATAAAGTGATGGATCACTTCAATAACCCGCGCAATGTCGGGTCCCTGGAGGACGCCAACGGCATTGGAGAGGTCGGTAACGCCAGGTGCGGCGATATTATGAAAATGTACATCAAGGTGAAGGACAACATCATCACAGATGTTCGTTTCAAGACCTTTGGCTGCGGCGCGGCCATCGCCACCAGCTCCATGGCCACTGAGATGGTCAAGGGCAAAACGCTGGAAGAAGCGCTTCTAATCAGCAACAAAGCCGTGACAGAGGCGTTGGATGGCTTGCCGCCGGCGAAGATGCACTGCTCCGTTTTAGCGGAAGAAGCGGTACACGCCGCGATCGCGGATTATAGGGCACGGCTTGAACAAAAGGAGAATGAATGACGGAACTGACTGGGAATCTGACTGGCATTCGGGAGAGCATAAAGAAAGAGTTGCTCACCCTGTATGATATTGAGGTTGATCCGACTGTCTTTTTACCGCTGGAATTGGCTGACAAATTGGCGGAGATGACAGCGCTTATCCGCCGGGAGATTGCGGTGTATATCGCGCGTAACGGCAAAATTTTAGATGTGTCTGTTGGACAGGCTGACAGGGTAAGCCTGCAGGACTTGGGCCAGCGGCGCAGCGACACCCGTTTAAGCCGTGTGCGCTGCATCCATACGCATCCCAATGGTGACGCGACGCTGTCGGATGTAGATATGTCCGCTATCCAGAGCCTGCGCCTGGACGCCATGTGTGCCCTGGGTGTTAACGAGGAAGGCCAATTAACGGGCGTGACGGTCTCCTTCCTGGCACCGGATGAAACCGGCGCGCTCAAGGCGGGGCCTATTACAGCGCTATCGCCTAAGCACCTGGAGCATCCGCAACTGATGTGGACAATCACCCAAAACGACCAGCTGGCGACCGTGAAGGAAATATCCACTGAGGACCAGACCGAGCGCGCCTACCTCATCAGCACGGACAGCCAGCAATCCCTGGAAGAATTGCGTGCCCTGGCTGATTCTGCCGGTGCTGTGATTGTTGGCAGCGCGCTTCAAGTGAAGAGCAAACCGGATCCCGCCACCTATATTGGATCTGGCAAGGCGGCAGAGGTTGCGCTGGACGCACAGGCCAAGAATGCGACCTTGATCATCGTGGATGATGAACTGTCCGGCATCCAAACCAACCGGCTGGAGGACGCGCTGGGTATCCCGGTGATTGACAGAACCACGCTGATCTTGGACATTTTCGCGCAACGCGCAACCACCAGTGAGGGCAAACTGCAGGTAAACCTGGCGCAGTTGAACTACCGCGCCAGCCGCCTGGTGGGGGCTCGGTCGTCCCTCTCGCGCCTGGCAGGCGGTATTGGGACGCGAGGCCCTGGCGAAAGCAAACTGGAGATGGACCGGCGCGTTATCAGACGACGGATTCAAATCCTCAAGGATGAACTGAAGGAGCTGGAACGTCAGCGGGGCATCCGCCGCAAAAACCGGGTGGACAGCGGCATCCCGTCCGTTGCGCTGGTTGGCTATACCAATACGGGCAAATCCACCCTGCTTAACCTGATTGCCCAAACGGATGTGTATGTCAAGGATCAGTTGTTCGCAACGCTGGATACCGTATCCCGGCGCATCGTGCATCCGGACGGAGATGAGTTTTTGCTCACAGACTCTGTCGGCTTTGTCAGCAAGCTGCCCACAGACCTGGTGGAAGCCTTTCAATCCACCCTGGATGAAGCCATGGGCGCTGATGTGCTGGTGATTGTGTCTGACGCATCCAACCCTCATGCGGAGGAGCAGCGAAAAGCCGTGGAAGACGTCCTTCAAACGTTGGGCGCCTGCGAACAACCACACATTGAGGTGTACAACAAGTGGGACATCGCCCTGCCGGAACACCGCGTTTTACCCAAAGGCACCCTGAAGGTGTCCGCCAAAACAGGGGAAGGTGTTGACCAGCTGCTGCAAGCCATTGTGGAGATTTTGCGCGCAGGCGAGCGCACCCTGGACATGTTTATCCCCTTTAGCAAATACCATGTGTTAAACGACATCAGAAACCAGGGGCGCATCATCCACGAGGCACATGAAGGGGAGGGCACCCGCGTGACAGTGCGCATGAGCAAGCCCTCCGCGAACCGGTTGCAAGCCCAAAACCCTGAGCTGTTTGTGCAGGAATGAACTGATGAAGCAACTAATCGCGCTGCTGATGCTCTGTTTGTCGCTTGGCCAAAGCGGCGTAACCGGTGTGGTGGAGCAAACCAACCTGGGCGGCAACCTGTACCTGGTCAACAAGACCTATCGTCTGACAGAGCACTATGTGCCGCCGGATCTGGTAAAACCGCAGGTCAAAATGACAACAGGCGGCATCAGGATGCGCAGGGAAGCAGCCGAAGCGCTGGAGCAATTGTTTTTGCAAGCAAGCGAGCAGGGACATACCTTAGTGGCAGTATCCGGCTTTAGAAGTTATGAAACCCAGCGGGTCATCTATCAGCGCAAGATCAACAACAGCGGCAAGCGCGCGGCGGAATTGTATGTGGCGCCAGCAGGCGCCAGTGAGCATCAGCTGGGCCTTGCGATGGATATCGGCCGGCGCGGCAACAACGGGCTTAACGGCTCCTTCGGCAAGTCAAAGGAAGGCCAGTGGGTGGCGCAAAACGCACACCGCTTCGGCTTCATCATCCGCTACGAAGCGGAGTTTACGGACATCACTGGCTACGCGTATGAGCCCTGGCACATCCGCTATGTTGGAATAGAACACGCTGCTGAGATTTTCAAGCGAGGTATCCCGCTTGAAACCTATGTTGAAGAACTGTCACAGTCTACATTCGGAGGCCTTTTACACCATGCATCACAACCCGCGAATTAGTTTGCTTCTTTTGGTCGCGCTGCTTGCGCTGACGCCACTGCTCGTGGCTGCCGGTCAGGTTACGCAGCCGGAATGGACCTATATTTTGCCTGCAAATTTGTTGGAAAACAAAAACGGTAACCTTACCCTGGTCAATCAGGACAGTGTGCTGGCAAGCGACTTTGTACCGAACAACTTAATCCGTGTCCGCCTGCGCAGCGTGAGCGGCCCGCATGAGCTGCGTAAAGAAGCGGCTGAGGCACTAAGCGAGCTGTTCAAAGCCGCGGAGGAAGCCGGGCATGAGTTGTATGTCAAAAGCTCCTACCGTAACTACCAGACGCAAAACACCATGTATTCAAACCGTATCAGCAAATACGGCAAGGATGACGGCGTGGTGGCCAAGCCCGGCACTTCTGACCATCAAACAGGCCTGGGTGTGGATGTGTTAAACAGGGAATGGGCAAACCGCGAGGGGATGACGCCCGCCTTTGGCCAAACAGCAGATGCGCAATGGATTGAAGCCAACTGCGCGGAGTTTGGTTTTGTGATTCGCTACCTGCCCGAAAAGCAGGAGATTACAAAGATCATTTATGAACCCTGGCACCTGCGCTATGTAGGCCGTGAAGTAGCACAATACATGATGGAAAACCGCTTAACACTTGAGGAATTTACACAGGAATACCGAGCAGCGATTGCTGAGTATGAAGCCCGCGGCGGTGATTTTCTGGAATTGTGCCGGCAGTTGAATGCCCCGCCGCCTGTGGTTGAACTGGATGAGACAGATGACGAAGGGGACAGCGAGGTATCATTTTTCGGGCCTTGACCTGGGAGTTTGGATAATGAAAACGCGTGTTGTTTTATTCGTTTGCGCCCTCATCATAGCGCTGTATGCAGGGGTTGTGTTTGCCGAACCCGAGAACACACCTGCGCCACCAGCGCCAACACAATCCTCCATCCTGGATATCGATGGGGATTTGGCATTGGTGAACCGCGAAAACCGCATCAGCAAAACTTATGTACCAAAAAACCTGGTACAGCCTAAGGTCAGCACGCGTAAAGAGAGTTTGCAGGAGCGTATTCACATGCGCGAACACGCCGCGCGCGCATTGGAAGCAATGTTTGAGGCGGCCTTGTTGGAAGAAGGCTACACCCTGTACGCGACCAGCGGCTACCGCGCCTATGGCATTCAGCAAATCCTTTTTAATTCCAAGGTGGAAGAGGTGGGCAGCCGTGAGAAGGCGCAGCGCAGGGTCGCGCCGCCTGGCAGCAGCGAACACCAGCTTGGCCTCGCGATGGATTTGCAGGCACCTTCCCACCTCAACCTAAGCCAGGCGTTTGGTGAAACAGAGGAGGGCAAATGGGCGGGGGAAAACGCGCATCGATTTGGATATATTTTAAGATACAAAACAGCCTGGCGTGATATCACCGGTGTAAGCGATGAGCCTTGGCATTTCCGCTATGTCGGCATCGCCCACGCAAGCGCGATGCATGCGCTGGATATCCCCCTTGAAACCTATGTGGCGTACGCGAAAGCACTGCCAGAATATGTGCTGCGCGGCGCCAACCATGTCCTGTTGGCCGGCTTGGTGAAGGAGTTGATGGCGGGCAACCACCCGGCGGTGTTGGATGATTTGCGCAAAGCTGCCTCGGATAAACAGGCAGAAGCCCTGCGCCTGGCAACCCTGCCGATGCTTTCCCCGGATCAAACCTATGAGGAAGTTCTGTACTACGCCTACCCCACACCAAAGCCAACAGCCGCACCCTGGACGGATGAGGACGAGGAGGAAGTTGAACTCCTCTTTCATGAAAACCCGTAGCGATGGCTTCCTTGTATGACCGATTAAAAAGCGCGCAGCCCATCAAACAGAAGGCATCCTCACATTTGCCGGAAACCTGCCTGGTTCGAAAGCGTCGCATTTGCCTGGGGGAAATGAAGGGCCGCGTGTTTGATGCGCAGCTTATGTCCTATATCAGCAACAAAAGCATCCAGATGGACTGTAAGGCAGAGGACCTGCTTTTTTTAGATACGGAAACAACAGGTCTTGCCAGAGGCGCTGGGACCATTGCGTTTTTAGTTGGCTACGGACAGCTGCAGGATGATGACTTGGTCATCACCCAGGTGCTGATGCGCGACTATCACCAGGAAGTCCTGCTGCTGGAGGATCTAATAAAGCGCGTTAATGCCTGCAAGTGTCTGATTACCTATAATGGGGCCAGTTTTGATATCCCGCTATTGCAAAGCAGACTCATTATGAACCGCCTGAAGTTTGAGTTGTCGACTGTTTTGCATCTGGATTTGTTGCATGCTGCGCGCCGCATCTTTCGTTTGCGCCTGGGACGCTGTCCGCTTAACCGCATGGAGGAGTTGGTGTTCAATTTTACCCGGGAGGATGACCTGCCCGGCGCAGAGGTGCCTGCCCGTTATTTTGACTACTTAAAGCAGCGTGATGAAGGCTTGCTGGAGGATGTGCTGCGCCATAATGACCAGGATATTCATACCTTGGCCCGTCTGTTTTTACACCTGTCCCACCTGCATCAACAGCCGCTGGAAGCGGAACATCAGGAGGACCTTTTCAGCCTGGGAGCTGTTTATGAAAAGCAGGGTCTACACAGCCGCGCGATTGCCTGTTACCGGGCCTGCTCTGACAAAGCGGTGCGCGATATCGCGCGGTTAAGAGCGGCAGAAATCTACCGGAAACAACGCCAGGATGAGGAGGCAGTTCAAGCATTTGAAACCTTGAGACAAGGCCGCTTTGTGAACCCAAAGGTGTTTATCAGTCTGGCCAAAATCTATGAGCACCGCTTCCGCGATCCGGCGCGCGCGCTTGAAATCGCAAGGCAAGGCATGATATATTGTTCCGAGCGCATTGGCTTTGACGCGGCAGAAGACCGCGATTATCTTGATTTGCACTACCGCAGCCTGCGCTTGATGAGAAAGGTGGAAAACAGTGGCTAAATTCATGGACCGGCTGAAGATTCGTTCAGCTTTGCTTAAACACCAGCGGGGAAACAAAGAAGAGGCGCGAGCCATTTATGAAACCTTGTATCAAGATGGCGTCAATTTGGCCAGCTATATCCTGCCCTACAGTGTGCTGCTATTGCGCTCCGGGGAGGAAGGCGCGTTTGCAAAAGTGCGTGAGATGCTTGTCAAAGCACAAAAAGCGCCCGATTTGACGGAGGACAAGCGCCAGCAGCTGCTGATGAATTACAGCATCGCAGTTTGGAAACTGGGGGATCTGGACAAGGCCATCTCCACCCTGGAAGCATCGCACCGCGCTGCACCCTGCAGCCTGACATATCAAGCCCTGGGTTTTTTGTATATCGAAACGGGCGATGCGCAAAAAGCGCTTGAATACAACATGGAAGCGCTGGAGTATGATGATGAGGATTCTGTCACGTTGGACAATTTGGGACAGATCCACTATCGGCTGCTTCATGATAAAGAAAAGGCATTGCCTTATTTTCAAAAGGCATATGAAAACCGCCCCAGCCAGATTGATACCCTGTATTTCCTGGCCAAATATGACGAAGAAGCCGGTCGGCTTGAGGACGCAGCCGAGAAACTGCAAACTGCGCTAAACGGCAGTTTTTCGCCGCTAAACCATGTCAATCGTGAGATGGCGCAGGAAGCCTTTGACCGGGTACAGGAAGCGCAGCGCAAACAAACCAATCAAGAGGAGACCGCCTGATTGCTGGACTGGCTGCAGCAGGATCCCTGGGGATTTCTGCATTTTATGATCTATCGCGCGCCGGCTGTGCTGCTGGCGCTCAGTTTGCATGAGCTGGCGCATGGTTATATCGCCTACCGTTGCGGTGACAGCACCGCGAAGGACTTGGGGCGCTTAACCTTAAACCCCTTTAAACACCTGGATGTAATCGGCACCATCAGCATGTTTTTGATGGGCATCGGCTGGGCGAAGCCCGTGCCGGTGAATCCCAGCCGTTTCCGCAACGGCCGTATGGATGATTTGAAGGTGTCCTTAGCCGGGGTCACCACCAATTTTATCCTGTTCATCATCGCGACGGTGCTGAGCATAATCATCAGCACCTCCTTATACACCCCGGAAGCCAAGACCTATTTTGGACTGGATTTCTTTTTAAGTTTCCAGCAAAATGGCTTCCACCTGCAGCTGTTCCCGGAATATGAGCCGATACTAAGCGACCTTTTAAAAACCCCCTGGCTGTTGCATGTGCAGCGGTTCTTATTGCAATTGGCGTTGGTGAACCTGGGCATGGGGCTGTTTAACCTGCTGCCCATTCCGCCGCTGGATGGTTTTCATGTGGTAAACGATATTTTCTTCAAAGGCAAAATTAACCTGGGCGGACAAATATTTCGCTTTACCCATATCGCGCTGTTGATTTTGCTGTTTTCCACCAACTTTGTGGGGAACTGGGTCTCAAAAGCCATCTATGGTGTGCAGGGCTTCATTCTGCCATTGCTGCTGCGAATCTTCCAGGCAGGCTAAACAGTATGAGCCTTGTTTTTAACCTAAAGGACTACCAGGGGCCGCTTGATTTGCTGCTGCAATTAATCGGCAACGCTAAAATTGACATCAAAGACATCTTTGTGTCCGAGGTAACAGACCAGTATATTCAAATTGTTCAAAGCGCTGACAGTATGGACATGGAGGAAGCCAGCGAGTTCATCCAAATGGCTGCCACCCTGCTGTTGATTAAAAGCCGTTCTATCCTGCCGGTCATCCAAACAGAGGAAGATGAGGAGGAAGACCCGGAAACCACCCTCATCAGGCAGCTGGAGGAATATGCCAAGTTCCAACAGTTGGCAACCCAGATGCAGGATTTTGAGCAGGCCGCTTCACGCCTGTTTGCTAAACTGCCGGATGAATTTCCCTTGCCACCACCCGTGTATGAGCTTGAAGGCTTAACCCTGGAGGGTTTGATTGAGGCATTCGCTAAGCTCAGTGCACGTATACTTGCCAGGGAAGAAGGTGAGCCAGAGCAGCGCAGGGTAATCCACCTTGATCAGCACTCAGTTTCCACCTTCATGAAAGACATCATGCAAAAAACCCGCAAAGGCAGCGTGGGTTTTGCCAGCTTACTCAGCGCGTCCCCTTCGCGCAACGAGGTGGTGACATTGTTTTTGGCTTTGCTTGAATTGCTCAAACAAGGCCGCTTGAAAGTTGTGCAGGAAAGCAATGATGCGGAAATTCTTTTGATGCGCAACAGGCGGGAGGTAAAAACCGATGCGGAATGAGCGTTTGTGCGGGATCATCGAGTCCATTTTATTTGTATACGGGGAAGCCATTGCCATTGAGACGCTGGCTGATGCCCTGGGACATGCGCCAAAAGCTGTGCAGGACGCGCTGGAGGATCTGGAACAATCGTTGCAAGTAGCACAAAGGGGTCTTTCGATCAAGCGATTTGCCAACATGGTGCAACTGGTCAGCAAGGCGGATTATGCCACCTATGTGGAGCGCGTGCTGCAGCCGGTCCAGCGCCAGTCCCTCTCCCAATCTGCGCTTGAAACCCTGGTCATTGTCGCCTACCGCCAGCCGGTAACCCGCCAGGAGGTGGAGGCAATCCGCGGGGTTAAATGCGATTATTCGCTTCAATCCCTTGCCCAAAAAGGCTTGATCGCAGATGTGGGGCGCAAGGAAACCCTGGGCAGGCCGATTCTGTACGCGACCACGGACCAGTTTTTATCCCACTTTGGGATTGAAAGCTTGGATGACCTGCCGGCGTTGCCGGCAGATTTCCCCGGTGAAGAAGGTGTGCAGCTGAAAATGGAATTGGATAAGCATGAAAAAACCGCCGTTGCCGGCGGTGACGGGGAATCTGTCGCTGATTAGATTGTCTTTAACGTGCTTCTGATGCGCGTGAACACGTTGTTGGAATAATCCATATTGTACTCGCCCGGGCCGGTGTAATGGATGGAGAGGACGCTGTTATTGTCCAGAATCGCCATATGCACGCGGCCCCTTACGATGGTGCCGTCATACTGCACACCGCGGTACGTGATGTAGCATCCAGGCTTGCCAAGCAGTGTGCGCTCCGCGGTATCGGATACGCGCCATTGCTGGTAGTTCACCTTGCCCAAATCCGCGGCAAAGGTCCGCAGATCCGCCTTCAGGTTGTTTAGTGTATATCCCGCGTTGACGGTGGAGCGGGAGAAGGTGAATACGACAGAGTAGTTGTCCTTTTGCTGCTCAATCGGCTCGGTTAAGACATACACATCCGCCTGGCTGTCATCCACAATATAGCCCGCCACGCTTTCAAAGGTGATGCCCAGTTTGGACGCGGTGTAGGACGCGAAGGTGAAAGTTAAATCAGGCCGTTTGGTGGGGGAGGGCATATCCACTGGATCCAGGGGAATGGCAGTGGCGCCTGCGTGCATGGCGATGCCGTCCTTGTTAAACTCGCCTTCCACATTGATGCCTTCACTCTCTTCATCCGAGGGATTATAGCCCTCCGGCAGGCCTTCAGCCGCAGGCTGACCGATCTGCTCAAGCGGGGATTGCTGTGAGCCAGCAGGCTGCTCCTGTGTGTCGGGCTGCTCCTGCACATCAGGTTGGGTAACCGGGGCAGGGTCTGTTTTAGGTTGACAGCCTGCGACCAGGACCAGCGTAAGCGCCAGCATCAACACGAATAATACTTTCTTCATACCATCTTCCTCCGTCGTCGGAAACCATGGGCGTTTTCGTAAGATTATTGTAACAATTTTAGGTGGCAGCGTCAAGCAGCAATGCAACCATTACAAAAATCGGTTATACGCGCGCTCCGCGTCATCATCCCGGCGCACACGACGCGGTGCATTCTCGGCATCCTGCATCAGGTCTTCTTCCTCAAAGGGTACGGATAAGCTGTCATCCTCAATAATCTCTTCGTTCAGGTAAAAAGGATGGTAAACCCTGCGATCAAGCGAGTAGACCCTGTCACTGAAGACGCCCTGCTTGGTGCGGGTTTGCGCGGCGCGCATAGCGTTTAGGCGCGAATCCAGCACGTCCAGCCAGTGCAGGACTTCCGCCTCCGGGAACATGGGCGGCCGCGGGCTGCCGTACTCCGGGATGCCGTGATGGCTTAAAATCATATGCGCCAACAGGAGCGGATATTCATCATCCGCTTTGTAGCCGCAAACAACCGCCGCGTCGCGCACATCCGCGACACCGGTCACAATGTGGCCCAGCAGCAGGCCTTCGCGCGTGTATTCTGACACCGCACCCAGTTGGTTCGCGTCCATTTCGGTCAGCTTGCCCAGGTCATGCACGATGACACCCGCTATCACCAAATCCTCATCCAAATAAGGATAGCAGCCGCAAATGGCTTTTGCGGCGGACAACATATCCGTCAGGTGGTGCAGCAATCCGCTGCGCTCGGCGTGGTGCATGCTCTGCGCGGCTGGATAGTACAGGATCTTGTCCGCGGCGCGCTTGATCAATTCGCTCACGATGTCCTTTAGCACCTGATTTTGGAAACCGTCGATCATATCGGTTAACACCTTGAACATATCATCCGCCGGCCGGGGCGCTGCCGCGACCAATTGGGAAATATCCACGTTATCTGCAGGCTGGCTTTCACGCATGCGCTCAATGCGCAGCTGCAGGCGGTTGTTGTATTCGGTGATGGTGGCGCGCACCTTGAGCACGGTGCCGGGCTCGGGCGCCGCCTCGTCCGTGTTCCACACCTTGGCGTTCATCTCGCCGGTATCATCCGCCAGGTTGATATCCAGGTAGGGATCACCGTTTTTATTCACGCGCTTGGAGGAGGTCCTGACAATCAGGAAGCCTTCAAAGCGCTGGTCCTTTTCCAGTTGGTTGAGTTTAGTTTGATTCATGATACGCTCCTGATTGTACATAACGGTTCTCAAATAAAGTGAAGTCCTCGTTCCAGGTCAGGTCAATGGTGGCCAGCGGACCGTTACGCTGCTTGGCGACAATGACTTCAGCCTGGCTGGGGTCGTTTTCTTCCTTGTTGTAATAATAGGGACGGTGCAGGAACATCACCACGTCCGCGTCCTGCTCAATGGAGCCGGAGTCGCGCAGGTCGCTCAAAACCGGCCGGATGCTGCCTGTGCGTTTGACATTGGCTCGGGACAGCTGGGCACAGGCCATCACCGGCACCTTAAGTTCCAGCGCGATGCCCTTCAGTTTCCGGCTGATTTCACTCACCTCAAGCTGCCTGTTTTCAGTTCTTCCATCAGCGGTCATCAGCTGCAGATAGTCAATCACAATCAAATCAAGCCCGCGCTCCGTCATCAGCCGGCGGCAGCGGGATCGCAACTGGGCTGGTGTGAGGGAAGAGCTGTCATCCAAGAACATCTTGGTTTCAGACAGCGGTCCCAGGGCTTCTGACAACCGCTGCCAATCCTTGCTGCTCAGGGCGCCGTTGCGCACGTTTTGCATTTTCACCCGGGCGTCCCCGCACAGCATGCGCATGGCCAGCTGTTCCTTGGGCATCTCCAGGCTGAACATGGCGATGGATTTACCATAGCGCGCGGCGTAGGAGGCAATGTTCATCACAAAGCTGGTCTTGCCCATGCTGGGGCGGGCGCCGACGATGATCAACTCACCGCCGTGCAAGCCGGTCAGCAATTGATCCAGCAGGGAAAAGCCGGTCGGGACGCCTGCGATCTTGCCCTTGTTGCGCACCAGTTCCTCTATCTGCGCCAGCGTCTTTTTCATCACCTCACGAATCGGGGTCAACTGCTCGCTGCCCGTGCGCTTCATGACGATGTCAAAGATGGATTTTTCCGCGAAAGCCAACGTTTCCGCCATGTCCATGCGCTGCTCAAAGCAGATGCGGCTGATGTCATTAGAAGCCGTGATCAGCTTGCGCAGGGTTGCCTTTTCCAGGACGATTTCCACATAGTGGCGCAAAAAAGCGGTGGTGGGCACGGCTTGCGTCAGGTTGATGAGGTATTCCGTTCCGCCAATGCCATCCAGCGCGCCAACGCGGGATAATTCTGCGTCCATGGTGATCAAGTCCACATTCCGTGCCTGCGCAAATAGTTGCGCCATGGCGCGGTAAATCACCTGGTGTTGAGGGTGATAAAAATCCTCCGCGACCAGGGTCTCCATCACCAGCAACAAGCCGGCAGGATCCCGCATGGCGGCTCCCAAAACAGCGCGTTCCGCCTCCAGGCTTTGGGGCAAAACCCGGACCAAATCACCTGTGGAATAGGTGCTCACATTATCCTCCGATGGGTTTTTTCGTCCTTCAACGGATTGAAGTGACGCGGACTGTCATGTTGACCTTCACGCCGGCATACAAGCTGATGGTGATCTCGGTATCCCCGGCTGTGCGAATGGGCTCTGCCAGTTCAATCTTTCGCCTGTCAATCTCTACATTGTGCTGGGCGTTCAAAGCGTCCGCGACCTCCTGGTTGGTGACGCTGCCGTATAGTTTACCGCGTTCACCGCCCTTGGCTTCCAGGTGAATGACCTTGCCTTTTAATTCCGCGGCAATGCCTTCGGCCTCCTGGATGCGGGCCGCCTCTTTTTCGCGCTCGATCGCGTTTCGGCGCTCGACCTCCGCAACCGCTTTGGGTGTGGCTTCCATGGCCCACTTCCTGGGAAAGAGAAAATTGCGCGCGTATCCGTCAGATACGTTGAGAATCTGGTTGCGCTTACCAGTTCCTGGCACGTCCTGTAACAAAATAACTTTCATTGTTGGCCTCCTTATACCATTTATCGTTCAAAGGGCAGTTTGCTGTTTTCATCAACCCGCAGTTTGCGCGGATCCATGACCTGGTCATATACGCCCAGAATCATCGCGACAGGGGAGAGGATCATAAACAGCAACAGCAAGAGAATGAACCGGAAAACCGGCCTGGTCCCGCGGCGCTTCATGATGTAGTTCAAATAGCTCATGCCCTGAATCGCGTAAAAGGCAAAGAAGACGTTGTACATCATCTGCCCGGCGATGCGGAAGACAGGGTTCGCACTCAGGATGGTCATCAGGTAGCCCAGTGCCAATACAGACATCCGACGACCCAGGGACCTGGATATAAACCATTTGGAAAAAGGCGGCATGTCCAGGCTGGGCGCGGTATCATAGCGGGTCGCCAGTTTGATGGCCAGTCCCGTGCCGGCAAACGCAGTTGTGATGGTGTAGCTGGTCAGTAGCCCGGGCAGCAGGCTGGCCGTGAGTGCCGTGATGCGCGCGGAAATTTGCTTGTAAAACTCCGCGATTACCTCAGGCTTAAAGGTCCACCCGCCGTACTGGGTGCTTTCAAACAGCTGGGATTCTGCCTCCTGTCCATGGGATAAAAGGCCGCCGCGCCAGAAGGTATACAGCAGGTTATCCCGGGCAGGAAAGTTCTCAAGCCCTGTAATTGCTTCCTTCGCGATCGCTTCATACAGGTTGCCCCCGGCCTCCCGCTGCAGCGCGATAAAAACAACCAGCATGCTGATGATAAAAGTACCAAGGACAATGGCCGCGGTCTTAAAAAAGGGAATGCGCATCTCCAGGCAGGTGGCAAAGGCGGCTGTCATGGGCAGCAGGTAAACTGCAAGCCATAACCCGCCGTTGCCGTAAACAGCTTTGGACGCGATTAAAATCAGCACCAGGCTGAAAAACGCGGGCACAATGCCAGCAAGCGCAACCACCAGCAACAATAAGACGGGAAAGAGAATGATGCCCGTCCCCAGGAAACTGACCGCCGGCAAAAAGGACATCTGTAAAAAGAAGACCAATGCGCCGATGATCAACATCCAGACCAAAGCCTGTTTGGTGGTAGTAAAAAGCCGGGCAGTGTGCATGAATGTTTCGTTCCTCATCCTCGTGTGTTTATCAGTTAATTTTAGAGCCGCGGCATGAACCTGTCAAGAATTGGACAAAGCAAGCACAAGGCGCGCCTTAGAGAATCACATCACAAACTACATCATCCAGCACTGCCATCACATAAGGTTTGCCGCGCTCGTTGAGCTTTTGTAAGGCGATGTCCTCTGTATTGAAGGGGACTGCTTGCCCCTGGGTGGTCAGCACTGTAAAGGACCGCGGCAAATCGCTTGTAAAACTGGCTGCGATGTAGGTGCCGTTGTTGCCGTTTTTGTTGAAATAAAAGGAATGCACGCCTTTACCGGCCCGGCGCTGGCTGTCAATCATGTTGCCGGGCACACGTTTGATGTATCCGCGCTCGCTGATGAGCATCAGCATATCGCTGTTTTGAATGCCGCCAGCCGCGATTAAGCGATCTTTTGGCGAAAGCCGCATCCCGATCACCCCGCGGGTGACGCGGCCTGTGGCTGACACCTCATCAACTGCGAAGCGGATTAACATGCCAGACTTGGACAGGCAGTAGACGTCATCCTGCGATTTGAGGGTTGTGACACCAATCACGCTGTCGTTCTTCGCAAGGCCAATGGCTGCCACCTTGCTGCGGCGCACAGCGTACTCCGAGAAGAGGCTGCGCTTGACCATTCCGCGTTTGGTGAAGAAAAACAGATCCGGCTCGTTTAACAAGTCGTTGTTGGGCATTAAAATGACGCTGACACAGTCCTCGCCGTCCTCCAGGCCATTGAGCACGCCTGCCAGTACGGTGCCGCGGTCGCGCGGGCGGAAGGATTCCTCTATCTGCGCGACAGGCACCTGGTAGCAATTGCCGATCTGGGTGAAAAACAGGAGCGTCTGGTCTGTCATAGCGTTGAAGACATACCAGTTTTGCTCACTCTGGGTGCTGGGTAACTCCAGTTTGTCAAAGACCCGTCTGTGCATCCTGCGCAACTGGCCGCCCCGGGTGATAACCACGATGGTTTCTTCGGGCACAGGCACTTCTGTCGCCTGGATTAAAGCCGCTTCTTCCTCATCCTGTTTGATGATCTGGGTTCTTCTGTCATCTCCGTATTTATTGGCGATGTCCAGCAGCTCCTCCTTGATGACCGCAATCAGCTTGCGCTCATGTTTGAGGATGGCTTCCAGCCTGGCAATTAATTTGATGGTTGCTTCATGTTCCTCCCGCAAGGTGAGGATTTCAAGACCCGTCAAGCGCTGCAAACGCAAATCTAAAATCGCCTGCGCCTGAATGTCAGAAAAATCAAATCGGGCCATCAAGCGCTCTTTGGCTTCCTTCGCGTTCTTGGACGCGCGGATGAGGGCAATGATTTCATCCAGGTTATCGACCGCAGTAATCAGGCCATCCAGGATGTGCAGACGGTGCTTGGCCTGCTCCAGATCGTACTGCGTGCGCTTGGTGACGACATTCTTTTGGTGTTTGATATAGTGCGTCAGCGCTTCAATCAGGCCCATCAAAACGGGCTTGCCCTCCGCGATTGCCACCATGTTCACCCCAAAGGTGACTTGCAGATCGGAGTAGCGGTATAAGAAGGCGAGAACCGCCTGAGGGTCCACATCCCGTTTCAGTTCAATCACCGCGCGCAAGCCGGTGCGGTCGGATTCATCGCGAATATCATAAATACCGCCCAGCGCCGCCTTTTTTTCCTCCGACAGCCGCAGGATCTTCTCCAGCATCTGGGCTTTGTTAACCTGGTAGGGGACCTCAGTTATGCACAGCAGATGGCGGCCAGATTTGCCTGGTTCAATATCTACTTTTGCGCGCAGGGTCAGTTTGCCGCGGCCGGTCTCGTAAGCCGTGCGGATCTCCTTGGTATTAAGCAGGATGCCGCCGGTTGGAAAGTCTGGCGCGGGTATGATGGCCATCAAGTCATCCAGCGTGGCATCCGGGTTTTCCATCAAATGGATGGTTGCGTCAATTGTCTCCCGCAGGTTATGGGGCGGGATGTTGGTCGCCAAGCCCACCGCGATGCCGGACGCGCCGTTGACCAGCATGTTGGGATAGCGCGCGGGGAGCAGGTCTGGCTCCTTTAAGGTGTCATCAAAATTAAGGCGGTGGGGGACGGTGTCCTTTTGCAGATCGCGCAGCATCTCCAGCGCCAGCGGGGACATGCGCGCTTCAGTATAGCGCATGGCCGCCGCGGTGTCCCCGTCGATGGAACCAAAGTTGCCATGACCGTCCACCAGCATCCCGCGCATGGAAAAGGGCTGCGCCATGCGCACCAGGGCGTCATACACCGAGGTCTCCCCATGCGGGTGGTACTTGCCCAGGCAGTCCCCAACGATTCGCGCACACTTGCGGTGCGGTTTGTCCGGGCTTAAGGACAACTCATGCATAGTATACAGAATGCGCCGCTGCACCGGCTTTAAGCCATCCTCCACCCGCGGCAGCGCGCGCTCCATGATGACGTGCTCGGCATAGGGCATCATGCTGCCCGCCAGCACCTCCTCAAGGGAAGACTGGATGACTTCGTTGAGCCGTTCTTCAAAGGGTTGTTTTGATTTTGCCATGCTACTCCTCAGGACTGCCGGTCAAGAAACAGGTCCGGCTTGTTAAAATTCGCGTTTTCACTGATGTACTCCCGCCGCGGCTCCACCTTGTCGCCCATTAAGATGGTAATCAGGCGGTCGGATTCTGCACCGTCCTCAATGGTGACTTGGGTCAGCCGCCGCTGAGCGGGATCCATCGTGGTGTGCCACAGCTGGTCCGGGTTCATTTCACCCAGGCCTTTGTAGCGCTGCAGGGTATAGTTTTTGCCCTTGGGCAAGAGGGAGTTCAATTCCTTATCGTCATAGGCGTACATTTCCTTGTTGCCCGTTTTAATCAGGTACAAGGGCGGCATGCCGATATAGACATGGCCCGCGCTGATTAAATCGCGCATGTACCTAAAGAAAAAGGTGAGCAAAATGGCACGGATGTGCGCGCCGTCCTGGTCCGCGTCTGACAGGATGATGACCTTGTCATACTTGAGGGATTTAAGGTTGAAATCCCGGTCAATATTGGTTCCTAGTGCTGTGATGATGGAGCGGAACTCCTCGTTGGCCAGCACCTGGTCAATGCGCTTTTTTTCAACATTCAAGGGCTTTCCGCGCAGGGGAAGGATGGCCTGGAACCGGCGGTCGCGCCCCTGCTTGGCGCTGCCGCCGGCGCTGTCGCCCTCCACGATAAACAGCTCGTTCTCCCTGGGGTTCCGCCCGGTGCAGCTGGACAGTTTGCCCACCAGCGGCGCTGCTTCCAGCTCACTTTTGGTGCGGGCTACATCACGCGCCTTACGCGCAGCCTCACGCACTTTGGCGGATTTGATGGATTTTTCAATGATCTTCTGCGCGACAGCAGCATTACGAAGATCTTCCAGATATTCGGACAGTTTTTGTAATGCCAGCGCTTCAATGACTGGCCGCACTTCCGTATTGCCAAGACGTCCCTTGGTTTGCCCTTCAAACTGCGGACTGGGCACCTTGACTGCCAGCAGGGCTGTCATGCCCTCACGATAGTCCTCACCGGACAGGTTGCTGTCCTTTTCCTTCAGCGCGCCAATCTTGCGCGCGTAATCATTGAACGCCTTGGTCAAGGCGGTGCGGAAGCCCATCTCATGAGAGCCGCCTTCACCGGTGGGGATGTTGTTGACATAGGAGAACAGGTTTTCGGTATAAGAGTCCGTAAACTGAATCGCCGCCTGCATCACAATGTCGTCCCGCGTGCCTTCCAGCAGGATGATGCCGTCATGCAGCGCGTTTTTATCCGTGTTGAGGAAGGTGACATAGTCCGAGATGCCGCCGCCATACTGAAAGGTCTTGGTTTCCCTGCTTTGGGCGCTTGTGCGCTCATCTGTAAACTTAATCAGCAGGCCTTTATTTAAATAGGCCAGCTCCCGCAAACGCCTGGAGACCAACTCGGCATTGAAATGGGTATCCTCAAAAATGGCAGCGTCGGGCAAGAAACGCACCAGGGTGCCGCGCTTGCGGGTATTGCCGACGCGGACTAAGCCCTCATCCGTCTGCCCGGGCATCACCTTTTTGGTCTTGGGGTTCACCTTGGTATGAAAACGGATCTTCCAGTGCGTCCAGTCCCGGAAACTCTCCACTTCCATCCACTCGCTCAGCGCGTTTACGACAGACGCGCCCACCCCGTGCAAGCCGCCGGAGTAGCTGTAGTTGTCATGATCAAACTTGCCGCCAGCGTGCAGTTTGGTATAAATCACTTCAATGCCGGAAATCTTCAGCACCGGGTGCTCATCTACCGGTACGCCGCGGCCATTGTCCCACACACTGGCTGAGCCATCCTGATGCAGGGTAACAGCTACCTCGGTCGCGAAATCGTTGGATGCCTCGTCAATCGCGTTGTCCACGATCTCCCAAAGCAGATGATGAAGGCCCCGGGAGCCGGTGGAGCCGATGTACATGCCGGGGCGAAGCCGGACCGCGTCCAGCTCCTCCAGTACCTGAATATTTTCTGATGTATACTGCTGCGCCATGTTCACTCCTTGCAAGATTGCAGCCGGCGCAATACGGCCGGCCGCGGGGATCTGGATAAATTATACCATAGCAAGGATGTGCGGCACAAGAAAGGCAGCTTTTCAGTCTGATTGGTTTGCCAGTCGGTCAAGCTGCTTGATGAACTGATCTGTGCTGATTTTGCCGGTGGAGAAGTCCTCTTTCAACTGCCAGGCTTCCCGCAGTAATAAAGGAGTGTGCGGCGGGAAGAACAGCGTGGGAGCGACCTTATTGTATTCTGCCAGCCAGCGTGCTGAAACCAGGTATTTCCATTCTTCGGTCTGCATGGATTCCAGCACCCGCGTCTGTCTGCGCAGCTGCTCCGTCAGCTCATTCCTCCGTGGGGCTGAAAAACCGCCCTTGTTTAGCTGGGACTGGGTTTTTAGGACGCGCTGCTGCTGGTCGGCAATGTCCGCCTCCAGGTTTTCCCGCATTAACGGCTGGCTGTCCATAAAGGCGTAGGTGCCGGCATAGGAGGCCAGGTGGGTGATTTTGTGCTCCAGATACCGGGTAGCCAGCGCCTGGTTTTGGCCGCCTGCCCCCATACAGACAAGGGTTGCCGCCGCCTTGTGAAGTGCCGGCTGATTAGGGCTTACGCGAAGGGGCATGGCGTGGGAATAGCCGCCCTTGACGGGAAGAATGCTGTATGCGGATAAGTTGTTCTCAAACAGCTGCTTCATCCCCTCTATTTTTTGCGGCTCCGCGTCATACAGCGCCCGCCCCAGTGCCACCGCCCGGTCAAGCAGGGCGCGAAACTCCGGTGTGTCAAAGACTGGCGTGCGGCCTTTAGCAAAATGCGGCATCATGTAGCAGTCCAGCAGCACCTCCACCAGGTACCGCACATAGGAGTGGCGATTGTAGAGGGATTCGTCAAACATGCTGCTGACACGGACATCAGGCACAGGGCTGTGCTTGGCGCGCGCCACCCACTGTTCAAGAAAATCCAGCAGCTCCGTATAGCAGCTGGGGGCTGGGGTGCCGGCAAGCCCCGCCGCCTGCCAGGCGTCCTCACACCAAGTAAATGAGCTTAGCAGCACGGAATCAGGAACCGCATACAGCTTGCCATCAAAAATCAGTTGCTGTCTCAGGGAAGGCCACAGGCGGCTTGCCGCCTCCTGGATGACAGCGCTTCCGGACAGATCGGTGCACATCCCCTCAGACATGATCCGCTGATACTCAGCTGGAACAGGTCAAAGGGCGGGTTGGCGCTTTTGAGCGCGCTTAATAATTCTGAGGTGTCATCATACCAGGTGTTGTCAGAGGCAATCTCAAGATTCGGGAAAGCCTGGACATAGGAATCGTAATTCCTTTCCAGGCGATGGGGAAACTCCACGCAATAGGTGCGCAGGGCCTCGCCAGATGCAGATATTAAAAAAACGCAAAGGACAGCGATGATCAGGGTGAAAAAGAAACGGTTTTTCATGTTTCCCTCCATTTTAGAAAGCGCCGCATGGATTTGGGATGCCATGCGGCGCTGGGATAGCGCTTACTTCAGCGCGATACGGCTTGCACCATCGCTGCCGTACAGCGTCATGATATCAGGCAGCTCGCCTACGCCGATCATTTGATGAAGGGTCACGGTGGGCCAGGCATCGTCCTTCAGGAAACCCGACATGTTGATGCCGTCGGGGAAAGGCTTGTCATCAGCCGTCTTGTACTCCCAGGCGTACAGCGTTTGATAGATATCCTCCCGCTTCACCTCAGGTCCGGCTTCGGCTTCAGTGGTCAGATAGATGCCGGCTACGGTTTGTTCAGCCTTCAGGGACTTCACCGTGTAGCCGTCAAGTACTGCCTCGCCAGCAGGAACATAGCTCTTTTCAGCGATGACGGGGCTTACGGGGATGCTGATTTTATCTTCCACCTTCCAGTCCTTGCCCTCAACGGCTTCCTTTGTTTCGGGGTTATATTCCCGAACACGGACTGTCAATACGGCATCCAGCGACGTGTCTGCTTTGTTCGGATTGATCTGCAGGATGTTAAACTGCAGCATGGCGCCGTCCTCGCCGTAAAAGCTGTCCATCACCTCTTCGCCAGCCATCAAGTCAGCGTCAACGTTTAGGTAGGCGGTGACGATGTACAGGGGGAGCTGGTTGTTCCTGGCTGCATCCAGAAAGCTGCTTTCCTCTGGTAGCCCCAGCCGTTTGGCTTCGCTTTCCGGCAGGCGGTCTGTCATGTCGCTGCTGCTGGAAATGACGATGGCTTGATCGGCCTGCGACTGGGCAGTCATGATCACCACGCGGCCATCCGCCAGCAGTTCGCGCAGGGTCACTTGAATGGGGCCCACCTCAAAGGTCTTGTTTTCTGTTTTTGCCATCTGGGTGGTGGCTGCCTGGGGGAGCTTTCCTGAAATCAGGTTCATGAAGTGGCTGAAGCCCAGCTCGTTGGCTGCCAGGGCGATGGCCATGGTGAGAACGATGAGGGCGGCGGCTATCAGCACAGCCCTTTTAGATGTTTTTTTCACAGGTGTTTCCTCCTTGACGGAACGGGCGGCGGTCATCAGCACAGCCCTTTTAGATGTTTTTTTCACAGGTGTTTCCTCCTTGACGGAAC
>CAYFUH010000001.1:28030-33211 GCA_964346355.1 uncultured Christensenella sp. | reverse complement strand
ATCAGCACAGCCCTTTTAGATGTTTTTTTCACAGGTGTTTCCTCCTTGACGGAACGGGCGGCGGTCATCAGCGCGCTGTAGCATTCCTCAGGCATTGGGGGAAAGGCTTCTCTCAGGTTCAGGTCTTTATCGCTGTTCTTTTTCATGCCTCCAGTTCCTTTCTTAATTGTTGTTTGGCCCGGTAGATGCGTCCGCGCACGGTGGACAGGGGCAGGCGCAGGGTTCTTGCGATTTGCTCATAGCTTAAGCCCTCGGAGTATTTCAGCATCAGGGGCAGTCGCAGCCTTGCAGGCATCTGCTGAAGCAGGAGGTCCAGAGACAAATCGGGCGGGTCTGTGGCGGGCTCCGGAACCTCTTCCAGGGAGACCACACCGCGTCTTTTTCTCTGTATATTGCGGCTTTCATTAATCAGGATACGGGTGAGCCAGGTGGTGAAATGTTTCGGATCCCGAAGGCTTCCGCGCTTCTCCCAGGCCTTCAGGGCTGCCTCCTGCATGGCGTCCTTGCAGTCCTCATTGTTTTGCAAGATGGCGTACGACACGCGGTAAAGCATGCCGCTTGCCTTGTCAATTTCCTGTACGAAGAAGTTTTTGTCCATTCCAACACCTCACATAGCGCTACATCCATTAGACGGCCCGGGAGGCTGTTTCATCACGCGCTGGTTACAAACTTATTTATTTTCCTGTTATAGGGTACAATAGGATAGTCAGGAGTACAACGGAAATGTGAGGGCCGCCAGGCGCACTGGTAGGTTTATCGGGGACTTTTGCGGAACTCGCAGTTTACAGCCACTGGCTAACTGTGTTATAGTAGGCAAGTGGTTTATCCGCACCCTCGGGTTGGCGACACTCCAACGCGATGCTGAGGATGCGGGGATTATAAGGGGATGGCCACGCCCCAAAAGGAGAGACACATGGATAAGGAAAAGAAAGCCCAGATCATGCAGAAGTTCGCCCGTCATGAAGGCGACACCGGTTCACCCGAGGTGCAGGTTGCCCTGCTCACCGCACGCATTAACCACCTAAACGAGCACCTCAAGCTTAACAAGAAAGACCACCACAGCCGCAGGGGCCTGCTGCTCATGGTTGGTCAGCGCAGGGGACTGCTGGACTACCTGATGCGCACCGATATTGAGCGCTACCGCAGCCTGATTGCCGAACTGGAACTGCGCAAGTAAACGACAACAAGCGGTCGAAACCCGGCAAGCGGGTTTCGGCTTTTTTGATGGAAAGGCGTATGGCAGGGCCAACGCCAGAAGAGGAGAGAGAGAAAGAATGGAACACAAGAAATACACAATGGAATTTGCCGGGCGTCCCCTGAGCTTTGAGTTTGGGAAGTACGCCGGGCAGGCTGCTGGCTCAACGCTGGTGCGCTATGGCGACACCGCGCTGATGGTGAGCGCTACCGTATCTGACAAAGCCCGCGACGGCGTGGATTTCTTCCCGCTGAGCGTGGATTACGAAGAAAAGCATTACGCTGTTGGCAAAATCCCCGGCGGCTTCATCAAGCGTGAAGGCCGTCCCACGGAGAAAGCCATCCTCACTTGCCGGTTAATTGACCGGCCGCTGCGCCCCCTGTTTGAAAAAGGAATGCGCAATGATGTACAAATCGTCGCGACCTCACTGTCTGTTGACACCAACAACCCGCCGGATATCCCCGCCATGCTGGGCTCCTCCATCGCCCTGGCTGTGAGCGATATTCCCTGGGCGGGCCCCACCGGCTCGGTTCTTGTTGGCCGGGTCAACAACGAATTGATTCTCAACCCCGATGAAGCGCAGCGCGAAATCAGCGACTTGCACCTGGTGGTTTCCGGCACCAAGGACGCCATCATGATGGTGGAAGCCGGCGCCAACGAACTGAGTGAAGACGTCATGCTGGATGCCATCATGTTCGCGCATGAGGCCATCAAGGAATTGGTCGCCTTCCAGGAGCAAATCGTCGCAGAAATCGGCAAAGAAAAGCGGGAGTTTCCGCTGGTCACCACAGGCGATGATGTCGTCAACGCGGTGCGTGAGTTTGCCCATGACAAGGTCAAATACAGCTTTGAAGCCTTTGAGCGCGAGGAGCGCCATGCCCGCGAGGAGCAGGTGAAGGAAGAAGTTAAACATCATTTTGCGGAAATCTTCCCCGAGCGTGATGGCGAGGTGAGCGATGCCCTGTACAACCTGACAAAGGAAGTCATGCGCCGCAAGATCCTGGATGAAGGCATCCGCCCAGATGGTCGCCAAGAAACAGAAGTGCGCCCGATTTGGTGCGAAGTAGGCATTCTGCCGCGCACCCATGGAAGCGCAGTCTTTACCCGCGGACAGACCCAGGCGCTCACCGTAACCACGCTGGGCAGTCTGCGTGATGCGCAGATACTGGATGGTCTTTCCAACGAGGACTCCAAGCGCTACATCCACCACTACAACATGCCGCCGTACGCCACCGGCGAAGCGGGCAGGATGCGCTCACCCGGCCGCCGCGAGATCGGCCATGGCGCTCTGGCAGAACGCGCGTTGGAACCGGTCATCCCAAATGAAGATGATTTCCCGTACGCCCTGCGCCTGGTCAGTGAAATCCTGTCCAGCAACGGGTCTTCTTCGATGGCGTCAGTTTGCGGCAGCACCCTGTCCCTCATGGACGCGGGCGTCGCCATCAAAGCGCCGGTCGCCGGCATCGCGATGGGCTTAATCAAAGATGACACAAGTGACAAGGTCGCCGTGCTGACTGACATCCTGGGCCTGGAAGACTTCCTGGGCGACATGGACTTTAAAGTAGCCGGCACCATGAACGGCATTACCGCCATCCAGATGGACATCAAGATCAAGGGCATTGACCAGCCCATCCTCAAGCGCGCGCTGGAGCAGGCGCTCAAAGGCAGGCTGCATATCCTGGAGATTATGCTCAAGACCCTGCCTGCGCCCAAGCCGGAGCTGAGCAAATACGCGCCCAAGATTGTCACCTTCATGATCAACCCGGACAAAATCCGGGAGGTTATTGGACCGGGCGGCAAGATGATCAACAAAATCATCGCGGATACCGGCGTCAAAATTGACATTGAGGACGACGGCCGTGTCGCCATTGCCACGCCGGATGAGGAAGCAGCTGCCAAGGCCCGCCGCATCATCGAAGGCATCGCCAAGGATGTCGAGGTGGGCGAGGTATATGAGGGCAAGGTTGTCCGTATCCTCAGCACCATGGGCGCCTTTATTGAGCTGCTGCCCGGCAAGGACGGCCTGCTGCACATCTCCAAGATGGCCAATGAGCGTGTGGAGAAGGTCGAGGATGTCATGTCCATTGGTGACGTGGTAGAAGTCAAGGTGTCAGAAATTGACGCCCAGGGCCGTATCAACCTGCTGCGCAACGACATGGAATACAAGCCCCGCACCTTCAACCGTCAGGGACCTGGCGGTCAGGGCGGTGCCCGCCCGCCGCGCCGTGATGGCCGTCCGCCCCGCCGCACCAACGACTGATTTTTCTTAAATTTGTAAGCACAACCAAAAACGGCTTGTCCCCAGCGTGAGGCAAGCCGTTTGTGCAAGTTATATTCAGAACAGGAACATTAAAATGATTCAAACACATGTATTGTCAAACGGCATGCCGCTGATGATGGAGCGCTTGCCCTACCTGCGCAGCGCGTCCATCGGCGTATTTGTCAAAGCCGGCTCCATTATGGAGACTGATGTGGAAAGCGGCCTGTCCCATTTTATTGAGCACATGGCTTTTAAAGGCACGGCCAACAGGAGCGCGCGGCAAATCGCAGAGGAGATCGACTTGATTGGCGGCAACGTCAACGCCGCCACCAGCAAGCTGAACACAAGCTACTACGCGCGCATCACCGACAAGGACCTGCAAAAGGCATTGAACCTGCTGGCTGATATGATGATCAACCCGCGCTATGAGGACAGTGATTTTAAGAAGGAACAGGAGGTCATCCTGGAAGAAATCGCCATGGAAGCGGATACACCTGAAGACCTTGTTTTCAACCTGCTCCATGAGGGCATATACGAGGGCCAGACCCTCTCAAAAACCATTCTGGGCACAGGCAAGAGTATTCTGTCCCAAACGCCCGATGCCTTGAACACCTTCAGACAGCGGTATTATCAACCGCACAATGCGGTGCTGTCTGTTGTGGGACGCTTTGACCCACAGCAGCTGATTACCTGGGCAGAGGAAGCTTTTGGCGCTTGGATTGGGAAGGGGCCCATTGAATACCCCGTGAATCGGTTTAAAACTGAAACATCACTGTTAACCTTGAACAAGGATGTGGAGCAGGTACAACTGTGCTTAAGTTTTCCGGGTCTTGAAAGCATGCATGATGACCGCTTCGCGATGGCTGCTTTTTCAACTATGTTTGCAGGCGGCGTTTCCTCCCGACTGTTCCAAAAAATCCGTGAGGAAGAAGGCCTGGTCTATCATATCTATTCCGCGGCTGTTGCTCATCCGCATTGCGGGGAGTTTACAGTCTATGCCGCCTGCACACCACAGAAACTAAAACGCGTCATGGCATTAATCAAGCAGGAAGCAGCGCTGGTCACAAAAGACGGCATCAGCAAAGCGGAGTTCGCGCAGACGATGGCGCAGATGAAAACCAGCTTTGTGTTAAGCATGGAAAGCGCGTATCAGCGCATGGCCGGCATGGGCCTTGTCAAACTGATGCATGACAAAACCATTGATCCCAAAGAAACCCTGGCCAAACTGCGCAAGGTGAGTTTGAGGGATGTCAACCGGGTCGCCAGGCAGGTGCTCAGCCATGAACCGGTGATCGCAGCCGTTGGCAAGCAAATCACAAAACACTTCAATTAAGGAGATACCATGGACAGACTGGAGCATATGCTAAGCATCCAAAAAAGCCTCAACGACGCCATCAAGGATAAACGAAACCTGCACAACATTGACCCCATGACCTGGATGCAGAAATACACACTGGCCATGCTCAGTGAGATGGCGGAACTGTTGGATGAGGTCAACTTCAAGTGGTGGAAGAACGAAAAGCCGGTTGATGAGGCCGCATTGAAGGAAGAAATTGTGGATATTTTCCATTTCTACCTCAGCATGTGCCTGGTTGCAGGCCTGGACGCGGAGGAAATGTATCAGATGTATCTGCGAAAAAACGCGGAAAATTTTGCGCGTCAGGAAGGCAAGAGCAACAAGCCCGGTTACGCGTTGGAGTAATACTGATTCCAAACTTTATTGCAT
>CAYFUH010000001.1:0-27930 GCA_964346355.1 uncultured Christensenella sp. | reverse complement strand
TTGCATCAGTATAAGCGCTTCTTACTTCATGACAAATATGTTGCCAACTGTTTCATTCTTGAAACAATCCGGGCTTTCAGGTAAAATGGATGCAAGGAGGCGATATACATGAAGCGTTTGATTCACCATAGCCTGTTCGCATCCATACTATTGGTTTGTCTGTTGTTGGTTTATCCCGGCCTGGCAACTCAAGGCATTGAGTTGGAGATTACCGAATTTAATGATTCAAAAGTGGAAATCCCCCAATTAAAGGGGATGGACAACAGCTTTGTTGAAAACACTGTCAACGAGGCGATTAACGCCGCGGCGGCGGAACACCTCAATACCTTGAGCGTGCTGCAAGCGGGCACTTCAGGGCAACTGACAGTCAATGGAAAGTACACTGTGATGACATCCCTTGATGGGCATGATCTTTTGTCCGTTCTTCTCACCGCGTTTGGCCGCATGCCCACAGGAAGGCCCGGGCACCAGCAGATTCCGCTGTCCTTTGACCTGGCAAATGGGCAACCTGTTACCGCTGAGCAGATTTTTAAGGACCTTGCCGCGGCCCAAACCTGGTTTGAGGTGAAGGTTGCAGAAATCTATGAGGAAACGCTGTCCAACTATCTTGACATTGAAGACTTGAAACCTTTCCCGCTGGAACGCTTCCTGATTGATGAAACGGGCCTCACTTTCTATTATCCGGACAACACGCTTACCTGGCTGTCCGGCAAGACTGCTTCCATCCATTTTCTGTATCATGAGATATTGGATCAGTTAAAGATTGAGGAGTCGAGCTTTCTTGGCAACCTGGGTGTTCTGGAACGGTTAAAGCCCAATGAACAAAGCCAGACGCGCATCAAAGACATCATCAAAGATGGCCGCCTGCCCGGGTTTGACATCCGCCTGGGCGAGAAGATGCTGGACATCCAGGAGCAATTCGGCTTGCTGTATGATCCAGAAGGCTTCGCGGAGGGGGAGAGCATCCAGCTGGAGGATGACCGCTACCGCGAGACCCTGCTGATTGCCTATGGCGACGGCTTGCTTGACGGCATTCTGAGCAAACGGATGAACCTGTTTGGGCTGATAACAGGGCTTAGCACACAGGATCAGGCTCAAAGCGTGCTGGGCGAACCCTTCACCAGCCTGGATATGACGCAGACCGCCGCAGCCTTGTACAAACTGCCGGTAGGCATCATGGATGTTTACCAAATTGAAGAGGCGGAGCTGCGGATGTATTATCAGGAAGATCGCGTTTTGTACGCGGTCTGGATTCAAACCATCAAGTAAAGGAAGAGCAACGTGAGCACTGCAGCAAGAAAAAAAACCAAACAAGTCATTCAATCCACTGACCGGGGCGGGGCCATCCTGCTGCCCCTGGGCGTGGTGGTGATTGCTTTTGGCTTGATGCTTTTGCTGGGGGCCACCTTGCAAACGGCGTCCAGCGCGCTGAATTTGTTCAAATACATGGCCATTGGCCTGGGCGGCGGACTGTATATCATGGTTCCGGTCATGGTGATTTGGCTGGGCTGTATCCTGGTCATTTCCGCCAAGCGCTATGTGTCCATCTATCCTTTCCTCATCAGCCTGCTTCTTTTGATGGGTCTTGGCGCTTTTTTAACGCTAACCCTGCGGGTAAATGATCAGACTTACCCCAACCTGATGCACTACATCAAAAACTTGAACTCTCTGCGCGGCGCGTCCTATCCGGACAGCATGGGCGAATACCTGCACGAGGCGTACCACCGCTACAATGGCTTGCGCAGCGATAACAATTTCTACCCCGGCGGGGGTGTTTTGGGGATGCTGGTCGCCTACCCACTCTTTATCACCCTGGGCAACCTGGGTGCCACGGTGCTGATTGTCTTTTTAATCATTGCGCTGGTCTTCGCGCTCCTGCGCATCAGCCCCGCCCGGCTTGCCACCTTGATTAACCAAAAGGTGAACAGTCTGGCCACAAGGCAGCCTGAACAAGCTAATCGCCCAGCGTCCGGGCTTGCAGCCCAGCAGGGGATGCAGGACGCGCAAGCCTCAGATCAGCCATCTGTGAATCAGCAGATGTATCCGGAGGACCTGTACGCGCAGCCAGTGAATACCACCAGCGCGGAGCCTCAATGGCAGCAACAGGGTATGGACACCGTCTTTACGCAGGATCAGGGCGGCTATATGGAACCTGAGCCACAGCCAGCAGTCTGGGGACAGACCGCGCCCTACCCAACCCAGCAATACACGCCTGTTCAAACTGATTTGGCAGAGGAAACGGAACCCGGTTTTATCCCGCAAACAGCCGATACCTTCTATGAGGAGTTTACGCAACCCGTTTATCAGCCAGCGGAGAGACCCGCAAGAAGTACCAGGCATACAGCACCATCCGCGCCTGCGTCCCAGGACATGGGGGAGCAGTTTGTTCAACCAGCGCCTGTTTACACCCAGCCGGCTGTGGAAGAAAAGCCGCTGCAGCGTGAAAGGCAAAAGAGCAGACAAACAATTGAGCCCGCTCCTTTACAGGAGCCTGTTGAGAGCACAAGGCAGATTCCCGAGCCAGTACAGGAGCCCTCACCGCCCAAACCGGACACAACCCGTGTGTCTGCACCCAGTCAACCCACCGTGCCCGTACATACCGACCCTGCTGTGCAGTTAAGCGGTCAGCGCGTTCCAATCCAACAAAAAGCCGCGCCCAAAACCACAGCACTGGATGGTATGGCGCGCAGGAAGGATCCGCAGCAAATTAAACTGGCGCTGGATGATTATGAAGTGCCGCCCAAGCGCTTATTGACCGCGCCGCCGCCAGAAAGCCAAACAGACACCACACAGGAGGACTTGAAGCGGGGCGAGAAGCTGATTGAAACGCTCAAGAGCTTCCAGATAACCGCGCATTTGCATGACATCGTGCACGGCCCCACGGTGACGCGCTTTGCCATCCGCCTGGCGGAGGGCATCAATGTCAACAAGCTGCGCAATGTGATGGATAACCTGACCATTGAACTAAAGGCCAAAGGGGATATCCGCGCGGAGATGCCCATTCCGGGCACCTCTTTTGTTGGGCTTGAAGTATCCAACGATAAAACCACCAAGGTCTTTCTGCGGGAGGTGCTGGAATCCACCCGCATGAAGGAAAACCCCTCTCCTACCGCTGTTGCGCTGGGGAAGGACATCACAGGCACACCCATTGTATGTGAGTTGATGGATATGCCGCACCTGCTGATCGCGGGTGCAACCGGCAGCGGTAAATCTGTTTGCATCAACAGCATCATCTGCAGCATCCTCTACCGTGCGTCCCCCAGAAATGTCCGGCTGATTATGGTGGACCCCAAGTTTGTTGAGCTGCAGCCCTATAACGATGTGCCGCATTTGATGATGCCGGTCATCACGGACGCCAAAAAGGCGACAGCTGCCCTGGACTGGGTTTGCCAGGAGATGGATGAGCGCTATCAAATCCTGGTGGACGCGGGCGTGCGCAACCTGGACGCATACAACAAGCGCCTGGGGCCGGATGAGGAGCCGCTGCCGCGCATCATCGTTATTGTGGATGAGATGGCTGATTTAATGACCACCAGCGGCAAGATGATAGAGGACCACATCAAGCGCATCACAGCCAAGGCGCGCGCTGCCGGCATTTGCCTGATCCTGGCGACACAGCGGCCCTCGGTCAACATCATTACCGGCGTGATTAAGGCGAATATCCCCGGTCGTATCGCCTTCCGCGTCAGCTCTCCCTTTGACAGCAAGACCATCCTGGACAACAACGGGGCGGAGAAGCTGCTGGGTTACGGCGACATGCTGTTCCGCTCCACAACGCGCGAGCCCATTCGTGTGCAAGGCTGCTTTGTGTCTGATAAAGATGTGGAGCAGACGGTGGAATACATCCGCAGCCGCAACAAAGCCAATTACAACCTTGACATGGTAGAACATGTCGAAAAGTCCGAATCCGGTGACAATGGTGGCAGCATGGGTGAGGGCATGGACGGCGGTGACAGCGAGTTTGATGAATTGCTGCCCCAGGCGATTGAAATGGCGGTGGAAGCAGGGCAGATGTCCATCAGTATGCTGCAGCGCGTGCTGCGTGTGGGCTATGCCAGAAGCGGCCGCCTGATTGATGAGATGGAGCGCAGAGGGATTATTTCCGCCAGCGAAGGCACTAAACCCAGGAAAACCCTGATGACCCGGGAACAGTACATGGCTTATCAGGAGCAGGCGGAGTTCTAAATACACCTTACAATTAAATATCCTCTGTTTGTGTTTTTTAGCATGGATTTGAACTGTTTAGACTCCCAAAAGGTGGTTATAATAACAGGTTGTTTCATTGACTTATTCGTTTGTTCATGTTAATATTTTTCGTGTTCATCGTGCTTTATTAGGTTCAGATTGGCAGGAGAATTGATGAGGGTTTATCAGCTTGAGACGCTCCCTTTTGGCGCCGTTATGCCATCAGTGATTTGCCTTGGTGTGTTTGACGGGGTTCATCTGGGACATCAACAGCTGATCAAGGAATGCCTGAAGATCGCGAAGGAAAAGCACCTTCTGCCTGTCGTTCACACCTATGAGCCGCTGCCCATGCGTGTCATCGCGCCCGATCTTCAATTGCTGGAACTCACCACCACAAATGAGCGATTGGAACTGATTGCGCGCTATGGCATCAACGACATCGCCATCAGCCGGTTTGATGAGACCATGCAGCACAAAAGCGGGCTTGATTTTTTTAAGCAGGTGCTCCTGGGCAAGCTGAACGCAAGGCACATCGTAGCAGGGTTTGACCACCGCTTTGGGTTTAAAGGCGACACCGACACAGGCAAACTCAAGACGCTGTGCGAAGGGGCAGGCATCGGATTTTCGTTGATTTCACCGGTGAAAACGTCATCAGGACAGGTCATTTCAAGCTCTGCCATCCGCAAGGCGATCACAGACAGGGATTATGCGCTGGCAGAGGAAATGCTGGGCCGCCCCCTTGAGAACACGATGAAGCAACGGCTTTATATCATAGATGAGCCGGGAAGGTATAACGGAGGTTTGACTGAATGAAGAACCGCATTTACGCATGGATTGTCCTGGGCGCGATTACCATCGTAGCCGGGCTGGGTCTGGCGCTCACCTATGGGGTGACCAAGGAACCCATCCGCCTGCAGGGAATCGCCGCGGAGGAACAGGCCAAAAAGGATGTCATGCCGGAGGCCGACACCTTTGAAGAATTGACGCTTGAGGACGGCAAGACGCTGTTTGTCGCCAAAAAGGGTGATGAAGTGCTGGGCTATGTCGGCAAGATGGAAGCCAAGGGTTACGGCGGCCCGATCGAGGTCATCACCGGCGTAACAATGGATGGCACCATCACGGGGATCAATGTCGGCGGCAGCGCGTTTGCTGAGACACCCGGCCTGGGCGCCAAAGCGAAGGATGCGGATTTCACCGCGCAGTTCACCGGCAAAAAAAGCCCGGTGCGGCTGGGTGACGCTACGCAGGATAACGCGGTGGATGCCATCACGGCAGCCACCATCACCAGCAACGCAGTGCTGGGCGCGGTCAATAATGTGGCCAAGCAGGTCAAAGCCTACCTCAATCCAGACGCGGACAAACCGGTCATGATTGCAGAAGGCGTGTCCTACGGCGGTGAAGCGGTTGGTTTTGCGGGCGCAGATCACCCCATCGCGGTGGTTGTCACCGTCAAGGATGATGGCACCATCAGCGCGCTGAAGGTGGGGGATGAGCGCTTCAACGAGACAGACGGCTACGGCGCCGCTGCCCTTGAGGCAGATTTTGCCGCGCAGTTTGCGGGCAAGTCCCTGCCCATCAAGTTGGAAGATATCGATGGCATCTCCGGCGCAACCGTCACGAATAAGGCGGTTATTGAGGCCATCAACACTGCTTTTGAAACAAAGAACGAGGTTGCGGGCTTAGCACCTGAAGGCGTCACCTATGCCGGGAGCGCGGTTGGCTTTGCCGGCAAGGACAACCCCATTGCTGTTCAGGTTACCGTCAAGGATGACGGCACCATCACCGCGCTAGTCATTGGCGATGACAGCTTTAACGAGACAGAAGGCTATGGCGCCGCGGCGCTTGAGCCCTCCTTTGCCCAGCAGTTTGTGGGCAAGACACTGCCTGTCAAACTGGAAGATATTGATGGTATCTCCGGTGCGACCATCACCAATAAGGCAGTGATTGAAGCCGTCAATAAAGCCTATGAGGACAAGAACGTCATCAGCGAATCAGCTGCCGCAACAGCTAAGCCGACTGTGGAAGCAACCGCAACGCCTGAGCCTGTGGCAGTTCCAGAGGGCGCGCTCAAAGCTGCCAAGGATGGCTTTGCCGGCCCCGTTGCCGTTGCGGTCACCTTTGATGAAAACGGCAAGATTAACTTCCTGCACATTGGCGATGACCAGTTTAAGGAAACCAAGGGATATGGCCTGGCTGCGCTGGAAGCGGAGTTTAAGGACCAGTTTATCGGCAAGCTGCCGCCCCTGCATATCCTGAAGGCGGATGAAGAGAAGACAGACGCCACCGTTGACGCCATTGCCGGCGCGACCATCACCACCAACGCGGTGCTGGACGCTATCAACGAGCTGCATGAGCAGCAGTTCCCCAAGCAGGAAATCGTTGTAACCGGGGATGAGATCACCGTTACCAAGCAGGGCTTCATGGGGCCGATCACCGTGAAGGTAAGCTTCACGCAAAACGGCGCGATTGCCAAGATTGATATTGTTCAGGACGGCTTTATGGAGACCGCGGGCTATGGCGCAAAGGCGCTTGAGGATGCCTTCAGGCAACAGTTTGAGGGAAAACAGCCGCCGCTCATCATCCGCGGGAGTGAGGACAAAGCCGCCAGCAACAATGTGGACAACCTGCGCGATGTGGATACAGCGACCAGCGCGACCGTCACCATGCAGGCAATTATTGACGCCATCAACGAAGCGTTTGAGAACAAGCCGTAATCAGGTTGAAGTATAGAAAGGCAGGCATAAGAGCATGAAATTGAGTTTCAAAGGCGGCATCCATCCGCTGAGGGAACTGCATGAGGGCAAAGGGAAAACCCATTCACAGCCAATCCGCGACTTTGTTCCGGAGCGCGTCTGTATTCCCGTTGATATGCACATTGGTGCGCCAAGCGCACCCTGCGTGAAGAAGGGCGATCTGGTCAAGTTGGGCCAGGTTATCGCGACACCGGTTGGCGGCATCGGCATCCCGGTGCACGCCAGCGTATCCGGCGAGGTGATCTCGGTTGGACCTAGGCAGATGCTGGGCAAAACCGCCAGTACCTGCATTGAGATTTTAAGTGACGGTAAGGACGAATGGGTGGCCTTGTCTCCTCTGGGAACTGTTGACAACGCCCCGGCTGATAAGATTGTTCAGCAGGTGAAGGACGCCGGCATCTGCGGCATGGGTGGCGCGTGCTTCCCCTCCCACATCAAAATGATGATTCCGGAGGGCAAGTCCGTGGACACCATCATCTTAAACGGCGCAGAGTGTGAGACCTTCCTCACCGCGGACCACCGCCTGATGCTGGAAGAACCGCAGCGCATTGTGGACGGCCTGCGCCTCATCATGCGCGCGATGAAGGTGTCAACCGGCGTCATCGCCATTGAGGACAACAAAAAAGATGCCATCAAGGTCATGCAGGAAGCGATCAGCGGCCTGGACGGCATCCGTGTGGCGGTGCTGAAGACCAAGTATCCGCAGGGCGGTGAAAAACAATTGATCGATGCGGTCACCAAACGGCAGGTTCCCTCAGGGGCACTGCCCATTGACGCGCAGGTGGTTGTGTTCAACGTAGGCACGGCTGCTGCCATTGCGGACGCGGTCATAAACGGTAAACCGCTCATCAGCCGTGTGACGACCGTCACGGGCTGTGTCAACACACCCAGCAACCTGCGCGTGCGCATCGGCACCAGCTTCCAGGATGCCATTGATGAAGCAGGCGGTTTTTCTGAGGATCCGGGCAAGATTTTCGCCGGCGGCAGCATGACCGGCCTGTGCATCCCGGGCACTGATGTCAGCCTGACCAAGGCCAACAACGGCATCGTCGTCTTAAACCATAAGGACGCCGTGAAGAAGCAGCCCACACCCTGCATCCGCTGCGGACGCTGCGTGGAAGCCTGCCCGTCCCGGCTAAACCCACAGTTCTTGAATGCGCTCAACGACTTGGGCGACCTGGCCGGCATGAAGAAACACAATGTGATGGATTGCACCGTGTGCGGCTCCTGCTCCTATGTGTGCCCGGCCAAGATTGAACTGTGCGCCACATTCAAGGAAGCAAAAGAAAAAATTACTGCGAGGAGGGTGTAAAGGAATGAAACTGCGTCTTTCCACCGGGCCCCATTTGTTAAACCGGGAGAGCACCCAGACATTGATGCTGGATGTGCTCATTGCGCTGGTGCCCACGACTGCCGCTGGCATTTACCTGTTTGGCACAAAGGCTGCCTGGGTGCTGGCTGTGGCGGTTGTCTCCGCTGTGCTGTGTGAATACCTGTTCCAAAAACTCACCAAGCGGCCCGTGCGCGTGATGGATTTGTCCGCCGTCGTAACCGGACTCATCCTGGGCTTGAATTTGCCGGCGGAAGCACCGCTGTGGATGCCGGCTATCGGCAGCGCGATCGCCATATTACTGGTCAAGGAGCTGTTTGGCGGCATCGGCCAGAACTTTATGAACCCGGCGCTTTTGGCGCGCGGCGTGCTGCTTGCTTCCTGGCCAGCCCGGATGAGCGTGTATTACATGCCTGCCCGTGTGCTGGGTGTGACGGAAGTCGTGCCAGCCGGTACGGATGTAATCTCCGCCGCCACACCTTTGATCCGCCCGGGCGGCTATCAACTGTATGACCTGCTGATGGGCAACATCCCCGGCACCATAGGCGAAGTGTGCAAGATCGCCATCCTCATCGGTTTCTTGTACATGCTGTTTGTGGGCACCATCCGCTGGCACATCCCGGTGCTGTTTGTGGGCACGGTCGCTGTGATGACCTGGATCATGGGCGGAGATCCGCTGCGCGCGGTCCTGTCCGGCGGCCTGCTCTTTGGCGCCGTGTTTATGGCGACAGACTACGTCACAAACCCCATGCTGAAGGTGGGGCAGGTAATCTTCGCGATTGGCTGCGGCATTCTGGTGGGTGTTATCCGCATGACCAAGGCTTACCCGGAGGGCGTGACCTACGCCATCTTGCTGATGAACATTTTAACCCCGCTCATTGACCGCTGGACCAGCCGACGTGTATATGGGATGGTGAAGAAACATGCATGAGAAAAAATTGACTATGCGCGGCGTTTTCGTCAATGGCATCATTAACGAAAACCCCATTTTCCGCCTGGTGCTGGGCATCTGTCCAACCCTGGCCGCGACCACCAGCGCAACAAACGGGCTTGGCATGGGCCTGGCTGCCAGTTTTGTTTTGCTGGGCAGCAATATCGTCATCAGCCTGCTTCGCAACTTTATCCCGGATAAGGTGCGTATCCCGGCCTTTATCGTGGTCATCTCCACCTTTGTGACCATTGTCCAGCTGATGATGCAGGCCTTTGTGCCGGCGCTGTATGATGCCTTGGGCTTGTTTATCCCGTTAATCGTGGTCAACTGCATCATCCTGGCACGCGCGGAGGCATTTGCCAGCCGCAACTCCTTGATGCTCTCCGCGGCTGATGGCCTGGGCATGGGGATGGGCTTTACCATCGCGCTGATTATCATCGGCGGCATCCGAGAGCTCCTGGGCAGCGGCACCATTTTCGGCACAGCCCTGTTTGGTGCCTCCTTTGAGCCGATGCTGCTGGCCGTCATGGCCCCGGGCGGCTTCCTTGTGCTGGGCCTTGTGCTGGGTTTGGTAAACGCTGTCACCAACCGCATTAACGCCAGGAAAGGAGCGGAAGTATAATGGAATTGACCTTAACCAATTTCCTGCTGTTCATGGTCAATTGTGTATTGACCAATAACTTCATTTTCTCCCGGTACCTGGGCTGCTGTCCCTTTTTGGGTGTGTCCAGCAAGGTTGAAACCGCCGCTGGCATGGGCATCGCGGTCACCTTCGTGATGGCGCTAGCCTCCCTGTTTACCTACTTTGTGTATCATTATGTGTTGATTCCGCTGCAGTTGGCCTACCTGATTACCATTTCATTCATTCTGGTCATTGCCTCCCTGGTGCAGTTTGTGGAGATGTTCATGAAGAAATCCATGCCCTCCCTGTACAACGCGCTGGGCATCTACCTGCCGCTGATCACCACCAACTGCGCGGTGCTGGGCGCTACCATCCTTAACATCGACAACAGCTACAACCTGTTCTGGTCCGTAATGAACGGCGTGTTTGGCGCAATGGGCTTTATGCTGGCCATTGTGCTGATGGCCGGCGTGCGCGAGCGGCTGGAATCTTCCAATATCCCAAAGGCCTTCAAGGGCTTTCCGATCAGCCTGGTTGTTGCGGGCTTGATGTCCGTGGCCTTCCTGGGCTTTGCCGGCCTGGGCAAAATGTAAGGAGGGGATGAACCAATGGAATTAAACGCGATTCTCTATGCTGCCGGTGTCATGGGCGGCCTGGGCGTCCTCTTCGGGCTTATTTTGACCTTTGCCTCCAAAAAATTCGCCGTGCCGGTGGATGAGCGCTTTACCCTGGCAAGGGACGCGATGGCCGGCGCCAATTGCGGTGCCTGCGGATACCCCGGCTGCGACGCCTATGCGCTTGCGGTTGTCAACGGTGAAACAACCATCGACCTGTGCACGCCCGGCGGCCAGAAGACGCTGGATTTGTTGGCTGAGATTATGGGCCAGACAGCCGAAGTGACCGAACCCGTGGTGGCACGTGTCCTGTGTCAGGGTGAGACCGGCGTGGTCAAGCCGCGCTACGACTACAATGGTCCTGAAACCTGCCATACCGCGGTTGGCTTAGCCGGCGGCCCGACCATGTGCCAATGGGGATGTGTCGGCCTGGGGGACTGTGTGCGTGTGTGTCGCTTTGACGCTATGAAGATTGAAAACGGCATCGTCGTCATTGATGAGGAAAAATGCACAGCCTGCGGCATGTGTGTGAAAGAATGCCCGCGCAGCGTCATCAAACTGCTGCCCAAAAAGGCACGTGTCACCGTGCGCTGCCAAAGCCTGGCCGCCCCGCGCGAGGCGCGGGAAACATGCGACAAGGCTTGCATCGGCTGCAAGCGCTGTGAAAAGGCCTGCGAGTACGACGCCATCCACGTCAACAATTTCCTGGCACTGATTGACCCTGAAAAGTGCACCCTGTGCGGCGCATGTGTCCAGGTATGCCCCACCAAGTGTATTGAGCAATTGCCCTGAATGATGGCTGAAACCAGAGTACAAAAACAACAGGAAGAACGCGCGCGGATTGGTCTGCGCGCGTCTTTAATCGGGCTGGTCGTCAACGGGTTCTTGGCCGCCAGCAAAATTGTCGCGGGCAGCGTTTCGGGTTCAGTTTCGATCCTCGCAGATGGCTTAAACAATTTGTCAGACACCGGCTCTGTCCTCATTTCATGGCTGAGCATGCACATCGCGCGTAAGCCGGAAGACCGGGATCACCCGCTTGGCCATGGCCGTTTTGAGTACATCGGCTCTCTGGCAATCGCAGTGGTCATATTGTATGTTGGGATTGACCTGTTCAAATCCAGTATACAAGCGATTATCACGCCTGAAAAACCTTTGTTTACCTGGTGGATCGCTGCGTTCACAGCGCTGGGCGTTCCATTGAAGGCTTTTTTGTATGTCTATTATAAAAAGCGGGGGAATGCGCATAAGCTGTCCACTTTAATCGCAGCCGCTCAGGACAGTTTCAACGATGTCTTAATCACCTCCGCTGTGCTGATTGGCCTCTTTTTGTCGCACTTCTTTGATATTTTGGCTGATGGCTGGCTGGGGCTTTTGGTATCCTGCTTTATCCTGTGGGGTGGAATCAGCTTAATCCGGGATACGATTACCCTGTTGGTCGGCGGCAAACCAGATAAGGAAACGGGCAGCAAAATTCTGGCCATCATCAACAAATACCCGCAAATTAAGGGTGTGCACGATTTTGTGCTGCATGATTACGGCCCGGAAAACATGATGGCTTCCATCCATGTGGAAGTGGACGCGTCCACCAGCCTGCTGGAGGTCCATGATGTGGTGGACAGCATCGAGCAGGAGGTCATGCGCACGCTCAACCTGCCTATCACCATTCATATGGATCCTGTCCTGCCCATTGACGCGCCGGGACAGGAAGTAAAACAAAGCATCACCCAGTTTTTGGAAGAGCATCACCCGCCGCTCACGATGCATGATTTTCGGATTGTGCCTGGCAAACGCGTCATAAAGCTGATTTTTGATGTGGTGGTGCCGGAGAACTTCACGGAAGATGAAGCGCTGGTGCAACGCATCAGGGAGTTCGCCCTCACGCTCAACCCGCGTCACCAATGTGTGATTGGCATTGACCGGGATTATTTTACGCTTCCCCCGGAAGAAACCTGAGCCCACACCACCGGGCAGGGTATATTTACTGAGGCGTGATACCCAGCAGAGCGGGACAGGCAAAACGACAAGGAATTCCTTTTGACGCCTGCTTGAAGGTTGATATCGCGCTCAAAACTCTGTACAATAAATAGCAATCATGAATTCAAAGGAGGGGACCAGGATGTATAAACCTGTGATTAAAGAAGCCAAAGATAAAATGGAAAAGACAAAGGATGTCTTGCGGCGGGAAATGGCTTCCCTGCGCGCCGGCCGCGCCAACCCCAAGCTGCTGGACCGCATCATGGTGGATTACTACGGCACACAGACACCGCTGAACCAAATGGCCAATATTAGCGCGCCGGAACCCCGCATGCTGACCGTTGCCCTGTGGGATACCAAGGCGATTCCCCTGGTGGAAAAGGCCATCCAAATGAGCGACTTGGGCCTCAACCCCGCCAATGATGGCAAGCTGATTCGCCTGGTTATTCCGGAGTTGAACGAGGAACGCCGCAAGGAATTGACCAAGCTGGTCTGGCGCAACGCGGAGGAATCCAAGGTCGCGGTGCGGTCCATCCGCCGTGACGCCATGGATCAAATCAAACAGTTGGAAAAGGACTCTGACATCTCCGAGGATGACAAGTACAAGGCGGAGGACGAACTGCAAAAAGTAACCGATGCCGCCATCAAGGATGTGGACGAGATCGCCAAGGAAAAAGAAAAGGAAATCATGGCTGTTTAAGCATGCATTCCGTTATTGGCCTGACACTTGATGAAGCCCTGCGGCGATTGGAGCAGCAGGGCATCAGACCTGATGTCGTGTTTTCCATGCCCAATAAGCAACTGCGCGATATGCATGAGCGAACCGCGCGGGTGGTTCGATATCAGGATAATCAGTTGCTTTGCTCCTATTTTCGTGACATCGATCCGGAGGCCCAGGAATGACGAGCGCAGGATTGCCCAGGCATGTCGCCATCATCATGGATGGCAACGGCCGCTGGGCGAAACAGCATGCCTTCAGCGTCATGATGGGGCACCGCAAAGGGGTAGAAACGCTGCGCGACATCATCCGCTACAGCAGCGACATCGGCATTGAGGTATTAAGCCTTTATGCCTTCTCCACAGAAAACTGGTCCAGGCCAGAGCCAGAGGTCGCAGCGCTCATGCGCCTGATCGTAGAGTTTTTTCATTCAGAAATAGATGAACTGCACGAAAACAAGGTGAAGATCCGTATCCTGGGCGATATAGATGGCTTGACAGCCAGCGCGCGGGACGCCGTGAGCCAGGCCATGGACCGCACGCAGGCCAATACAGGGTTACAGTTGAACATCGCGCTAAACTATGGCGCCCGCGATGAGCTGATGCGCGCGGTCAACAGCCTGGTTCAAGACGCACGGGAAGGTCATCTGCAATCAGAGGCCATTGGCTGGGAAGACATCTCGGACAGGCTGTACACAAGCGGGCAACCGGATGTGGATCTGTTAATCCGCACCAGCGGCGAGCAGCGCTTGAGCAATTTTTTATTGTATCAGTCCGCCTACGCGGAAATGTTGTTCCCACAGAAACTGTGGCCAGACTATACCGTTGCGGACTATCAGGACGCGCTGTCGGCTTTTGCCCGACGTGAGCGCCGTTTTGGGGGGAGAAGCACATGACACTACGCATTGTGACCGGCGCAACCTTATTAATCCTGCTGTTTTTGGCGCTTTATTTTGGCAGCTGGGTCTTTTCACTGCTGTGGATTGCCTGCGTCTGCATCGCGCTGGCAGAGATGTTTAACGCGCTGAAGAACGCGGGGCACGAGGTGCTGGCCTGGCCAACGTGGTTTGCTTTGATCATCGCCATTCCCGGCTTCTTGCTGTTGACAGAAGTAGAAAGCTTGCTGTTACTTGTTATCCTGGTTGCCACCATCATCTTTTTGATTATCACCCGGATCATGTTCCGGGAGGAACCAAAGCTGGAGGACCTCACGACCTCTATTATTCCGCTGTTCGCGGTTGCGCTTCCCGGGATGAGCTTGCTGGGCATGACACGGATTGAGCCAATTGGCCTGCAGCGGGTGATGCTGTCCCTCGCGTTTTTTATCCCGGTGTTAGGAGATACGCTGGCTTTTTTTGTGGGTTCCAAATACGGAAAACGGAAACTGAACAAAACCATCAGTCCCAACAAAACCGTTGAAGGTGCACTTGGCGGCTTAGCCGGCAGCGTGCTGGCTGCCGTTTTGATTTATTTCATTGGCAAACTGGCTGGTGTCAATGTGCCCACCATCACCAATTTTCTGGTATTGGGCTTATTGGGCGGCATCGCCGGGCAGATTGGGGACCTGTTTGCCTCCTTCGTCAAACGGCACTGCGGCATCAAGGATTACAGCCATATTTTTCCCGGCCATGGCGGCATGATGGACAGGCTGGACAGCATTTTATTCGCTGGCACCCTGGTCTATTTCTATCAAGCCCTGCCCTGGATATAATCAATGACCGCAAAACGCCGTATTGCCATTTTAGGATCAACCGGGTCCATCGGGACCCAGGCTTTAGATATCGTTGAGCAGCACCCCAACCGCTTTGAGGTAAGTGCGCTCAGCGCGCATAGCCAGGCGGATATGTTGTTTGAGCAGGTGCGCCGCCATCGGCCAAAGATGGCAGCCATAACCGCGGGTGAAGTTCCTATCCCGGATGATCTCAAGTTTTGTGATTGGTACTTTGGTGAAGGCGCATTAAGCACCATCGCAACCGCCGCGCCCTGTGATGACGTTCTGGTCAGTGTAGTGGGAATGGTTGGCCTGCACAGCGTTCTGGCAGCCAGAGCAACTGGAAAACGCGTCCTGCTGGCCAACAAGGAAGCTCTCGTTGCCGGCGGCCAATTGGTCATGGACGCCTGCGTATCAACCACGGATGATCCTGTATTAATCCCGGTTGACAGCGAGCACTCTGCCATTTACCAGGTGTTGTTGGCGTCCCAGGGAAATCCCTATGAGCGCATCATTCTGACCGCGTCGGGCGGGCCGTTTCGATCATGGACGCACGCGCGGATGCAATCCGCCAGGCTTGCTGACGCGCTGAAGCACCCCAATTGGGACATGGGGCAGAAGATTACCATTGATTCGGCGACCATGTTCAACAAGGCGCTGGAGATGATTGAAGCCAAATGGCTGTTTGACGCTGCACCCGATCAAATTGAGGTGCTGGTGCATCCGCAAAGCATCATTCACTCCATGATTGGTTTTCAGGATGGCGCGGTGCTGGCGCAACTGGGGGTGCCGGACATGCGCGCGCCCATCGCCTTTGCGATGGCGTTCCCGGACCGGATTACAAACGGCACAACACCGCTTCGCCTGGAACAATTGGCTGGGCTCAGTTTTGAAGCGCCGGACCTTTCCCGCTTTCCTGCCATCCAGCTCGCCTATGACTGCCTGCGCGCGGGCGGGGCTGCCTGCTGCGTGCTTAATGCCGCCAACGAGGTTGCGGTGGATGCCTTCGCCAAAGGCATCATCGGCTTTATGGACATCGCCAAGGTGGTGGAGCAGGTGCTGCAAGGCATTGGCCACCTCGGCGCGGACACGCTGGATGAGGTGCTTCACGCGGACGAACAGGCAAGGGCACGCGCCCTGGCCCTCATCCACACATAAATCGGAGGAACCATGACAATATTCTACGTTTTCGCAGCGATTTTGCTGTTTGGCGTCCTGATTACCGTCCACGAGGCCGGGCATTTTTTTGCTGCGCGCCTATCTAAAATCCCAGTGCGCGAGTTTGCCATCGGGTTTGGTCCTAAGATTTTGAAATGGCACAGCAAAAAGCATGAGACGGAGTTTTACCTGCGGGCGATTCCGCTGGGTGGATATTGCGCCTTTTATGGGGAGGACGACACCACGGGCGAGTTTAAGGATGACCCGCGCGCCTTCAACAATTTTAGTGTGGGCAAGCGCTTGTTTACCATCATCATGGGCCCGGTCATGAACCTTGTATTGGCCTTTGTCGTCGCGGTGCTGTTGTTTGCTTTATCCGGTATCCCAGTGCCGGAAGGCCCACATGTGACCATGGTTCATTCTGTCAATGAGGGCGGCGCTGCAAAGGCAGCCGGCATCCTACCAAATGACTATATTAAGTCCCTGGATGGCCAGCCTGTCACTGACAATTTAACTGAATTGCTGGACGCGGGCGAATCCGGCCAAACCCGTGAAATCGTCGTTCAAAGGGTGGTGGATGGTCAGATGCAGGACATCACGCTGTCCATTACCCCTGCGTTTAACCCGGCAGAAAACAAGAATATGATTGGCATCATGATGTCCATCGCGCAACCGCTTAAGATGGTGCCAGGCAGTTTCCAGCAAATTCTGCAAAACGCGCTGGAGATGTCCTACAGGGCGGGCAGCATGGTTGTAAGCGCCATCAAAAACCTGATCACAAGGGGTGAAGGCGCGGGGGAAGTAGCCGGCGTGGTTGGCATCACCAAGATGATTGTGGATGAAATCCAGCGTACCCAGCTGCAGGGCTACCTTTATTTGATGGTGGTCATCTCCATCAACCTGGGGCTGATGAACCTGCTGATTATCCCCGGTTTGGACGGCAGCCGGATTGTTTTCCTGTTGATTGAGGCTGTCCGCGGCAAGCCCATCAGCAAGGAAGGCTATGTACACGCGGCGGGGATGATCTTCCTCTTCGCCTTGATGATTCTCATCACCTTCCGTGATGTGGTCAGGTTGTTTTAAATGAAGACGACAAGAGCAATTCAACTGGGCAAACTCACCATCGGCGGCGGGCATCCGGTGACGGTTCAATCCATGACCAACACGGATACCCGTGATGTTGCTGCGACCGCGGAGCAAATCAAGCAGCTGGGTCTTTTGGGATGCGAGATTGTGCGCGTTTCTGTATATGACCAGGCGTGCGCGAAAGCGGTGCGCCCGTTGGTAGACGGCACCAGAATCCCACTGGTCGCGGACATTCATTTTGATTATAAACTGGCGCTTTTAGCCATTGAAAACGGCATCAACAAACTGCGCATCAATCCCGGCAACCTGCGCAATGAGCAGGAGGTGCGCGCGGTTTCCGACTGCGCGAAGGCCCATCAAATCCCCATTCGTATTGGGGTGAACTCCGGCTCCGTGCCAAAGGACATCCTGGCGCGGGACGGGGGTGTCACAGCCCAGGGCCTGGTGGACAGCGCCATGTCCCATGTGCGCTTGCTGGAGAAAGCTGGTTTTGATCAAATCGTGCTGTCCATGAAGGCAAGTGATGTACGCTTAATGGTGGACACCTATCGCCTGGCTGCCAAGACCTTTGATTATCCACTGCACCTGGGCGTGACAGAGGCAGGCCTGCCGGGGCAGGGCACCTTAAAGTCCGCCATTGGCATTGGCGCGCTGCTGCTTGACGGCATCGGGGATACCATTCGCGTATCCCTCACTGGCAGCCCACTGCATGAGCCGGAAGCTGCCATCAATATCCTCAAAGCCATCGGATTGCGCGGGGGAGTGGAGTTGATTTCCTGCCCTACCTGCGGCCGGACGGAGGTGGATATAGAGGGCATTGCGCAGCGCGTGGTGGAAGACACCAAGCATATTACCGCGCCCGTCAAGGTGGCCATCATGGGGTGCGTGGTTAACGGACCCGGGGAGGCCAAGGGCGCTGACATCGCCTTTTGCGGCGGCAAAACCGGCAGCGCGCTGTACAGGAAAGGGCAATTTGTCAAACGAATTACGGAGGACCCCGTCCCAGAATTGTTAAAAATGATTGAAGAACACATACGCGAAAACAATGAAGATGAGCAAAGACATGCCTGAATCAACTTTTTTAAAACCTGTGTATGAGCAGCTGCCTGAACTGGAAGGAAAGCTGCATCTGGTTGGCGTTGATTATTATTCTAACAAGAAGCGTGCGATCGCGCATTTCACGGCGGATGTGCTGGTTGGTGAAAAACAGTTCGCGGTTATCCGGAAGCATTTAAAACGCGCATTTCCGCAGCTGAATATGGCATTGCGCGTCGCGTCCCCGCAGCTTGCGGAGGATTTTTTGCAGCATCCGGAGAACTATACACAGACCATTGAACCCATCCTGCTCAAGCACTACCCTGCCATGACCACGCATATGACGGACATCCGCTGGCTGGCGGATGAGGCCGGCATTGTACTGGAGTTACCCAGCCCCTTTGCCTATGAATACATGAACAAGCAGGAAGTCAAACAGAAATTGAGCCGGGCGATTCATGACCTGTTTTTGATCGAGCCGCCCATCCACATGCGCCTGGCCAATGATTATGAAACCAGGGTGCAGCAGCAGTTGGAAGAGCGCAGGCGCGAGCAAGCCCTGCTGGAAGAGGCGCCGGCAGTCATTCAGCAACCGGCGCTTCCACCTAAAGAGAAAAAGAAGAGCAAGCGGATTGTGGGCAGTGCCATCGCGGCGCAGGCAACACCGATTCAAGAATTGACCGAAACCTCAGGCCGGGTGGTGATTGAGGGCAAGATTATCAATGTGGAACGGCGCAACATCCAGCGCAGCGAAGCTGTACTGTTGATCTTTGTTGTCAGCGACAACACGGAAAGCATCGTGTGCAAAGTGTTTTTGGGCGGCAGGGCCAATGGTTACAACCAGGATATTGTTACTGACCCAGAGGAAGAAAAGCGCAAGGTGGAGGAAACAGTCAGCCGGATTGTGCCCGGCGCAGGTGTGCGGGTGCGCGGCATGTGCCAGATTGATACCTACGACAACGTATTGACCATCATGGCACGGGATATCAACGCGCATGACTTGCCTGTACGCAAGGATGAGGCGAAGGACAAGCGCATTGAACTGCACGCGCATACCTTCATGAGCTATATGGATGGCCTGGTTGGCGCGGCGGATTTAATCAAGCAGGCGGCAGCCTTCGGCCACAAAGCCATCGCGATTACGGACAAAGCGGTCGTTCAATCCTTCCCGGAAGCCTTCTCTGCAGCCAAAAAGCATAAAATCAAGCTGATCCCCGGGATGGAAGGCACCATGATTGATGATGTGGGCATCATCAAAGGCGCGACAGATGCCAGCATAGTGGGGCCTATCATTGTGCTGGACTTTGAAACAACAGGCTTGAATCCTTTCGCAGACCGCATCATTGAAATCGGCGCGGTGAAACTGGAAAACGGCCAGGTCATTGATACCTTCTCCATGCTGGTTGATCCGGAAATGCCGCTGAGCGCCAAGGTCATTCAGATTACCAAGATTCAGGACTATATGTTAAAAGGTCAGCCCAAGGCAGCAGAGGCCTTGCCGCAGCTGATGGCCTTTATTGGCGACTGCCCGCTTGCCGCGCACAACGCCAGCTTTGACATGGCTTTCCTGTCCGCAGAACTTGCGCGCCTGAACCTTGATTTTGATTTGCCGCAGATTGATACCCTGGCGTTTGCCCAGAAGCTGTATCCGGATTTAAAGCGCTACAACCTGGCCAGTTTGTGCAAAAATTTGGGTGTTGTGCTTAAAAACGCCCATCGCGCAGTACACGACGCGACCGCCACTGCCCAATGCCTGGCCATCATGCTGGATGAAGCGAAACAAAAGGGCGCCGCCAGCCTGCGGGACATTAACGAATTGATAACCGGCTATAACCGCAACAGCCAGCACCACATCACCATTTTAGTCTGCTCCCAGCAGGGGATGACCAATATCAACCGCCTGGTTTCCCTGTCCCATATGAAGCATTTTTTCAGGGTACCGCTTATCCCCAGGGACAAGCTCATCAAGTACCGTGAAGGGCTGCTCTTTGGCAGTTCCTGCATTGAAGGCGAACTGTATCAGGCTGTACTGAACAACAAAAGCATGACAGAGTTGGCTCAAATTGCGGAGTTTTACGATTTTATTGAGATCCAGCCCGAAAGCAACTATGAACCGCTGGTGCGCCTGGGCAAGATCACCAACCGGGACACCCTGCGCGCCATGAATGAAAAGATGATCGCGCTGGGAGACATGACAGGCAAGCCAGTCGTCGCGACCGGGGATGTCCACTTTATGGACCCGGAGGACGCCGTCTACCGCACCATCATCAAAAACAGCCTGCCCCTGGAGAAGGAAGGCTGTGAGGATCAGCCGCCCTTATATTTCAGGACAACGGATGAGATGCTGGCAGAATTCGCCTGGCTGGGGGAGGACAAGGCGAGGGAGATTGTCATTGAAAACCCGGCCAAGATTGCCGCGATGATTGGGGATATTTCGATTTATCCACCGCATCCTGAAAACAAAACCACCTTCTCGCCCGTATGGGAAGAAGCGCCGGATGAAATCCGTAAGTTTTGTGAGCAACGGGCACGGGACTGGTATGGTGATCCGCTGCCGCAGTTGGTGCGGGCCAGGCTGGATAAAGAGTTAAACGCCATCATCGGCTATGGCTATTCTACCTTGTACAGCATTGCGCAAAAGCTGGTTAAACAATCCCAGGATGATGGGTATATGGTGGGCAGCCGCGGATCGGTTGGCTCCTCCTTTGTTGCCACCATGTGCGGCATCACAGAAGTCAACCCCCTTCCGCCGCACTACCGCTGTGAAGCCTGCCATATTGCGGATTTTGACGTGGATGGCCTGGGAAAGACAGGCTTTGACCTGCCGGATAAGGCGTGTCCGGGTTGCGGGCAAGCGATGGTAAAAGACGGCTTTGACATCCCCTTTGAAGTCTTTTTAGGCTTCAAGGGAGATAAGGTGCCCGATATTGACCTTAACTTCTGCAGTGAGTATCAGCCTAAAGCGCATGCCTATGTAGAGGAACTGTTCGGGCAGGGCTACGTCTTCCGCGCGGGCACAATTGGCACGCTGCAAGAGAAGACCGCCTTTGGCTATGTGCTCAAGTACGCAGAAGAGCGGGAGCTGTTGTTGTCACACGCTGAGAAGACCCGCCTGGCATATGGCTGTATTGGGGTCAAACGGACCACAGGACAGCACCCAGGCGGCATGGTTGTCTTGCCCAAGGAGTATGAAATCAACCAGTTTACCGCTATCCAGCGGCCAGCAAACGACCAGGAAAAGGACACCATCACCACGCATTATGACTTCAGCTCCATGCATGACGTGCTGGTCAAGGTGGACGTGCTGGGCCATGATGATCCGACGATGATCAAGCGGATGGAGGAATTATCGGGCATCCACCACACGGAGATCCCGCTGGATGACAAGAAGGTGCTGTCGCTCTTCCGTACGCCGGATGCCTTAGGCCTCACAGCAGAAGCGCTGGGCTGGAGCACAGGCACCCTTGGCATTCCCGAATTTGGCACACCTTTTGTGCGCGGGATTCTGGAGGACACGCAGCCAGATTCCATGGCGGACCTGATCCGTATCTCCGGCCTGTCCCACGGAACAGAAGTGTGGGCTGGCAACGCCAGGGACCTGGTGCTGGAGAATGTCGCCACACTGTCTGAGTGTATCTGTACACGCGATGACATCATGATTGAGTTGATGGAAAAAGGCCTGGACAGCAAGATGGCGTTTGACATCATGGAAAATGTCCGCAAGGGCAGGGGTTTAACGCCCGAGATGGAAACAGCCATGCGCAGCCATGACGTGCCGGACTGGTACATCAAAAGCTGTAAAAAGATTGCCTACATGTTCCCCAAAGGCCATGCTGTTGCTTATGTGACCATGGCGCTTCGGGTGGGCTGGTTTAAAATTTATCATCCGCTGGTATATTATGCGGCTTATTTCTCTATCCGCGGGAAAGGGTTTAACGCGCTGAGCATGATTAAACCGGTTGAGTATATCAGGCGTGATCTGCAATTGTTGTACGATACGCCGCAGCGCGAGCGCTCTGATAAAAACGAGAATGAGATCACCGTGCTGGAGCTGATCCACGAGATGGGCTTGCGCGGTTATCACCTGCTGCCTGTTGATTTGTACAAGAGCGACGCCACCCAGTTTCTGATTGAAGACGGCGCGCTGCGCTGTCCCTTTACCTCGCTGTCAGGCTTTGGTGAGGCGGCAGCCCAAGGCATTTTGCAAACCAGGGCGGACGGGTATATTTCCATTGAGGATTTGAAGAACAAGGCGAAACTAAGCACATCAAACATCGAGCTGCTCCGCGAGTGCGGCGCGCTCAGCGGGCTGAACGATACCAACCAGGTGGACTTTTTCTCATTGCTTGGATAGGAGGATGGGATGATACAGGCAGTCATTTTTGATTTAGACGGTGTTTTGGTCACAACCGACAACAGCCATTATGAAGCCTGGAAGCAAATGGCGGATGAGGAAGGTATTTATTTTGACAGGGACATCAACCAGCGCCTGCGCGGTGTAAGCCGGATGGAGAGCCTGGAAATCATCCTGGAACGCGCGGAAAAAACCTATACAAATGAAGAAAAAACCGCGCTGGCTACCCGGAAGAACAACTATTATGTCGCGCTGATCAAACAGTTAAACCCCTCGGCGCTCCTGCCAGGCGCGCTTGACACCGTAAACGCGCTGAAGGAGCAGGGAATCAAAGTTGCGATTGGCTCCTCCAGCAAGAATGCGCCAACCATCCTCAGGCAAGTGGGCATTGCGGATTTGTTTGACGCGGTGGCGGATGGTAACCAAATCAAACGCAGCAAGCCCGCGCCGGATGTGTTCCTGTTAGCAGCGCAGCTGATGGATATGCAGCCAGCGGCTTGCCTGGTGGTGGAGGACGCGGACGCAGGTGTTGAATCTGGCCTGAACGCCGGGATGATGGTACTGGCTGTTGGCGCGGCGGCAGGTAATCAAAAAGCGCATCTGCGGGCAGACACGCTATCTGACATCGACTTAGCTGCGTATATTCGCAATCAGAAGTAAACCTTGTTTACTGCTTCATTCGCCTCAAGACGCATTGCGTTTTGGGCTGAATTTGTTTTCTGTGCCGCTAATGAGGCGGGAGATATTGCTGCGGTGCTGGAATAAGCCCATCACCAGCAGGATGACTGCCCACCAGCCATAGGGGAAAGCGCCTCTGGTGATAAACAGCGTGATGGTGCTGACCACAAGGAAGGTTAAACTGCCAAGGGATACAAACCGGGTCCGCCAGATGACAAAGATGGCGGCAGCGCCTGCCAGCAAGCCCTCTAAGGGACACAGCAGAATCACCACAGCCACAGAGCATACAATGCCTTTTCCGCCTTTGAAGTTGTAATACACCGGCCAATTATGCCCGATCACGCAAAACACGCTGGCTGCCATCGCACCAGGTGTTTTGGCGATGAGCCAGCCAATCAACACCGCGATGCCAGCTTTGGCAAAATCTCCAAGGAAGGTGAGCATGCCACAGGACAAACCCAAGACCCGGGTTACATTGGTGGCGCCTGAACTCTTACTGCCCTCGTTGCGCACATCACGCCCCTTGAGGGTGGAAATAATGATGCCGGAGGATACGCTGCCAATCAAATAAGAAACCAGGGCAACTAAAAGGAACACGGCGTTCGTCATACATTGTCCTCCCGGCCGCGCTCACGCAGGAAAATGCGAAGCGGTGTGCCAGTAAATTGAAATGATTTACGGATCTGGTTGTGCAAATACCGTTCGTAGGAAAAATGCATCAAGGTTGGGTCGTTCACAAAGAGGATAAAGGTGGGGGGGAAGGTGCCCTGCTGTGTCGCGTAAAAGATCTTCAGGCGCCTGCCGCCTTCCATCGGCGGCTGCAATGCCATTTGCGCTTCACCAATCAGCTCATTTAATATACCCGTTGGAATGCGCTTGCCGGCCTCTGCGTACACCAGCGTGACCATATCCCACACCTGCTGTACCCGCTGCCCCGTCAGCGCAGAAATAAACAATACCGGCGCGTAGCTGATGAACTTCAGCCGGTCCAGCACCTCCATCTGGTAGGTCTCCAGTGTGCCGGTCTCTTTTTTTAGCGCGTCCCACTTGTTAACCGCGATGATGGCGGCCTTGCCTTCATCACGGATTAAGCCCGCGATGCGCATATCCTGCTCGGTCACGCCATCGTTGGCATCAATCATCAAAATGGCGACATCACAGCGACGGATGGCCGCGATGCTGCGCAGCACGCTGTAGCGTTCCAGGCTTTGGTCCTCAATGCTGCGCTTGCGGCGGATACCAGCCGTATCAATAATATTATACACGCTGCCGTCTTCCGGATGGACAAAGCGCGTATCAATCGCGTCCCGGGTTGTGCCGGGGATGTCTGATACCATGACACGCTCTTCGCCCAGCAACTTGTTGGTCAGGCTGCTTTTGCCCACATTGGGACGCCCGACAATGGCCAGGTTGATGATTCCGCCTTCTGGCAGATCGCTTTCCTTTTCCTCCGGCAGCAGCTTCACGATTTCATCCAGCAGGTCTCCCAAGCCCAGCATGTTGGTGCTGGAAATGCCAATGGGTTCACCCAAGCCAAGGGAATAACCCTCATACACCGCGTCATTTAAGCCTTCATAATCCAGCTTGTTCATCACCAACAGCACCGGCTTGTTGGAACGGCGCAGGATATCCGCGATATCCTGATCCTGATGGGTGATGCCCTGACGCGCGTCTGTAAAGAAGCAGACCACATCCGCGGTTTCAATGGCCACCTGGGCTTGATAGCGCATCTGGGAAAGAAGGACATCGTCCGACTCGGTATCAATGCCGCCGGTGTCGATCAAGGTAAATTCGCGCCCATTCCACAGGGTATCGGCATAGATGCGGTCGCGGGTTACACCGGGGATGTCCTCCACAATCGCAATGCGCTGGCCCGCGATGACGTTAAAAAATGTGGATTTGCCGACATTGGGCCGGCCGATAATCGCTACAAGGGGTTTCATGGTATCTCCTTAATTGTCACAAAATGCCTTATGCGGCACTTGATACTTGCACGTTTTACCGCGAAAACAAAAGCTTCGCAAGCGTTTTGATTATGATGTATGCATGAAAAACTGTCAAGTTTGCGTTGACGCGCCAACCTTTATATGGTATATTGCGAATCGGCCCTTTGTGGAGAGTTGGCTGAGTGGTCGAAGGCGCACGACTGGAAATCGTGTATACGTTGATAGCGTATCTAGGGTTCAAATCCCTAACTCTCCGCCAGGAAGAATGGATGTGATTGGTTTGCCAACGCGTCCATTTTTTCTTTTGTACACAATACAAACACCTGCTTGGAATCCTGATTTATCAGCCAGTTTTCTTTGAAAAATAGCGGGAAATACAGTATAATAAGGCCAGAAAACATGGAGGGAAGCAGCATGAAGATTTTAGTAGTCAACGCGGGATCATCCTCACTCAAGTACCAATTGTTTGATATGGACAATGAGCAGATGCTGGCCAAAGGCCTGGTTGAGCGGATTGGCATTCCCGGCAGCAGGTTGAAGCAGACGGTGGGGGAAAAGAAGCACAGGGTTGAAATGCCCATGCCAGACCACGTTGAAGCCAGTAAACAAATGCTCAGCGCGTTGACAGACCCTGAAAACGGCGCGCTGAAATCCATTGAGGAAATCGACGCCATAGGACACCGTGTGCTGCATGGCGGTGCGGATTTCACCAAATCCACAAAAATTGACGATGATTGCATGAAGGCCATTGAAGCCAATGTGCCCTTTGGCCCCTTACATAACCCCGCCAACCTGATGGGCATCCGCGCTTGTCAGATGGTCATGCCCACAGTGCCCATGGTGGCTGCCTTTGACACCTCCTTCCATCAGACCATGCCGCCTAAGGCCTTCCTGTATGGCGTACCCTACAAGTATTATAAAGAGCACAAGATTCGCCGCTATGGTTTCCATGGTACCAGCCACCGCTACATCAGCAAGCGCGCAGCCGAATTTTTGGGCAAGGACATCGAGGACTTGAATATCGTCACCTGTCATTTGGGCAACGGCTCCTCTATGAGCGCGGTGCAGCGCGGCAAATGTGTGGACACAAGCATGGGCTTGACCCCGCTGGAAGGGGTGCTGATGGGCACCCGCAGTGGGAATGTGGACCCGGCCGTGCTGCAGTTTATCATGAACAACGATGGTTTGACCGCTGACGAAATGCTGCAAATGCTCAACAAACAATCCGGCTTGCTGGGCATCAGCGGGATTTCTTCTGATATGCGCGATGTGGAAGAGGCGGCAAATAAGGGGAACGAGCAAGCGCAGGTTGCGATTGATATGCTCATCCACGGCATCAAAAAATATGTGGGTGCCTATGCTGCCATTATGGGCGGTGCAGATGTAATCGTCTTCACCGGCGGCATCGGCGAGAACTCACCGGAATTGCGTGAAAAAGTGCTTGATGGACTTGCTTTTATGGGCGCGGTTCTTGACCCGGATAAAAACTGCGTCCGCGGCACCGAGTGTGATATTTCCGCAGAGGACAGCAAAGTGAAGGTGCTGGTGATTCCCACCAATGAAGAACTTGTGATTGCGCGGGATACACTGGCCATCATGAACGGAAAACAACCAAGCATTTAATGGGGAACCAGTTGAAAGAAATAGAGCTTTACACCGATGGGGCTTGCTCCGGCAACCCAGGGCCCGGGGGATGGGCAGCCATCCTGAAATTTGGGAACCACGTCAAGGAAATCAGCGGCTCCATGCCGCAGACCACCAACAACCGGATGGAGCTGTTTGCAGTGATCAGCGGGCTTGGTGCCCTGAAGCAAAGCTGCAAAGTCACCGTGTTTTCCGATTCCAGCTATGTTGTTGACGCCTTTAACAAAAAATGGGTGGACAACTGGCAGCGTAATGGGTGGAAGACTGCTGACAAAAAGCCGGTTGAAAACCAGGACCTATGGCGTCTCTTGCTGCTGACCATGCGCAAGCATCAGGTCCGGTATGAGAAGGTGCCGGGGCACGCGGACCATGAGGAGAACAACCGCTGCGATTTTTTGGCAAAGGAAGCCATCAAAGAGTATCAACAAACCATGAACCCGGACAGCATGCCGGTTGAGCCGAAACAGCAGCCAATCGTGAAGACAGATCCGCTCCGGGAGATTAAAGCGGGGGAATAAAGGGGGCTGTCCGCGCCCAAACCCGCTGAACAGAGTCTTCAAGGTAACCATCAGCTTATTATAGCAAAACTACCCTATCTATTCGCGAAAGCCTTCTTTTACGAATAGATAGGGCGTTTTTGAATAGAAGCTGAGAAGATGTTCTCATAGCCTCATTTTATGGTGCTTATCTATGAACCAATTGTTTACAGCCTGTTTGTTGCGTCTGTCTTCAATCCCTTCTATTTAAATTGATAAAATTGCCTGTTGATACCTTTCGACCTTTTACAAAGATAACATTGAGCCCTTCCTCAACATTTAAAAGCACTTTAAAGATAATGCGACAAGTATTTGTATGGCTGATCAATCTATCTTTGCTTTAAATTGACGTAAGCGCAAGGCGTTTTGCGCTGATCCGACTTCATTACCTTTTCCATCTTGAAACGATGGCACTGCTCGTTGGATTCGTTCTATGCTTTTGCTGCCCATCTTTCCGATAGTTTAATTCGATCATTGTTGTCGAACTTGCATTATGAAACGGAATGGATCGCTCGCTAATGTTAAACGTTTACTTCATATTGTTGAGGCTCATCCCATATGATTGATTTAACGAATAGATACAAGCGGTTTATTCTTCTGTTCCTGTATGATATTTGTTATTATGGCTATTGAACCTGTTACATGGTAATACATTG